>ONCM01000012.1 GCA_900316305.1 uncultured Bacteroidales bacterium | reverse complement strand
ACCTGCGTACAACCATTGTCATCCTGGTGACTGTAAGTGTATTCGCCGGAAGTGGTGTACTCGGTGCCGTTCCAGATGTAGCTGCCGCAGGCACTCTCGGTGACGGTGGTGTGAGTCGGATTGTTAATCGTCAAGTGTAGGGTATCCACTTGCGTGCAACCGTTGTCATCCAGATGGCTGAAGGTATAGTCGCCACTGGTCGTGTACTCTGTGCCGTTCCAGATGTAGCTACCGCAGGCGCTCTCTGTGACGGCGGTGTGCGTCGGATTGTTAATGGTCAGGTGCAAGGTATCGACCTGCGTGCAACCGTTGTCATCCAGATGGCTGAAGGTGTAGTCGCCGGTGGTGGTATACTCAGTGCCGTTCCAAACGAAGCTGCCGCAGGCACTCTCGGTGACGGTGGTGTGAGTCGGGTTGTTGATCGTCAGGTGCAGCGTATCGACCTGCGTGCAACCGTTGTCATCCAGATGGCTGTAAGTGTACTCGCCGCTGATGGTGTACTCGGTGCCGTTCCACGTGAAACTGCCGCAAGCGCTTTCGGTGATAGCGGTGTGCGTTGGGTTGTTGATGGTCAAGTGCAACGTGTCCACTTGCGTGCAACCATTGTCATCCAGATGACTATAGGTGTACTCGCCGCTGGTGGTGTAATCGGTGCCGTTCCACGTGTAACTGCCGCAGGCGCTCTCTGTGACGGCGGTGTGTGTCGGGTTGTTAATCGTCAAATGCAACGTATCGACCTGCGTGCAACCGTTGTCATCCAGATGGCTGAAGGTGTATTCGCCGCTGGTGGTGTATTCGGTGCCGTTCCACATGAAGCTACCGCAAGCGCTTTCGGTGATAGCGGTATGCACAGGATTGTTGATAGTCAGGTGCAGCGTATCCACCTGCGTGCAACCGTTGTCATCCAGATGGCTGAAGGTGTATTCGCCGCTGGTGGTGTATTCGGTGCCGTTCCACATGAAGCTACCGCAAGCACTCTCGGTGACGGCGGTGTGCGTCGGATTGTTAATAGACAAGTGCAGAGTATCCACCTGCGTGCAACCGTTGTCATCCTGGTGACTGTAAGTGTATTCGCCGGAAGTGGTGTATTCGGTGCCGTTCCAGATGTAGCTGCCGCAAGCACTCTCGGTGATAGCGGCGTGTGTCGGGTTGTTGATGGTCAAATGCAGGGTATCGACCTGTGTGCAGCCGTGAGCGTCCTCGTGCGAGTACGTGTGGTCGCCGGAAGTGGTGTAGGTCTGACCGTCGCCGCCGGTCCAGGTGTAGCTTTCGCACTCGGTCACGGTGACGGCGGTGTGCGCTGGATTATTTACCGCCAAATCACTCACAACAATGCTGTCGCACCCGTTGGCCGCGGTCAGGGTGTCGGTGTAGAGACCAGGTGTAGTGTAGCTGTGACCGTTGATCACATAGCTCTCGCCTTGGCAAATGGCAATCTCCACCGTGTCTCGGTAAATAACCGTCACCAACACCGAATCCTCCGACTGACAACTCGTCTCCTCCGTCAGCGGGACAAAAACAATGTGGTCCAACCCGAAATCGTTGCCTTGCTGACCGGTGTTATGGTTCACAATCTTGATGGTGGCGGAAGTGCTGTTTCCGCTGTTCCAGTAATCCTGAAATTTCTCCCATTGGTAAGATGTGGCCGGAGCCTCAAAAATCGGCCCAAGTTGTACTCCGTTCACTTCGAACTGCAGCTGCGCTTTGGGCTTGTCAGGGAGACTCAATGAGACCACCTGTGCGGAAAAGTTATATAGAGTGTTGGGCTCCACATTGATTGTTTCACTCCACACTGTTTTCGAAGTCAATGCACCGTCCACAATCATGAACGTTCCGCTACCATTGTACCCGTACATGTGACCGTTTTGCTGCCACACATTGTAAGCATCTGTGTTGATAGTGAAGTTGCCTGGCCCTAGTTGGTTGTTGGTTGGGGTTTCAATGTAGTTGTAAGCTGTTGTGAAATTGGGAGCTTCCTCAAAATCCCCATTAATGACCAAATTGTTCTGCTCAAACGGTTCCGAGTATCCGATTACGTGATAATAGGTCGTTTGCGTAGGGAATGCCAACGGAGTCGCGGAATAGGGATCCGACAGCCCTTCCGTCGGGAACCATTGGTAATGGTTGGCACCGGAAACAGAGAGCTGGACGGTGTCACCCGCTTCCACCACCATGTCGTTGCAGACGGTGAGCGTTGGGGTTTGGGTCAACGTCAGATGGAGCGTGACCACGGAGTCGCAACCCGCCGCATTGGTCAGAGTATGCGTGGCAGTGTAGTTGCTTTCGGTGTATGTCTCCCCGTCAATCCAAGTGAAAGAATCGCAGGCCGTCTGCTCATCAATGCCCGTTGTAGGATGATTGACAGTAAGAAGAAGGACACGCCTTTCGTAACAACCTTGATAGTTTATAACTACACTGTGAGGGAGCGAGGTCTGTGAGGCTGGTATTGTGCCGAAAAGAGGACTGAAATAAGACTCTCCCTCACAAACATGGTCATAAATGGTGTCACTTACTTCAGGATAGATGGTAAGATTAAAAATGATCAGGCTGTCACATCCCGAACTGGTTAAATAGCGTGCGGTGTCAATATAATGTCCTGGATTACTGTATGAATGTTCATTGAAAACGATGGGGGGACCATAACACCGTGCTGAGTCTATCGTAACCTGATACGTCGGATACACCGTCAGATTCAACTCCACCGTCGAATCACAAACCGCCACGCTGGAGGGATTGTCCGGATGTGCGTGTAATGCAGGAAATGTTTTGGTGTAAACGCCGCTTGTTGTAATCGTCGTGTCTCCGTCGGGTTTATGCCATACGTAGCTGGCACAGGCGGTGTCATACACGACCGTGTCGGAATTGTGGTAAATGACCAGATTGAGCGTGTATAACGTGTCTGGACACCCGGAATGGTTTGATTCGGAAGGAATATGCTCTGTGATGCCGGATTCAGTATAGATTTGACCGTGATATTCAAGCTGCTCACAAGCGGCTATCATGTCTGTCTTTGAATGACTTGTTGGAACCGTAACGGAGAAAGATGCTTCCCCGGAACAACCGTGGGCATCGGTTACGGTTACGGTGAAGGTTGTCGTTTCATACAGGGGCTTCTGAATGGAAGGAGTGGTCTTTCCTTGGTAGCTCCAATGGTATTGGTACTCGCTCCCAGTAGGGGATGCGGTAAGCGTTACAGTGTCGCCTTCGCAAACCACGGCGTCCCCGCTTATGCTCACCACCGGCGGCGGAACCACCACCACTTCGAAGGTCTTCACCCACGGACAGTCGCCGTTGTGAGGATCCACCGTTACGGTGTAGGTGCCCGCTTGGGTGACCGATATCTGCTGGGAAATGGAATCCGGCATAAGGGTGCCGTTGAAGCTCCATTGATAGGTGCACCCCCCGATCTCATTGGAGGCCGATACGGACTCCAAGAAGAGCCGTGTGTCGTACGCAGTGGCAGGGTTGGCTTTGACGGTCTCCACCGTGATGGTGGAGGCGATGGTCGCGCCGTTGAACGACAAAGTGTAGTCTTGGTAGGCGTCGTCACCTGGCCAGTAGTAGGTAGGACTCGTCTCGAAACTTTGGATCTGCTGCGAGAGCTGGTCTTTGTCCACAATCACGTTCACTCTGGTCTTTTTCGGGGTGGCACCGGTGCCCGGCTCCGCTCCCCAACCTTTGGCGCGCACTGTCACATCGAAAGCGTTTTGCAGGCTCATCGGGAGGGAAGTCATGCTACCGGTTGTGCGATTGGAGGTCCCCAACTTTACCTTCCCGCCCGCCGGAAACACCTTCGTGCGGATAGGGAACTGCCACAACGCCTCCACGAACTCTGGGAAGGAGTCCACCTCCACGTTCCCCGGCCCGTTGTGCCCATGCATCCATGAGTGCCACTCGTCGCCGAACTGGTCAATAAACCCGAAGCTCTGCATCATCCTGTTCTGAACGCAAGCACCGGCATCCAACGGGATGGAAGAACCCTCACAGACGTATACAGTTTCAGGGGGATAAACTGTCGGAGCCAAAACGGTGAAGGTAATGGTCGTATCGTAGTAACAATGGGTTAATGAGTTGTAGAACTGCAAAGTTCGTTCAAATGTAAGGTCTTGGGTGATGTCCGTCGGTGTAATGTAAGTAAAAGACGTGTCCGCACTGTTATACGAGAAATCGGAATCAACCGCGCCGCCCGGGGTGAACAATACTGCCATCTCCTCCACTCCGCCATTATCCCCGGTGTGCGGCTCGCTGAAGACAATTTCCCAGTCGTGAAGGAAACCCGAAGATCCGTCTGAAGTGCCGGCAATGATTTCTATCGTCCAGTCTCCATTGATAGGACATCCGTTTAGGACGGAAAAAGACTCGTCGGGATGATAAAATTGCACCCCAAGTGCAACGTTGGAAGAGTCGAAAACGTCAGGATAGATGGTGGTGTTCGAAGTTGAATAGATAACACCAGATGAAGCGTATGTGTAATTGTTGTGGTTGGACCAGCAGTAGTTCCAAGCACCTCCTGGTATAGGTGTGTCAACAAAACAGTTGTCAGAATATGTCGAGGCAACGCCAAACAATGTGTATTGATCTGCCACTTCCGATTCGGGGACGCCGTCCCATCCTCTGTCTTCATTAGGAATGGAATTGGTGCAGTAGTCCAGATTCTCCACGTCTCCAAATTTCAATATAGTAGCTGTTGTTGAGTCAGGACAACGCAGACGAATGTAGATTGTACTGGCGTTGTCATGTTCGAGATTCAGTCTGACATAGAGGATGCTGGTGTCCGTAACATTTCCTTCATATCCGGAATAGTGAATGGTGGATTGATGCGTGCATCCTTCGTCTGTGCCGTCCGTGCAGTAAGGGTCTGGGATAAAGAGCCCATGCGATTCCTCTACGGGCTCTTTCGGTGCAATCACCAAGGTGTCTTCTGACTCGTAACCGACCGTGAAAGTGATGGTGTCACCGGCGCATGCAGGAGCGGGAGTCCATGTTGACATGAAGATGGGATGGTCGTTTGAACAGTTGTTTTGCCCAAAACCTCTCGCTGCTAACGCCATAAACAACAGTAGCAGGCATACGAATCTATACCTTATGTGGAATATATGTGATTTATATCTCATTAATAACCAACCTTTTGCACAAATTAACAATCTCCTTGTTTCGCTTTTTGCTAAAATGGCAAAGATACAATTTTCCAAATAATAAAAAATAATGTATATATAATAAATAAAAGGCGGTTTGTTTTTAACGGATCACTTTCTTTTGCTTCCATAAATATTAAATTTCAATAGGTTTGTTTATTATTTTGTTCTGGCGGCAAAGATACAATTTTTTTAATAAGAAATAATATTTTTTAGGCAAAAGGCAACGAAAAAGGGGAACCACTCCGATTCCCCTTAAACTACTAACTTCTAACTACTAACTGCTAACTATCGTTAGCCGTTCATCCGCCGGTCGAGCTCCTGTGCAATGTAGGAGGCGACGTCGTCGGCGTAGGTGTTGGCACCGAAACCGGCATCGTAACCCAGCTCCTTGGCCAGCTCGTGGGTAATACGCGGACCGCCGCACACGACGATCATCTTGTCGCGCAAGCCCTCTGCTTCGAGCATTTCAATGAGCTCGGTGAGGTTCTGGATGTGCACGTCCTTCTGGGTCACCGTCTGGGAGACTAGCAATGCATCGGCGTGCAGCTCCACGGCCTTCGCGATGAACTCCTCGTTCGGAATCTGACTGCCCATGTTGAGCGCGTCGAACATGTCGTAACGCTCAATGCCATAGTGACCTGCGTAGCCTTTCATGTTCATGATGGCATCGATGCCCACGGTGTGCGCGTCGGTACCCGTGCTGGCGCCAATCACCACGATCTTGCGGCCTATGTGCTCACGGATGAAGTCGTCCGTTTCCTGCATCGACCACACCGTGGATTCCACCTTCGGCACGTGGATGGTCGTGTAATCCACCGTGTGCGTGCAGGCACCGTAGCAGTTTACGAAGGTAAATCCGTCTGTAAGTTCTTTAAAGTAAACGACTTGCGGGTTGTCAAAGCCCATCTTCTTCAGCAGCTGCTTGGCAGCCTCCACGGCTTCGTCGCCGCAAGGCACCGGCAATGTGAAGCTCAGCTGCGTCTTGCCGTCGTTCATGGTGTCACCGTAAGGCTTCACCTTGGTTAGGTCTAAGGTCTGATCAAAGTCCTTTTGATCCATTGAATATAATCCACCACTCATTGTTTCAGTTTTTAATTGTTTGTTGTTTGTTTTTGTTGTTGCCCCCACACTGCGGCTTCGCCTTGTGTGGGGTTATTAAAATCTTGTCTCTTCGAGACTGCTCAAGGAATTATTCTCTCGAAAAAAACTGCTAACTGCTAACTACTAACTTCTAACTCCCACAAAGTAGTCCTCCTTGTTCTCAAACAGCACGTTAAACGAGGTCATGCTGCCGTAGATGCGGGAGATGTACTGCTGGAGGTTGACTTTCTCCTCGTCGGTGAGCGAGTTGCTGCTGTTGATGTTCTGTTCGAGCACGCGCAGACGGTCGCGCATCATGACGATCTTGTGGAAGAAGGTCTCCACGGGGATCTCCTTGGGGGCTAAATCCTTGTTGGCGGGCTGCAGAATCATGGTGCCGCCTTGCCATTTCTTGCCCAGCTCGACCTTGTGTTCGATGCCGTTGTACTGGGTCAGGATTTGCGTCAGCACCTGCTTGAACTCGCGGATGTTGAGCTTCGGGGTGTCGTCCTCAACGTCGTTCTCTTCAAGCACATCCAGCGCCACAGCGGACTTGGAAAACTCCATTTCACCGCCGCGCACGAAAATGATCTTGTAGGTCAGCGCGTTGTTCTGACTGACGACGCCTTCGCCGTATTTCTCGTGGCTTACTCTTGTTCCAACTGGGAGATTGTCTATGTCCATAATATGTCTTCTTTTGTGGGACCCCACACTGCGGCTATCGCCTTGTGTGGGGTTATTAAAATCTTGTCTCTTCGAGACTGCTCAAGGAATTATTCATAATTAATATTCATAATTCATAATTCATAATTCTGAATTATGAATTACCATCTTTCTTTCATCATCTTAATAAATGGGTTGAAGTAATTTTCGCCTTTGGTGACCACGCCGGCGAGACCCTTGCCACCGTCCTTCGGACGCTTCACGTCGCCGAAGATACCCTTCTCCAAAGCGGTGAAGAGACCTTCGTTGACGATCTCCTGCAGCAATTCGATGGCGTTGTTGAGGACGGTCTTGGCGCGCTCACGGCAGATGCCGCCTTCGCGGAATTCCATCTCCTCACCAATGCTGCGCATGTCGTTGAAGATGTAGCGGGCGTTCTCGATGGAGAGGTAACGGTCGCTCATGAACGGCGTGTGGATGGCCTCGGTGGGCATACCCAGCAGTTGGATGCCTTGGTGCGTCCAGATACCGATAATGTTGAAAAGCGCATCCTGGATGTGGCCGCGGAAGATGTTGCCGGTCATGAATTTGGTCGGCGGCATGTACTTCAGCGTGGCTTTCGGGAAAATTTCGCGGGTCATCTGCGCCTGTGCGAGCTCCAACAGGAAGCCGTTTTCCAACATCGGGTCCATTTCGAAAGCGTGACCCAAGCCCATTTGCTCCTCAGGAAGAGCGGCCAACAATGCCAGCTGCTCGTTGATGAGGTCGGAGGCGAGCACGGTGTGGGCGGCCTCCACGGCGTCGGCGGTGGTCAGGTAGTTGTCCTCACCGGTGTTGATGATGACGCCGGCATAGCCGTTGATGATACGGGAGAAATACTGGTCGATGAGCGTACGCTGCGGGTTGATGTCGCGAAAGAGGATGCCGTAGAGGGCGTCGTTCAACATCACGTCGAGACGCTCCAGAGCACCCATAGCCGCGATTTCCGGCATACAAAGTCCTGAACAGTAGTTACATAAGCGGATGTAACGGCCTTGTTCCTCTCCGACCTCGTCCAGAGCCTTACGCATGATGCGGAAGTTCTCTTGGGTGGCGAAGGTGCCGCCGAAGCCCTCGGTGGTCGCGCCGTAAGGCACATAGTCCAAGAGGCTTTGTCCGGTGGTACGGATCACGGCGATGACGTCCGCACCCTGGCGGGCACCAGCCTGCGCTTGGACGACATCTTCATAGATGTTGCCCGTGGCGACGATGATGTAGAGGTACGGTTTCGGACCCTCGCCGATGGTGTTCAGATATTCGTTACGTTTGGCCACATTACCCTTGATGCGGGTGAGGCACTGCTCAATGTAGGGCTGAATTGCCTTTTGGATTTCCGGCAGCGGATGCAGGGGCAGGGAGGTGACGTTCAGCTCGTTGCGGGAGATGCGCTCCGCAATCTCCTGCGGGTTGGCGCCCGTTTCCAAGATGGCGTTGCCCATGAAGTAGAGCACGCCCTGACTCAGCACGCCGGCCTCCAAGAGGGCGTCCACCACACGGTTGGGAAGCGGCACGCCGTTCTCGTCCACATCGTCAATACCGATCAGACGGCAAAGGGTACGCTCCACGGTCACAGTGGTGTAACCGTCCACAAACTCCTGAACCTGGTCTGCAATCTGTTTCGCTAGCTGCTTCGCGGCAGCCACCTTCGTAAAATCCAGTCCGAGTTTCGATTTTTCTGTCATAGTTTACCTTTTATATTAATGTATATTTTACCTAAAATAAAACGGCAAAAATACAAAATTATCGAATATGTTTATAGTTTAAGGTTTATGGTTTTTGGCATACGAGAATGTTACGACAAGTGTTCCATTAAACCTTAAACCCTCAACCTTAAACTTATTTTTGCAACAATTCCGAAAAAATACTATCTTTGCAGCTTGTTTTTTTAACACCTTAAAACCCTAAAAATATGAATTTCATTGAGCAAATTATCGAAGAAGACATTCAAAACCGGAAGAACGATGGCAGAGTACAAACAAGATTCCCACCAGAGCCGAACGGTTACTTGCATATCGGCCACGCCAAGTCCATCTGTTTGAACTTCGGTGTTGCTCAGAAATATGGCGGAAAGACCAACCTCCGCTTTGACGACACGAATCCCGTGAAGGAAGACACCGAATATGTGGACTCCATCCGCGAGGACATCAAGTGGCTGGGCTTCCAATGGGCGGCGGAATACTACGCTTCCGACTACTTCGACCAGCTCTACCTGTGGGCCGAGCAGCTCATTCAGGACGGTCTCGCGTATGTCGATGACCAGACGCAGGAGGAGATCAGCAAGGGTAGGGGAGTGCCTACTGCACCCGGCACGGAGAGTCCGTACCGCAACCGCAGCGTGGAGGAGAACCTCGACCTGTTCCGTCGCATGAAGGCGGGTGAGTTCCCGGACGGCAGCCGCGTGCTTCGCGCCAAAATCGACATGGCATCGCCCAACATGCACTTCCGCGACCCCATCATGTACCGCATCCTGCACGCCGAACACCACCGCACCGGCAACAAGTGGTGCATCTACCCGATGTACGACTTCGCGCACGGACAGAGCGACTCCATCGAGGGCATCACGCACTCCATCTGCACGTTAGAGTTCGAGGTGCACCGTCCGCTCTACGACTGGTTCTGCGAGGCGTTGCACATCCATCACCCGCAGCAAATCGAGTTTGCACGTCTGAATCTCAACTACACCATCATGAGTAAGCGCAAATTGCTGCAACTCGTTAAGGAAAACTATGTTAGAGGTTGGGACGACCCGCGCATGCCTACCATCTGTGGTTTGCGCCGTAGAGGTTATACGCCGGCCGCCATCCGTAATTTCGCCGAGACCGTTGGTGTGGCCAAGCGCGACAACATCATTGACGTTTCCCTGTTAGAGTTCTGCGCCCGCGAGGATCTTAACAAGACCGCCATCCGCACGATGGCCGTCCTCGACCCGGTGAAGCTCATCATCGACAACTATCCTGAGGATCAGGTCGAGATGATGGATGCTGTCAACAACCCCGAAGACGAGAGCGCAGGAACCCGTAAGATCCCGTTTGCCAAGGAGTTGTGGATCGAGCGCGCCGACTTCCGCGAGAATGCCGACAAGAAATTCTATCGCCTCTCCATCGACCGCGAGGTGCGTCTGAAATACGCCTACATCATCAAGTGCACGCATATTGTCAAGGACGAGAACGGCGAGATCACCGAAATTCACTGCACCTACGATCCGTTGACCAAGAGCGGTATGCCCGACAGCAACCGCAAGGTGAAGGCGACCATTCACTGGGTGCCCGTGAAGCACTCCAAAGCCGCTGAGGTGCGCCTCTTCGACCGCCTCTTCAGTGTGCCCGATCCCGACAACTGTGAAGAGGGCCAGACCTTCCTCGACAACTTGAATCCCAACTCCCTGGAAATCAAGCAAGCTTGGGTGGAAGAGGGTCTCACCTACGAGAAAGCCTCCACCATCAAGCACTTCCAGTTCGAACGCATCGGCTATTTCTACTGCGATCCGGATTCGAGCGAGGAGAAGTTGGTGTTCAATAAGACGGTGAGCCTGAAACAATGAACAATGTACAATGTATAATGTACAATGATGACACGGTGAATGCAGCCAAACTGCGATGATCACAATGTACATTGTTCATTGTACATTGTACATTATTAACGAAATAAGCTCAAAACGTACGATTCTCTCAAAAGTTTCGATATGCTCAAATGAAATCCTTACTGGATTATGACCCCAAGGTGTTGATGGCCTTCCTCAAAAGCTTGGAGGGCGATCGGAAGTTCAGCGATTTCCTGATGAACAACGGGTATTGCGAGCTTGAGGCGTTGGCGTCGGCGATCCATTCTAACGAGGCCGCATTGCAGTGGCTGTTGGAGAACGGTTACCCGGAGTTTGCGATATTGAGCAACGCCATCGACAATGAAGATGCGGCCATTGAATGGCTGGAGAAGTACAATTGCAAGTTCCTGTCGTTGTTCGCGGCTGCCTGCCGGAAGGAAACGGAGGCTATCAAATGGTTCGCGGACAACGACTTACGTCTCTTTATCATGATTATCAACGAAATCCACCACATCCTGCTGTACCAATCGTGGGATGCGTCGGATTTCCACAAATTCCGTCGTTCCTGATATCGAATTTTCGCGTCGGGGCGTATCATAATTTTTGTATCTTTGCGGCCTCATATTAAATTGCCGAAAAGTTTTTTCGATGGATTTAACAAGTGTGCTTATTGCGATATTGACGTTGACGGCGGGCATAGGGGTTTTCCTCGTGGCCTGTCAGACGATGAGTAACAACCTGGAGTCCGCGAGCAGCCGCAAACTCAGGCATCTTTTTGCGAAAACGGGTGACAACAAGTGGGTCGGCGTCGGTATCGGTCTTCTGGGCACAGCGGCCATCCAGAGCAGCGGTGCCGTCACCGTGATGGTGATCGGTTTCGTGAACGTGGGCATCATGAGTCTCACGCAGGCGGCCACCATCATCTACGGTTCTAACATCGGTACTACGGTGACTGCGCAATTGGTCGCCTTGGGTATGTTCGGCAACGGAGGCATCTCCACCACCATTATCTTTGCCGCATTTGCAGGTATTGGCGCTTTTATCTCCCTATTTTCCAAAACCGACAAGGGAAAGCAGACCGGCGGTATCCTCACCGGCTTCGGTATGCTGTTCGTGGGTTTGAGCATGATGGCGTCGGCTATGGACGATTTTGCGGCCCTTCCAGAGATTAAAACTATGCTGGCCAGCGTCAGCAATCCGATATTGTTAGTCATTGTCGGTGCTTTGCTGACCGCCATCATCCAATCTTCGTCCGTCATGACCTCCATTGCCATCACCATGGTGGTCACGGGTCTCATCAACCTCACCCAAGGTATATACCTCACCTTGGGCTCCAACATCGGTTCGTGTGTGGTGGCGATGATTGCAGGTATGACCAGCGGCATTAACGCCAAACGAACCGCGCTCATCCACCTTATTTTCAATGTGATGGGTGTGGTGATATTCATGTTTTTGGCTTTGATTTTGCGCATTACGACGGCTGGCGCGTGGAGCTATGGTACCCTCTTCGAACGTTGGTTCCCGAGCGCTCCGCAGTTGCAGCTTGCCATGTTCCATACCTTCTTTAATGTATGTACCATGTTGATTGCGCTGCCGTTGACCAATGTGTTGGTAAGCACCGCATGCCGCCTCGTTCCCGAAAGGACGGATGTTCCCGAAGAGCGGCCTCGTCTCAAATACCTCGACCCGTCCATGTTGAGCACTCCGGCGGTCGCCTTGCGCCAGTTCAAGACTGAAATCGAGAATATGGCCGAGATGGCCATCACCAATTTCCGTCGCGCCATCAAGACGATCACCACGATGGATTTCTCGGAGACGGAAGAGTTTCGACAGACAGAAGATGATCTTAACTACTTGAATAAGGAGTTGTTACGTTACTCCATCGCTCTGTCGGAAAACAACTTTAGCAGCTACGACCAACGCTATCTGAGCTCCACCATCCGCACCGTCAGCGATCTCGAACGTGTCGGTGACTATGCCGAAAACATCGTGGAATATGCCACTTCTTTGAAAGAACAGGATGCCGCATTCTCGCAAGAGGCTGTTGGTGAAATCCTGCAGATGGAACAATTGGTAAACAACCTCTATGCGGAGGTGATGCAGGCCTACCATAATAAAGATAGGGAAGCTTTGGGACGTGCGTTAACCATTGAGGATCAGATAGATGATTTGACCGAAGAGATGGAACGCAACCATATCCGCCGCCTGACCGAAGGCACCTGCAGTCCCGCCGTCGGTGCCGAGTATCTCTCTCTGGCACAGAACTCCGAACGTGTCGGCGACCACTTGATCAACGTCGGCAACACCATCAAAGACTTAGTACCTTAATGGTTAACAGTCAATGGTCAATAGTCAATAGCCTACTCTTTGATTCGTACTACGTGTAAACCGCTTCCGTAAGTCTTTATTTCGTAACCGTTTGCGGTCGGAACCCATACTTCTGCTGTGGTGTTGGCGGGGATTTGGAAGTTCCATTCCAGTAGGTTTCCGTGACGGGTCCATTGGCTTACGATGCGGCCGGAAACGGACTCGTAGCTGCAGTTTACAAATTCCAATCCTTCAATGAAATAGGGCTTTAGCTGGATTTTGCTGTAGCCCGGTTCCAAGGCGCGGATGCCGCCGAGGTATTCGTATTCCCAGAGGATGAGGTCGCCGAGGAGCATGACATGGTTGCCGGAGTTCATCGCGGGGTCGCCGGTGTTGCCGTTCCAGAGCTCCCAGATGGTGGTCGCGCCGTTGCGCACCATGTAGCCCCAACTCGGGTAGGTGTCATTGGTGGCAATTTTCAGCGCTAAGTCGCTGCGCCCGCGTTCCGTGAGCGTGCGCATCAACTGTTGTATGCCCACCACACCGGTAGAAACGTGCCCGTCGAACTCCTTTTCGGTCTTGTTGATGATGTTGCTGAAGACGATAGAATCCCACTCTTCCGGCACCATGCCGAATGTGAGCGGCAGCAGGTTGGCCGTCACGCTGCCGTTGTCGTAGGAGGCGGTGGCGTAGTCGAAGAATTGGTCGTGGTAGCTGTTGGCGGTGAACCGTTTGTCGAAACGGAAGTAGGCTGCGTCGTCGGGTAGCTCCAGAAGATCGGCAAATTTTGCCATCAGGTCGCAAAGGTGGCAGTAGAACGGGGTGGAGATGGATCCCCCTTCGGTGTGGCGGCGCGGGTCATTGGAGTGGATTAGCTCCAGCGACTCCGGTGGCACGCACCAGTCGCCGTAACAGTCGCGGGTGATGACACCGTCTTGACCGTATGTTCCTTTCATGTGCAACATCCACTTTTTCATGGCGGGGTAGTGTTTGCGGATGATTTCGAGGTCGCCGTAGCGGGTGTAGAGCATATCGGCCACGGTGATGAACGCGCCCGGCCAGGTCATGTTGTCGGTGTAGCGCCGCCAATAGGGAGGCCAGACATCCGACAGGGAACCGTTCTCCCACTGGCTGTCCTCGCCGTCGTAGAGCCATTTTTCGTAGAGCCGATAGTTGTTGAAGATGTACGATTCGCCATAGGTTCCCGTGGTGCGATCGCCAGTCCAACCCATCCGTTCGTCGCGTTGCGGACAGTCGGTGGGCATCGAGCGGTAGTTGCTCCGAATGCCCCAGTAGGCGTTGCGATAGACGGCATTCATGATCTCGTTGGAACATTCGAAGCTGCCGGTGGTGGCCATCTCATCGTAGAACACAAGTCCTTGGAAATCACTGATATTCGGTTTTCCGCGTAGACCGGTAATCTCCACGTAACGGAACCCGTGGTAGGTGAACATCGGATGCCATTGTCGTAGAGACGTTTCATGAAACGTCTCTACATACGAAACAATATACCTATCGGTGGCCTCTGCACTACGCAAATTATCGATGTAGAGAGTGCTGTCGGGTTTGAGGAGCTCGGCGAAGCGTAACGTCACCGTATCTCCTGGATGTAAGTTCCGCATCTGTAATTGCAAATAACCCACCATGTTTTGTCCCATATCCAAAATCCAGGCATCGCCCTTACGAAACATTGCCATCGGTCGTAGCGTATCCTGCACTTTGATGTTGGGGTTGGGCTGTGGCACGAGTTTGCCTCCAGGCGCTTCCACCACTCTGGCGGGGTACCAAGATTTGTCGTTGTAACCCGTGGATGTCCAGTTGCCGAGATTGTACCGATCGTTGTAAGTCTCCCCGTCGAACTCGTTGCTTTTGCAGATGGGTCCCTTGTCGGTGATTTTCCAACTTTTGTCACTGACAATCAGTTCTTTGGAACCGTCTGTGTAGGTCACCTCCAGTTGCAGTAGCAGTCGTGGGGTGCCGTAGTGCATGGCATGCGTCAGTCCGCCCCATTCCATCTCGGTCGTGTCGTAGCGGACGGTGGTGTAGCGGCCTCCCGCCAGTATGATCCCGACAGCATTATTGCCCTTTTGGAGCATGTCGGTGACATCGTAGGCGTTGAAATAGACCCGCTTGGTGTAGTGGGAAAGGGCGGGTTTGAGAATCTCTTCGGGCGCGACCTCTTTGCCGTTGAGGTAGGCACTGTATTGTCCTAATCCGCTGACATAGAGCCTCGCTTCGCGGATGTTTTTGGTCAGGGAAAATTCTTTGCGTAGGTGGCGCGACGCGATGCGGGTATTTCCATGAATGTCGTCGTTGTAGAAGTCGCCGCCAATCCATTTGGCTTTCCAATCGGTGCTATCCAAGAGGCTGATTTCGAAAGTGTTGATGTCGCTCTCGATGAATCTGACGCGGGTTACGGTATCTAAAGATTTATATTCGTTCACTCTGGAGTATGTCGTGTGTGTTACTTCCGTGATTTCATAGCGGGTTGTAGAGGTGATGACTTTCCAATAGGCCTTGTCGCGGCTGTGTAGCGGTTTGCCTTCGTAGGGGATGAGCAGCATCCGGTTGGAGGCAATGGTCTTGGTGTCCCAAAGGTCGCCGATGTTCTTTTCGGCATTTTCGCGGGTGGAGGCCACAATGATGCGGTAGGAGGTCTGTTTCACGTTAGTCGGAATGACCCATCGATTGATAGAATCGTCCGTCTCGTAGCGCCAGCTGAACCGCGGCACATTGGTGACCAACGGCTGCGACCCGTCCTGATACTCGACGGTCGCATGCGAAATAGAGACCTGCCCGAAAATGCTGCTGCCCGAAAATGCGGTAAGGATAATGACAAAAAGGATCAATTTTCTCATAATCACAAATAATCAGCGGCAAAGATACAAAATTTGGCTATTGGCTATTGGCCTTTGGCTGTTAACCTGATAATCTCATACCTTGTGACCAACGAAAATGGGGAACCCTTCCGAGTTCCCCAAGTGGTTTCGGTAGAGACGCAAAATTTTGCGTCTCTACAAACACGTCTTAAGTCTATTATTTCAGTAATTTGAAGAACTCAACCATCAAATCCCAGCACATCTGCACCGTCTTGATTTCGAGTTTTTCGTCGGGAGAGTGGACGCCGCGGAGGGTGGGTCCAAAGGAGACCATGTCCATGTCGGGGTACTTTTCGGAGAAGAGACCGCATTCCAGACCGGCGTGGATGGCCAGCACCTGCGGGTCTTTGTGGAAGAGGTTGCGGTAGGCTTCGGTGAGCACGCGCACGGCTTCGGAGTTGGGGTTGGGGTTCCAGCCGGGATAGCCGTCGGAGTTCTCCACGTCGGCACCGATCATCCAGAAGGTGGTGGACACCTTATCGACGATGGCTGCTTTCTTCGACTCCACGGAGCTACGTTGGCTGGTGGTGAACACCACGTTGCCGTCCACCACCTTCACAGAGGCGAGGTTGGTGGAGGTTTCCACGAAGCCGGGGATGTCTTGCGACATGGCGGCCACGCCGTGTGGGCAGACGATGAGCGCGTTGAGCACGTCGATTTGGAAGGTCTCCTCGAAGACCTCCTTGACGGCAGGGGCGGGTTCCACGGTCACGGTAACGCCGGGGTCGGTGGTGTGGAATTCGGCCTTGTAGGTTTTGTCCATTTCGGCGAGGTAAGCTTTCCAGCCCTCAATCTCCTCCTTCGGCACAGCCACAATAGCGTAGCCTTCGCGGGCGATGGCATTGCGCAGATTGCCGGCGTTGATGTCGGCCACGCGCAGGTCGTGGTAGCTGTAGGAGTTCCAGAGGATGCGGGCGAGGAGCTTCACGGCGTTGCCGCGTCCCTTGTTGATGTCGTCTCCGCTGTGTCCGCCTTGCAGACCTTTGACCTCCACCTTGAAGAATTCGAAGCCCTTCTCCACGGGTTCATACTCGCAGGGTAGGGTGGCCACGGTGTCTTGTCCGCCGGCGCATCCGATGAAGAACTGTCCTTCATCTTCGGAGTCGAGGTTGAGGAGCATCTTGCCCTGCATGAAGCCGGCTTCCACAGCCTTCGCGCCGGTGAGACCGGTCTCCTCGTCGATGGTGAAGAGGCACTCGATGGGGCCGTGTTGCAGCTCGTTGTCGTCGAGAACGGCCAGCGCCATAGCCACTCCGATGCCGTCGTCAGCACCGAGGGTGGTGCCTTTGGCCTTCAGCCATTCGCCGTCGATGTAGGTCTCGATGGCGTCTTTGTCAAAGTCGAACACCTTGTCGTTGTTCTTCTCGCACACCATGTCCATGTGGGCCTGCAGCACCACAGGGGTGACGTTCTCCTTGCCGGGCGTTGCGGGCTTGGAAATCAGTACGTTGCCCACTTTGTCGCGCTTGGTTTCAAGGCCCAGCTTCTTGCCGGTCTCCTCCAGCCACAGCGACATTTTCTCCTCGCGCTTCGACGGGCGCGGGATCTTGGTGATTTCATTGAAATAATAGAAAACCTTCGCGGGTTTCAGGTTGAGCATTTCTTCGTTCATATTTTTTTCTTTTTTAATGATACATCAAATTTGCGGGGGCAAAGGTACAAATTTTTTTAATGAAGAATGAAGAATGTAGAATTATGAATGATGAATTATGAATGATGAATAAAATGGTCAACAGTCAATGGTCAATGGTAAAAAAATGTATCTTTGCACCTCATTTTAACTTCTAACCTTTAACCGTTAAACCTTAAACTTTAAACCTTAAACCAAAATGGCCGACGACAAAAAAATCATCTTCTCCATGGTGAACGTCAGCAAGACGTATCCGCCGCAAAAACAAGTGCTTAAAAACATATACCTCTCCTTCTTTTACGGAGCGAAGATCGGCGTGCTGGGCCTCAACGGCGCCGGTAAATCCTCGCTGCTGAAGATCATCGCCGGGCTTGACAAGTCCTACCAGGGCGAGGTGGTCTTCTCGCCGGGCTACTCGGTGGGATACCTGCCGCAAGAACCGCAGATCGACGACAACCTCACCGTCAAGGAGGTGGTGATGCAGGGCGTGCAGCCCATTGTCGATATTTTGAAGGAATACGAGGAGGTGAACATGAAGTTTTCGGAGCCGATGAGCGACGACGAAATGAACAAGCTCATTGAGCGCCAGGGCGAACTGACGGACCTCATTGAGCAGTACGATGCGTGGGAGCTTGATTCGAAGTTGGAACGCGCCATGGACGCCTTGCGCTGTCCTGACGGTGACACGCCCGCCAAGAACCTCTCCGGAGGCGAGCGTCGTCGTGTGGCTCTCTGCCGCCTGCTGCTTACAGAACCCGACATCCTCCTTTTGGACGAGCCCACCAACCACCTCGATGCCGAGTCGGTGGAGTGGTTAGAGGCTCACTTACAGCAATATAAGGGCACGGTTATCGCGGTCACTCACGACCGCTACTTCCTCGATCACGTGGCCGGTTGGATTCTCGAGCTTGACCGTGGCGAGGGCATCCCGTGGCAAGGCAACTACAGTTCGTGGTTGGAGCAGAAAGCCAACCGTCTCGCGATGGAGCAGAAGCAGGAGAGCAAGCGCATGAAGACGTTGGAGCGCGAGTTAGAGTGGGTGCGCATGGCCCCGAAGGCGCGTCACGCCAAGTCGAAGGCTCGTCTGAATGCGTATGACAAACTCCTCAACGAGGATGTGAAAGAAAAAGAGGAAAAACTGCAGATTTTCATCCCCAACGGTCCGCGGTTGGGCAACAACGTCATCGAGGCGTGCCATGTGCGTAAGGCCTTCGGCGACAAGCTGTTGTTCGATGACCTGAACTTCAACCTGCCGCCCAACGGCATTGTGGGCGTCATCGGTCCAAACGGTGCGGGCAAGACCACGCTCTTCCGCCTCATCATGGGACTGGAGAAGCCCGATAGTGGCGATTTCAAGGTCGGCGAGACGGTGAAAGTGGGCTATGTGGATCAGCAACACACCGTCATCGACCCCGAAAAGAGCGTCTGGGAGGTGGTCTCTGAGGGCAACGAGCAGATCATGATGGGTGGACGACTCATCAACTCGCGGGCGTACCTGTCGCGGTTCAACTTCAGCGGCACCGACCAGAGCAAGAAGGCCGGCGTGCTCTCCGGCGGTGAGCGCAACCGTCTGCATCTGGCATTGACGTTGAAGTCGGAGGCCAACGTTTTGCTGTTGGACGAGCCTACCAACGACATCGATGTCAATACGTTACGTGCACTGGAGGAGGGCTTGGAGAACTTCGCGGGCTGTGCTGTGGTCATCTCCCACGACCGCTGGTTCCTCGACCGCATCTGCACCCATATTCTGGCCTTCGAGGGCGACTCGCAGGTCTATTTCTACGAAGGCAGCTACACCGAGTACGAGGAGAACAAGAAGATGCGCCTCGGTAACGAAGCCCCGAAGCGGATTCGTTATAAGAAAATCACCGTCATATAGTCAACAGTCAATGGCCAATGGTCAACGGTCAAAGTTTTTCCAACAATGCCAACCATTCCGAATAAATTGTATCTTTGCCGTTTGAAATAAAAACAAAGGAATATATGAAACGTAGAATTTGGATTCTTTTATTGGCGGGTGTTTGTATGTTAGGGCTCTCCTGCCAGAACAACAAGAAGAAAAACACTCCGGAAGCAGTCACTGAATCATTTGCGAAGGCTTTTTATACGGCTGACTTCCCCCACATGTATGAATATACCACCAAAAAGTCCCAGGCGGCGGTAAAAACCATGCAGAATGCCATGAAGGATCAGCAGGAGAAACTGGAAGAACTTAAAAATAACAAGGTAGTGTTCGTAAGTACCACAGTGAATAATCTGACCGACTCCACTGCCTCCTGCACTACCAAAGTCACCCTCAACGACGTGCCCCGCGAAGACCATTGGGATCTTCTTAAGGAAAATGATGAGTGGAAAGTCACCCTCGTTTTGCCGTAACAATGAAGAATGTAGAATGAAGAATGTAGAATGTAGAATGAACTTATGCGTTACATCCCCACGTAACCCAAAATCAATAACCCATAACCTATAACCAATAACCTTTAAAAAAAGATGAATTTTGTACAAGAATTGAGATGGCGCGGCATGTTGCATGATATCATGCCCGGAACCGAAGAGTTGTTTAACAAAGAAGTTTGCTCCGTCTATTTGGGCATCGACCCGACGGCGGATTCATTACATATTGGCCATTTGGTGGGCATCATGATGTTGTCGCACCTGCAGCGTTGCGGACACCGGCCCATCGCCCTGCTTGGCGGTGCCACCGGCATGATTGGTGACCCCTCCGGCAAGAGCCAGGAACGTAACCTCCTCGATGAGGCTACGTTACGCCACAACCAAGAGTGCATCAAGAAGCAGCTGAGCAAGTTCCTCGACTTCGACAGCAAGGAACCCAACGCCGCACTGCTGGTCAACAACTACGACTGGATGAGCAAGTTCTCCTTCTTAGGCTTCATCCGTGATGTAGGCAAGCACCTGACCGTCAACTATATGATGGCTAAAGACTCCGTGAAGAAACGTCTTAACGGCGAGGGCGACGGCATGTCGTTCACCGAATTTTCTTACCAGTTGGTGCAGGGCTACGATTTCCTGCATCTCTACCAAACCGAGAACTGCAAGGTGCAGATGGGCGGCTCCGACCAATGGGGTAACATCACCACCGGCACGGAACTCATCCGTCGTATGCTCAACGGCGAGGCTTACGCACTCACCTGTCCGCTCATCACCAAGGCTGACGGCGGCAAGTTCGGCAAGACCGAGAAGGGCAACGTCTGGCTTGACCCTGCCCGCACCTCCCCGTACGCCTTCTACCAGTTCTGGCTCAACTGCTCTGACGACGACAGCAAGCGCTACATCCGTATCTTCACCCACTTCACGAAGGAGGAAATTGAGGAGATGGAGCGTCAGCACGATGCTGAACCGCATTTGCGTATTCTGCAAAAGGCTCTCGCCAAAGACCTTACCGTGCGCGTGCACTCGCAGGAGGACTATGACGCGGCCGTGAACGCCTCCGAAATCCTCTTCGGCAAAGGTACCGCCGAAAACCTCGCCGCCCTCTCCGAGGAGATGTTCCTCTCTGTCTTTGAGGGTGTTCCGCAATTCGAAGTGCCGATGTCCGTCCTCGACGAAACCTGCGGCGTGGTCGATTTCCTCGCCAAACATACCCAAGTCTTCAACTCCAACGGCGAAGCCCGCAGAATGTTGAAAGACAACGGCGTTGCCATCAATAAGACCAAGGTGAAAGAGGACAAGATCGTCACCAAAGACGACCTCCTCAACGGCAAATACGTCCTCGTGCAAAAAGGCAAAAAGAACTATTATATTGTAAAATTCGTATAACCCCTTTGTAGAGACGTTGCGCGCAACGTCTCTACATTCCCCAATAACCACCTAACCCCTTAATTATTCATCATTAATTATTCATTAATTCATAATTCATAATTCATAATTGAAATAATGGGTTACATAAGTCTCATCCTCCTCATCCTCCTCGGCATCGTCCTGATGATCCTCGACTTTTTGGTCATCCCGGGCGGTGTGGTGGCCATCCTCGGTGTGCTCTGCATGATTGGGGGCGTGGTCACGTCGTTTGTGCAGTTTGGTACGACCGTGGGCATCATTACCTTGGTGCTGACGGCCATCATCACCCTCGGCTCGTTCTGGCTGATGATGCGATCGAAGACGTGGCGGAAGCTGCAGCTTAACACGCAGATCGACAGCAAGATGAACGAAGTAGATGAGTCCAAATTGCAGGAAGGCATGGAAGGAGTGGCCATTTCGCGGCTCGCCCCGACGGGTACCGGACTGTTTGGCGACACGGAAACCGAGGTGGTTTCCATGCAGGGTTTCATTGATGAGAACACGCCCATCGTGATTCATAAGATTGAAGGAAGCAAAGTTATCGTAGATATTATTCATCAAAATTAATACATTATGCCTCAAACAATTATCACCATTGTTATTGTTCTGGCGCTCGTCATCCTCTTCTTCTGGATGGTGCCCTTGCGCCTGTGGTTCAACGCCCTTCTGAATGGCGTCCACGTCTCTTTAGTGCAGCTTATCCTGATGCGCTGGCGTCGCGTTCCGCCGGATATGATTGTCAGTTCCATGATTACCGCTTCGAAGGCGGGCATCGACATCAACCGTGACCAGCTGGAGGCCCACTATCTGGCCGGCGGTCATGTGAAGCCGGTGGTCAGCGCGCTGATTGCCGCCGACAAGGCCAATATCTCCCTTGATTTCAAGTCGGCCACTGCCATTGACCTGGCCGGTCGTAACGTCTTGGAAGCTATCCAGACCTCTGTGAACCCGAAGGTCATCAACACGCCTCCCGTCGCGGCTGTTGCCAAGGATGGTATTCAGCTGATTGCCAAGGCGAGAGTGACTGTGCGCACGAACATCCGCCAGTTGGTGGGTGGTGCCGGCGAAGAAACCATTATCGCCCGTGTGGGTGAGGGTATCGTCTCCGCCATCGGTTCCGCCGACACCCATAAACAGGTGCTGGAGAATCCCGATTCCATCTCCAAGCTTGTGTTAACCAAGGGTTTGGACTCTGGTACGGCCTTCGAAATCCTTTCCATCGACATCGCGGATGTGGATGTGGGTAAGAATATCGGTGCTATGCTGCAGATGGACCAGGCCAACGCCGACAAGAACATCGCACAGGCGAAAGCTGAGGAGCGCAGAGCCATGGCTGTGGCTCAGGAGCAGGAGATGAAAGCCAAGGCTCAGGAGGCCCGTGCCCAAGTTATCCTCGCCGAGGCAGAGGTCCCGAAAGCCCTCGCGGAAGCTTTCCGTAGCGGCAACCTCGGTGTGATGGACTATTACAAGCTCGAAAACATCAAAGCCGACACCTCCATGCGAGATGGTATCAGCAAGATGGGGCAAGGCGGCCATAATCCTACTAAAAAGATAGACTAATGAATATCAAAAGTCTGTTTACCATTATCATTTTGAGCATAACTGTTGTCAGTTATGCTCAAAATGTTTCTAAGCCGAAGTATCAGTACAAATACGAGGTGGTGCGGCTGGATTCCACGTATGATGCCAAAATCGACCCGAAGTTGTCCAAATATGTGGAGAAGAAACGGCGGCAGATGGACAAACAGATGCAGGTCGTGATCGCGCACACGGATGCCGAATTGGAGTCCTTCGCGCCTGAAAGCCCGCTCTCCAACTTCTTGACGGACTTGCTGTTGAATGAGGCTTCTAAGTATATCAAAGACACTGCGTTCGACAACTTGGATCTTTCCATGCTCAACTTCGGCGGCATCCGTACCTCCATGCCCGGCGGCAATGTGACGGTGGGGGATATCTATCGCATCTCTCCGTTTGACAATTACTTGACCTTTATCGTATTGAAAGGCAGTGAGTTGAAGAAGGCATTAGGACGATTCACCGACCAGTTTAACGCCCCGTATGCTGGTGCGACCATCGTCTATAAACAGAAAAAGCCGGTGGAAATCACCGTGCAGGGCAATCCCATCGATGACAATCGTTTGTACACCCTTGTCACCGTTGACTTTATCTCTGAAGGTGGCGACCATCTTCTGGAAAATATCCAGTATGAGCGTGTGGAAAAGACTGCCACAACTCTTCGCGATTTTCTCATCACTGAGCTTAAGGCAATGAATGCGCGAGGCGAGAAAGTTGTGGGGAAGAAAGACGGGAGAGCGAAGATGAGTTAGCAGTTAGTAGTTAGAAATTAGTAGTTTTTGGGGAGCTCGTGGTGGCTCCCCATTTTTGTTTTGGCTGAACAAGTAACAAAAAATTAATAAAAAGAGGTTGGAATTCTGAAAATGTTTATTTTTGCAGAATCGTTCGTTCGAAGTCCAAATTGATGAAAAAACGGACGTGAAATTTGCCTTTTTTGATATGAAGTTTCTGAAATTATTCGTTCTGGCCGTAATTGTACTTACAGCAAAGATAACTGTATTTGCTCAGGTGACAGGCCCATGTACACCATATCCGTGCCCAGCTCCACCTGCTTCCCAAATTGACAGCATTGTCCATGATTTTAATGCCCTGATGTATGACGATAATATATTTGATGATAATAATCAATATCTGGGTCGTTATTATGGTGATACTTTGATCATCCAATGTGGTTGGATATATCGGTTTCATGTAGAAGCTGGGGGTATTTACGAATGGAATACAGATATCAGTCATAACAATAGTAATGTTCCTACAATAGGGGGCAACCAGTTTAGAACCAAAATTACGTTATTTTATGACGATTATCAAACTTCAGCGGTTGTCTCACAATCTTCAACGCACGTTCGTCCTGGAATATATGGATGCGCCGCCGCTGGATTGGCATGGAAGGCGAATTATACAGGCACTGTTGGAGTGATGATCACTCGCGGAGATAACGGATTGGACACAGAAGGAGACTTTTGTGCATGTAATTCAGATTTGTTGTATTTGAGATATGACCAATTGGCAGCTCCCGACTCAAACTTATTTATAGTTTGGGGACGATATAGTACAGTGGATACTTTACCTTGCGATGATGCCATTCATTATATTTATGATTCTGGTTTGGGCGATGTCAATTATAATGCCAGTGGTGACTATTCCAATAATGAAAATGGTTTTTTGGTGCTCTATCCAGGGGATGAGACTTCCAAAATGAAGCTGTGGGGGTCGTGCAAGTTGCAGGAAGGGGATACTTTATTTATTTACAATGGTAATTATTCCCAAACCCCGAATCTTATTCCCCACGACACGATTGTCGGTCAACAACAATTGGGCAGTGAGGATAATCCTATTTTCATGTCTGCAGTGGTTAACCAGCCTATTACCTTGCGTATGCAATCGGATTCTTCCTGTACGCTTACGGGGTTGGAATTGATGGCCAAGTGTTGTATGAATCCAGGAATGCCTACCGACTTGCTTGGAAGCATGGTGAGCGATACTTCAGCATTGCTGACTTGGCATCCAGCAGAGGGCAATGAAATTGTATATAATTGGACACTTTACACTACGGACTCCACTTACGTGCAAGAAGGAAGTACGCTGGACACATCCGTGGTAGCAACGAATCTGAATCCCAACGAGTGCTATTTTTTCACCATTTCGGTGCTATCGGCCTGTTCAAACGATCAAGGTTCAGGTGAAAACGACATGGACATCGTGTATAGCAACACGTTTTGCTATCCTTATTTTGTGACATTAGGCGACCATCAGATGAACTTCAACTTCAATACCGACACGTTGTATGTGCCGGACGGGGCGTACATCGACACCGATTGCAGTTGCCATCTCATCGTTCACGAGAGCGAGATGCGGGTGTGTTATGGGAATAAGGCCAATATTTGCTATAGTTTTCCGGAGAATGTGACCGCTTGGCGACAGATGATCTGGAAAACTTCCTACCAGTTCGATTCCGTATGGACCTTCCCGCTGGACTCCACCGCCGTATTGAACGATACCAATATCTACTACTCGTACGCAGCGGTGGATAACTTGACCGGCTGTTTTGAGACCCAGCCTCTGACAGAACCGGGATACGTGATTCTGGATGTTTGGACCGAGGGCCACTCGTTGGCGCGCGCCATCCTCCACATCGTGATCGACACCATCCCGCACGTCTATATCACCTACAATGGGATGGATACGTCACAGATTGTCTCTTGCGAAAGCCTTCCCATGACTCTTACTGCGCATGGGGCGAATATTTACCAGTGGAGTGATTCGTTGTCATTGCAGCCTTTCCCCAACAGCCATCAACCGCTCACTTCCGTCACCATCTATCCCACCCAGAACAATGCCTATTACGTGACCGGTACGAATTCGCATGGGTGTAAGGCATCGGACACGATCTCATCCCTTATCAATATGCTGCCGGACCTTGAGTACGAGCAAAATGAGACCATCTGCTTGGGCGACAGTATCTGGCTGCATGTCGAGGGCATCAACCAATACACCTGGCAGCGCATTGATACGATACACTGGGATAGCGTGGTGACGCATTCTTCCGCGTCAATGCTGAATAAAACTACTTTTCTTAATCTGATTCGTAACACGCCGAGTTACAATGGGAGATATAATGTCACTAAAACTTGTCCGCCAACGATGGCGAGCTTTACAATTGAATCATGGCAATTGCAGGACACCGCTTTTATAGACTCGGTCATTACGGACAACTGTACTTACCGTTTCTACTATACGAGTCTTGATCATTTTACGAGACCCGAGGCGCACACCATTGCGCAGGGAAGCATGGATTCGGTGCAGGTTGCGCCAAGGATAGGCACAGATTATGTGGTCTTTGGTACTGATACCAACGGTTGCCCTTGTCGAAGCTCGGCGGTCATTCACGTCAACGTGTTGCCGCACCCCGTGATTTTGGAGACCTACTCGACGGGAATGGTGTGTGCGCAGGATACGGTGACGTTGGTGGCGGTGGTGCTGATGGACGGCAATTACACCTTTCAATGGATGGTGGAGGGCGATTCCACGGTGATTGGGACGGGTACCGTGTTGCGGTATGTACCCGATACCTCCACAACCATCTATTTCAGCGCGTTCCACCCCAACGGTTGTGACACGACGGTGGCGTTCCCGGTTGAGGTCTTCCCGCATCCGGATATTACCCTGACGGCCTTCCCCGACACCATTTGTCCGCACCAGCAAAGCACGCTCACCGTCGTTGCTTCGGGTGATGTGACGTGGGCTTGGGAGGACGGCAGCACATCGCCAGTAAGAGTGGTGTCGCCGGAAGCCAATTCCACCTACTATGTGCAATCCTTTGATGAACACGGATGTACGATTACGGATTATGTCTCCTTGTATTTGAAACCCCTGCCGGATCCCGAAGTCGTTTCCAATGACAGCATCTGTGTGGGGATGAGCGACACTATTGTCCTCTCCGGAACGGCTTCCCACTACCAGTGGCTGAACGATGGTGTCCATCACAACGCTTTGGGCGACACGATGTTTGTCACGCCCGCGCAAACGACTGCGTATTCAGTGGCCTACGACAATGAGTACGGGTGTTGGGATACCGCCCATTTCTCCATCTTTGTCTATGCTTTCCCGCAGCCTCAGATCACGCAGGACACCACCATTTGTCGGGGTGACACGATTGCCTTGACGGCCAGTGGGGGTGCTCATTTCCTTTGGGACGATGCCCAGCATAGTACGACGGAGAGCATTTGGGTTTCGCCGGACGACACCACCACTTATCGCGTGATGGTGTATGACTATTTGGAGTGTTTCGCCACGGATTCCGTCAAAGTGAGCGTGATCCCATATTTCGACCTCTCCATCACCGCTTCTGCCGACTCCGTATGTCCGAATACGACCGTGGTCTTCTCTGCGCATGGCGGTGAGAATTATCATTGGAACGGGAATTCGTCCGTTTCCTTTTCCACCTTCTCTCTATTGACGGACAGCACCACGGTGGTCTCGCTCAGTGCCGCCAATCCCGCCACCAACTGCTCCCGTACCGTTTATGACACGTTGTTTGTCTATCCTTGGCCGGATTTCCATATTGAGTCAGCCCGCGATACCATCTGTCTGGGCGATTCTCTCACCTTGACGCTGGTGGGCGATGCGGTTTCGTATCATTGGTCCACCGGTGATAGCGCCACCACGTTAGTACTTTATCCGCAGGCACTTACGACCTATTCAGTGACGGGTTATTCGGAATACCACTGCGAGAAAACGTTGGGTTACACCGTAGTGGTGAATGAGTTGCCGATGGATTTCACGTTGCAGGTGGGAGATGCCCTCTGTTATGGGGATTCGCTCGCTGTGAACGTGACACCGGTGTTTACGGATGTTCAATATGTTTGGAACTATCCGAATCTGCCTTCTGGAACCTATTCTTTCTTCTATTCGCCGTTGCAAGATGTGGCGGAGGATTATGTGGACACTTTGTCGTTGGCAATTGTGGATGTTAGAGGGTGTCAGCGGGTCAAACAGACGGAAATCATGGTTTATGCGCTACCCAGAGACACCATCTTCGGCCCGTCGTCATTATGCCGGGGTGATACCCTCTATCTGAGTACGACAGGACAGTATCAATATTATTGGCATCAGCCGATTTCACAGGATCAAAAGAACAATCCCTCGGTTTGGGATTATCCTTCTCAGCCGCAAACTTATACGGTGGATGTCGTGAATGCGCATAATTGCCGGATCTCGTTGTCTAAAGGGATGGTCATCCACGAAATTCCCGTGGTCACTATCAATACCAATGGGGTGTCTCAGTTCTGTGACCGAGGTTCGTATTTGATTACAGCGTCTGGGGCGTCGCAATATGTTTGGAGCGACGGACAGACGGGTGCGAGCGTGCATTTGACTCCTGGAAACCAGACGACTTATTCGGTGACGGGAACGGATGTCAACGGCTGTTTGGGGACGCGCAGTGTGGCCTTGGATGTGATCTCTGCGCCGGAATTGCAGTTACAGGTGCTTCCGTTGGACACCATCTGCGCTTTGGATACTTTCACGATTCAGGCGACGGGTACTTTCAACCATATCGTGTGGAACACGTTGGACACCACCTATTCCATCACCCGCTCCAATATCATCGCCCCGACGTGGTTTTATGCCACCGCTTCCGATGAATTTCTGGAAATTCCTTGCGAGGCGGTTGACAGTGTGCTGGTGATGGTCTATCCGGTGCCGCAGCTGAATGTGGTCTCTATTCCACCGTCCATTTGCGCCAATGATTCGGGGTTGATTGCCGTGTCCGGTGCCGATGCGTACCAATGGCAACCTCATCCGCATCTCATCCCGCAGGGCGGGGCGGAGGCCAAGGTGGTTCCCGAACCGAGCATTACCGGCTATATCGACACTTTCGTTGTGCAGGGCATTCTGAACGGCTTTAACTGCACGTCGGTGATGGCCATCCCATTCGTGGTGGACTCGCTGCCGAATCTCCAGATTGATGTCACCTCGTCGGGTGGGGGAGTCTGCCTGAACGACACCATTACCCTGACGGCTCAGGGCGGTAGTCACCATTTTTGGTATAATATGGATAACCCGACGGTGGTTATCTCCACCCAACGTTCCCTGACGGTGGTGCCGACCGGGCCGGCCTCCTATATGCTGGTGGGATACAATGCGAGAGGCTGTGTGGATACGGCGTATTACAACTTGCAGACCAACGAACACCCGACCTTGAGTATATCGGTTTCAGACACAGCGGTTTGCTACGGTTTCCCTGTTCAGCTGACCGCCCAGTCCAATGCTTCGCATTATTCGTGGAGCAGCAGCATCTCCCCGACGGAGGGCAATAATTCGAACTTGTTGGTTGCGACCCCGCCGGTCACCACCACTTACCGCGTTAAGGCAAGTGATGGAATTACAGGGTGTTATACGGTGGATTCCGCTATCGTTGTGGTGTACCCTTCCCCGATAGCCGCCTCCGATGCGCCGGCAGCGGCGTGTCTGGGTGACAGCCTCGAAATCTCTCTGTCCGGTGCTGCGCAATATGCATGGTATGGGGCGGATTTGGACAATACCTTCTTTGAAGGGGATCGGATGCAACTCGTCACCACAGAGGCTGTCGAGGTTTTCTATCAGGTGATCGCTACCGATGGGTTGGGTTGTAAAGACACGCTTCCTATTGCGATTATGGTGCATCCGCTACCAGATTTAACACTCCAAACCTCCTCGCCCGGCTATTTGTGTCATGATGGCAGCCAGTTCTTGGGCGTGGTGGCGCAAAGCAATATTGCGGGCACCGAATATCATTGGAACTCGTATCCGACGGATGCCTCCATGACTGCCAGCCAGAATGTCGCGTTTGTCTCTCCCGACACGACCACGGAATACATCATAGAGGGATATTACACGGTTGACGAGGTGGTTTGCCACGCGTTTGATACGACGACGGTGGTGGTCTATCCGGTTCCGAACGTCATAGCCTCCGTTTATCCGCAAATTCCCTGTCAGGGCATGGAAGCAGTTATGACGGCTACGGGCGCCAGCCAGTACATCTGGTTCGCGGACGACCAGATGGTGGGCGTTGGCAGCACTTATACCGTGGTTCCGGTCATGGGCACCCAGTATGTGGTGGTGGGAACCGACTTGAATCATTGCGTCAGCCGTGATACCCTCATGGTCAACACCGTCCATGTTCCTCCGGTCGATTCCATCATTGGTGCTAATGCAGTATGCTTCAATACACCCAGCGTTTTAAGAACTTCCGGTAACAACCACTGTGAGTGGGTTCCCAGCACTGGATTGTCGGAAATGTCGGATTCGGCAGTGACGGTGACTCTCACAACGAATACTGACTATACCGTTTATGTCACCAACGAGCATGGATGTCGCGACACGATGACCTATTCCGTTTCCGTTTATCCGTTGCCGGAGTTGGTTATGCCGGCTGACACGGTGCTGTGCGAAAGCGATCCGTTCACGTTCCGCGTCAGCGGCGCCACCTATTACGTGTGGGAAGACGGATCCACCAATGATTTCCGGACGGTTTATCCGTCGTTGAACACGACCTCGTATAGCGTCACGGGTACCAACCAGTACGGCTGTGTGGCGGCGGACAGCTTTTCCGTGACGGTCTTCCCCGCCTTCGATCTGCACATCGTGGCTTCGAGGGACACCTTCTGCATTGAGGACAATGCCGTCACGCTGATTGCGTACGGTGCTGGGGATAACTACTTGTGGAACACGGGGAGCACAGACTCCATCATCACCGTATATCCTACGTCCACAACAGCTTACACGCTGACGGCCTTCAATACGACGGCCGGTTGTCACTCGTCTATCACTCGCGAAATTGTGCGAATGGACAATCCGGATGCGACAATTTCCAGTTCGGTGCCATACCTCTGCTTGCATGATACGGCGACGCTCTCCGTCCAACTCGAACCGGGAGGTGGTGTCGTGTGGAGCACGGGCGAAACATCGTCCAATATCGGGGTCTCCCCGCAAGATACCGCCACCTATTCGGCGGTTGTCACTAACGCTTTCGGTTGCCAAACGTCGGGCACCTTCACGGTCAATGTACTTCCTCTGCCGCAGGTGGGTATCCTCAGCAGTGATAGCGTCCTGTGTTACGGGCAGACGGTGACATTGACCGCGATCGGCAATGCGGATCTCTACCAATGGAGCACAGGCCAAACGGCCCAGTCTATTACGGTGACCCATGTCACAGACGAGGATTTTGTGCTGACAGGATACACTTCCGCGCTGTGCCATTCGACCGATACGGCGCATGTTACCATTCGACCGTTGCCGACAGGTACCATATCAGGGACTTCCGGAACGGTCTGTCCCGGCGACACCGTTGTGCTGACATTGTTGACGAATGCAAATTATGTCTGGACGGATACCTCCGATTTTGTTCAGATCAACAACACGACCACGTGGGTGATGCCGGATGCCACCACCGTGTACACCGCTGTGATGACCAACGCATACGGCTGTGTGGATTCCACCCATTTTGTGGTGCCGGTCTATGAACCGCTGCCGTTGCAGATCACGCCAGACACAACCCTCTGTTACGGGGCTGGGTTGGACATCACCGTCAGTGGCAGTTGGAACTACATTTGGAATGATGGGTTCCAAGGCAACAGCCAGTATGTTACTCCTGAGCAAACGACCACCTATTCAGTGAGTTCCACCGATGTCCACGACTGTATCACAACCGTCTCGACCACGGTGACGGTGCAGCCGGATTATACGCTGACGATACATCACGACAAGGACACCATCTGCGTGGGTGACAGCGTGACACTGTGGTATGTGGGGGCTGTTGACCAGCATTACTGGAGCACGGGCAGCACGGCCAGTCAGATTACCGTTTCTCCTCAAACCGATGCCACCTATTCCATTTGGGCGTATAATAACAGCACCTCATGTGCTAAAACAGTTTTCGATACCATTGTGGTGATCCCGTACCCTGTATTTATGCTGAGTGCGGCCAATTTGGTCTGTTCTGGCGATACACTGTCGGTACACGCGTTCAGCGATTATGCCTTTGATTACCAGTGGTCTTCTGTTCCGGAAGGCTCCATTATTACCGCTCCTGACAGTGCCCAAATTTGGGTGTCTCCGCAAGTGACGACCACGTACATTTATCGTGCGGACAACCATTTTTGCACGCTTACGGACAGCGTCGTGGTGGAGGTGGCCCCGTCACCGGTTATTGTCGTGTCGGAGCTCACCAACGAAAGTTGTGGGCAAGGTAACGGCTCCATAGAGCTGCAGGTCTTGTCGGAGTATCCGCCTTACCAGTACCATTGGTCTTCAGGCGAAGGGAACGCCCCTGAAATCCAAAATCTGCAGGAGGGAGTCTATTCTGTGACGGTGACCGATGCGTTGGGGTGCACCAGCAGTTTAGAAGGTATAGAGATCGTTAATATTCCGCCTCCGCAAATCTCCGTGACCAGCGCGTTGGCACCTATCAACGGCCACGATGGAAGTATCGATATTGATGTGCCCAGCAGTTATGGCAACTATACGATTGAGTGGTTCTTGAACTCCATGAACAATCCGTTGCCGCAGTACTATGGATATCATTCCATAGAAGATTTGGACTCCGGCTATTATTACGTGATGGTCACAGATGAGGCCTGTTCCACGATAGAGCAGATCTTTTTGCCGCACCTCTATTTCGGGCAGGGAAATCTCTATATCCCGAACACGATCACTCCTTCCAATGAGGATGGGATGAATGATTATTTCCAGCTTTATTATCATGGGGATATTGTCTTCAAAGAGGTGCTTATTTACAACCGCTGGGGCACGCTGGTATTTCAGAGCAATGATATCCATTTCAAGTGGGATGGTTCCGTGAATGGTGAAATACTCTACAACAATGTCTATGCTGTGCTGTTGTACTACTATGATTATAGGGGAACTGAGCATATCATCAAGGGATTTCTCTTAGTCTTATAGCGATTAATTCTGAGATATTCAGAGTGTCCGTAATTTTTGTATCTTTGCCGTTTGTTTTATTATATTGACAGAAGAACAATGAAAAGTATATTATCGAAGCAGTGGAAAATGGTCGCTATGGGCCTTTTTGCCTTGATGCTCTCTTTTGCGGGCGTATTGTCGGCGCAAACGCAAGGCACGGGCAACCATGTGTTCACCGTGAAACATATCCCCTTGAAGATGGTGTTTGTGAAGGGTGGGGAGATGCAGCTGGGCTGCAAAGAAGATCGCGATGATAGTTGCGCAGCAAGAGAAACGCCCGTGCATACCGTTACATTGCCGGATTACTACATTGGAGAAACGGAGGTGACACAGGCGTTGTGGATGGCGGTGATGGGGCACGACAACAACCCGAGCTACTGGAAGGGCAACACTCTGCCTGTGGAGCGTGTGAGTTGGGAGGAGTGTCAGCGTTTCGTCATTCGGCTGAACAAATACTTGGCTGCGGAACTGCCGCAGGGTTATCGTTTTGCCCTGCCTACTGAGGCACAGTGGGAATATGCCGCCCGCGGCGGTCTGAAAAGCGCCAGCACCCTCTATTCCGGCGACAACGACATCATGAAGGTTTCTTGGTTTTATGGCAATAGTAATCAGCGCACCCATGACGTTCGCATCAAGGGCGCCAACGAGTTGGGACTCTTCGATATGAGCGGCAATGTCTGGGAGTGGTGCGCCGACTGGTTCGACGAGAACTATTACGCGGAAAACGCCGACTGGAATAATCCGAAGAACGATCAGGAGACCACCTACCGCGTGCAACGTGGAGGCAGTTGGAATTACGGTCCCCCTTATCACCGTTGTGCCACCCGCGACCGCGGCAGCATCCACTCCCGCTACGAAGATTGTGGGTTCAGAGTGGCGCTGGTGCCGAAAAGCAAGTAAAAAAAACTCCGCAATTGCGGAGTTTTTTTTATCCCTTAAAACGAATACCTCAAGTGGAACAAAATCTGCCACGTGGAGGAGATATTGTTATACAACGCCCATTTGGAGGAGGTGTAGGTGTAGGTATTGTCCTTATATTGCAATATCTCGTCGTTGTCGAGCACCTGCAGGGCTCCCCACTTGGGATTGAGGAGGTTGGCAAGGTTGTTGAGGTCCAGTCCTACATCGAGGGTCTGTCTGCGACCGGCGATGTTGAAATAGATCTCCTGTGAAATCCGGAAATTGATGAGGTTGAGCCATGGAGCCTTGCCGCCGTTGCGTTTGGAGTATTCCCCACGATGCTTGCTCAGGTAAGGATCGCTGGCAATGAACTCTTCGAATGCCTCGCGGTTCTCTTCGCTCGAGAACGGCATAGAGGCCAATTCTTCAGTAGTGGGGATGTACATCAGCTGCGGGGCGGTAAGTCCGCTAACGTTATTCATGAGGAAGGAGTAGCGGGTGATGTACTGCCCGTTGTAGATACCAGCGTGGTGGCCTTCGTAGAAAAGACCGAGTTTCGTGGCGGTATGTTCTCCCTCTTTGATGGTGTAACCGATGGCGGCAATCACACGGTGCGGTGCCACAAAGGCGGAATAGCCGATCTCAGGGGTGTTGCAGCCGTTCCTGTTGGCGGTGTTGGCGAAGGATGACACTTGGTCGCCCGCGCCGTCCGAGATGTTGTTGGCGTAGCTGAAGGTGTAGGCGGCCATCAAGTCGAGACCGAATTTGAAGTTCTTCTGCAACTGGGCTGTCAAGGCGAGGTATTGTCCGTGTAGCTTCTTCTCGTTATGCAGGTAGTAGCCGGACATTCTGCTGTTTTCGCTGTTGTAGATGTTCTCGCTCGTATAGTGGGTGCGCGCTTCGGGCTCGCCGGGCAGCTGCACGGTGCCGTCTTCCGTGTATCCCAGCATGGAGGCATAGACCTCGTTGAGGTTGAGAGAATAGATCGCCTCAAAAGTGGCCTTCACGTCGCCAGGCATGTTATAATCCAACGCGATGGAAGATTTCCAGGCCGTGGGCATGCGCAGGTCTCTGGCCAGAATGGTGGCGTTGGTGGGCGCTGCAAGGTTGCGCTGTCTGTTGTAAGGCTGTCCGGAATGGATGTCTTGGATGATGTCCACGTAGTTGTCGTGGAAGTTGATGACGCGTGCCTCCGTGCTCGTGTTGGCGATGTATTGGTATTGAATACAGTTGGAGTTGGTGATGGCGCTGACAAGCCATACGTTGGGGATGCGGCCAGTGAAGAGACCGGTACCTCCACGGAGGATGAGCTTACGCTCGTGGGTGATGTCCCAGTTGAAACCAATGCGCGGAGAGAAATGGAAGTCGATGTGCGGTACGTCGGCGGTGCTCTTGCCGGCGTAGGAGCTGTTGGGATGGGTCTGCGCTATCATGTCGAATTCGGCATTACGGTTGTCATAAAGGAAACGGACAACAGGCATCTCTATGCGCAGGCCGGCCGTCAGATGGAAGAATTTGCTGAAGGAGATGTCATCTTCTGCATAGAGGGAGAGCTGGCTGTGGTCGAAGACGGCGTATGCCTGCTTCTCGGGAGTGGAGGAGTTGGCGTGGGTGATCATGAACATGGCCGGACCGGCATCCTCCACACCGTTGATGTCATCCAAGAACGACTGCCAGGAATCATAGATATACCAGCCGGCACCACCCTGCATGAAGCCGTTCTTCACGCGGTCTTGCTGGATCTGCGCACCCGCGAGGATGGAGTGGATACCCGTCTTGTAGGTAAATTCGTCTGTGATAATGACCGTGTTGACCCTGCGAAGGTTGCCGAAGGTGAAAGGATCATAACCAAAAGTGGTGAAAAAGGCCAACTGCTTGTCGCCGTTTTCATCATAATAAGGCTCCAGAATATCGACAGTCGGGAAGATGGTGCTTGAGGAAGTGCGGGGCTCGTCCTGGAGTGACCAGGTGATACGCGCCGTGTTGCTACCCTTGTCGTTAAACAGTCGGGTGTTCAGTTCGGCAGCAACAGTGGTGAAATTCATGATTTGATTGTAATTTGAGGCCTCGAAAGGCAGTGAATACATGGAATTACGTCCTTGGCTGTAGCGGTTCACCGAGTAGGTCTCTCCGTCGGAAGAAACTACGTTGAGGAGGGTGCCACCCAACGGACTCACCGAACTGGATACGCCCTCTGGGAAGGCGGTGTGGGTGTGGCTGACACGCACAAGAAACGTGTTGTAGTCGTTGATATGCCAGTCGATACGACCGAAGAGTTTGTAGTCAGGCGTGCTGACGGTGTACGGGTCGAAACGCCCGGCTTGGTATCCGAAACGCTGATTCAGGAATTCGCTGATTGTTGTCATCTGATCGTAGGTGGGCCGGTTGAAGCCGGTGCTGCCGCCGTATTCGAAGTTTTCGTTGGGACGGGCCTTGTTGGTGGAGACAATATCCTGATCCACCGAGTATTCGGCATTGAAGAAGAAGAAAAGTTTGTTCTTGACGATGGGACCGCTTACGGTCAGACCCGTCGTGTTGTCGAGCGTCCTGGGTGTGGTTAATAAATCGTTCCCTATTCGTTTTCCTCTTAAATCACTGTTGGTAAAGTAATTGTAAACAGATCCGTGCCATTTGTTGGAGCCTTTCTTGGTGACCATGTTGATGGAACTGCCTAGGAAACCACTGTGGACTACGCTGAAGGGGGTGATCATGACACTGAGCTGGTCGATAGCCTCTAAGGAGACGGGGGTGCCGCCTGCCGGCAAGCTGGAGCCAATACCGAAAGCATTGTTGAAGTCTGCACCATCCACGCAGACGGCGGAAGAACGGTAGTTGCCGCCGCCGATAGACATGCCGGCATCCGTGGCGATACCTTGCGGAGTGAGCCTCAGGACATCATACAGGCTGCGGTTCACATTGGGTATTGCTTCAATGGTTTGGGAATTGAGCTGTATGCCTGCCCCCGAACGGTTGGAGTTCATTGGAGAGTTCAGACCGTCGCCAAAAATGGTGATCTCTTCCAAATGCACGGATGAGGGGGTGAGCACCACATCCACAATAGCATCTTCGCCCAAAGCGACCTCCACATCCTTGATTATCATCGTCTTGTAGTTGAGTCGTTCCACCCGAACGACGTAGGGACCGCCAGCCATGACGTTGGCAATCACGTAGTTGCCCCTGTTGTTCGTGATGCCGTAATAGGGGATGCCGCTCGGCTCGTGCAGGATAGTTACCACGGCATCCGGTATCGGATTATTTCCGTCGCTGACGTTTCCGATGATGGAAGAACTGGTGATCTGTGCTGAAACAGTCAATCCGCTGAAAAGAATGAGAACGGACAGCAAAATGCCCATGAGATGACTGCTTTTCAAGTCTGAAAAAGGTAAAATATGCTTCATTATCTACGTGATTATAACAACAATAGAGGTCCGCTTATAATGCAGTGGAAACCATAAAAATACAAGTGACAAAAATACAAAAATTATATGGACGAAACAACATCCGAATAAAAAAACTATTTTTGCAGCCGATTTTAAGGCAATAGCCAACAGCCAATAGCCAAAGTTATGATAACATTCTGTATCGCATTAGCATTACTTATCCTCGGATACCTCTTCTACGGCCGTTTCGTGGAACGGGTATTCGGAATTGATGAAAACCGTAAAACGCCCGCGCAGACAATGGCCGACGGGGTCGATTACGTTCCGATGAAGCCTTGGAAGCTTTTCCTGATTCAATTTCTGAATATCGCAGGCGTGGGTCCGATCTGCGGCGCTATCATGGGGGCGCAGTTCGGCACGGCCTCCTATCTTTGGATTGTTTTCGGTTGCATCTTCGGTGGTGCGGTCCACGACTACCTCTCCGGCATGATTTCTCTCCGTGATAATGGCTGCAGCCTTCCCGAAACGCATGGCAAATATCTCGGCAACGGGGTTAAACAGTTCATGCGCGGCTTCATGGTGCTGCTGATGGTGCTCGTCGGTGTGGTCTTCGTGAACACGCCCGCGCAGCTCTTGCAGACGCAGTTCACCCCCAATATGAGTGTCTATGTCTGGGTGGTGATTATCTTGGCTTACTATTTGATAGCCACATTGTTGCCTATTGACAAGGTGATTGGCAGAATCTATCCTATATTCGGTTTCCTGCTTATGGGCATGGCGGTGGCCATTGTGGTCGCATTTGCCATTTTTCAGCCGGAAATTCCCGAAATTTGGAGCGGCCTACAGAACCGTCATCCGCAGGCGGCCACGAATCCCATCTTTCCGATGATGTTCATCAGCATCGCGTGCGGTGCGGTGTCGGGCTTCCACGCCACACAATCGACCTTGGTGGCGCGTTGCATGACCAACGAGCGCCAGGGACGGCATATTTTCTACGGAGCTATGATTGTGGAGGGTATCGTTGCCCTGATATGGGCTGCCGCTGCCGCCTATTTCTACCACTCCGACGCGGCGTTGCAGGCCAAGAGCGGTCCCGCTATGGTGGGCCACATCGCCAACACTTGGTTCCCGACCATCATTGCGGTCATTACGATATTGGGTGTCATCAGCGCGGCGGTCACTTCCGGTGACACGGCCTTGCGTTCCGCCCGTCTCATCGTGGCCGACTTCATGCACTTGGAGCAAAGAAGTATCAGCAAAAGATTGTGGATTGCCATCCCGCTGTTCCTCGTCACCGGCGGACTGTTGGTCTTCAGCCTCGCTTCGCCAAGCGGCTTCCAGGTCATCTGGCAGTATTTCTCCTGGGCCAACCAGATGCTTGCCGCCTTTACGCTGTGGGCGGTCACCGTCTATCTACGCCAAAACAAGGAGAAACCCTATTACTGGATTTCGCTCCTTCCGGCGCTCTTCATGACGATGGTCACGGTCAGCTTCATGTTCGTTTCCTCCACATTCTTCGGATTTTTCATCCCCAGAACGTTAGGATACATCCTCGCTGCGGTCTGCACGGCCAGCACGGCATGGCTGTTTTTTAAAAAGACACGTGAATAAAATTTATGGGGATTCGGAAGGATTTCCCTTTTTTGCGATGAATGGACGATGAATGGACGATGAATGGACGATGAACACCGTATTCATTTCATCGTTGTTCATCGTTAATTCATCGTTAATTTATCGTTGTTCATCGTTGTTCATCGCTAATTCATCGCTAATTCATCGTCTTTCATCGTTTCACCAACATCGTTCTCGCCACAGACTTCCCCTTGTGATATAATACCACAATGTAGTTGCCGGCGGGCAGGTTGTTGACATCAACCAGCTGGCTGTTGCTGTTGATTTTCACCGTTTTTACCTTACGGCCAAGGGAGTCGAAAACCACGGCTTTGTCGGCCTTGGATGCGTCTGTCATTAGTGTGAAGGATTGTGTGGCGGGGTTGGGGTGGATGCCCAGTCGCACCTTGTTGGGATCATCCACGGACACGCTCTCATCCGCCATGGCAAAGCAGTATTGTCCTGGCATTAGATCCAAGGTGGAGATGGTGGCGTTATATGGTGTTCCGCTGCGAGTGTAGGGAACGGGTGTCCAATCGGAATTGCCGTTGGGACGGTACATCAGCTTCAAATTATCAAGAGTGTTGCCGTTGGTGAACAAGTCGGCATCCAGTTGTCCGGTGCTCCGGATGAGTTTGAACTTCCATACGCCATCGGGGTTAGACCCAGCATAATTGACAGTCCAATAGTGTGTTTGCGAAAATTGGTGGTAACCTTCGGGCAGCGGGGACGGCGCCACAGGAGCTACATAGTGATGCTCGACGTGAATCAGGGCGGTGTCGGAAATCTGGGTGATTTGCGCCGTGCAGGAGGTCTCCTCAAAACTGATGTTACCGGTGGCGGCCACTTTTTTCGTGTCGTCGATGGTAGCGTCCGCCAGCTTGCCGTGATGGTCGAGGATGACAAAAGCGGGGGTGAACGGTGCATAGAGCATCAGCTCGGTGGTGTCACCGCTTACGGGCTGATTCTCTACCGTGTAGAGTTCCATATTTTCGGATACGAAAGTGATATCGACAGGAACTTCGGTGCCGAGATGCGTGGTGCCATAGCCGTTCTGACGTACCACCACGGAGAAGATGCCACAACCGTGGTTGTTGATCTGTTCCACGTCAAAGTCCAGGAATCCGGGCTGATGTATCCAGTCTTCATAGAAATTCATCAGATTCATGCCCGAAATCTGTGTTAGATAGGTGAAGAATTCCTCGGAATTGATGTTTTGGTAAGCATAATGCGTCAACAATTGTTTCAAACTGCTGAAAAACAGCGAATCTCCCATATAGTTGCGCAGCGTGTGGATGACCTGTCCGCCTTTTTGGTAGGAGTGCATCCCGTATGTGTAGGCTTGCGGCACATTGTCGAGGGCGTAAAGCCCGCCGTCCCGCTTGACTATATTCTGTAACGTGGAGGTATGCTCACTACGGATGGTATAAGCGTAAGCATCAAAATCTTCTGTGTTGTAAAGCCATTCTGAGATCATCGCTTCGGAGTAGTCGGCAAAGCCTTCGTTGATCCACATCTCCTCAGGGCGTTCGCAGGTGATGAGATCGCCGAACCAATGGTGGAAGAGCTCGTGCATGATGGTGCCTTCGTAGTAGAGCGTCCCATTGACCGCTGCATTGGGCAGCGAAATGTTGGTGGCGTGCTCCATGGCACCGCCGGTCATGGCCACACAGACGTAACCTACGCGCGGCCACCGGTAAGGTCCGAAATGTGACTCGTATTGGTGCAAGACCTCCTTTAAGTGTACAAAAGAGGCCGGAATGTTGGTGTAAATGTCAGGTTTAGCGTATATTTCGATGGGGATGACCTTCTCCATGCCGTGGAAGGTGTCAGCGTAGCAGAGGTAGTTGCCTACCGCCATGTTGACCAGATAGGTGGGGATTGGTTCGTCAAGCTGCCACGACCAGAGCCGTGTGTTGTCGGCTAGGGTCAGTGAATCGGTGAGCAGTCCGTTGCAGATAGCCCGTTTCCCATTCTCAGTGCGGATGTGGATGCTGTAGGAGGATTTGTCGGTGAACTCGTCCATACAAGGGAACCAGCAACGGCCGTAAGCGTGTGGAATGTCGTTAAGAGCAACTCCCACATTGTAAGCGTATTGGCCGTTGTAGTAGAAGCCGCCGAACGTGCCATCGTGGGCGGGAACGCCGTGATAGTGCACCTGAACGAGCACCGTGTCACCGCTCTGCATTGATGGCACGGGCACGTTTAGCGATTGCCCGACATGTGAGAACGTAGCGGGTGCCCCGTTGACGAACACCGAGTCGGTGGTCAGCGCCATCAGGTCGAGCCGCACCTGTGTGAGGTTGCCGACCTTCGACACTACGGTGAGGTCGGTGTAGCCGTCAATGACATGGCTCGAGAAATCCACGACCGACAAGTGCAGGTCGTAATGCGCCACGTGCACGGAATCCGTACGTTGCTGCGCGAATCCGCTGGCCATCCAGACCAGCAACAGAGATAATAATACGATTGTTCTATTCATAATTCTGCATTCTACATTCTACATTGTATCGCCAGTCCCGCCAGCATAAACCCAAATATCGCCGTTACATGCGCCACCGTACCGTTTACCTGCACCTTGTGGAATTCGTCCGGTGTGGTATCCTCCACGGCGCTTTCGCTCAGATTGTCCAGTACTTCCGGGGAATAGACGCACAGGAATTTCCGTTCGGGGAATTTCTGCCAGTGCTTGAACTTCTTGCGCAGGGCGCGGGCCAGCGGACAGTACTGAACCTTCCAGAACTCGGCGACTTTGATCTTGGTGGGGTCGAGCTTGAGGGCGGAACCCATGGACGAGAGCAGCGTGACGGGCAGTCGGGAGGCGTGCAGGATGAGGTGTGCCTTCGGGGTGAGACTGTCGATGGCGTCAATCACGACATCGTAGTCCTCCAGATGGAAGTTGTCGGCGGTTTCAGCTGTATAGACCTGCGACAGGGCGGTGATTTCCGCGTCGGGATTGATGGAGATCAGCCGTTCGGTACGGTCAAATATGGGGAATTCTTGGGTCATGATGCGGCTTTGGGGTTAGTAATCTTCTCTTCGTAATAAATCGCTGACAATCACGCGATTGTCTTCAACTGGGAATCTGAGTTTGATGTAGTTGGACTCCGCCACCGACATCTTGTTGTGCAACTTCTTGAACAGTCTCCGACGGCGCAAATCCTTGACGTAGGCTTCCGATTCGTAAAACAGATACTGCAGGAAATCGAGCACGTTCTTGCTTTTTTTCTGACTCTGTGCGATGTTTTGAGGCGTGTCCTGACAAACAACCTGAATATTGGGAATCGACGGCAATAGTTTTGCATAGTCCTCAATATCAACTTGTTTGTCGGCGGAAAGCAATAGCACGTAGTCGGCCATCGGGTAAGAAAATGGGATTTTGGTAAGTCCTTGTTTGTTGAACAGATAGTACTCGTCCTCGAACAGGAGTCCGCCCAACAGCGGATTCTGTTCGCCCATGGAGATTTCGGTGGGGGCGGTGACGTGGTTGCTGAGAATCACTAAGTTAATGTCAAATTCCTCGCTGAAGGACATGTAGTACATAGGGAATGCGAGGTCTTCGTGCACGTCGTCCAGCAGGATGTTTCCGATAAAGGAACAGGGGAATTTGAAATGTTGCTGTACGCTGGCGGCAAAGGAAAAATGCGGCAGCGGGGACTTTACCCAGCAAAGCCAGTAGTCCTTGGCACTGCCGAATGCGTCCAGCGAGATAATTTGATCCGTATTTTTCTTTTTTGCCATAAATAATTTTATATCAGTGTTTTATTTGGTGATAGCCTGCTGGGGGAGGCTCTCTGGCTTGTACTTTTCGGCTTCGGCCAGGTCTCCTTTCTCTTGATACATGTAGTAGAGGTTCAGCTTGATGTTGTCGTTGTCTGGGGAGAGTTCGAGGGCGTGGAGGAGACAGCGTTCGGCATTGGCGAAGTCACGTTTGATGGCGTAGCAGATGCCCATGTTTTCCCATGAACTGGAGAAATCGGGGTGCTCGGCCACAATCTCCTCAAACACCTTGATGGCATCGTCCAGACGGCCATATCCACGACCCAACACGTTGCCTCTCACGTTCTTGGCCACGATGTTGTCGGGGTCTTTCTCCAGAATCCTGTTGACTTCCTGCCAAGCCTCATCGACCTTCCCTTGGTTGAGCAGCTCGTTGACAGGGTCAAGTTCGTGCGCCTTTTGCGAATTGGTGGCCATCTCCAGCAGATTCCTGCCTTGCGGGTTTTCGGGGTCAATAAGTGTGGCGTTGCGGGCGGCCTGAAACGCCAGGTCGGGATTTTCGTCCAGATAGGCTAACTCACTGAGCAGTAGGTAGGCGTTCAGCGCGTGGTCATCGAGTTTCAGCGCCTTTTCCAGATAGCGGTAAGCATCGCGTTTGTCGCGGTCCTTGTGACTTTTCTTCCAGATTTGCAAACAGCTACCGCCTGCGGAAATGTTACATTTGATACTGTTGTCGGAGGTCTTTACATCCGTTAGGAAGAGCGTGAAATCGTCCATCCAGGTGAAGTTACGCACGAAGGTCTTGATACCGAACAGCAGACAGATAGCGGAGGTCACCCCCACGGCCGTCTTTTGCAGGGCAGGTGCGGACGCCATGCTCAAGCGGTAGAGCCACCAACCCACCAACAACGTAAATCCGATGGAGGGCATGAAGAGGAAACGCTCGTTCATGAAGGTGCCCAGGTTGAAGAGCAGGTTGGAAACGATGGAAAAGGTGATGATGAAGTAGAGAATGCCGAACGCGGGCACGCTCTTTTTCTTCAAGTTCCAGATGCCGTAAACCACCAAGGCGATGCAGCCGATGAGAATCACCCAAACCAATGGGTTGCTGAAGTCGGTGATGGCAATTTGGTGCGGGTAATAGTCGTGGGTGAGCGGGTGGGGGAAGAAGAGCAATTTGAGGTAGATGCCCCAGGTAATCAGTACTGTGGCAATCTGTTGCGCCCGTGTGGAGTGGACGTATGGGTTGTTGAGGATATTGCTGGTCGTGTCCGGCGGCATCATGCTGCCGAGTACCTTATAACGTGCCCAGATGAAAAAGACGCTGCCTAACAGCAAGGGTATCAGGGTGATGAAGTAGTCGGCGGTGCGTTTGTTTTCGTTTTGGTAGTAGTAAAGAGCGAGCGGCACCACCGCCAAGAAGGTGATGGTGTTTTCTTTCGAAAAGATGCCAAAGGTGAATGCCAGAAGACTGATCACCAGCCAGTACCATTTTCGAGTATCGACATATTTGAGGGAGCACCACAGAGCAATAACGGAACCGAGCATAGCGAAAATCTCGTCGCGGCCTTTGACGTTGGCGACCACCTCCGTATGGATGGGGTGCACCGTGTACAGCACCATTGCAATGAAAGTCAGCGACTGAAACCATTTCGAACCCTCATGTTGCGGGAAGATCTTGGACAACACTTCGTAGAGCAGCAGACATAACAGAATGAAATAGAGCAAGTTCATGAGGTGGTTGACGAAAGGTAGGGGCGTTTCGTAAAAATACTGCTCGTGTTCAGCATTGTGCAGGTTGTAATAGTCTTCCAAATCGCCAATTCTCTCTTGGATATTCTTCCCAAAAAGCTGTGTTTCAATCATAAATGTCAATTGTGACATCGGACGGTAGCGGCCACCGGCCACGATGGAGTTCTCTGCCCCGAAGTACCCAGAGAAGGTGTCTTCGGTAAAGATGGCTTTCACGGATTCCCATCCGCCCCTGAGGGTGTATTTGCTCTCCAGAATGACCATGCGGTCGTCCAGCGCATAGTGGAGGGTGAGGGTGTTGGCGTAGCACAGGAGTGCTAATGCGATGATGATGATTCGGTGGATTCTTTTCATTGTTTTTGTTGATTTTCCTAGGGCTCGCTAGCGCTCACCCTAGGTTGGCATAGGTCGGGCTTTCAGCCCTTTTTGGAATTATATTATAGATTGGCGGATACGGATGAGTTTGGTGAGTAGCGGTTTGAGTTCGTGTAACGGGAGCATGTTGGCACCGTCTGAGAGGGCTTTGGCAGGTTCGGGGTGGGTCTCCATGAAGAGGCCGTCGAAGCCAACGGCGACACCAGCCTTGGCGATGGTCTCGATGAGGTCGGGACGGCCACCCGTGACCCCGGAGGGCTGGTTGGGCTGCTGCAGCGAGTGGGTGCAGTCGAGGACTACCGGACAATGATTCTGTTGCATGGCCTTAACGCCGCGGAAATCGACCACCAGATCCTGATAGCCGAAGCAGGTGCCGCGCTCGGTGAGCATCACGCGCGGGTTGCCGGCCTCTCGCACCTTCTCAACCGCGTTGGACATGGCCTCGGGCGACATGAACTGCCCTTTCTTGATGTTGACGGTGCGACCCGTCTTGGCTGCCGCGACCAGCAGATCGGTCTGCCGACAGAGAAACGCAGGAATCTGCAGCACATCAGCGACTTGTGCGGCCCAAGCAGCCTCCTCTTCCGTGTGGATGTCCGTCACGATGGGCACGTGCAATTCCTCCTTGACGGTGCGGAGCACTGCCAACGCCTCCTCGTTGCCGATGCCGGTGAAGGAGCGCAGCGACGAACGGTTCGCCTTCTTGTAGGATGCCTTGAAGCAGAAAGGAATGTCGAGCTCTTCGCATATAGCCTTGATTTCGCGGGCAATACGCAGGGTGATCTCCTCGCCCTCCACCACACAGGGACCTGCAATGAGGAAGAAATTGTTGTTTCCGGCATAGGAAGTGCCGAGAATATCTGGAATCATACGTTACAATTTTAAGGCTGCAAAGATAATCTTTTTTAAAACACGTAGAGCCGCGCTGTAGCACGGCTCTACATTGATTTTTTCCGAAAAGGGAAAGGTTATTTCTGCATCGTCGTCGGGTGCATGTCAGCACGCGTGTAGATTTCGGGTTTGAAGTATTTCTTCATGAACTCGACCATCTCTTTCTTCGTGACGGAATTGACGATGTTGTCATATTCGGAAGGAGCGATAAGTTCCTCACCTTGATTGACTTTGCCGCTGATGTAGCTCATCCAGAAACTGTTGGTCTGGATGTTCTTGGCGCGGGTGCTCAGCATCTGTTTCTTGACCAGCTCCATGGTCTTTTTGTCCGGACCTTTAGCTTTGAAGTCGTTGAGTATCTTGAGGCTGGCGTCGGCCAGTTTGTCAGTCTTCACAGGGTCACAACCCAGGAGGATCATCAGGGTCAACTCGGGTTTCGGCAGCTTGGAAGCGTGCATGCTGACCATCGGGGAATAGACATCGCCCATCTTCTCACGCACGATGCGCACGAACTGGATGTCCAAAGCTTCACCGATCATGCTGGTGATGATGGAGTTACGATAGCTCCAATCAATCGGGTTGGTGATGTACATGCCCATCCAACCTTGCTCTTCCGTACCGGCATAGACGGTTTGAGTGGTGGCCTTGTCGGGACGCGGTTTCAAGACATTGAGGTTGTAGTTCTCTTTCTTGTTGGGTTGGGTATTCATAGAGCCGAGATAAAGTTCCACAAATTCCTTCATCTGTTTTTCATCGTAGTTACCCACGAAGTAGAAGTTGAAGTCGGCGGGGTTGGCGAAACGCTCTTTGTAGATCTCTACGGCGCGGTCGAAGTTGGCTTGTTTTATATAATCCTCATCGTAGGAGAACATCTGTTTCATATAAGGATCGTGATTGTAAGCGGCTTCGATCAGCTGGCCTAAGAACTTGTACATCGGTTGTGCCTGAAGCATCTTGATACCCTCGCGGGTCTCGTCCATCACCAGTTCGAAAGCGTTAGGATCGATGCGCGGGTTGGTGAAGAAAGCATTGAGGTATTGGAAGAAGAATTCCAGATCTTTCGGGGAAGAAGAACCGTCGAAACTTTCCGTCAACAGGCCGATTTCAGGAGAAACGCCCACATTTTTACCTTTCATCTTCTTCATCAAAGAATTGTAGTCCAAACCAGCGATACCGCCACGGTCGATAATCTCGGCAGCGAAATCGGCGGAAGCCAGATCTTTCACAGGATAGAGGGATTTACCACCCTTACTGCTGGCGCTGAAGAGGATTTCATCGTTCTTATAGTCGGTTTTCTTCAGATAAACGGTGATTCCGTTGGAAAGGGTCCACTTTTCGGCATCCACAGCGTCGATTTTCTCCACAGAGGTGATCTTACCGGGTTTCAGGGTCTCCTTTTCGAGGATTTCCTGATCTTTGTAGGTGTCCACGTAGGGTTGGACGTTAGCTAAAGACTTGTCTTTCAGGATGGAAAGGATTTCGTCTTGGGAAGGCACTTTCACACCGTCTTTGTCAGGAGCGGTGATGATGGCCACCATATTGTCTTCCGTAACCCAATTCTTGGCCAAAGCGTTGACTTCTTCCAAGGTGATGCCTTCGATGAGTTTCTTGGCGTAGGTGTTCTCACGTTTTGCACCCGGGATGGGGTCTTGGCGCAGGAAGTTGTTGATGTATTGGACGGCGAAACGGGCGGATTCGGTCTTGTCAGCCTCCTTGGCAGCTTTGTCGTAGCGCTCTAACAGTTCTTCTTTGGCGCGGTCGAGTTCAGTCTGCAGGAAACCATATTTCAACACGCGGTAGTCCTCTTGCAGGAGCACGCGAAGAGCTTCGGGAATGCGGTTTTCCTTAGCCATAGCTTCGGCTGCGTAAGCATCGGTGTTGCCGATGAAATCACCGTAACCGGCATTGGCACCCAAGAACGGGCATTTCGGATCCTGGGTCATTTCGGAGAAGCGTGCGTCATACATGGTGTTGTAGAGGTCGATGCAGAGTTGATCGCGGAAGTCGCCGATGGTCTTCATCGGGGTGTGTTTGTGCTTACGGATAAGCATCACGGAGTTGCCGGTAGCTTCTTTGTCCGTGCAGACAGCCACGAGCGGTTCCTTGTTGGCACCGATGCCGTAAGTCTCTTTCTTTCTGGGGTTCTGCTTGGCGGGAATGTTGCCGAACATCGTCTTGATCTTGGCTTCCACATCCTTCACGTCAATGTCACCCACCACGATGACGGCCTGCAAATCAGGGCGGTACCAATCGTGATAGAAATCCTTGATGACTTGGTAATCAAAGGTTTGCAGAATGTCGAGCTTACCAATGGGCATACGCTCAGCGTAACGGGAGTCCTTCATGAGGACCGGCCAGTACTCCTTGCGCATACGGTCGTCGGCACCGAGACCGAGGCGGTATTCCTCGATGATGACACCGCGCTCCTCGTCAATCTCCTTGTTGTCGTAGAGCAGACCGGCGGCCCAACCACGGAGGATTTTGAGACCGAGGTCGATGTTGTTGGGATCGTCGAGCGGCATGGGGATCATATAGACCGTCTCGTCGAAGCTGGTGTAAGCGTTGAGGTCAGCACCGAACACCACGCCCTTGCTGCGCAAGTGATCGACTACGCTGTTGCTCGGGAAACCCTCGATACCGTTGAAGGCCATGTGCTCGGTGAAGTGAGCCAGACCTTGCTGGTTGTCGTTCTCCTGGTTGGAGCCGGCATTCACCGCGAGACGGAACTCCACACGGTTCTTCGGATAGGTGTTCTTGCGAATGTAGTAGGTCAGACCATTGTCCAGCTTGCCTATGGTTACATTCGGATCCGCTTTGATGGGATCGTTCAGGTTCAGGTCACCTTTCTGCGCGAAGACTGCCAACGCACAGAAGATGGCCAGGATAAACAAAAATACTTTTTTCATAAACGTTTGTTTTTATTGATAACTATAGTATTTCCTTTTGACGTTTTTTTCCTTAGACGCAATTAGTTTCAAAAAACTACAAAAAATTTTAAATCGGCGGCAAAGATAGTATTTTTTAGGCAACAGGCAATAGGCAAAAGGCAATTGTCAACCTGAAACTTGAAACTTGAAACAACAAAATTTACCTTTCCTAAAAAATTAAACTATAAGACAATAAAACCGTCCTATACGCTGTTTTCACATAAAATTAAGGTAAGATGAAAAACAGATGGTCAATAATGGGATTGATGCTGCTCTTTGTCAGCCTCTCCTGCAGTGTTTTCGCCCAGTCCGCCGACATGGAGAAGCTGTTCAAGAAGTACGGTCACAAACGCCATTTCGAAAAGTTCGAGTACGGCGAACAGAAACCCGTTTGGCTGAACCTCATCGCACACAACGCCTCTTTCGTGAAGATCCTCTCCTGCGATGCGAAACCTAAGTCCCACAAATACAAGAAGTTCAACCAGGACATCCGCAAGTCGATGGAGAAGTTCAATATCGTTTTTGAACTCGCCGAGGAAGACTACTTGTTGAAAATCTGCGCTTCGGAAAAAGATGCGCAAGGATGCTCCAATTTTGTGGTGGTGAGTAGATTGGGGGATAAAGAACGGGTGATTTGGCTGTATGGGAGGACCAACATCAAAAAGCTGATAGAATATGTGAAAGACGCATTGCGATAATGATATTAAACATTAGAAAAGCGGGCGGTTCGAAGTGCTTCGGACCGCCCGCTTTAGGTTTATAACGGAAACAATTCTGTTACACGTGGCATGGCACGATGTCGTAACCGAAGACGGTGCCGGGAACGATCTCTTCGGGCTCTTTGCCGTAACGGAGGACAATCATGTTGCGCGTGCCCTTGAGGGTGATGCGCTCGTTCTCGATCCAGAGGGCGGTTCCTTCGCGCAGACCGACGACGGTCTTCTCCTTGTTCACCGCCAGATATTCGTTCAGACGCACCTGACGAGTCTCGCCGCCGTGACGGATGCTGTCATTAATAGCTTCCGGGTACGGGTCGATGTAGTGCGGGTTGATCTGGAACGGCACGAGGTCGAAACAATCAAAGCTCTCGGGCATCACGATGGGCATGTCGTTAGTAGTGCAGAGCGTCGGGCAAGCCACATTGGAACCTGCGCTCCAGCCCATGTAGGGTGTGCCCTCCATCACCTTGCGGCGGATGGGCTTGATGAGCTTGTTGCGGTGCAGCTCGGCCACCAGATGGAAGGTGTTGCCGCCGCCCACCATGATGAACTTGGCGTTGTTGACCGCCGCCACGGGGTCGCTGACCTCGTGCACGGAGACCACCTTCTTGCCGAACTTCTCAAACACGCCGCGCACGCGGGCCGTGTAGCTGTCGTAGCTTTCGGGATAGACCTTGCCGCCTACATCCACGCCAGCGTAAGGGACGAACAGGATTTCGTCAGCCGTGCCCTGCAGGAATTCTGCGATCAGCGGCTGGCACCAGCCCAGGTAGGGCTCTTTGTAGTTGGTTGAATTGCTTATCAGTAATAGTTTCATAGAGTTTAAGGTTTAAGGTTTAGGGTTTAAGGTTTAGATTTGCGGGCCGAACGGGATCAATGCCTTGCCTTGCTCGGTGTCGCTGAAGTTGGCGAAGTTCTTGATGAAGGCTGCGGCCAGCTCGTCGGCGTTCTTCTTGAAGGCGGCTTTGTCTGCCCAGCTGTTCTCGGGATTCAGGATGTTGTCATCCACGCCGGTGACGTGCTTGGGAATCACCAAGTTGAAGGGTTTCACGATCTCGGTTTCGCAGCTCTTGAGCTCGTCGTTGAGAATGGCCGTGATGATGGCACGGGTGGCCTTCAGGGAGATGCGCTCACCGACGCCGTAACCGCCACCAGCCCAGCCGGTGTTCACCAGGTAAGCCGTTGCGTTGTGCTCTTCGAGCTTCTTAGCTAACTCCTCAGCATATTTCGTGGGGTGCAGCAACAGGAAAGCTGCGCCGAAGCAGGAGGAGAAGGTCGGCTGCGGGGTCACGATGCCACGCTCGGTGCCAGCCAGTTTGGCTGTATAACCGCTTAAGTAATAGTACATGGTCTGCTCCTTGTTGAGGATGGAAACAGGAGGCAGCACACCGAAAGCGTCGGCGGAGAGGAAGATGATCTTGCTCGGATGGGTGCCGCGGGAAATCGGACGTACTATATTATTAATATGGTAGATGGGGTAGGAGACACGCGTGTTCTCGGTTTTCTCGGCGGAGTTGAAATCGATGTTGCCTTCGGCATCCACCACAAGGTTCTCCAACAAAGCGTCACGCTTGATGGCGTGGAAGATGTCGGGTTCTTTCTCCTCACTGAGGTTGATACATTTTGCATAGCAGCCACCCTCGAAGTTGAAGACGCCGTTGTCGTCCCAGCCGTGCTCGTCGTCGCCGATGAGGGCGCGGTTCGGGTCGGTGGAGAGGGTCGTCTTGCCGGTGCCGGAGAGGCCGAAGAAGATGGCGGTGTCGCCGTTCTTGCCTTCGTTGGCCGAGCAGTGCATGGCGGCCATACCGTTAAGCGGCAGGAAGTAGTTCATCACGGAGAAGATACCCTTCTTCATCTCGCCGCCGTACCAGGTGCCGCCGATGAGGGCCATGCGCTCCGTCAGGTTGAAGGCCACGAAGACCTCGCTGTTCAGCCCCATCTCCTTCCAGTCGGGGTTGGTGGTCTTGCCGGCGTTCAGCACCACGAAGTCGGGCTCGAAGTCGGCGAGTTCCTCTTCAGAGGGACGGATGAACATGTTCTTCACGAAGTGGGCTTGCCAAGCTACCTCCGACACGAAGCGCACCTTCATGCGGGAGTTCTCGTTGGCGCCGCAGTAGCCGTCCATCACATACACCTTCTTGCCGGAAAGCTGCTTCTGGCAGAGCACGCGGAAATGCTCCCAGGTCTTGTGGTCAATGGGCTTGTTGTCGGAGCCCTTCTTGTTGGGGTCGTACCACCACACGTTGTCCTTCGTGTTCTCGTCCTTCACAATGTATTTGTCTTTGGGCGAGCGGCCGGTGAAGATACCGGTATCGACCGAAAGGGCGCCCGACTTGGTCAGGTAGGCCTTCTCATAGCCCGTCAGTGCGGGGTTGGTCTCATGTTTATACAGTTCGTCGTAAGACAAATTGTGGTAAATCTCAACGGGGTTTTCCACGCCCAGGGCTTGCAATTCTGCTCTTAAGTCTTTCATATTTTATTGGGGTTTGATAATTATTTTTCGAGGTTGCAAAGATATGTTTTTTTTATGTATGTCACACACCGTAGAGCTGCCGTATTATGACGGCTCTACTTAAACGTTATCGTATCATCACGACTTTCTTTGCCGGACGGTTGCCGACTATGACGAAATAAACACCGTTAGGCAAGTTGCTGTTGCGGACGCTTCTGCCATTGATGTCGAAAATGCTGACGGTTTCGCCTTCGGCACCCTCGACGATGATACGGCCATCGGTGGCATAAATGTTGATATCTGGAGCATCATACTCGTCAATTCCATTGCCGCAGTCCTCAATGATTTCTGCGAACTCACTCCAACCTAGATAAGCGAGATATACATTTCTGGTACCACAGGGGACGACAACGGTAGAATTATACGTGAAGAAGGTGCTGTCTGTGGGAGAACCCATATCGGGAGGATATGCACTCTTCACAAAGATGGTGTCAATATTCGGGCAGTGATTAAAAGCTTGCTCACCGATAAAACAAATACCATCTCCGAGGGTGACCGTCGAAAGGGATCTGCAGCCATAAAACAATTCACCAGGAACTTCTCCTAACGATCCAGGCAGACTCGCCGTGACAATGCTATGGCAATCTCCGTATGCCAAAAGTCCCAAATAGGTGAGGCTTTCCGGTAGAATAAGGGGAATAGCGAGCAGACTGTCGTACTGGAATGAATAATCGCCTATTTCCTTCAGTGTTGAGGGGTAGTTGATGGTGGTAAGGCTTGTGCATTCTCTGAAGGCACAATATCCGATGGTTTCCGTGCCTTCGTGCAGGGTGACGGAGGCGAGATTGCTGCATTTGCTAAAACACCACTCGTCAATAACGCTCACGCTTCCAGGAATGTCAACAGACAGAAGATTGCTGCATTCATAAAAGGCGGCATTGCCAAGAGTTGTCAGGCCATTAGGGAATGACAAAGACTGGAGTCCCGTACATCCGTAGAAAGCCTGGTTGCCAATACTTGTCAAACCATCAGGAAGGGATATGGACTGGAGGTTTTTGCAATTGTAGAAAGCCTTGTAGTTGATTTGCTCGAGGGTCGAGGGGAGAGTGACCGACGCGAGCAGCGTGTCATTCCAAAAGCACCGGCTAGACAATTCGGTGGCACCCTCTGGGACAGTGAATGAGGTCAGGCTGTAGCACTTGCCGAAGGCGTACTCGCCGAAGGTGGTGACGGAGGCGGGCAGCGTGATAGAGGTTACCAGCTCGCAGTGGTAGAACGCGTCGTGCCCCACCTCAGTGACGGTATGCATCGTGCCGCCGAAAGGTACCGAGTCGGGCACCACCACGGCTCCCGACGGCTCGGTGTAGCCAGTCCACGTAGCGTCGTTCGGCTCGTCGTAATCCGGCCACAGCGGCGGCACCACAATGGCATTGCCCACCGAGTTGATGATGTAGTACAGCGTGTTGCCCTGATAGGCATAGCTGAAAACAGAATCCTGGGCTTTCGCGCCCAGCGTCGCCATCGCAAAGATGGCCAATGCGAATAATGCTTTTTTCATTGGTGTTAAGTCCTTTCTATTTCTTGAATCTTATTTTTTGATTGAAACGAGTTCTTGAACTCCATTGGGGTCGGATGGCGCGGAATGAACCACCGGCTTTCATTTTGCTTGAAACAGGGCGATAGATAATAAACCAGTAGCCCTCGTCATCAACGGTGGTCAGAGCCTCGGTCTGGCCATCTGCGGAGAGGAAGCGGCTAAAGGAGTCACCCCAAATCGTAGTGGTGCCTGCACTTTGGAAACCTTGATGCTGAAGCAAGTTGTCGCGCATCGTGAGGGGGACAGTTTCGTCCCAGCAGTAACAGACCACATAGCGCAGGTTTTGGCCGTTCTCCGTTTCGAAGAGGTACTGCTCGGTCAATGCGGCTGGTGACACTGAGTACCAGATGTGCCAGCTCTGGAAAGGATCTTCCCAGAACTCGAATTCATAACTACCCCAATCCCACCAATTTTTGGCACTCATATGCTGCTGTACGTCAGTGTAGTTACAACCCCATTGCAACAGAGGGTCTGTGACGAGTATACCTGCGTCACGATCGGCTTTCCAGGCTGCGAAACCTCCCTCGCTCCCGAAGTAGGGTGGCTGCCAAATGCTGCGGCTCATGTCGAGGTAGCAGACTGCATGACTGCCGATATTGAAAGGTGCATCAATGAAGGTGACATATTTTTCACTAGTTCCTTTGTCAACCCAAAGTTCGAGGTAGATTTCTTTTCCATGATAGAGGGTGAAAAATTTACCATTATTTTGATCCACAGGAACTTGCGCTATGCGGCCTGAAAGGGAGCTGTCGGGGCTGGTATAGTAGCGAACGCTCTCATCAACGGCGGGCGAGAGGCGAATGCCTGTGTAATAGTTGTAATTTGTGCCCCATAGAGATAGGGCTGTGTTGGCGGGCGACACCGAAAGGTTGTCAACACGCATGTCCACTATGGAGCCGATGGCCATGGGCGTGAGCGTGGGTACCAGCTTGCCGCCCTCGGTGGCAACGGTGGTCGAGGCGTAACCGGCCGAGAAGATATAGTCCAATGGGCTGTGCAACTGGTTAAGAATGGCGGTGGAGAGTTGTTCCTCGCCGGTGAGTCTCCATCCCCTGTCGCCCGAACTACTGCGGGCTGTCTGCCAAAGGACGAGGGTGTAATTGCCATCAGACAATCCTTCAGCGTTGAAAGTCAGGGGTTTCAGACTGTTGCTTTCGGCTCCGAGTTTCGATACCAATCGACCAGAGGCATCGTAGATGAGCAATGTGTCGGTAATGACACAGCTGCCGTTGGCCAGCATCTGAGCCATCTCATTGCGAATGCCCAATTCATCGTAGAGCGCGGCAACATTCACCATGATGGCATCCTGATTGTCCGTCGTTGGCTTTTTTTCACAAGATGTTGAGGAGAGGATTGCAACTGCCGCAAAGAGCAGCATGACTGTGTTTTGGATTCGTTTGTGCATTTTTTTAACGTTTATAGGAAGAATGATAATGATCTTTTGAGGCTGCAAAGGTACAATTTTTTATGTAGAATGATGAATTATAAATGATGAATAATTATGGGGGATTCGTGGGTGATTCGTGGTAATTTGTGTTTAATTTAGAATCTGGATGCGACAAAAAGCTGTTGCAACTCGTGAATAACGGATATGATGATACCCAAGGTCGTGTGCGCGTGAGGGTAGAGACGTTTCATGAAACGTCTCTACAACGGTTAATAAAATGTGAAAAGTGAGGCGATTGCAAATTTGCATTTTTTATACTTTCGCGCGTTTTTTCAGAACCGTTACCTATATGAGAAAATCTTATATTATTGCTTTTTTAATTGCCTGTGCATCAGTTTTTAACATTTTGGATGTGCAGGCGCAAGGAAATGCCGGGAACACTCCGGTTTGCGACGAAACCGTGTCTGATGGCGACAATATCTCGTATCCGGTCGTGACGTTTGCCGGTCACTGCTGGATGAGCAAGAACCTGACGGCGACCTCGGTCGTAACCTCCGGCAACGTGTATGCTTACCAGAGTTCGCAGTTTCCAGATGAGGCCGGAAATGTGGCTGCCTACGGACGACTCTACGACGAGACGGCTGCTATGCAGGGTCTCTGTCCTGAAGGCTGGAGTCTGCCCACGACAACGCTGTTCGATTATGTGAAATCCCACTATGCGGCAGCGGAATTGCGCAACAATACCGGCTGGATCAACGGTGGCGGCAATGGCACGGGCTTCTCTTGGGACGCTTCGGGTTTGCGCAACGGCACGACCGGTCGTTTCGAGAATATGCTCACGGAAGGTTATCTCTGGGCTATCGATACAACGGGCGGCGTACCCCAGCCCGCCATGTACAAGATGATGTACTACTGCAACGAGATTGTCCGCGTACAGGATTTCGGGAATATCAGTGCGAGTGTGCGCTGCGTCAAAGACGGCGGCGAGCTTCCTGTGGATACTGAACCGCAGCCGCAACCTCAACCGCAGCCTCAACCACAACCCGAACCCGAAATCTTCACTTGCGGCACTTCCAAGATGATTGATTCCAGCGGCAACAAATATGAGACCGTGCAGATCGGCGAGCTGTGCTGGACCAAGACCAACCTGCGTACTACCAAGTTCCGCAACGGCAAAATGATTCCGGAGGATGTCGATCCCGACCAATTCTCGTCCGCTTCCTTCTCCCGCATTTCTCCTGACTACACCCAGACTTTTCCAGACTCCACATTTGGCTTTTACTACAACTGGTATGCTGCCGCTGATACGGGTGACAGCAAGCTTTGTCCTGAGGGTTGGCATGTTTCTAACGAAAATGATTGGACGATGCTCAAGAACTATCTGGGAACTTACGATTACTGTGGATCTAATCCGACCTATATTGCCAAAACGTTGGCGGATAGCTTGTTATGGTATCCTAATACTGATGACTGCTCAGTAGGCAAAAATCCGGAGAATAATAATACCTCTGGTTTTTCCGCTGTTCCTGCCGGTTATCTTCTCTATGGTAAACATTCCCCGATATGGGACAGTATTGTTGCCTATTTTTGGACGGCAATGCCCTCAGAAGATAATTTCGCCAAATACTATGTTGTTTCAAAATATTTGGCTGATTTGCAAAATTATACGAATCCAAAGGACTATCTCCTGTCTGTTCGCTGCGTCAAGGACATTGAGTATCATATTTTAGAGGATCCTACCGTTAAAACCGATTACGCCACAAATGTCACCTTCAATTCAGCCAAACTCAATGGCACTGTCACCAATCCTGACGATGTGTCCATAACGCAGATGGGCTTTGTGTGGAAGAAAAACACAGATGACCAAGAATTCGAAATGGTTGTTGAAGGTGCGGAATTGACCGCTACTCTTACGAATCTTCTGCCAAACACCAGTTACCGCTACAAAGCTTATATTAAGTACGGTTACAAAACCTCATACGGTAGTTGGAAAACATTCACCACGCCTATCGCTTCCGTCACGACAGATAGCGTAACAGACATCACGCTGACGTCGGCCAAGGTTTACGGAACGGTCCACAATCCCAACCATGTGGAAATAACGGAGCAAGGGTTTGTATGGAAGAAGAGCCACGGAGGGTACGAATACACCGTGAGACTCTCTGGTGACGACACGGCGTTGACCTATACGTTCAACGGCATTATACCAAACACCAAATACGAATATAAGGCGTTCATCAAATACGACAACAGGACCGTCTATGGCGAGGAGCTCTCCTTCACCACCCCCAACCATCCGGAAGTCTCCTGCGGCAACATGACCGACACTGATGGCAATCTTTACCAGACGGTCGTGGTTGGTAGCCAATGCTGGGCCAAGACCAACCTGCGCACTACGAAATATCGTGACGGCAGTACTATTTCTAATCAGATTGGGACAACGGAGCCTGCATACTATCGGTTGAGCGCTACAGATAAAAGCACCGACAGCATTGTAAAACTGGCTACCGTTCCGGACTCCATCTTTGGTTTCTACTACAACGGATATGCCACCATTGGTGACAACCTCTGTCCCGAGGGCTGGCATGTGCCGGATACGAACGATTGGAAAGATCTCATAGGTTATCTGAAAGTGCATCCCGAATATTGGTGCGACAACGACAATTCTAATTTGGCCAAGGCAGTAGCTTCCCGGAATTTCTGGTTTAATGTTGAAACGCCCCCCGTAACATATACTATTAATAATGATCCCGTTCCCAGACCCTGCAGCCCGCAATATCAGGATCCGGACTATCTTAACGACGCCACCTATTTCTCCGCCATCCCAGCTGGCGCTTGGTACGATAATCTTGGCGGTAACATAGATACCGTTACGGGTTTGGGTGGACGCGAATTTGATCCGGGTAAAGATGCCCACTTCTGGTCTTCTTCCACGCAACCAGGTTCAGATTCCACGGGATATTTCTTCCGTCTTGGATTTGTCACGTATGATGTGGTGGCCCTTGCGTATGATGCCTTGAAATATGGTCGTTCGGTCCGCTGTTTGAGGGATGAGCCGGTGACTGGTCCCCAGGCGTTCTCCTGCGGTACCTCCAAGATAATCGATGTCGACGACAACCGCTACGAGACGGTGATGATCGGCGATCAGTGTTGGACTAAGACCAATCTGCGCACTACCAAGTTCCGCAACGGTGACGCGATTCCCGAGAATCAAGATGCGTCGTCGGCAACAGCCTCGCTGTATCGTCCTGCCGTGGCCGAGCACTTCACGGACTCCATCTACGGTATGTACTACAACTGGTATGCGGTGGAAGGGGGCATGCTCTGTCCCGCAGGCTGGCATGTGCCGACTCAAGCGGAGTGGGATCAACTGATCACCTATATGGGCAGACAAAGTGGTTACTGGTGTGACGATGAAGAACCCACCTTTATTGCCAAGGCATTGGCTGGTACCCATCATTTTACAAACCAAAGCGAGGAAACTATTTATGCTTGGGCTCACGAAGAAAAGTATTGCGCGGTGGGCAGCGACAGGGGAAATATTGCAAAGACAAATACCACCGGCTTCTCCGCTTTCCCGGCAGGCTATTGGAAAACCACATTCGATGGTTATGGACAAAGCGCTAATTTCTGGACTTCCACACCTGAAGATAACAAAGCTTGGGTTTATTATTTGTCGTTTTCACAAGAAATGGTAAGTTCTTATAAAGAAGATAAGGAAACGGCCTTCTCCGTCCGCTGCGTGAAGAACTGAAACCTGAAACCTGAAACCTGAAACCTGAAACCTGAAACTAAAGGGCATGGCCGCAGGGCTGTGCCTTTTTTTTCAAAAAAAATCCACAGACATGCTCCGTATGAAAAAAAATTATACCTTTGCACCCGCAAAAAATGAGTGAAACTCTAATTCATTTTAATAAACCTCAAAAAAATTAAAAATTTATGAGAAAAAAAGTTAGAAATGTGATCATCATTGGTGCTGCAGGTCGTGACTTCCACAACTTCAACACCTTCTTCCGTCACAACAAGAACTACAATGTGGTGGCTTTCACCGCTGAGCAAATCCCCGGCATCGACGACCGTATGTATCCGAAGGAACTGGCTGGTGAAGATCTCTACCCGAAGGGTATCCGTATCTATCCCGAGTCCAAGTTGGCCGAACTGATCAAGGAATTCGACGTTGACGATTGCGTGTTCGCATACAGCGACAAACCTTACGCATACGTCATGGGCATCAGCGCTATCGTGAACGCTGCTGGCGCTAACTTCTGGCTCATGGGCCCGAAGGACACCATGGTGAAATCCAAAAAGCCCGTCATCGCTGTCGGTGCTACCCGTACGGGTTGCGGTAAGTCTCAGACTTCCCGTAAGATCATCGAATACCTCGTTGGAATGGGCTTCAGAGTGGTCGCCGTGCGTCACCCCATGCCTTACGATCCCGATTTGAACAAACAAATCGTC
>ONCM01000042.1 GCA_900316305.1 uncultured Bacteroidales bacterium | reverse complement strand
GCTCATCTGGCCGTTGCCGGCACGGTACTGGATATTCCACTGTTCCGCATCGCCGTTCTCGGTCCACGCGATGCCGATGCTGTGGTCCGCCGAGTCGGTGACATACAGGTTGGTGGGCGCAGGACAAGGCGGCACTTCCTCGTCCAACGTGGTAAAGACGATGTCCTCGCCGTAAGTGGTCGCCACATCGGTGGTGGCAAAAGCGCGGTAAATGTATTCGGTGTTCGGGGTGAGGCCAGTGAGGGGGTACGACATGCTATCACCCGTTGCCATCACCGCCGTAAAATCGGTGGCGAACAGCGGTTTCCACTCAAAACCGCGCTCCACGACGTACAGTTCGCCGTAATCCGCAATATAGCCATGCAGCACCGCCTCGGTCTGCGTGATATTGTCCGCACTGTCCGTAACGACCGTCGGGGCGACAAACGGGCAATTGGTCGTGAACGTGGTCAGCGTAGAGTCGTGGTTCCACATTCCCGAAACCGTATAGACCGTATCTCCATCGGGGTCCAGCACCGTCACACCATTCTCCATCCACCAGATTCCCCATGTCCATTGAAGCGTAATATCCTCATTATGACAAAGATCCAGCTGTAAGGTATCGTAAGTTGGAGTGTTCTGCAAATGGTGGTTGGTGGCGACTAAAGAGGCGATATCTGTCCCTTGCTGTATCACATGGATGGCAGCGTTGCCGTCCCAACCGTCTCCGTGACTGTCATATAGGATGAAAGTGTAAGGGCAGAACAAGTCGCAGGCTGTGGTGGTGAACGATGCGCTCACCGGCATCGACTGGTCGTTGCCGCAGTCGGCCTTCACACGGACCTCATAGTCGGTGGATGGGGTCAGTCCTGTCAACAAATAAGCCGGCGTTCCTGACACAAACACCTGATTCCACGTCATAGCGGAGGTTTCCTTGTACTCCAGCACCCAATCGGTCTGGCCACCGCCACCCGGTACCCAGGAGATATTGGCGGTGGTGGAGAGTGCTTCAGTAACCGCCAACTGGCTCACAGGCGCGCAAGTCGGATTCTTCACCGACACATTGGTGATGATGGCGCCGGGCTGGTCCCCGTACAAGTTGTCATTCTTCCAGAGGAAGACCACCTTGAGCCGCTGATTGTTAAAGTAATTGTATACAGGACTCTTCACCTTGACCGCAATGTGCACGAAGCCAGTGCCGATAGACTCGGAGAATGTATAGGGTGCCATGTGTGAAGTGGATGAGGAGTAACTAAAATAGGGCGTGAAATTGTAAGCATAAGTGGTGTAATTGTACTTTGCGTAGTCGGGATTGTTGTAGTCGGCCGTGGAAGAGGCAGGGTAGTCCATCGACCAAGGCGCGATAAACAGCTTGATATAGTCATAACGATCTTCACCGCCGATGCGGAGATCGAATTCCACCAATATGGAATCCATACCCGTCGCATCAAAGATCTTCTCGGCCGTCACAACAGACACCGTGGAAATATTGTACCCAGGCGTACTGCCATTTTCCGTAATAAACATCCCATAGACCTGGTTGACCGTGTCCACCTCTCCCATCGTCCAAAAGTTGGTGCAATCGCCATTGTTGAGCAGCCATCCATGGTCGGAAACCGGACTGAAATCCGTAAAATAGGGCAGACTGGTGGCCGACAACGGGGTGGAGAACTGCGCAGAAAGCCAGTTCGGTTCTTCACAGTTACCGGAGACCTGCACAATATAGGTTGTCGAACCTTGTAAATTACTGATAATAAACATTGTATCCATCGAGCTGTCGTATATCCACGCCGTATCGGAAATTTCACGGTAACGGATGATATACCCGTCGTTATTATCACCTTCCCAAGTGATGGCAGCGGCGTTGGCCGTCACATCAACCACCGACACGCTGGTCAACGGCACACACGACGGACCGTTATAGACACTCACCTCGTCAAGGGCAATATACATACCTTCCTCATACAAGGCGATGAAGGCAAACTGGATGTACTGGACCGTGTCCGGCAATGGAATGGAATCCCACTTCATGCTGTATGCTTCTGTATTACAAAGCATTAAAGTATGCCAAGGACTTGAGGTGCTGGTGCGATAATCTATCTGCAGGTAATCAAACTTGTGGAAGTTGATGTCACCGGGTTGCTGGTGGTTGAACTTCAGATAGGGATGCGTCACGGCGGAGATGTCCATCATCGGGGAATAGATCGGGCAGGGATCCCCAATGGGCGAGCCGTAATGGGTTTGGTGACGAAGATACCCGTTGCCACTGTAGAAGCTCCACGAATGATTCGGGTTCACCGACAAGTTCCAGCATTCAGGGTTGGAGGTGAACGTCTCCACGTATGGCGAGCTGTCGGTCACCACGATGGCGCACGCAGTATTGAACGAGGTGTAGCGCCAATTACCGATACCCAAAGTGTTGCCGCAATTCACTCGCACCCGCACGTCATAGATAGTATCGGCCGACAATCCGTTCAGAATCAAAGAGTTTGTATTTGTTGCCAAAGCAGTCGCTGAGCCCCAATCGTCACCTTGTAGCTTATATTCCACGAGGAAACTTTCCGCTGCAGTCGGCGGGGTCCACATCACCGTGGCTTCATTGCCTACGATATCGTTGACCTGCAGATTGAAGACCACATCACAAGTGGGCTGCCACACGTGCACGTTGGTGATGACGGCGCCGGGCTGCACATCGCTGTAAGTGCTGTAGTCGTTGCGCCACACGAACACCAGCTGCGACTCCCCGTTAGGCGTCGGATTTGGCATCTCCACGCTGATATGCAGCACACTGTCTTGGGTCAAGTTCAGTTTGTAATCGTAATAGGGGTTCCCCGTTTGGCTCAGATAGTCGTGGAAATTCACCGCGTATGTCTTGGCCGTGTCGTTGGCATACGGGACAACACTCTCTGAAGCGAAATATTCCACTGAAGAGGGTGCAAAAAAGACCTTCAGAAAATCTTTCGGCGTATAATTCGAGGCACTACCGCCACAAAGGACGTCAAACTCGATATTCACTGTAGATATCTCGCTCATATTGAACAATTTGGAGGCGGCCACCGTCGTATAGAAGTTATCCAAATTATAGCCGGCCATCGTACCGTCATTCGTAATAAAAAGGGCATTGCTTATCTGCGGATAGCCACCCGGAACACCCATCGTCCAATGGTTCTGACAGGTGCCATTGACCAGCTGCCAGCCCCGGTCAGCGGTGTCGGAAAAGTTCGTGAAATAGGGCAAGGACGTTGCCAGCACCTCGGTGGTGAAGTCGCAGGGGATCCACACCAGCGAGTCACAAACGGTCGAGACCTCCACCTCATAGTGTGTGACCGGAGTGAGTGAGGTAATCACCGCGTACCCGCCAAGATCGTCAGCATAGAGCCAAGCTTGCGAAGGCGATGTTCTGTAACGGATGTAGTAGCCGGAAGGGTTGTTGCCCACCCAGTGGATATAAGCCGTGTCGCCGTTTTGGCCCGCGAAGGCCACATCCGAGACAATCTCGCAGTCTGGACCGTCATATACATAAATGTTATCCAAGGAGATACGGGAGAGTTGCTGGTTTCCGTGCAGTATTGAGAAGAAGCCGAGCTGCAGCGTGGCCGAGTGGGAAGGTATGGCCATCGAATCCACCTTCCAAGTACCGGAGCTCGTCGGTGTGATGAATGTGCCCATGTAATGCCATTCATCTTCCTCATACTCACGATAATAGATGTCTAAATCCTTTCTTGCTCCGTTGTATTCGCTCTGGATGCGGGAGAATTTCAGGTACGGGTTGTCCAACTCTGACACGTCGATAACGGGCGAAATAGCTTTCGCCGTATCGACGTAGCCAAAGTTAATGCTTTGGGTTGGAGAAACATAGTTCTGTGTGTAAATGTAATCCAACCCTACTGTATATGCCAGATCAAGTGTCCAGCAGTGTTGTGGTGCGGAAAAGGTCTCTTCGAACGGCGCGGGATATGTACCGCAGCCGGTGGTGAAATGCGTCCCCATATAGACAGCGGAGGTGTCCCCATCACAAATCTTCGCCATCCATGCAATATATTCCGTATTGGGAATCAATCCTTCCAAAGTGTCGCTACTACCGACAACTTCCAGAAAATCATTATCTTGCGAGGTTCCGGAAACGGGGCGCCACACAATCAGGAACGTATCCATGATACTGCCCTGCCAATCTAAAACCGCGCGAGTGCCGACAGGCGTGACCGTGAACTGCGGTGCGTCGCAAGTGGCGGGCGTAATCGAGATATTGTCAATGGCCGCCGGCACCAACCGCGCATTCGCATTGAGGTAACCCCATGCTAAGAATTGCAAAGTTTTCAGTCCGGAAACGTTGGCTAGCGGTATGCGGAGGTGCCGCCAAACGGTATCGCCCACTGCAAATTCCAGATGCTCATTAGAATAGATCGGATCCCCATCCGGCATCAGGTCGGTGGTGTCGCGCAGGAAGACCTTTAATCCTGAGACGGGACCCGTACTATTGGTATAGCCGGATGCCTTCCAGTCGAGTTCCAGCACCCAGTTTTGAGGTACGTTCCCGAAATCAATGATTCGCTCGGCAAAGTAGCGGCTTGATTCGGAGTTCGCCCCGTATGCTTCGGCACTCGTCGTGTCGTTGCTGATATACAACGAATGGTCCGACCCGCCCGCCACGGACGTGCCTGTGCCGATGGCGAAATGGTTCAGATACGAAGAATAGACGCTGCCGCTCCGGGTGAGTATCCAGCGAGCGTTCTCGGTCTGGTTGTTGAAATCGCAGGTGTACGGCACCGTCGCTGGAATCCCCTGCAGGCTGTCGATCTGCGCCTGTATCTGGCCGCAGAGCAGCAAAATCATGACAATTGTGTAAAGTTTTTTCATAATATTGAGTTTTTTTATCATCTAAACGAAATTCTTTCAAAATTGTGTCAAAAAAATTCAAGAAAAGAGCCGCCCTTTCAGGCAACTCCTTTCCTTCACAAAATTTACCTAATGAATATCTTATAATACTCATCATTCATAATTCAATACAACATTCATAATTTCAAAGTGTCACTGTCTCGCGCCTCGTCTCTTCACACTACTTTGTCGAAAAAAACATCCATTTCGTCACACGAAAAGAAAAAAAATTTCACGTCGGGTGTTTTGGATTTTTTTTGTATTTTAGCCGCCTTAAATTTAATTAGGTAAATTGTTGTAAAATGAAGAGATATAAAATCCGTCTAATCGTATTAAGCATCTTATTATCAAGCATTTTCACAGCTAATGCACAGCAACCCACACTGCGTCCCGCCGACAATCTGTTCCGCGATTGCCAGTATGAAAATGCACTTAATGAGTACAAGAAAGGTATCAAGAAGCTGAAATCCAACCGCGTGGAGATTCAGCGCGCCACCTTCCAGATTGCCGAGTGCTACCGCATCATGGGCGACCTCAAGAAGGCCGAGCAACAGTACCTTCGCTTGGAGAAGAAAAACTATCAGAAGGATAACCCCATGATACTCTTCCACTTGGGAAGCATTTACAACCTGCGCGGCGATTATGACCTGGCTCTGAAGTATTACAACAACTACAAGAAGCGCGTTCCCGATGATGCACGCGTGGATGTGCGCATCGACGGCTGCAACAAGGCCAAGATGTGGAACGAGAACCCCACCCGTTACGAGGTGGAGAACCTTAAGAAATTCAACACCAAGGAGGACGAATGGGCACCGCGCTGGGCCAACTACGACAAGCGCAACGCCATCATGTTCTCCTCCAACCGCGAGGGTTCTGCCGGCAAGGGCACCGACCAATGGACAAGCGGTTCTTTCTCAGACCTTTATATCTCCACCAAGCCCAAGAGCAAAAACACCGACTGGCCGGGTGAATGGTCACCCGTGACCAGCATGGACGATGGCGGCACGCTCAACTCTGGCGTGAACGAGGGCGAGGCCTGCGCAAACCGCAAAGGTTCCGTCGTCTATTTCACCAGATGCCCGCAAGACAAGAAAAAAGTGCAGGGCTGCTATATCTATAAGTCCATGAAGAAGGGCAAGGCGTGGGGCGAAGCCGAAATCGTCGATCTCGGTGACAGCGCCTACAACTACGTCCATCCTTATATCTCTGATGATGAGCTCACCATCTGGTTTGCCTCCAACAAGCCCGGCGGCTACGGCGGCTACGACATCTACACCGCCACCCGTACCAAGAAGACCGGCAAGTTTACCAATATCACCAACTTGGGACCGAAGATCAACACCGAAGGACAGGAAGTTTTCCCGGTGTGGCGTAACGAAGAGGAGTTCTACTTCTCCTCCGACGGTCATCCCGGTCTCGGTGGCCTTGACCTTTTCGTCTCCCAGTACAAGAACGGTGAGTTCGGCGATCCCGAGAACCTGATGGTCCCCATCAACTCCTGCGGCGACGAGATTGGCATCATCTTTGACGAGAACGAAGCCATCGACCCGCAGTCCAAGTCCCCGTATCTGGCGAAGGGCTACTTCTCCTCCAACCGTCAGGGCGGCCGCGGCGGCGACGACATCTACTACTTCCTCCTCCGCCCGCTGGTCTATACGCTTTCCGGTTATGTCCGCGACAAGAACAACGGTCAATACATGGACGGTGTTGAGGTGCAGATTGTCGGTTCCGACGGTACCTCCTACACCACCACCACCGACGTGAAAGGTTACTACCACTTCGATAAGACCAAGATTCTCGGTGCCACGACTTACGACGTGAAGGTGGCCAAGAAGGGTTACTGGGAGCGCGGCAATACCGCTAAGCAGACCACTGTGGGCCTGACCGAGAACACCGACCTCAAGCAAGACTTCACCCTTGAACCCATCCCGAAGGAGCCTATCGTGCTGCCCGAAATTCTGTACGATTTAGCAAAATGGGATTTGAAACCGCAATATAAGGACTCTTTGATGTTCTTATATAATATAATGATACAGAACCCGACCATCGTGGTTGAGTTGCGTTCCCACACCGACGTGCGTGGTAACGATGACGACAACGATGTGCTGTCACAAAAGCGTGCCCAGTCTTGTGTCGATTTCCTCGTGCTGGAGAAAGGCATCGCTGCTGACCGTATTGTGCCGAAAGGCTACGGTGAGCGTGTGCCGCGCCGTCTCGACAAGGACATGTCGGTTGTCTATAATGGCAAGACTTACTTCTTCTCCAAGGGCACTTACTTGACGGAGGATTACATCAACTCCCTGCCGTCGAAGCCCGAGCAGGAAGCTGCCCACCAGCTGAACCGTCGTACCGAGTTCACCATTCTGCGTGACGACTACGTGCCCACGAACGACACCATCGCGAAGGTGCCCACCGGCATCGCCGTCATCCAAGAGCGCACCGTGCCCGTCACCATTGATGGCGACAAAGTCACGGGTACCTGTTACGCCAACAGCAAGTCTTTGAAGTTCCAAATCGGCGACAACAGCGAAGAGATTCTCATGAATTATGCCGACGCCACCCGCTTCCTGAAGGAGTCCTTCATCAGCTTGGAAGACTTCGAGGAGAAGGCCGGCGCCATCAAGCAAGAAGACGGTAGCATCATCGAAGGCGCGGTCCTCTACCTTGAGGAGCTGCGTATCGGCGACGACTACTCTGAAAACGTGAAGGTCACCGTCAAGAAGAACCTGCCCGCTGCCATCGTGGTTGGCGACCAATACATCCGCGAGGAATGGGGCGATTTCACGATTGACAAGAGCCGCAACGTGATTTTGTACCGTTAATCCCCTTGTAGAGACGTTTCATGAAACGTCTCTACAGACGAACGAAACATATACCCATTTGTAGAGACGCAAAATTTTGCGTCTCTACATTTGTAAATAACGAAAAATAATCATGTCCAACCTCGACATTTTCACCCCGCATTCTCACCACGATAAGATTCCCATGGTGGAGGGCATCCATGCCGGATTCCCCTCCCCTGCCGAAGACTATACCGAGCCCGTGCTGGACCTCAACCGCTACGTCATCAAAAATCCGGCTTCCACATTCTATGCCCGCATTTCCGGCGACAGCATGGTGGGTGTCGGCATTCAGGACGGCGACATCGTGGTGATTGACAAGTCGTTGGAGCCCGCCAATGACCAGATAGCGGTCTGCTTCATCGACGGCGAGTTCACGCTCAAGCGCATCCACACCGAGAACGGCCGTCTCTTCTTGATGCCGCACAATCCCAACTTCCCATCCATCGAAATCACGGAGGAAAATAATTTCCAAGTTTGGGGGATTGTGACGTACATCATTAAAAAAATGTAGAATGCAGAATGCAGAATGTAGAATTATGAATTATGAATATTCAGTCAATGGTCAATAGCTAATAGCTAACAGCCAAAAGCCAAAGTCATGTACGGTCTCGCTGATTGCAACAACTTTTTCGTCTCCTGTGAGCGGGTGTTCCGGCCTGAGCTCAACGGGAAGCCAGTCATCATTCTGTCGAACAACGACGGATGCGTGATTGCGCGTTCTAATGAGGCGAAACGACTCGGCATCAAGATGGGACACCCCTACTTCCAGCTGGAGGCCCTCATCAAGCGACACCATGTGACTGTATTTTCCAGCAATTACGCCCTCTACAGCGATATGTCGCAGCGGGTGCAGCAGACACTCCGCAGCCTCTGTCCCGCCACCGAGGTCTATTCCATCGACGAGTCCTTCCTCAACTTGCAAGGCATCAAGGAGGAAGAACTGGACACCTTCGGACATCTCGTATCCGCCAAAGTCCTGAAAAATACGGGGATTCCCATCAGCGTGGGCATCTCACACACAAAAACCCTCGCCAAGATCGCCTCCAAACTGTGCAAACAGTACCCGAAACTGCGCGGCAGCTGCTATATGCACCGTCCGCAAGATATTGAGAAAGTGCTGAAAAAGTTCCCCATTGAGGATGTTTGGGGCATCGGGAGACGTTTCTCGGTGATGCTGAAGAGCCGTAACATCCTCACCGCCTACGACTTCGCGCAGCAGCCGTTGGATTTCGTGCGCAACAAGATGCACCTCGGCGGGATGAAGACCTGGTATGAGCTGCACGGGAGACCCTGCATCGAATTCGAAGCGCATATCCCTGACAAGCAACAGATTATGGTATCCAGAAGCTTCAGCAAAGAGATTAACACCGTGGAAGAAATCACGCAGCAGATTTCGCTGTTTACCTCCATGGCAGCTGAGAAACTGCGCAAACAGGAAAGCGTCTGTCATGCGATACAGGTCTTTTTGCTGACCAACCGTTTCCGCCATGAGCAGGAGCAACATTATGACAACCAACTTATTACGTTGCAAGCACCATCGGACAGCACCGTGGAGTTGGTCGATATTGCCGTGAAGACCACCGCCGCCATCTTCCGCAGCGGCACCTATTACAAAAAAGCGGGGGTAATTCTGACCCAGTTTACGCCCAAGGAGAGCGTCCAGACCGTCCTTTTTGACGAAGTGGATCGCGAGAAACATGACAAGCTGATGCATGCCATGGACAAAATCAACGAGAAACAGGGACAGCGTACGGTGGTGGTGGCCACCGCTGGTTTCGACGGCGTCAAGATGAACCGCAACCACCTGTCGCCGAATTACACGACCAATTGGAATGATATTCTGGTTATAAACGTTTGATAACCGTGTCCGGGTGGGACACGTGTCCCGTCCTGTAGAGACGTTTCATGAAACGTCTCTACAGGACCGTGACGGCTCCTGTCCGGGTGTATGGGCGGCCCGACGTGTCGGTGTAGCGGATCACATAATTGTAAATCGTCTGGTATTGGATGGAACCACGATACTCGCCATTCCATTTGAAATGCTTGTCAGTGCTGTAATAGACCTGCTCGCCCCAGCGGTTGACGATGCTGATTTCGAAGAGGGCGATGTTGTCCAAATAGGCCTCCGGAATGCAGAAGTAGTCGTTCAGACCGTCGCCGCGCGAGGGGGTAATCGCGTTAGGCAGGTAGAAACCATACGTGCAGCCCTGCACCAGTACTCGTGCGGTGGCACTGCAGTCACCCTGCGTCGCGGTCACCGAGTAGTAGCCCGGAGTGGTCACCGTGATGGTCGGGGCACTCTCGCCCGTGCTCCAGATGTAGTCCGGCATCGGGGTGACCACCATCAGCTCCATGGACTGGCTCTCGCAGAAATCCTCCGTCAGCGGCACAATCAGCAACGCGGTGTCAATGACCGTCAAGGTCAGGTGCACGATGCTGTCGCAACCAGACTCGCTCTGGAGGGTCAGTTCGCGGTGGAGTTCCTCCGCACCGACGGTCTCCATCGGGGCCACCACAAAGCCGTTGGCGTTGTAGCCGTCACCTTCGCAAATCACGTCCTCCAACGTTGACTCGAAAGGTTCTGCAATGGTCAGATTCAGGACAAAGGTGCTATCGCAATGGTCAGTAGGATAGGTCCACTCATACTGGCCACTTTCCGTATAAACGTCGCCGTTCCACTCCAGACTGCCGCAAACCGTCGTATCCATTTCCATACGAGGCAGCGCATGGAAGGTGATACTGATGGTGGTGTCGTAACTACAACCGCTTGTGTCATACACGGTGAACGTGTAGCTGATGACCGTGTCGTGCGCAAGGTCGGCAGGCGGTTCAATCCGGAACAGAGAATCCGAGACATTGGTAATCCACGGACCATCGGCAGTGGCATTTTCCAAAATGAAATTCCTTTGTGGCAACATATCCGTACTCAGGGCGAGCTCCCAACCGAACAGATAGCCATTGTCAACGCTCCAGCCATCCTGCACTTCAATGTACCACGATCCGTTAAGCGGGCATCCAATCAAGCTCGTAAACGAATCGTCCGGATGATAGAATTGTGTTCCGGCAGCCACGTTAGAGGAATCCACTATCGTATTATGTTCATTTCCAGCACGGTAAATATAGCCACCCGCTCCCGAGGCATACGTATAACCCTGAGTGGTGTTGTTCGACCAACAATAGTTCCAACCTGTTCCGGGTTCATTGCCGTAGGCCGACGGATCACAGGAACTGGAACTACCCGCATGGATGACACCCAAATGGTTCACAACGGACATATTATCCCCAGACATCCAGCCACGTGAAGAAGGAGCGATCTGCGAGTTGCATTCGGAAGACCCCGTGCCTCCATATTTTAACAGGTCAGCCTTCTGGCCATTAGGACAGGTAATATTGATGTAGAGGTCTCCAATGAAGGAGTGCTCAATGTTCAGACGCACATAATAGATGTCGTCCGCGCTCTGGATGGTATCCCCATCCGCGTATGCCGTAAACGTGACCGGAGACTGGTAGGAGCAGCCAAACGGTTCACAATAGATGCCATCGGGCAGGAAAATGGTGTCCGCCACGGACAGGGTGGTTTCACCATGGCCAAGCTGGATATTGGATTCTTGCTGGTAGCCCACCGTTACCAGATAGGAACCACCAGCGCACATCTCGGAAACGTGAGCATCCACAATCGGGTTCAATAGCTCAAAGACATTGTGGAACGTCGTGTCGCTACAGCCGAACTCATTGGTAACAAGCAATGTATAATGACCCTCTTGGGATACCGTGACGCTTTGCGTGGTGGCACCGGTACTCCACAGATAGGATTGGGCGCTGTTGGCGGTCAAGGTCACCGGTGCGCCATCGCATATCACCGTGGGACCGGTAACTACAGCCTCAGGCTGCGGGAACAACGACAACGTCATCACCACAAGGCTATCAGCGCCATTTGATGCGGAATAGATACGGGTCTTCGTGCCCGCCGCCGTGAACACGCTGTCATTCCACGTAAACGGAAGCGCACTGGCACACAACGTGGTATCCATTTGGGTTGTACTGTTGTAGAGCACCGTCAACACCAAGGTAAGGGTACTGTCGCAACCCGCCGCATTAGTGAGATGCTGTACGTAGGTGCCAGGAGTATTATATGGGGTGTTATTCAAGATGTATGGCAAATTGTTTTGCAAGACATCTGCATGTATTGTACTATCTGTCAGCAAATTGACATGCAACACCATCGTCACAACACTGTCTGCCCCATTCGATGCAGGGATGACGACCACCTGCGTGTCGGCCTGTGTGAAGACCATACCGTTCCATACGAGCGGTAATGCATTGGCGCACACGACACTATCAATGATGACAGACACATCACAAGGCTGCACCGTCAAATGTAGCGTATCCACACTCGGACAACTGTCAGCGTTCATATAGGCGTAGGTATATGTGCCTGACAAGGTGTATGTTACATCGTGCCACTCATAGCTATTGCATGCCGTATCGGTTTGGACATTATGCGTACCGTGGCGGATGGTCAGGTGCAGTGTCACGGTGCTGTCGCAGCCCGATGCGTTGGTGAGTATCCGCGTGTAATCACCCGTCTCGGTATAGACTGTTCCACCCCACTCATACTCCTCGCACGCAATCTCTACAAATTCGACAGAATCTGCGGAATTAATCGTCAGATGTAGCGTATCCACACTCGGACAACTGTCGGCATTCATATAGGTGTAGGTGTATATACCTGACGTGGTGTACGTTACATCGTGCCATTCGTAGCTATTGCATGCCGTATCGGTTTGGACATTATGCGTACCGTGGTGGATGGTCAGGTGCAGCGTCACGGTACTGTCGCAACCCGATGCGTTGGTGAGTATCCGCGTGTAATCACCCGTTTCGGTATAGACTGTTCCACCCCACTCGTACTCCTCGCACGCAATCGCTGTGAATTCTGCGGAATCTGCGTAATTTATGGTCAGATGTAACGTATCCACACTCGGACAACTGTCGGCATTCATATAGGCGTAGGTGTATATACCTGACGTGGTGTACGTTACATCGTGCCATTCGTAGCTGTTGCATGCCGTCTCGGTTTGGACATTATGCGTGCCGTGGTGGATGGTCAGGTGCAGCGTCACGGTACTATCGCAACCCGAAGTATTGGTCAGCGTCCGCGTATAATCACCCGTTTCGGTATAGACAGTCCCACCCCACTCGTACTCCTCGCACGCAATCGCTGTGAATTCTGCGGAATCTGCGTAATTTATGGTCAGATGTAACGTATCCACACTCGGACAGCTGTCAGCATTCATATAGGCATAGGTATATGTGCCTGACGTGGTGTACGTTACATCGTGCCATTCGTAGCTGTTGCACGCCGTATCGGTTTGGACATTATGCGTGCCGTGGTGGATGGTCAAGTGCAGCGTCACGGTACTATCGCAACCCGATGCGTTGGTCAGCGTTTGAGTATAAATACCAGATTCAGCGTAGGTTACACCTTCCCATTCATACTCCTCACAGGCTATCTCCGTAGCTACTGCATAATCTGCGGAAGAAACGGTCAAGTGCAACGTATCGGTGCTCTCGCAACCGGCAGCGTTAGCGTATGAATACGTATAGATGCCCGACATGGTGTAGGTCGTGCCGTGCCATTTATGACTGCCGCAGGCCGTCACGGTATCCGAATTGTGCGTACCGTAGTTGATGGTCAGGTGCATCACCACTGTGCTGTCTGCGCCCGTGGAGGACGGCAAAACCACTTCCACCGTGTCTGCATGTTCAAACAGCACCCCATTCCACTCATACGGCAATTCATTTTCGCAAATGGTCCTTTGATCAATCGTCGCATCGTTATATACGGAAACCCAAACCGAATCGATGACAGAACAATCGGACAACGGGGCGAAAACGATATCGTCAAGACCGAAATCGTTGCCGTAGGTCGTTGTATTCTGGTTAAGGATGGTCAGAGTGGCCGACGTGTTGTTCCCGCTATACCAAACCTCATAGAACGGCTGCCAAGTGTTCAACACATTGGGAGAATGGAAAATCGGGCCAAGCTGAGTTCCATTGATGCTGAATTGCAGTAAAGCAAAGTCGTAGGAACTTCCTGTGGAAGCCACCTGCGTCGAAAATGCATAATAGGTGTTCGGCGTGACTGGAACGGTCTCTTGCCAAGCCATGAAGTTGGGGGTTGTAGCCCCATCCACAAGCATATACAGTCCCGTTCCACCATGTCCATACAACGGCTGTCCGTTTTCTCCCCAGGCCCATAGTGCATTTGTGGTGATGGCGTAAGATCCCCATGCCATATAATTCGTAACATAGGTATAGGCACTGTTAAATCCAATATTTCCTTGCTCGAAATCGCCGTTCACCACTGAGTTGTTGCCCATCGCCGCACTGTAATTCTGTCCTGTGAGATAGTACATCGTGGGGTTGGCAGGATTCACTGTCAGTGAAGAACCAGCAGCCAGTATGTTACCGTCTGTGTCCGTCCAATAAAGCACATCCGCTCCCGAAGCCCACAGATGCGCCGAGTCTCCGGCGTGGATGACCGTGTCGGGCGTGTGACTGAGGGTCGGCAGAGGAGTGATCGTCAGGTGCAGCGTCACGACACTATCGCAGCCAGCCGCATTGGTCAGCGTCTGTGTGTAATCACCCGATTCAGTGTAGGAGGTTCCGTTCCACGTATAGCTCTCGCACGCTATCTCTGCGAATTCTGCGGAATCTGCGGGAGAAATGGTCAAATATAGCGTATCCACGCTCGCGCAGCCGTCAGCGTTGGTGTACGCATACGTGTACGCGCCCGATTGCGTGTAAGTCGTGCCATGCCATGCGAAGCTGTCGCAAGCGGACTCGGTTTGCATGTTGTGCGAGCCGTAGTGGATGGTCAAATGCAACGTCACGATGCTATCGCAACCATTGGCAGCCGTGAATGTCTGCGTATAGTCGCCGCTCTCATAGTAAGTAACCCCGTTCCAGATATAGCTGCCATAAGCGGTGGCTGAGCTTGTCGAAGCCACCGGCGATTTGACCATAAGCTGCAGGGTGAGGGTGGAACTGCAACCCTCGGTCTCCAACGTGCGCGTGCGGGTAAGCGTGCCCGCCGCATCCGTCTCCGCCTCCGTGAGGCCGAACCCGTTAGCCTCATACCCCGCTCCCCGGCACACGGTGTCGTAAATCGTCTGGGATGACCCTGTGCCCACAATAATGGTTTGCTCCGCCGTGGTGCTGCAACCATATTCCGTGGTGCCCGTCACCGTGTAGGTGGTGGTCTGCGACGGCGAAACGTTGATATAGGGCTGCGTGCTGCCGGTATTCCACTGGTAGGTCAGCGACGTGTCATACACCACCGCTGTGTTGCTGAAACTGCGCACGGCTCTCACTCGACAAGAGGTGGTTTTAGCGACATACGCGAATTGACCTGAATAGGAATTCGTACCAAAATCCACACACCATGCATTGGATGCGCTATTTTCAGCACTGCACCAATACTGGTTATATCCTAACGCCGTGCCGCCTGCGCCCGTAATGGCGGAAGCGATGAAAGGCAGCTGTCCGTAAAGCATGGAGAGTTGCGCCGGCGAGGGCAGCACCCACCCGTGGGCGAAATCCACCTTGCCGGCGGCGTAGGTCGTGCTGTTGTTCTGATAGTTGCGCAAAGTCTGTGTATTGGCATATCCCGTCGTATCGTTCAAAAGTTGTGGGTAATATGACGGATTTTGGTTGGCAAGTCCCGACACATCGTTAGACGCGCCCCACGTGCAACCCGTGGAGGCATCATTCAAAGCGACTACCCAGCCGCCGCTGCCGTCCGGGTGCAGGTAATAGACAATGCCCCTGCTGCCGTCCGGCGCAATATAAACGTCACCTATCTTGTAGCTTTGGGCAGAAGCCGCCCCGCCAAACAACAGGAACACCGCCACCAACAGAGAAAAACGGACGGTTTCCCAAATCCTATGCCCAACGGAACGGTTCACGGTATTCCGTTCGGTATTCCCCTTCCGTAGAGACGCACGACCGTGCGTCTCTACAACCCGGGATTTTCCAACCATTCCAGGGATCTTGAAACGGACATGCGCTTCAACAACTCTGACCTCCCCGAACCATTCCTCCCTGTTGGCGGTCACCATGGTGATGAAATAACATCCTTTGGATGCATAATCCCAACCATGCAACCGATTGGACGGTATTCGATATTTGTTCATAAATTTGTCCGACATGTCCTTTGTTTTTTCGTTATTACATTTCAAATCCATATCCCCCATCCGATGCCCGATGGAACGATCCCGGTATTCCGTTCGCCCCCTTTCCGTAGAGACGCACGGCCGTGCATCTCTATTTTCAGTTTAGTATGATCATGTTAAACCAATTTTCAAGCTAAACATTGTCATTATTAACCAAATATCTTTAATTCTTTCATCATATTAGCTCAAACCTAATGTTATTTCAAAAATTTCTGACTGCACGTATTCGAGTGTATTCTGTTAAATAAATAGTAGTTGAAGTATTGCCATAATGTTCGACATGTGAAAAATTTATTTCACCAGTGTTTTTGTTCAACAGATTCAAGACCCCACTCGCTTTAAGAACCCATATTGTTGAAGCATTATTCTCTGATGACGACAAGTACCAAATTTGATTATTATATTCCGAATAAGAAGAAGAAACCGGAAACATAGGTTGACCATTTACCAGTTGAAGAGTGATGTTCACATTCGGTAGAGAATTATAGAGAACACGTAATTGTCCAATTGCAGGAAGGTACCATCCATTTGCAAAGTCCACCACAGAAGAATATGCAGCATAGTATGTATTAGAACCACCTGTATTCCTAATCGATTGAGTGTTCGAATATCCATTAAAATCCGAAACAGCATCCCGAGCAGTGGTGTAATTTGGTAAATCGGTAATATCAATGCCATACCCGCCCCATGAAATAGAATTGTGAATTTCCTGCAAATGCACCGCCCAGCCATGCTCACCTGTTGTGTCCACATAGAAGACGACGCCTTTGGCCGTTTTGCCCGCCACCGGCCAGGCGGAGGGCTTCACTATGCTGTTGTCGGTGCAGAGGATGTCGCCAATGGCCACCGCAGGGGCTTGCCCGCCCTGCGAGAAGCCGGCGTTTTCGCCCATGGCATGCACCGTCGTGCTCTGCCCCGTGCATATTTCCGCAGGCTGCGCCAGGGTGGTCAGCGTGGGCGTGCCCGTCACCAGCAACTGCAGAATGCGCACGCTGTCGCAGCCTTGGGCGGTGGTGTAGCGGTCGGTAAAGGTGTACCAGCCTGTGCTGTCCTGCCGCGCCAGGTCAAAGCCATAGCGGTGATAATCATTCCCCGTGCAAAGGCTGTCCTGGAAAAAGATATGGTAGGTGGGGTAATGGGACACGCTCAAGGGGATGCTGCCGCTGCCGCAACCGTTGGCCCCCGTCAGCGAAATGGTGGCGGGGTTCGGTGCGTCGTCGGTGAAGTAGAGATTCACGGAGGAGGTTCCCTGCCCGTAGAGAATGTTCACCCCTGTGGGCACATTCCAATGAAAGGTGGCCAAGCCTTCGGCGTTCTGCAAGGCGTAGTGGCAGACCTCGTTGCGACACACGGAAGCCTCGCCCGTGATAGTGTTGTCCAAATTGAATGAGGGGTTCACCGTCAGATGCAGGATGGTCACCAGGTCGCAACCGGTGGGCAACGTCGTCACCAAGGTGTCCGTGTAGCTGCCCGTCTGCAGGTTGGTGTAGTGGAAGCCGTGGGCGTTGTAGTTCGTGCCCTGGCAAGCCGCATCGTAAATGTGGTGGTATTTCGGCAACACGGTGAGGTAGAGGGTGGTAGTCACGTTGCCGCCCGTGCAGTTGCCCGCGTTGAAGAAGGTATTGCGGAAGGTATGCGTGCCCGTCTCCCACTGCGGTGGCAGGTTAAAAAAATGCTGGTTGTAACTATCGCCCTCGCAAATGGTGTCGTAAATCGTGGAACTGGAAGTGGGCAGTCCGCTTTGGGCGGAAAGAGTGCCGCTCAAGGTGAACTGGCAGCCGGTGGCGGAGGTGATGAGACAGTTGGCCGTGGTGGTGCCGTTCACGGTATAGGTGGCGGAAGTATTCGTACTGCCGTTGTCCCAGGCATAGCTTTCGAAACCCGTAGGAGCCACGAGGGTCACCTGGCTGCCGTTGCAGCCGCTCAAAGCCAGTTTGTTGCTCATGCAGGAGGCGGTGAAGTAGGCATAGCCGAAATGCCCCCAGTAGTCGCAGTCGTAGGTCACGAACTGCAGGCGTATTGGCTGCCCGGCATAGTCGGAGAGGTCGATGCCCACGTTGGTCCAAGGTCGCCAGCGCACGTTGTACCAGCCGGAGGTGTAGGTCTGGAAGCCTGGGATGTTGCCAGCGGCGGTCACGTCATACTCGGCGCAGGTCTCCACCAGCTGGCCTGCGTTATTCAGCACGCGCACCACAAAGCGCGGTTGGGCGGGCGCGGGATGGCCGGGGTCTTCCAGCACCACCGCGAATTTCAGCAGCAGGATGGCGTAGTCGGGGTTCACGGTAAACTGGTAGGTGATGGCTTCCGCTTGCTTGCCCACCTGCTCGTTGCCGAGCCTCACCACCCGGTTCTCGCCCGGCGGGAGGAACGGCAGCTGGTGGCCGGTGTTGGGGTCGCTGCCCTGCTGGGAAATGACGGTGTGCCGCCCCGAGGCGATGCCCGTATATTGGAACGGATTCTCGAACATGCCGTACTGGCAGGTCACATTCGAGCCGTTCAGATTCGTGAAATCCGGGCACTGGGCGGAGAGGAATCCGCAGCAAAGCAGCAGCAAAAGGGTTAGCAAGTTTTTCATTTCGCAGCACTTAAACAATACGAACTGCAAAAATAAAAAAAACTTTTAATATGAAACCTCTTGGATTTATGGCAATTATTACCACAAATTGTGAAAAAATTTCACCATTTTTGTTTTACAAATCAAGCTTAGATGTAAAAAAAATCCCCACTTCGTAATCATTAACGGTCAACTGTCAACCGACGAGGTACTCTCCCACCGTCATGGTCTCCCGGTCGAAGGCCACGCCCACCTTCACCACCTTGCGGTTTTCGCTCTGGTATGGCAGGGCATATCCCTTGCTGTTGATTTGGTCGAGGGCTTCCTGTGCCGTGCCATTCACCTTCAGCTCAAACACGTAGGTGGTGTCGGGCATCTGCACCACAACGTCAATGCGTCCGCCGGCACATTTCACCTGCGTGCGGGCATACACATTCAACATGTTGAAAATCAGCCAGAAGGTATATTCGTAGAATCCCTCGTAGTTCTTCACCTCTTTCAGCTTCTCCTTGAAACCCTCCACGTAGGGGATGCCAGCGAGAAAGGCCTTCATCTCTTGCATAGCCAGGTCTATATCGCTCTTTTTCAAGGCCTGCCAGAATTTCAGCGCAAAGCCTTTCTGCACGTTAGGACCGTCCACCCCCACATATACGGGCAACAGTCCCCGGGTAAAGCCTAGTCGGACCTCGTTGTTGGGAATACCGAGGGTATAAATATCCGACTCGCGATCATAACCCTTGATGGTGATGTATCCGCTTTGGTAAAGCAACGGGAGGGCGGTCTCCATGGCCTCCGTGGGGCGGTCGAAAGCGTCAGACGGTTCCTCCAAATAGTCCATCGTGGTGATGTCAGTGCGGAAGTGACGCATCTGCCGGATCAGGAAAGTCGGGGTGCCGCTCTCAAACCAATAGTTCGCTACCTCTTTTTGGTTAAAACATTTGAGCAGACTGAACGGATTATAAATATCCGGAGACACCTTGGCAAAGCGGTAACCGTCGTACTGTTTTTTCAGCTTCTCGCGCATCTCCTCCGGGGTGCACTCATATTCCTCTGCCAGCATGGCGATGTCGGGAGCCATGTCATGGGCGAATTCATCCTCGGTGATGCCGCAGATGGCCGCGTACTTGGCATCCATCGATATATTCGTCAGGTTGTTGATGGTGGAGAAGATGCTCAGCTGCGAGAACTTGGTGATGCCGGTGATGAAGCAGAAGCGGATCATCGCCTCGTTGGCCTTCAATGGTTGGTAGAATTCCTGCATCACGCGACGGAACTCAGGCAGCTGCGTCTCTTCGTGCAGGACATCCAGCAGAGGGGCGTCGTATTCGTCAATAATGACCGCCACCTGTTTGCCCGCACGAGCGTAGGCGCGATGAATCAGCCCACGAAGCAGATCACCAGGCGAAGACTCATCCTCATCCCGACCATATTCCTTCAGCAGGGGTTTCATCATCATGCATAAGGCGCGTTGCAGTTCCGCTGATGTCAGCTTGTTTTTGGCCTCACTAACGTCCAGATGCAGGACGGGATAACTCTCCCACTCCTTCTCCAAGTCCATAATTTTCAAACCCTCGAAGAGTTCCTTCTTTCCCTTGAAATAAGAATCCAGCGTGGTGGTGAGCAGACTTTTGCCAAACCTGCGCGGACGGCTCAGGAAGACGAAAGGACTCTCCTTGGTCATCTTCCATACCAAGTCCGTTTTGTCAATATAGAGATAGTTCTCTTTTCGCAGCCTTTCAAAGGTCTGGATTCCCACGGGGTATCTTCTGGCATTCATTTCCATCATAAGGGGGACCTCTATTTTTACCATTTTCGCGCCATACCTCCAGACCCTGCGAGGTTCGCTAAACAAAATCTGAAAATATGACGCTGCAAATATACATAATATTCTTTTAGTTCGGTCTGTTTTTTGATTTTTTCTTCTTTTCAGGGAGGCTATATGTTTCTGATTTTCGATTAGTTAGGGATTGTCGTTTAATTCTTTCCTTTTGATCTTGTCGGTCGCTTATGAACGGATTTGCTCCGTTTTTTCAGAACAGCATTGTTCATAACTGTCCGTTTTTTTGTTGATAACTGTCTGATTCCTGTGTTTTTACACATAGTTAATCTGAAGTTCTCGAATGAGGACTCCGTCTTGGAACTCTTCGTGGCACTTGGCTACGCCGCCTTTGCCCGTTACTGCTCCAG
>ONCM01000093.1 GCA_900316305.1 uncultured Bacteroidales bacterium | reverse complement strand
GCGGGGTCCCACCTCTTCCCATTCCGAACAGAGAAGTTAAGCCCGCCTGCGCCGATGGTACTGCAATGCAATGCGGGAGAGTAGGAGGCCGCCTTCTTTTATATGGAACAGGAGTCGCAACATGCGGCTCCTGTTTTTTTGTGTCTTTTCGTGAAAAGCCTATTTACATATCATATACGGGAATTGGGATAATATGGCCTGACTTTTCTGCCTTTATTCTATGCTTATCCGGTTAGAAATGAAAAAAAAAGGATTTAAGTGTCTTATTTCATTAAAAATCCGTATCTTTGTGGCGTTTTTATAATACCGTGGCAAGGAAATCTATGAATAAGGTCGCGATTAAGTGAGAGATTGTCAGAAGACGAATTGTTTCTAAATGAATAAATATGGACTCATTTGTTTTTTTAGGTTTTGGTGTTGACGCCTGGATCACCATTGTGACGGTGCTGGGCATGTTTACTATTCTGTTGTTTACCAAGTGGCGCAGCGACGTGGTGTTCCTCGGGGCCATCGGTGTGCTCTACGTTACGGGGGTACTCGATGCGAAGGATGCCTTCTCTGGTTTCAGCGGCACATCGGTTGTCACCGTCGGCGTGCTGTTCGTGGTTGTCGCTGGCCTGACGCATACCGGCGTGCTGCAATGGATTGTGAAGAATCTGCTCGGTACGCCCAAGAGTTACTCAAAGGCGGTGACACGACTGATGCTGCCAGTGGCTGCGCTCAGTTCGTTTCTCAGCAATACGACGGTGGTGACGCTCTTCGTCGGCATCGTCAAGATGTGGGCCAAGAAACTCGGCGTGTCGCCCTCAAAACTGCTCATTCCCCTGAGTTATGCCTCGGGCATGGGCGGTGTGTGTACCCTCATTGGTACGCCGCCGAACCTCATCATCAGCGGACTCTACGAGGAGAAGACAGGCGAGGCCATGAACATCCTGACCACGACTGTCCCCGGACTTTTCTGCCTGGTCGTCGGTGTGCTGTCGGTCATTGCCATGCGCCGTCTGCTGCCTGACCGCAAGGCGCCTGAGAGTGCTTTCGAATCGACTGGCGACTACACGGTGGGACTGCAGGTTCCGTCGGACAATCCCTATATCGGCCAGACGTTGGGCGAGGCCGGACTCTTCAACATTAGCGGCGGCAGCCTGATCAAGATGTACCATTTCGACAATATCCCGATGCCTGTCGCGGAGGACGAGCCTATCATGGGTGGTGACCATTTGATCTATGCCGGACAGATAGACGAAATCCTCGAGATGGCGAATGAACACCAGTTGGCGACTGACTACGGCCATGTCTTTTCCGTCCACGAGATAGACAAAGACCGCCCATTGCGTACGGCATACGTCAACTTCGGCAGCAAACTGATTGGGAAGTCCATCAGCAGTACTTCGCTTGAGAAGGATAACGGTGTGGTCGTAGCGGCTGTCTCCCGAAACGGCGGGCGTCTCGAAGAGGCACCACGAAAGGTGGTACTTCAGGCTGGCGACACGCTGCTGTTGGTATGTCCGAAGAACTTTAAAACCGAAAACTCTCCCCTGACGAAGGACCTCCACTTCTTCGACTCCGACGATGTGCCCAACATCGGACACGGAACGCTCGTATCCACCATCATCATGATTGCCATGGTGGCGCTCTCCGCCCTCGGCATCATGCCGTTGCTGCAGTGTGCTTTCCTCGCTGCTGCCGCCATGCTCATCTGCCGCTGCTGCAACATGGATCAGGCCATGCGGGCCATCAACTGGGAGATTCTCATGGTCTTCGCCGGCAGTGCCGTCCTAGGCCTTGCTATCCAGAAGACGGGCATCGCCGAATGGATGGCCAATGGCATCCTCGACATCTGCGGCACCAACCCGTTGGTGGTGATGACTGCCGTCTGCCTCGTCGGCACCTTCATTACCGAGTTCATCTCGAACACCGCTGCTGGTGCCATGTTCTTCCCCATTATGTACGATGCTGCCGAGAAGTTGGGCTATGAGCCGTTCCCCTTCCTCGTCGCCCTCATGGTGAGTGTCAGCAGTAGTTTCGCCACACCTATCGGTTCGCCCACCCACATGCTGGTCTACGGCCCTGGCGGCTACCGCTTCAGCGACTTTATGCGCATCGGTCTGCTGATGAATATCATCATCCTTGCGGCCAACATCTTCATTGTCAACATCGTTTATCCGTTGACGCCCCTGCAATAAAATATTTGTTATCAAAGAGTAGCCCACCATCGACATGGTGGGTTTTTTTGTTGTCTGAATTCACCTTCATGCGACAACTGTGTCACGTTTCCGGCCCGTTGTTACAATATACCCCCTTGTGTCGCAACAACCTCTGACGAAAAACGCGAAAAAAGTTGGAATGAGCCGAAAGCCACCGTAACTTTGCATCAGAAATCAGAAATGATATCGCTCTTTGACTTACTGACACAGACAGAATATAAAGGTTTGACACTCAGCGCCTTGAGCGCTTAAC
>ONCM01000063.1 GCA_900316305.1 uncultured Bacteroidales bacterium | reverse complement strand
ATATTATGTAGATTTGCAGCGTCATATTTTCAGATTTTGTTCAACGGATCTCGCATGGTCTGGAGATGTGGCGCGAAAATGGTAAAAATAGAGGTCCCCATTATTTTTTGGAATGATGAATTTTGAATTATGAATGATGAATATTTTTGGGGTTTGCAGGGGCGTATGCGATACGCCCCTACGGGTCCCCGTTAACCATTAACCATTAACCTTTATTTTTTCACGATTTTCCGGTGGTATTCCCGCCCCTCCGTGTCCGTTACGCGCAACAGGTACACGCCCGCGGGGACGGAATTCAGGGACCGTTTTAAACCTCTTGGAAATCGGATTGTCTTTCGCTTCCAAAATAATGAACAAAAAACCATTCATAAAATTTTTCACCAAGTGCGCGGCAATTCATAAAAAGTGTATTTTTGCCGCTCAATCAACAACAATTAAAAAGTATTATGGCTTACAAAATTAGTGCAGATCTTTGTGCCGCTTGCGGAACTTGCATCGGCGAATGCCCTCAAGAGGCTATCTCTGAAGGCGCAGCTTACTCCATCAACCCCGATCTCTGCATCGAATGCGGAGCTTGCGCTGACGTTTGTCCGTGCGAGGCTATCAGCCTGGAGTAGTACAAATCTTTGTCTAACACACAAAAAAAAGAGGCTCGGAAATCCCGAGCCTTTTTTCGTTTCAGTCAACGGTTAAAGCAAAAACTGCGCTGCCAAAAAGACAATCGCCCAGCCGAACGAAGCCCCCAAGATGCCTCTACCGGTCTTGTCGAACTTGAGCTTCAACAGATAATAGCGCAAGATGAACAGGTTCGGAATCAAGGCAATGAGAATGAACTTCGGAATCAGATTTTTGGTGAGACCGGGATTGTTCACCAACATCTGCGGATTGGCATGCACCGCCAGCGCGTAAATGCCATATATGACACCAAATAGCAAGGCAGGCACCAAGATGCCCAACGCAATGCCTACACCGTAGGAATCTCTTCTTAATTTATCCATCATAACTCCAGATATTTTAACGATGATATGTACTGATGCGCCGTCAGATCGAACTGGACGGGCTGCACAGAGACATAATTCCGTTGCAACGCCCCTTCACAGGTGTTCTCGTCCTCCTCAAGACGCTCCAAATAGCCCGTCAGCCAATAATACTTCTGACCGTATGGATCCGTGCGCTCCTCCAAGTCCTCGTGCCACGTGGCCAAGCACTGGCGCGTGACCCGGATGCCCTTGATCTCTTCCAACGGCAGCTTCGGAACATTGACATTCAAACAGATATAAGGCGGAAGTCCCTTCTCCAACACCTGTTTAACAATCATCCGACCGTAGTGTACGGCGGCAGTGAAATCGGCCTTGGAACTGTAGTCCTGCAACGAGAGACCCACGGCAGGAATGCTGTCGAAGGAGGCCTCGATAGCAGCAGCCATCGTGCCGGAATAGATCAGGCTGACCGAAGAGTTGGAGCCGTGGTTGATGCCCGACAGCACCAAGTCGATCTTGCGGTCGCGCAACACCACCCGCTCGCCCAATTTCACACAATCCACGGGCGTGCCATTGGTCTTGTAATAGGTCACCCCATCTTCGTTCTTATAGTTGGTGATGCGCAGCGGCTCGCCCATCGTGATGGCATGTCCCATAGCCGAACGTGTCCGGTTGGGCACCACCACCACCACTTCGCCCAACGGCTTGGCAATCGAAACCATCGCCTCCAAGCCCTTGGCTTCGTAACCGTCGTCGTTGACAACCAATATCAAAGGTCTCTGTTCGTTCATAGCCTATCTTTTCACAATCTTGGCGGTCTGGACCTCATGATTACGATTCTCAACCTTGAGGATATAGGTGCCCGGAGCACAGCTCTGGACATCGATGTCCGCAAAACCACCCTCCAGACGACCGCCTCGCAACAGCTGACCCGACAGATTCCACAACTGATACATATATTCCTGACCTTCATCGCTCATCTGAACATGAAGAACGTCCGCCGTCGGATTGGGCCACACTTGGATAGAAACTGTTTTGGCGAATTCATCAATATTTACAGGATGGTTAATAACACCGCAAGGGAAGGAGATATCGTCCAGGTATGCACAATCTTTGCCAGAGGTGCCGTAGTTGTCCTTGGAATAGGTCCACGTATAGGTGTGCGTTCCCGGGCCAACAGGGAAAGAGGCGTATGTCCAATGAATGTTGCCACTCCAATCCCCTACCGCGCTTCCATCAATCTTGAATGTCAACTTGTCATAAGTTTCCTCAGAGGAAACCTTGTAATAGAAAGAGATACTGTCATCGACGGTGGACTCAACGGAGATTTTCAACGTCGTATTGCCATTGTGACTGATTTGACCGGATTTGGCGAAATAGGTACCAGAATGCGGTCCCTGAGTGATAATAGTCCAAGGGGATGATGAGGTGTTTTGCCAATTCATATTGGTGAAATCGCCCGTCTCCCAATCTTCTATCACGGCTCCGATTTTGATAGGGAACACAGCATAATCATGATAAAAATTCACCCAATAGCCGGCTCTGAGGAACGTGGTGACAGGCTCCTCAATGGATCCGTCTGCGGTGGCCTGGAACGAGATCGTCACCGATCCGTTCTCTTCAATCGCACCAAAATGTACAGAATCGGTTTGCAAGAGAAGCTCTTCCCCAGGATTCTCCAAGAAGAGGTTACCGCCGATAATAGGCATATTGCCCGTATTGGTAATGGTGATGCGACATGTGAACGTCTCGTTATAATCCACCCGATGGTTACCATTACCCTCTTGCGTATCATCAATCGTCAAGGTGGTAATCTTCAATATAGGAGCATACAACTTGAACGTTTTGGTCTGTTTTACGGTATCGCCATTGAAGATAATCTCCATCTTGATGGCAGAATTGTGGTTAGCAGGGGCAAGGTCGTTCACCTTAAAGAAGAAATAGGGAGGATTGGAAAACGTGTCGTGCGCAGCAATAGAGGGTATTGTCATCGAAAGGTTCGAGACCGGACCGGTACTTCCAATCAATGAAATATACTCATCCTCCGTAGAAATGTTAACCAGGACGTTCGAAGCGGGATCACTACCGATGTTGATAAATTGCGGGGTGGCCTTCATCACTTTCGAATACTCGGGCAAGTTGTTGGGTCGGTTGTTTACCGTCCAGAATTGATCATCGGTCAAACTCAAATCACCGGCAATGATAAAGGGTCCTTCGTTGGGGATAAAAGTCAATATCCCGTCAAACGGCAGGTAGTTGGGTGCCGTGGCCAGTATCCGCAAGGTGTCCGTAGGCAGATACGGTTCACTGAATTCGAGCGTATATTGACCGTTCACGATGCGACCCGTTGCAACTATTTCATTGCCCCGAACGACAGACACTTTCGCATTTTCCACAACGGAACTAAAAGCCACAGAAGGAATACCCATGGGAAGAATATTGTTATAGGCAAGGTCAAGCTGTTGGGGAACAGCCGTGCGCATCTGCAGGGTGGGATCTCCGAAAAGAATCCACGTACGGAAAACCGCCACATCGTTATAGACATCCAACATGTGGATTTCGCCATTAAAGAACATGCCGCCGAAGGTGAATTTCTGGTCAGCGGGAGTAGTACCAACCAACAGGTCAATCATGGCATCCTGAGCGCACATCGGGGAATTCCAAGGCTGGTTGATGGTGGAGCCCAAAAAGCCCGCAGCACCCGTCGGCTCGCCATTATGCGTAGCCCGCAGCCAAGCCTCCGCAAAGCAGGTGCCCGTATGGTACTCTCCGTTCACACAAGCCACAGAAAGGATGAAGGGCAACTTACCCACATTGGTCAACGCATTGACATCGTTGTTGTTAAAACTTGTAGTAACCCATTGCTGCTCAGCACCGTGACCGCAATAGGAGATAATTCCCACACCGCTATTCACAGCCGTTGCCACCATCGAAGCTGTCGGATCGCCAGAGGCATCCAAACCACCTTGGCTACCCTCAAACAACTCATAACCAGATGTATAGGTATAATTCTGAAGTTTGTTGTTAATATTGCGGATATGTTGGTAGTCATACTCGTTATTGTCACCAGGACCTTGGTTGGAGGCAATACCCATAAAAACCGGAAAATGAGAAGTCTCGCTAGGATTTTGCTCGTAGGCAATGAAGCGCTGCACCTGAGTTTCCACTTGAGCAACCGTTTCCGCTGAAATCTTGCCTAAAATAATGTCAGGATAGGAATCGTCACCTACCAATTCGGTGAAATAGTTGTCAGATTTATTGCCGGAAACCGTCGGTGTGGGGAATTGCGCGTTGTCACCCACGATAATCACGAAAGCGAGATTATGATTGTTATAATAGTCTAGTATATAAGACTTTATGGTATTTGCGTTAGAACCGACGTTGGACAGATTCACAACTTCCGTGTTATAACCATTCCGAATTTTCCAATCGGCGTAGGGCTGCATGGCGGCCAAAAATTGTTCCGGGGCGATGATGAGAATGTCACCCTCCTCCGCTACCGGCGTGCCGCGCAATCCTCCATAGTTCAGAAACTGGTTGGCATACACGGCATCAAAGGTACGGTTGTTTTTCTGCGCCGTCTGAACAGAACGGTTGCTGTTAAACTTCACCTTCATCGTCACAGAAGAGTAGGCCTTCAGCTTTTTCGCAACAGGGTTGTAGTCAAAGGGGTAAACCTTGACGCTGACCCCATGATAGTCGCGAAGTTGGTAATCCTCACCAAGAGTTGCGGAGGAGCCCAACAAATACTTGTCACATTGATAGGCCACTCCCTTGGTATAAGCCACGGTGGCCGGATCCTGATTCCGGTAGAGCTTGCCTTTGGAGGGTGCTAACGCAAAATTCTCTATTTCAGAGAATTGCGAATCCAGAATCTCAATAACGGGATCACTACCTTCAGGAATAATCAAAGAAAACGCTGACTGCAAAAGTTCCGGTTGACCCGATTCCAGTATCGGATAAGTTTTCTCAGCATGAAGCTTCTGCATCATTTCTCCGTTAACCATCACATTTTCTGTGTGATAAGATCCGAAATCCACACGAACAACCGCCTCTTGCGAGGTGCTGCTCAACAGGGAAAAACGAATTGTCTGCGCAGAAATCGCAGTAGCAAAACATGTCAAGGCAATTAAAACGACTAAGTGTTTAAGTTTGGTCATATTGGTGTAATTATGATGAAATTTCGTTCTTACTAAACAATCAACGTTTTCTTTGACAAATTATTACAAAAAAACTACTTCAGTGCGAGCACTGCTTGTTTGATTCGTTTGCAAGCCTCAATCAGGCGCTCTTCGGAGGTGGCGTAGGAGAGGCGGATGCAATCATCATCGCCGAAAGCCGTGCCTTGGACCGTGGAGACGCTGGCATCCAACAGGATATAGAATGCGAGGTCGGTGGAGTTCTCAATCACCGTTTTCTTGTACTCGGCAGCGAACTTGGAATTCGCGGGAACCTGTTTGCCGAACAGGCTACTCACCTTCGGGAAGAAGTAGAAAGCACCTTGCGGCAGCGTCACTTCGAAACCAGGGATTTCCTTGAGCATACCGTACACCAGATCACGACGTTTGAGGAAGGTGTCGCGCATGCTGAGGATATCTTCTGAAGTTTTGGGATCCATTTCCATGGCTCTCAACGCAGCGCGCTGGGAGATAGAACCGGTGGCAGAAGTGATTTGTCCTTGCAGCTTGTTGCAGGCCTTGGCCACATCCACGGGAGCACCGATGAAACCGATACGCCAGCCGGTCATGGCAAAACCTTTCGCCACACCATTTACGGTAACCACCTGATCTTTAATGAAATCGAATTGGGCAATGCTCTCGTGACCGCCTATGAAGTTGATGTGTTCGTAAATCTCGTCCGACAGAATCATCATCTGGGGGTGTTTGGCCACCACTTCGGCAATGGCGCGAAGCTCCTCCTTGGAGTAGATCATACCCGTAGGATTGGAAGGGCTGCTGAACATCATCAGCTTGGTTTTCGGGGTGATAGCGGCCTCCAGTTGCGCGGGCGTAATCTTGAAGTCGTTCTCAATCTTGCAAGGCACGTACTTGATGTCGGCCTCAGCCATTTGTGCGATGGCGCGGTAGGAAACCCAATAAGGAGTGGGGATGATAACCTCGTCGCCAGGGTTCACCAATGCCATAACAGCTTGGTAAATAGATTGTTTACCACCTGTTGACACCACAATCTGCTGGGTGGTGTAATCCAAATTGTTGTCTCTTTTGAATTTATTACTGATGGCTTTCAAAAGATCTGCATAACCGGGAACGGGCGGATAATGGGTGAAATTGTCATCAATTGCCTTCTTGGCATATTCTTTAACCGTTTCAGGGGTGTTGAAATCAGGTTCTCCGATGCTTAAACTGATCACATCTTGACCTTTATCCTTTAATTCACGAGCCAACGCGGTCATGGCTAATGTTTCTGAAGCCGGCATTCCCAGCACTCTCTTTGAAATTCTTTCCATACTGAATGTTTTTTTATATCAAAAATTTGAGCGGCAAAGATACATTTTTTAGGGTATCAGCCCGATGGAAAACAGCATGATTTGTTCACAAAAAAATGTATCTTTGCGCTTCGTTTTAAAAGGTGGATTATTTTCGTGTAAATTTTTAATATACAATAGATTATCTTGAATATGGCTACTGAAATCAACACCAAGTACGACCCGATAGCGGTTGAAGACAAATGGTATAAGTTCTGGATGGACAACCATTTTTTCCATTCCGAACCCGATGAGAGACGAGCATACTCCATCGTGATTCCGCCTCCGAACGTGACGGGCGTGCTCCATATGGGCCACATGCTCAACAACACGCTTCAGGATGTGATGATTCGCCGCGCCCGCATGAAAGGCTTCAACGCCGTCTGGGTGCCCGGCACCGACCACGCCTCCATCGCCACGGAAGCCAAGGTGGTGGCCTATCTCAAGGAACAAGGCATTGATAAAAAGGATCTTACGCGTGAGGAATTCCTGAAATACGCATGGGAATGGAAGGAAAAATACGGCGGCATCATCCTTAAACAGCTCCGCAAACTGGGTGCCTCCTGCGACTGGGACCGCACCAAATTCACCATGGATCCTGAAATGTCGGAATCTGTGATTGACGTGTTTGTGGATCTTTACAAAAAAGGCAAGATTTACCGTGGTGTCCGCATGGTCAATTGGGATCCGAAGGCGCTGACCGCCGTCTCTGATGAGGAGGTCATCTACAAGGAGCTGCAATCGAAGCTCTATTACGTGCGCTATCAGATTGAAGGTGAGGAGAATGAATACATCACCATCGCCACTACCCGTCCGGAAACTATTCTGGGCGATACGGCCATCTGTATGCATCCCGAGGATGAGCGTTATGCCAAGTACAAAGGCAAACGCGCCATCGTTCCTATCGTAAACCGTTCTATTCCTTTGATTTACGATGAATATGTGGAACGTGAATTCGGTACCGGCGCGTTGAAGATTACGCCGGCACACGATATCAACGACTACAACCTTGGTATCAAGCACCATTTGGAGACCATCAACATCTTCAACGACAACGGTACGCTGAACGAGAACGCACAGTTCCTCGTCGGCATGGACCGTTTTGAGGCACGCGAGGCCATTATTCCGCTGCTCGAAAAGGCTGGTAATCTGGTCAAAATCGAAGATTATACCAACAAAGTCGGCTTCTCGGAACGTACGAATGAGGTCATCGAGCCGAAGCTCTCCCTGCAGTGGTTCTGCAAGATGGGTGAGCTCGCAAAACCCGCCCTCGACGCGGTCATGAACGGCGATATCCAATTCCATCCCGACAAGTTCAAGAACACCTACGCGCACTGGATGGAAAACATCAAGGATTGGTGTATCAGCCGCCAGCTTTGGTGGGGACATCGTATTCCGGCTTGGTATCTGCCGAACCACGAGTTTGTGGTGGCACACAACGCCGATGAAGCGCTGGACATCGCCCGTCAGAAGTTCCCCGAACTGAATCTCACCGCCAACGATTTGAAGCAGGACGAGGATGTGATGGACACCTGGTTCTCCTCCTGGTTGTGGCCGATTTCCGTGTTCGATGGCATCCGCAATCCCGACAATGCGGAAATTAAATATTACTACCCGACGGCCGTGTTGATCACCGCCCCCGACATCATCTTCTTCTGGGTGGCGCGTATGATTATGGCCGGTCTGGAGTGGCGCGGCCAAATCCCGTTCAAGGATGTCTATTTTACAGGTACCGTGCGTGATAAGCTGCACCGCAAGATGTCGAAACAGCTCGGCAATTCCCCCGATCCGATCATGTTGATGGAAAAATACGGCGCCGATGGCGTGCGTTTCGGCATGTTGCTCAGTTCGCCCGCCGGCAACGACCTCCTGTTCGACGAATCTCTCTGCGAACAGGGCCGTAACTTCAGCAACAAGCTCTGGAACGCCTTCCGCTTGGTCAGAGGATGGGAGGTTGATGACAACCTGCCGCAGCCTTTGCACACCGCCACCGCCATCCAGTGGATGCACGAGCGCCTCACCGAGGTGTTCCATGGCATGCAATGGCACGTCCAACGCTACCGCATCTCCGAGGCCTTGATGATCATCTACAAGCTCGTATGGGACGACTTCTGCTCCTGCTTCCTCGAAGTGGTGAAACCCGGATTCCAGCAGCCCATCGACGGCAAGACGTATCGGGATATCATTGACATTTTCGAAATGCTGATGCAATTCCTGCACCCGTTCATGCCGTTCATCACCGAAGAGTTGTGGCAAACCATGCGCCAAAGAGGGGAAAAAGAGTCTATTATGATGACTTCCATGCCGGTTTTGGATGCCGAAATGGATCAGAAAGTGCTGGACGATTTCGCTGCTGCCCGCAAGGTGATCGAGCAGGTGCGCCGCATCCGCACGGAGAAGAACATCGCGCAAAAGCACGCTTTGACCCTCAAGGTTTACACCTCACCCACTCATGCCAACCCGGCCACAGATGCCGTCATCGCGAAACTCTGCAACTTGGAAAAGGTGGAATATGTGGAAACGAAGGATATTGACGGTGCCTCTTTCATTGAGAACAACATCCAATATTCCGTCCCGTTGTCGGGTCTGGTGGATGCTGCCGAAGAGATCAAGAAGTTGGAAGCCGACCTGAAATATGCGGAAGGTTTCCTGCAGGGTGTGATGAAGAAGCTGTCGAACGCCAGTTTCGTGAACAACGCCCCGCAGAAGGTGGTGGACATGGAGCGCAAGAAACAGGCCGATGCTGAGGAGAAAATCCGCATCATCAAGGAACAACTCTCCAAACTGAAATAGAAGCCCTATGAAAGCCGTTTTACGCTACTTCATCCTATTGGCGGCCCTGCTTATCCCGATCACCTTTTCGGACCTAAAACAGCGGTTTCCGGTGGTTCTGGGCATCACCTTAGGCGTAACCCTCGCCTACTGGGGCATGTATTTCTGGATGAAGAAAAAGGGAAAGGCGGAGTAGTAGAATTTATAATTAACGAAACAGAGAATGCGGGCAGAAATGTCCGCATTTTTTATTGAACCCCCTTCCCAAAAGGGCTGAAAGCCCGACCTATGCCAACCCGGGGTGAAGCGCCAGCCGAGCCCTGGGCACATAACAAAAAAAGCCCTCCAGAAAATCTGAAGGGCTCTATGGTATTGGGCGACGACCTACTCTCCCACCTGTAGGGCAGTACCATCGGCGCGGTCGGGCTTAACTTCTCTGTTCGG
>ONCM01000095.1 GCA_900316305.1 uncultured Bacteroidales bacterium | reverse complement strand
CTGGGATCGCCGAGATAGAAGAGGCGGAAATTGTCGAAACAGGTCCATCCTGAAGTTGTCTTCGTCTTATCGGGCTTGCCAGCAGCAACAGTCAGCGTGCCGCCCGTCACAGTCACCGTCACCTCGTTCTCGTAGTATCCTGCGTTGAAGAAATAGGTGGCATCCTCCATCCCGTTGGGGATATAGTAGCCGTCTTTATCCTTCGTCGTTACATTACCTATAGCGGAAGCACGCTGAGCGTTATACATGCTCTGAAGCAACGTCTTCTCCTCCACTCCGCCGCTGCGGGCATAGAGCCAGGCATGCACGGCGCCGGGATTGTTCTGGTTCATATCACCGTCGCGATAGAATCCCTGCATCCTGACCTTGTATTTTCCGTCGGGCAAATCCGTCAACGTCTGACCCACTTCCCATTCGGTACCGTAATCTGTCCATCCACCGTAGCTGGAACAATATACCTCAGCGCAGGGATTACCGTTGGTGATGTCAATGGCGCCGCCACAGTCGTTGTAGGTCATCTTGGTAGCGCCAACCGGCCATCCCGACCAGGCGCTCTTTCCGCCATCCTTTGCATCGAAGTTCGCACCGGACAGCAGGAAGGTGCATTCGTAAGGCGTCGTCTCGGAAGCTTTCTCCACCATCTCCGCCATGAGTTGCTCCTTCGTCAAGAGCTCCCACTTTTGCAAGTTGCTGCTCGCATTGAAATTAGCGATGGTCACGGAAGCATAATTCGGATCGTAGGGATAAGATCTCAATGAATTGGAAGCCAGAGCACGCTTCACGGTCCCTTCGTCGTAGTAGATGAAATAGGACTTTGTTTTGCCAATAGCCTGAGACACATACCACAAGTTCTGACTGCTGCCATCCATCCAAGGATCCGTCTGCATCAAATTGCCAATAGGGCTTTGTATCGCATATTTGCCGTTGGACACATGCACCAGCTTCATCAGTGAACCGTAAGTGCCCGTCACCGCATGGGTGTCATACTTGCCTCCCTGCTTCAGGAAATAGCCATTGGACAAATTCCTGATGTAGTATTCTCCGCTCAGACGGGGATCCGGTTGGGGGTCATCGTCAATTGCGGGATCGTAGTCGTGAATGTCCAGCTTCACCACAATGGGCCAATGGTCGGCCAAAGGCTCGCCCTCATCGTTCTTGAAGCTGTAGTCCATCTTGTAGGAAACGAGCGACAGACGCTTGCCACTCTCCTTCGAGTTGATATAGAACACTTTGTCCACCACCTCGCCGTAGTCGTAACCGTGCGTCTGACGGTTGGCGGCAATGCTGCCCTGATCCATGATGGCGTTCGCACCCACAACGGGATACAGACCGCCCAAGACCCTCTGAATGTAAGCGTCACGCACGGTGAAACGGCCGTCCGCCTCGATTCTGTCGATGAAATGGTCCTTTATGTAGTCACGGGTGTAGCGGCAGTTCGTGTCGCCCAAGACAACAACGGGGCGTCCGTTGTGCGTGGCGATAATGGCATCAGCCAACTGTTTCAGCTGCACGTCGCGCGCTGCATTATCGGCATCGGAGGTCTCGGCATCCATGTGGAGAATATACACATCCACCTGCTCTCCCGTAGCCAGCGTCACCAAGTAATAACGATAACCCTTGTCGATCATACCGTCAGCACCGTCATCGGTGAATCCGTTGTGTGCATTCCACGAGGTCCACGACTCATTCGAGGGCGTCACGCGGTTCCATCGGTAGAACAGGCACAGGCCGTCGATATCAAAAACCGGACTCTGTTGCGCTATAAATCTGGCCAATGCTTCTGCTGTAACAGAAATATTACCTCTGTGTGTGGTGGAGTTAAACGATGAAAAGCCTCCACCGTTCACTCCGCCGTTCCATGCGGCATCCCAAATCTGGCTGTGGTAGTTGAAGTCTTCCGAAGCGGCCACAATGTCCCAATCCTCCGTCTTGAGTTTTTGACCGATCGCTGTAGCGCCCGCCTCCTCTTTTGCATCGGGGTTCAAATCCACCTTGATACCCGCCACGTTAATCGAACGCGGCATTCCATCCACATTAAAGGCGGCTACGGTAAATTCCTCGGCCTTTAACTGCACTGCACTACATATACATGCGGAAAGTGTAACGAATGCCCCAAGTCTGCGTACCCGGGCGCAAATAGTTGATGCGGTGAACATACTCAATGTGTATCAGATTA
>ONCM01000072.1 GCA_900316305.1 uncultured Bacteroidales bacterium | reverse complement strand
TCACATGGGCACCCGCTTTCTTCAGGCAAGGCACCACGGTACTGCTGGTATAGTTACCGGCACCGATGATGCCGATTTTGCCACTCTTAGCCTCGAACTTATTGCCCTCGATAGCCACCACTCGGTCAATCTTCTGCACTTCGGGGAACTTGATGATGCTGGCAATGCTACCGCGTTTGCGCATATCGCCATAGATCTCCAGATAATCATTCAGCTCCACCTCTTCGGTAATCAGTTGCTTCACATTCAATCCGCCGTTGCCAATGGTCTGGAGGATAGTCTCGAAATTGCGTTTCTCCGTCCAGCGGACATATGCCAAGGGATAGTCGTGGCCCTTGTTCTCATAATCCTCGTCGTAGCGTCCGGCACCATAAGAGCAGCTCACCTGGAAGGTAAGTTCCTTTTTGTAGAAATCGTCGCGGCGCATATTCAGGCCTATCACACCCACTAAGATGACACGGCCACGTTTGCGGCTCATCTCACAGGCGTTGTGGATGATGCTGTCGTCATGAGCTGAGGCAGCAATGATGACGCCATCGGCACCGACACCATTGGTCAGTTCTTCCACCACCTTCACCTGGTCGTCGCCCTTAGCAGGATTGACGGGTATCACGCCCCATTGGGCAGCCAGATCCAGTTTGGCTTGGTCGAACTCCACTCCCACCACACGGCAGCCGTTAGCTCTCAACAGCTGACTGATAATCAAGCCAACCAAGCCCAGACCAATCACCACAATAGTCTCACCTAATTCGGGTTTGAGCAGGCGGACACCCTCAAGGCCGATGGATCCGATAACAGTAAAGGCAGCCTCATCGTCGGTAACGTTGTCGGGTATTTTAGCCACCAAGTTCTTGGGCACGCAAACAAACTCTGCGTGATTGCCGTTGCTGGCCACGCGGTCGCCCACGGTGAACTCCGTCACGCCCTTGCCGACAGCAATAACCTTACCCACGTTGCAATATCCGAGGGGAAGTGGCTGTCCCAATTTGTTGAACACAGCCTCTACGGTTGGCATGATACCATCCGTTTTCAGTTTGTCCAAAGTCTGCTTCACCTTATCGGGTTGCTGACGTGCTTTGTCGACAAGGTTGGCCTTGCCAAACTCCACCAGCATACGCTCTGTACCCAACGACACGAGGGTACGGGTTGTCTGAATCAGCACGCAACCTGATTTCACCTGTGGCACAGGCACCTCTTCCAATATGGTGCCACCATTCTTAAGGTCTTGTATGATTTGTTTCATATATGGTATTATTATTTATTCTGTAACAACTAATTTTAATTTGCCGGATTTAGTGCGTTCGACGGCGTCCACATAGACGATGTTGATATTCATCTCTGGCTCGAAGGTCTTATCTAAAGATTTTCGCAATGCGGCCTCATCGTCACTATTGTATTTATGCCCTTTCACGACCCAAAGATCCACATCCGTGGCGCTCTTCTGATGGAATTGGGCCTCCGAGATATTCATAAAATCATGCAGGACGATGCTCAAACTAGCCTCATTGATATTATGGCCCGAATGTTGGGTGACTACGTTGCTTGAACGGCCATCGATAGACACAATATCACTTACCTTACCAGTAGAATCATATTCCACTGTGGCCAAATCACCAGTATCATATCTAACCAAAACAAACGCATCATTGGAAAAGCCTGTTCCAATAATCCTACACACATTCGGGTGAGCATCATCCACAGGTATAAACTCCACATAACAGAAATCATCATCCACATGCCACTTACCCTCTTTATCCTGACTGAAATTAGCCACGCCTTCATTCAGTCCATAGTGTTGACGAATCAATGCGTTAGGGAAAATCTTCTGCATAATGGCGACCTGATTGCCCAGCACATTCTCAGCTCCCGTAGTGACATATTTGACACACTCGATAGGCGGCAATTCCATATCCGCTGCAAGGGCTGCAAATTTAGCAATATGCGAGGGGTATCCGTGCAACCATGGCAAACCTCGTTTCTCGATTTCTTTATGATACAAGGTTACAGTTTCTTTTGTTAGATGATAGCTGCTGAACATCACCTGGCGGCCTGGATTGTTGACTCTCCAATAGGGCTCTTTCTTAGTGGAAGCCGGGACAATCACTTTTCCACCAAACCATCCGCACCAAGTAACGCCACCAGATGGCCCATTGCCTATTCTCCATCTCCACGGAGTATGGGAATGCCAGTCCGGCACCCGTTGTTCCGCTGGTGCGCATAATCATCTGTGGGCCGGCGTAGGCGGGATTGTTGTACTTTTCAATCTGCTCACGGACATCCGACTTCCCTATGATAGGGAACTTATGGACGAGGTTATCTATATTGGCAGTTTTATTCTTCAAACTCTCACAGTCAGCATAAGTAAGTACATCTTTATATGCTGGCACTTGGCAGGCCAACAACAAATATCTACTTAGTGCCTCATTCGGGTCCACTTCTTTTTGTAGATATCGGCTCAGCTCAGCATGAAACTCCTTCCCATATCTACGGCGACATATCTGCCATCCTTTTAAAGAGCACAGGATATTTTGTACCAATAAAGGGGACTTATCGTATATCTTATCTGCAACGCCCATAACTATTATCTTTCTTGACTTTTCGCCCCTATCTTCACCATCTGCGACAATGCCCAACCGCGTAAAGCGATAAACTTACATTTGGCAGAATATGTTATCGTGGAGTCATTATAGTAGAAAATCGGCAGCAACTTCTTTTGGGATCTGTTCTTCTTAAAGAATTGAACATACTGCTCGGAAGTCATATTCTCATATGTGGCATTACCTCTAGATTCAGGCAGCAAGGTTTCCGAACCTATATATTTCACCTCGTTGTTCTCGTGGGAGTACTCGAACTTATGAACTGCAAATGTGCCATCTTCCTTTATCTCGAATGCAATCTCTTCTTTAGAGCGGTCTCCGAAATCCAACCGATGATTAAAGAAGGTCTTCCTGGAGAACATGAAATTTCCTAAACCATAAACAATAGGATGCCCCTTATACATCTCAATATGTTGAACTCTATGGGCATGGGCACCTATCACGGCATAGACACCTTCGTCTATCAGTTGGTGAGCCAGCTCCCGGTCATAGGGTTGGGGATAGAGTTCAAATTCATAGTTCCAATGGAAGAAGCATATCACCTTCTTACCTTCATGAAGCATCTGACGTACTGACCCAAGTACATGCTCTTTGTTGTAGGGGTTCACACCCTCTTTATTTTCTCCTGCTTGAGGGCACTCGATGCACTCCCAGCCAAAGGAGATGAAGGTATATTTTCCTATTTCTACGGTATTGCCTGCTTCTTTCAGATTATTGCCAACCCCGATGGACGGAAGTCCTAATTCTTTGAGATTTGCCAAAGAAACGTTCATCGGTTCTGCATCCAGAATATGGTTATTGGCTAATGAAACCGCCGACAAGTTAATTCTAGATTGCAACTCTTGTATGGCGCTGTAATCATTAAACACCCCATTGATGGAAATATATCTCTCACCATCCTTCACCAGACTTCCTTCCAGATTAACCAACCAAGGTTTCTTGGTTAATTCTTCTGGGATCGTCAACCTCATACCTTTTTGCCCAAGGGCGACATCTCCAGCTATAATCATCTTGAATTCTCTATTTAGGCAATGGCAATAATAATTTAAGGTTCATCAGGGCATAAGACTTAAGTCCTTTATTATAATAGTCATCTCGAATCCCTTCTACTTTTTCTTTAAATGAGACCACTTTATCACATTTATATTGGGGTAGACTGTAGGTTGGCAAATTACGAACAGCATAATAGAAATAATCTTCCATCATGTTGCAACCTAAAAATGTCATATTACCTATAAACGTTTCTAATTCATACGATGAATACACCCTGTCGTTCCTAACATTCCAATATTTCAAAATACGAATCAACCGCTTAATTTGATAATGGTAATTACGATTTGCATTTTCTATCAAATCGTTAAGTCTAGAGGGTTCTGTTGGCATCCATTTCATGTATCCAGTTGTTGGAGCCGGAATATAGAAACTATCCATCCACAAACTCGATTGAACGGCAGGTACAAGTTCAAACTTTATATGGTCTAATTCTAGGACTATGGTAGGGTGACTTTGATAGATTTCCGAACGGGAATATGTAGTTTCAACGAATGACCTCAGCCAATTTAATAATGTTGCAGGTTTATAATCACCTTCATTTTTAAAGACCACCATATAGTCTATATCAGAATCTTCATCAACTCTACGTGGTAAAATAGTGCCTCTAACACTTGATCCAAAGAGAAAATGTTCATTAACTTCATCCTGAAAACAAGAATCTAATCTTTGTTGTAGAAAATGGATAGATGAAACCAAATGGCTATTGATATTTTCCATAATTATTAATCACAGCTAAATAACGAATGACTTTCTCATTCTCTCCCATTCAGAGGTAAGTTGCTTGTTCATTTTATGGTATATTTTATCAGGGATTTTTGTACCATACCACACCATTAATGCTTCATATTCTATTGTATAGTTAATGCTTTCCGCATGAAGTTGTGAATCCGAAACATTTTTATGCTTCAACGTGACAAACATTCGGTCCAAGAGATTATTCAATTGGGAAATAGTACAATAAAATTTAATCACTCGAACTAATAGTACTAGGATAGCTGATAGTTGAAGAACCATTCTGATTACCGCTGTACTTTCTATGATAAGGCCTATGCATAAAACAAACAACGGGATTAATGCCTTTATACACATGCCAATTTTCATTTTCTGCAACTCTCTATGTGAAAAGAAACAACTCTCAGCCGTATTATATAACAACTTTTTTGCTCCTTCTATCACTTCCTCATTGTCATAATAATTCGTCGAATGCTCATCTCCAATTTCAGTTCCAAACGCATTGTCTATTGCATCTTTGACCTTAAGCTTACTAGCCTTAAAATTTGCCCAACTACTCAATAATGTCAAAATAGTATATGACGCCAACAGTATCATCTGAATAGTATCAACCGCTCTCCAAATTGATGGCGTCCAAATATATTCATTCAGGACTACTTCGGCCACATTTAAGAAAGCAGCAATCCATATTGCTATTATCCGAACAACCAGAGTGCCAATACGCATTCATACGGATTGCTGTATAACTGGACGGCGGCCATGAACAGCACGTCCGCCAGCAGCAGCAACCCCTCGGGAGTGCAAGGTATCTGTCCGACCGGTTGGCATTTGCCTTCCGAGGCGGAGTGGAACATTCTGTCAAACTATCTGCATACCGCCGAAGGAGCTGTCTGCGGTGGCTTCAACGATAATGTGGCCAAGGCTTTGGCTTCCACTACAGGGTGGGTGAGCAGCACGGAACCCTGCGCCGTGGGCAATGAACCGTGGGACAATAACGCCTCCGGCTTCTCGGCAATGCCCTCAGGATATTACAACGGGATTTACAGCGCCTTCGCCTCTTCCTCCTGCTTCTGGAGTACGACGGAGGTGGGCAACACCAACGCCTTTCAGTTCGGCATTCTCCATAACTCCGCACAAGTCAATGTTCCGTTCTCGGGTTATGGCAAGAACAACGCCATGTCAGTTCGCTGTGTGCTAAACTAAAGCCTACTGCCATGAAAAAAGCCAGTATCTTATTCGGTCTGATGCTTGTGGTTTCTGTGCTGGCGGCACAGGCACCAGAGGCGTTCACCCTCCAGATGGTCGTGCGGAACAACGGGAATGTGCTGTCCAACACCACCGTGGGTGTCCGGACCAGCATCCGGAATGCCAACACCGACCAGCTGCTCTATATGGAGACCCAGACGGCCACTACCAATGTCAACGGACTTGTAACGTTGGTGGTGGGCAATGGTGTGCATACGCCGGGAACTCCGCAATTCTCCACCATCAATTGGGGGCAACAACTCTACCTAAAAGCGGAAATCGACCCTGATGGCGGTACAAACTACTCCATCACCCACGAAAAACCGTTGGTCAGCGTTCCGTATGCCCTCTATGCGAAAGAGATGCAAGAGGGCGCCTTCAGCGGAAACTACAACGATTTGTACAACCGGCCCGACATTCCGGTCCTTCCCATCCAGGTGTCGGCCTTTACCAATGACCCTCCCTACATCACCAGTGCCCAAGTCGAACAGCAGATAGCCAACGCTGTGTACGATTCTATTCATTCACGGCTGAATAATCTCCAAAACCAAGTGTTGAATCAGGAGGAGATGGTGGATTCCTTGGCAACGGAGACAGACTCCATCGTGAACGGTGGTTTTTTGTGCGGCTTGCACAAAGTCATGGATTTCGACGGCAACGTTTACAACACGGTGCAGATAGACAAACAGTGTTGGATGCGGGAGAACCTGCGGGTGCGCCACTTCAGCGACGGCACGGAAATCTCGTGGGGCGGCGGTGTCAAAGACGGAATACCGCATTGCTACAGACCTTTCACTAACAACTTCTTTTACCCAGGGTTTACCGAGGAAAACACCGGATTGCATTACAACTGGTTCGCGGTCATGAACGGCAATTCCGCCTCCAATGCGGTGCCTTCCGGTGTGCAGGGTGTCTGCCCGACCGGCTGGCATGTGCCGAGTATGGGTGAGTGGGAGAAAATGGTCAACTACGTGAAAACCTGCCCCGAATACTCCTGCAACGGCAACCCCGCGACAGTGGGCAAAGCGCTCGCCGGGCAATCAGGGTGGTACGGCGACACCAATGCGTGCGCCGTCGGATATGGCTGCTCGGCCTCCGGGCACGCCTCGACCACCAACAACAAAACCTTAATGTCCATCATGCCCACGGGCGAGTCCGCCTTAAGTGTCAACCATAACGTTTACAACAACTATCACGGCTACGATGCCAAAGTGTGGAGCACTTCGAAGTATGGCGATTACCGACGCAATCTGTACATCTCCAACACCAGCACGGGAGTCACCACCGCTCCAACCACCGGGGCCATCAATTCGCCCTACAATGCCATGCCGGTGCGTTGCGTACGCGACGAACCCTCCTACCATCAAAAACGTATGCGTCTGCCCGTGGTGAAGACCTCCCGCGCATACAACCTTACGGATACCACCTTCATGGCAGGATGCGACCTTATGACCGACGGCAACTCTTGGGTGATGGAGAAGGGCGTATGCTGGAGTACACAACCGCATCCCACCGCCAACGGGCCGCACACCGCTGCCGGAGGTGGCGATAAGGGCAGCTTCAAGGTCAAGGCTACGGGACTGACCCTCCATACCCTCTACTACTACCGCGCCTACGCCACCAACTCCGTCGGTACGGCCTATGGGGAAGAGTTCAGCGTTTCTACCACTTGGGACCAGATGGACAGCCTGGTTTGTCCGGACGCGCCCGCCGTGGCCGACATCGACGGGAATATCTACTCCACCGTGAAGGTTGGCGAACAGTGCTGGATGCGGGAGAACCTCCGCACCACCCATTTCCCCGACGGAAGCCCGATTCCAGTGAGTGTGAACTGGACCGACAAAAGCGACAGCCTGCCCTACTGCTACCCGCCGGGGAAAAACGTCTCGAACGTGACCCAATACGGTTATCTCTACAACTGGGCGGCCACGATGAACGGCGAAGAACCCAGCAACACGATACCTTCGGGGGTGCGAGGCATTTGTCCCGCCGGCTGGCACGTCCCTTCCAATGACGAGCAGTACCGACTGAAATCTTACGTAACGGCCCTGGACAAATACCGCTGTACCATTCCGCCGAGCCATGTCTGGCACGTCTCCACGGCCCTCGCCTCCAATTTCGGATGGAATTCCTGCTCCGCGGGTTGCACCCCTGGCTACGACGCCACGGCCAACAACGCCACAGGCTTCAACCTCTGCCCTGCCGGCGGAATCAGGGGCCTGTATGAGCTGGGGCTCGGCCACTACGGGATGCTGATGACCTCCTCCCTCATCTACGACGAGCCCCACGACAAATATGTCACTCCGGCCATCCTTCTCGGTAATGATATGGATTGGATTGGAGGGGCGAACCTCACGCAACGGCAGGATGCCACCTCCGTGAGATGCCTGCAGGACTACGACGCCCCCGCCTCCTCCACATGCCAGTTTCCTTCGGTCATCACCGGAGAGGTCTCCAACATCACGGCGACGTCCGCTACCGTGGATGGCATGGTCGTCAATACGGGCGGCTGCAACGTGACGGAACGCGGAGTCTGCTGGGGGATTTTCCCCGAACCCACTACCGAAGACGATTTCAAAGTCTCCGGCGAAGGCGAAGGCGAGTTTTCCTGTCAGCTGACCAACCTCACGCCCGAATCAGAATATTATGTGCGTGCATACGCCATCAATGAGCAGGGGACCGTTTATGGGGAAGAACGTCTCTTTATCACGACGGATTCCGTGGTGCCCGGACCGAGCGTTCCGGTGGTGACCACCTACCCCGTGACCGATGTCACGCTAACTTCCGCGACATCGGGCGGCATCGTCACCTCCGACGGCGGCGCCTTTGTATCCGAATACGGACTTTGCTGGGGGTACAACCCCAACCCGACGATCAACAACTTCCATGTTGCTTTGGGAATGGGCGTCAATAACTTCACCTACACGATGGAGAACCTCTATATGAGCCTGCCCTATCACGTGCGGGCATACGCTGTGAACAGCCAAGGGGTGAGCTACGGCGAGGATATGGTTTTCCAGACGGCTACGCCCAACCCACAGCCTTTCAACCAGATATGTCCGGGAACATCCGTCGTGTTCGACTACGACAGCAACGTCTATAACACGGTGCGCATCGGCAACCAGTGCTGGATGCGGGAGAGCCTGCGGACCACGCATTACAACGACGGCACGGAGATTCCCCTGCTGACCTGGAATGCGAACACCCCGGGAAGGTACTCGCCCGGCGGCAGTAGCAACAACGTCACCACCTACGGATATCTGTACAACTGGTATGCCGTGATGGGCGGCGCATCCCCGTCGCAAGCCAACCCTTCCGGCGTGCAGGGCATCTGCCCCGTCGGCTGGCACGTCCCCAGTGCTGCGGAATTTACCCAGTTGAACAGTTACGTAGGCAGCCAAGTCTCCTGTCGCTGCAACGGCTATTCGCAGAATGTAGCGGTCGCCCTGTGTGATCTCCCCACTGTCTATTGGAACTTTTTGGAGTATTATGAAACCACCCCGGAGCTATATGAAATCTGCTCCGCATTCGGGGCCTACTACCACGGCTTCGAAGGGAAGAAAATCCAAATCAACCACACCGGTTTCAGTGCCCGGGGGGCCGGATTGTTCCATAACGGGAGCTACGACAACATAATGGCGAGTGCGGAGTTCTGGACAGCCACATCGACCAACAACGGGAACCCGAGAGCCATGATTCTCCAATACACCAGCTCCGAGATGATGTCCTCGAACAGCTATTCAGGGGATTGCGGCTTCTCCGTGCGTTGCGTGCGCGACCTTCCAGTGTCCTGCCCGCCTACGGTTTACACCAACACGGTGAAGAGCATTTACGCCACCACAGCGCAGGCGGGCGGTGAGATCACCCATAACGGCGGGGCCAGCGTGACGAATGCGGGCCTTGTCTGGGCAACAACCCCGAACCCCACGCTCGCCGACAACAGCCTCTCGGCCGGCATTATCTTCGGAACCTTCACGGAATCGCTGTCCGGCCTGCAACCCTCCACCACCTACTATGTGAGGGCTTTTGTCACCACCGCTACGGATACGGTCTATGGCAATGAGGTGTCCTTCTATACGACCACGGTGGATATCGGGCTCGACGGATTGCCTTGCATGGGCGCTTCGACGGTTACCGACTATGACGGGAACAGCTACTCCACCATCCAATTGGGCAACCAATGCTGGATGCGGGAGAATTTGCGGACCACCCACTTCCCCGACGGTACCGATATCCCCGTGACTGCCACCGAATTTTCCAATGAAATCCCGTACCGCTACTATCCCGACAATGCGATGACATACGTGTACACATACGGCTATCTGTACAATTGGGCTGCCGCGTTGCACGGCGACACCGCAAGCAATTCCAACCCGAGTGGGGTGCAAGGCGTTTGTCCCAACGGATGGCATGTGCCAAGCCAGTCAGAATGGGAACAATTGGTAACCTACGTTAGCAGTCAGCCGCAATACGTGTGCAACGGCGACAGCGGAAACACAGCCAAGGCTTTGGCTTCATCTAACCCAACTTTCACCCCCGCCAAGGCGCACTTCCCCTGTTAGTGGGGGTTGGCGTTTCAGTCGGGAGGGCGCTGTGACCTACAGATTTTCATTTTCTTGAACGGAGCCTCCTTGTAGCCGAGCTTTCGGTAGATTTCGCGGGCCTGCTTCGACGGCTCGCTGCACTGCCGCAGTTCCACCTTCTCACCCAGTGCGTTGAAGGCCGTCGTGGTGACCAGTTTCTGGGTGGACATGCGCCGCACGATCTCCGTCCAGTAGGCGTTCTCCCCCTTCTCCTTGAGCTGGTGGCGGATGGTGTTCACCACCCAGTAGGCCAGCATCCCGAGGAACAGGTGGGCGTCGCTGCGGTCGTCGCGCTGGTGGTAGATCGGGCGCAGGTTCAGGTCGGTCTTCAGCTGGCGGTTCGTGCACTCGATCTCGCGTATCAGGTTGTAATAGTCCCAGGTGGTCTTCTCGTCGAAGGTCCGCACGTTGGTGCGCAGGAAGTACACCCCGTGGCCGGCCTCCGCCTCCGACAGGTCGCGTATCGTCCAGCTGACCTCCCCCATGTTCTCCTTTTTATTCTCATCGCGTTGGTATTCAATGTCGTAGAATTTCGCGACGGAGGGGTATTTCTCCCGCGCCCTGCCCACGCGCTCGATGACCTTCTCGTAGTTCTTCGTCCCGCCTTTTTTCCCTATGGCGGCTTTGATCTTCTCCAGCTCCCCTTCGAACCTCTCCCTCCACTGCCGGTTCATCGACGCCTCGGTCATCGCCTTGCTCGGCGAGGTGATTTCCAGCAGGTAGTCGCCCGACGGCTCGGTACGGACCTCACGCAGGGTGATTTTCTGCCTGCGGCTGTCCAGCACGGTCACCGCCGTGTGGTCGGCTGACAGCTCGTAGTCTTTCGGGCGGGTGCGCGACACGCACAGGTAGTCGAACCCGTTCTCCCTGAGCAGCAGCAGGTTGTCCTCCGTGGCGATGCCCGCGTCGATGACCACCAGCGGCTTCGCCCCGTCGGGCGCGGCCTTCTCCGACAGCCGTTTGACCATCTCCGGCAGCGACTTCGGGTCCGAGGTGTTGCCCTCCAGTATCTCGGTGTAGCGAGGGAAGCCGGCGGTGTTGACGCACAGCGCGAGAACCAGCAGCTTGCAGTCGCCGCGCTTCTCCTTGCTGCGACCGAACTTCGCCTTCTTGCTGCCGCGCTTCGCGCCCTCGAAGTAGAAGTTGGTCAGGTCGAAAAGCACGATGCGGTTCTTCTGGTTGAAAAGGTCGTCGGTCACCGAGCAGAGATGCCGCTCCAGCTCGCCTTTCAGCTCCAGCAGCCGGTCCCCCACGCCGTAGAGGCTGTTCACCCCGGGCACCCACCCCGGCAGGCCGCTGTACAGCTCGCAGGCGGCGGAGTTGTCGGCCATGATGCGCAGCGTCGCCAGCTCGCTCGGCGCATAGACCGTCCGCACGATCAGGTGCGCCAGCGCCGTGTCCGTCTGCAGTTTCGTCCACCCCCTGCCGCGCAGGAACTCCTCAATCCGCAGCTGGTCTATGGCCTGCTTGCACAGCCACTCCGCGCCCACCTCGCGGGCGTCGGTGTGCCGCACCGTGTCGAGGTCTATGTACTTGCCGGCCTCCTGACGCGCCTGCTCCTCCTTGTTGTCGAAGCGGTCGATCTGCCCGTCTGTAATCATCTGCCGCCAATACCGTTCCGCGTAGTCGCGCTCGGTCGGGTCGAGTCCCTCCAGAGGACCGCCGAAAGCGTCTTTCTGGTGGCGGTGGGCGAAGCGCGAGGTCAGTGCGGCGGCGATGCGGTGCATCTGACGCGGGACCAGCGCGGGTTCGAAGCCGATGTTCAGCACGATGAGCGAGTGGACGGTGCCGCGCACGTCACGATACGACTCCTTGAGCCTGTAGTAAGGAGCCTCTTCGCCCGTCGCGGGGTCATGTCGCCATTGTACGTTCGCATGCATGGCGGCAAAAATACAATATGTTTTTTAAACGGCAGTGTCCTACAAAACGCAAAACACGTGCGGGTTAACAGGCCGAGCACTGATTATCAGCGGCTTGCAGAATCGTGTCCTCGGGAATAACCCCGAATATTGGGCTGATTTTTTTTTAGGGGGTGAAAGTTGGGTT
>ONCM01000041.1 GCA_900316305.1 uncultured Bacteroidales bacterium | reverse complement strand
CACGATACCACGACCGGGAGCACCGCCGCCAGAAGGCAACGTTACAGTGTTACCACCGGAAATGCTCAGTTGATCACCAATAAGCGTAAGCGTTTGGGTAGCACCTTCTCCAGCGACACCATTCGTCACCACAAAAGTAGAAGTGGTACCATCAGTATAATGAATCGTATAGGTATCCTCTAAACCATTGGTCAAAGGGCCTGTGATAGACACGATGCCGACACCGGCAGGACCAGCAGGACCAGTAGGACCTTCGGGACCAGCGGGACCCTCAGGACCCGTAGCGCCGGCAGGACCTTGCGGGCCTTCAGGACCAACAGGGCCTTGCGGACCCTCGGGGCCAGTGGCACCGGCAGGACCTTGGGGGCCTTCCGGACCAGTAGCACCAGCGGGACCTTGCGCCCCGTCAACACCATTGCGCAACACGTAGGTCTGCGGAGTGCCGCCAGCAGGGGTGAGCACCAGCACATAACCCGTGTCCGTGGGCATGACGGCAAAAGCCGGAACATTGCCGGCCTGCGCTGCGTAAAGCGCGTATGGCACGCTCATCATCTGCTGCACACTCGTCACCGAGTAGTTGCTCCCACCGTTAGGATCAACCTCGCTCTTCAAATAGTACGGACTGTTCCCCCAGTCAACATTGGAGAAATCGCCCTGCGAGGCATTTCCCGACCCAATTTCCAAGGTCATCAGACCGTTGGCATTCGTGGTAACCGTCTGGGTCTCCACATAAACGGGCATTCCGGTAGCCGTGCCCTGGAGCACGCTGATCCGAACACCCACACTCGCGTTCGTCACCAGCTGGTTGGTGGCATTGCGCACCACCGCCTGGTAACTGAACTTCGCCGGCGCCTGCGCGAACACGCCGATCACGCAGAGCAGGAGAAAAACAATTAACGTTGTAAATCTTTTCATTTGGGTATAATTTTAGTGAACAATATACTTTTGATAATTGGTCAGCAAAAGTATTAAATTTCAAAAGACAAGCCATCCGGCCCTCTTCACCCAAGAAAAGCCAAAAAGACACAACAAATTAAAAATCAATGATATAAGAAAGCAAAAGAGCCAATCCCCCTCAAAAATTACGTAAAATTACGTAGAGCCCCAACCACTGCTAACTGCGTACCACTCCGTGGTCGAACACCCATCGGATAAGCTCCGAGGTGCTGTTAAACCCTAACTTTTTGAAAATATTGTTCTTATGAGTCTCCACCGTACGAGTGCTTATGCATAAATCCTCCGCTATCTGTTTCACACTCAAGCCTTTGGCACATAAGCGTACAATGTCCAGTTCCCTGCCGGTGAACACCTCTTCAGAGGGACCTTTTGCGGTAGAAACGGCCTGGATTATTTCCGCAATATCCTTTCCGAAATACTCTATTCCGTTATAAACAGAGTGAATTGCCGTGGCAAGGGTAGGAATATCGGCATATTTACTGATAAATCCATCGATTCCCAATTCCACCAATTGCAGGATGGTCTCCTGGTTGTTGTCGGCGGAAATGACCAACACCTTGATATCGGAGCCACGCTGTTTGAGAAAACGGACCACCTCAATACCGTTGCCATCGGGAAGCATCAGATCCAGCAACACAAGGTCAAGGTCCTGATTCTGTTTCAGTTGTTGCTTCGCCTCATGCACGGAACTGGCTTCCGCCACAATCCGGCACTCGGAATTCCGATTCAGCGCCATGGTCATGCCCATACGCGTCAATACTTGATCCTCCACTAACAGAATGTTGATTTTGTCCATTTTTCGAAACGTTTTTGACTATAGTTAGGACTGTTGTTTCACCGCTTTTTCTGCAAGAGGAAGGGTGAGCGTGAAGGTGCTTCCGCAGCCTTCCTCGCTGGTAAAACTCAAGTCGCCGTTGATCATCCGCGCCATCGTCTTGCACACAATGAGACCGAGTCCGGTGCCAGTCTCCTCCTTCGTTCCCAACGTGGAAATCCGGTCCAATTTAAAGATGGATGCCTTCTGTTGTTCCGTCATGCCCACCCCGTGATCTACCACGGAAAGGAAAATCTTGTCATCCGTGATTGTCGTGACAATCTCCACCGAACTACCCACTCGCGAGAATTTGACGGCGTTGGTAAGCAGGTTGCGAAGGATGGTGTCCGCACAGTTGAGGTCGGTAAACACATAGAAGGGCGCATCCAAATCGGAGACGATGCGTATTTCCTTCGCCACCGCCGACGGCCGCACTAACTCGACATTCCGGCGCACCACGGCGCTTAGATCCACGCGAATCGGATTACAACGCATACGTCCGCTTTCCAAAGAGGCCCAGTCCAGCAGGCTCGTCAACAGTTCCCCCAGCCGCACGCCCGAAGCATTCAAAGCCGCTATCTGCTGTTTTTTGGTCTCATCATCCACCTCATCATAATGTTCGTCCAAGAAGGCGAGCAACTGCGACTGCGCCCGGACGGGGTTTTTCAAGTCATGCGAAATGATAGAGAAGAACCGGTTCTTAATAGTGTTCATATTCGCCAATTCGGCGTTGCGCTTCCGGCGAATTTCCGCCAGCTGGTAGGCGCTAATGGCAAGAACAACCGCCAGCACCGCAACGCATAAGAGGGTGAAAGCCACGATACTACGGTTGCGAGTCTTGTTTCGTTGGTCGTCAAGTTCTTGCTCCTTCTCCCTGACTTCGAACCGAGTCTGATACTCACCGATAATCTGCTGTTGGCGCTCCTCGTTGAGTGAATCTTTGAGCGCAGCAGATTGTTCCAGATAGTCCAAAGCCTTGTCCAAACGGCCGGTTTCCCGATAGAGGGTGCTCAGCTGCCGTTGCATCCGCCAAAGTTGCGGACGGAATCCCGTGACCTTGCACAACCGTTCGCCTTCCTGCAAATGCTTCTCCGCCGACTCATACTGCTTCAACTGTATCTCACAGGCACCTAACTGGCGCAGCGCGATGATCTTGTCAACGGAATTGCCGGTCTGCTCAAAGATTTCCAATGCCTGTAGGCAGGTATGGCGACACTCCTCCCACCGTTGCTGATGCGCGAGGATGTCCGATTTCTGCGACAACCGGATTCCCACTTTCCCGATTCTGCCGGCTTTGCTATCAATGTCAATAGCCTCTCCGATGGCCTCCAACGCCTCCTGCGGGCGGTCCATCAAAAGCAGAATCTCACTTTTGATCCCAAGACGGATGGCCAATGCCTTGTCATCGTCACCCTTTCGCTCAATGGCAATAGAACGCTCGCTATATTCAAGAGCCTTGTCAAATTGGCGGGTGTGGCAGTGTATGCCCGCCAAAGAGTTCAAAGCAGTGCTCCGTATCTTGTCATCGTCCAACCATTCACCCACATCATAGTCCTTTTGCGCATAATCGACCGCCCGGGCAAAGTCCCCTTGACGGAAATTGGCCAACGCCAACAGCTCGTAGCAATTCGACAACCACAACAGCGAATCCTTAGGGACACGCTTCTCGGCTTTCAAGCCCAACTCAATGGCGTGCGGGAAGTTGCTGGCATCCTGCTCGTGGAGTCCCATGCCGAGATAAACCAACATCTCGCCAAAACGACGGTCAACCGTCCGGATATCCGGAACCGGATAGTCAAATAACTCTTCCTGCTCGAAAATATCGACCAACTGCTTGGCATACTGCGCTTGCTTGCTCCTGTCGGCCCGCTCATACAACCGGAACAGCGAATCAGCCTCCCCCTGCCCGAAGAGCAGCATCGGAAACGCGACCAACAGTGCTATTATAATTCGTTTCACCATATCTCAAAATCACGGCGCAAACATACATAATTAATGAATATAGTGGAACAGATGAAATTTCAGTCGCCTCCTCTCCCAACCCATCGCCACAAATAATGAGCGCCCATCAAAAAAAACACAAAAAATGGGGATAACCCACCTGCCGAAATTGTAGTTTCTTTGCATCGTGAAAATCAGAGCAGAATTGTCATGATTTAATATAAAAAATTGGTTGTTGTTGATTAATTTGAAAACGGGTCACATCTGTGACCCGTTTTCCATTGTAGAGACGTTTCATGAAACGTCTCTACGGGGAGGGGTTAAATTCATTTACAGACATATCCGTAAAAAATATACATTTGCGCTTTCAAAATGAATAATTACAAATATCAGATAATGAGAAAATTATACACCATCATCGGATTAGTTTTGTGCATCCTGCTGCCGCTTTCCGCCATTTCGCAGAATGAGACCGTGAAAAAGGAGAAGAAAAAGAAGGAGAAAAAAGAGGTGAACCCGAACTTCAAGCACAAGTTCACCACCTTCCATCTGGAAGCGCGTGCCGATTTCGAATATGACTATGACGTGACGAAATGGTCGAACAGTATCGATCCGTATAACCCCATAACGGGAAAAGCCGATCAACACAACTATGGATTCCACGGCGACTACTTTAACTTCCTGTTGGGTGGCGAAATCGGCGACCATATTTCCTATTTCATCCGCCAGCGCATCATCCCCATCAAGGGCTATAAGGAGCTGTTCGACAACACCGACTTCCTCTACATCCAGTACAAGTTCAACGACCAGTGGTCCATCCGCATGGGTAAGGACGCGCTCTATGTTGGTGGTTTTGAATACGATGCACCGCCCATTGATGTCTATTACTACACTAACTATTGGGACAAGTTTGCCTGTTTCCACATTGGGGTTTCCGCTGCTTATACCGACAAGAGCGGCAAAAACAAGATTGCGTTCCAAGTGGCCAACTCGCCATACGTGAAATATGGTTCCAACACCTGGAAGTCTGGACTGCTCTCCTACAACCTCTACTGGGCCGGCAACTACGGTCCTTTCCACACCCTCTATTCCGTGAATTTGATGGAGTACGAACGCGGCAAGTTCATCAGCTACCTTGCCCTGGGCAACCAGCTGAAATTCAACCAATGGTCCATCTATGTCGATTGGATCAACCGTGCCATCGATTTCAAGAAATTCTTCAAGGACTTCACTTTGGTAAGCCGCCTTGACTGGCACGTCTCACCAAGCGTAAACCTTTTTGCGAAAGGTGGTTATGAACAGAACACCACCGGTTACTACTATACTATGGGCGAGGATTCTCATGTGGACGTGGACATGATGATGCCCAACGACCGAGTCCATTGGTTCTACGGGCTCGGCATGGAATACCGTCCGCGCGTCTATCCCGACCTGCGCGTACATGCATACGTGGCCAACAGCACGATGAGAAATTCCTACGAATATATCAGTGACTATGGTTGGCGAAATATGAACCTCACCGCCAACGTCGGTGTCACTTGGTGGCTCAATTTCATGAAATTCTTACCCGAAAAACTGAAAAATTAGCTATTGGCTTTTGGCTATTGGCTGTTAGCTAAAAATAATGACTATTACCCCCTTAACCTTAAACCTTAAACCTTAAACATTAAACCTTAAACATTAAACATTAAACCCTCAACCTTAAACCATCCATGCCCATATTCCATTTCAAGACCAACAACATCCTGCACCAGATTTCCAGGATTTCGCACAACAACGTGGTACGCTACATGGTGCGTGCATACGGCCGTACCCGCGAGCTGATCATCTTCCTGGTCCTGTTCTTCGGCTTCTTCATCGGACTCTCCCTGAAGATGACCTTGCCGAACATGCTGAACACCTTCATGAACACGGCTTACAAATTACTGATAGACACGGTATTCTACATCATGGCCATCACGGTGATGACGGGTGCCATCAGCAAGCTATTCGTGGAGTTCGGTGTGGTGGTGCTTCTGGAGAAGATGCTGAAGCCGCTGATGAAGCCGCTCTACAACCTTCCCGGCGTGGCCTCCCTCGGTGCGGTGATGACCTTCCTGAGCGATAACCCGGCCATCATCACGCTGTCGAAGGACAAGACCTTCAGCCGCTACTTCAAGCAGTACCAGCTTGCCTCGCTGACCAATTTCGGTACCTCATTTGGTATGGGTTTGGTGGTGGTCGCCTTCATGACGGGTCGTGGTTACGGTAATGGCGCACTGGTCGGACTGGCAGGTGCCTTCATCGGCAGTATCGTCACCACGCGCATGATGCAGCATTTGACCTTGAAAGCCTATCCCGAGCTCGACTCCCCGATGCCCGGCACTACCATCACGGACGCACCGCTGAAAGCGGACACCGTTGATGCGGAGGGGAACGCTGTCCCCGCCGAAGAAGAGAAAAAAGGACCGTTCCTCCGCACGCTGAACGCTATGCTCGATGGCGGCAAGGGCGGTGTGGAAATCGGTCTCTCCATCATCCCGGGCGTGCTGATCATCTCCACCATCGTGATGATGACCACGTTCGGTGCCCCGGCCACTGGAGGCTACACCGGCGCAGCCTACGAAGGCGTGCCGTTGCTCCCGTGGTTGGCCTCCAAAATCGATTTTGTATTTAAATGGCTGTTTGGTTTTGAACACCCTGAGCTGATCGCCTTCCCGATCACGGCGTTGGGTGCTGTGGGCGCGGCCATCGGTCTGATTCCCGCCTTTGACGCCGCCGGCCTCGTTGACGGCAACGCCATCGCAGTCTTCACCGCCATGGGCATGTGCTGGAGTGGCTTCCTGAGCACGCACACCGGCATGCTCGACTCCCTCGGCTACCGCCAACTGATCTCCAAGGCCATCGCCTCCCACACCGTCGGCGGCCTCATCGCCGGTATCTCCGCCCACTGGCTGTTCGTGTTGTTCTCGCTCATTTAGCGATGAAAAACGATGAATGATGCGATGAATGGAACGATGAAAACGGGTGTCGACAATGCTTCGACACTCGTTTTCATCGTTTTTTCATCGTTTTTTTCATCGTCATTCATCGCAATTACATCGCCCACACCAACAGTCCCCCACAAATAATCAACCCCGTAATCGCCAAATCAATAAGGCAGAACCCCATAATGTCCTTGGCGTTAAGTTTGGCTATAGCCAACGCAGGCAACGCCCAGAAGGGCTGGATAAGGTTGGTCCACGCGTCGCCCCATGCAATGGAAATGCCCGTGAGACCGGGATCAACACCCAAGTCCGCACCCGCCGTGAAAAAGACCGGTGCCTGGATGGCCCAGTGACCGCCACCGGAAGGTACGAACAGGTTCAAGACCGCCGCACACAGGAAGGTCAACAGCGGAAAAGTCGTCGGCGTGGAGATGCCGATGCACGCGTCGCTGATAACCGTGCCGTAGCAGATGCCGGACTCCCCCACCCCAGTGATAATCCCCATGATGCCCGCATAAAACGGGAACTGCAGGATAATGCCCGCCGCACTGCCCGCCGACTTGGTGAAAGCACGGACGTAGCGCGCCGGCGTGCCGTGGAACAGGATTCCTGTGAACAGAAACAGCATGATGACGGCGTTGAGATCCAACGAACCGCCTCGCACAAAAAGCTTGATAACCAAGAAACTGAAGCCTAACAATGCCACAATTCCTGACAGAATGTAGCTCTGCTCCAACTTGGCTGCCGGTGATTTATCCTCCTTCGCAGGCGCCTCCTCGGGCTCGTACAACAGCTGCGGATCCACCGTGACCACGTGCTCGCCCTTGGGGTGCATCAGCGTGTTGGCCACAGTGATGGCGATAATGACGAGCAGCACGATAATGAGGTTCTGCGGCGCGAAAAGCGTGGCAGAAACACTGACAGGCTCCGTAAGCGCTCCGTTGGTGGCTTTGGTGAGTGCCTCTCCGGCAGTAGCCATGGTGAGCGGGATGGAGCCGGAAAGACCAGCATGCCAAACCACAAAGCCGCTGTAGGCCGAGGCAATCAATAGCCTGTAATCCACGCCTTTGCAGTCGCGGGCAATCTCCTTGGCAAGGATAACCCCCACGATGAGACCGAACCCCCAATTGATCCAGCAGGCGACAGCCGACACGAGCGTCACCGTGGCGATGGCGGACGCGGGAGTTTTCGGCAGCGCGGCAATCTTTCGGATGCCCTTCTTCACGGCGGGCGCACCGGCAAAGGTGGCGCCGCAAACCAGAATCAGCGACATCTGCATGGAGAAAGCCAGCAAGCCCCACACACCGTTGCCCCAATGCTCGACCACCTCCACGGGAGTCTGGTGGCATACCGGCATGGCCGTAAGCGCCGCGATGAGGGTTAACAAAATCGCCAGAACAAACGGCTCCGGCAAATACTTTTGGACTAAATTGACACAGAAGTTTATTATTTTCATATTAACTTTTGGCTATTACCTTTAACTACTAACCGTTAACCATTAACCTTATTCCCTGACAGCACCCCGCACACACCAGGCACATATCGCTTCAACATCTTATAAACCAAAACAGCAACCATGATGACTATGGCCGCGTTGATCAAATGGACGGTGCAGAACTGAAGGCTTCCGGCATTGCGGGAGACCAGCCAAGTGGCGGCGAGTTTGGTCAGCGGACGGGCGACCATGCTGTGGAAAGCGAAAACGAAAAAGACCGGCTCCGATAGGGTGCGCCAATCGGTGGAGGAGTAACGAACCACTACCCTTTCGCAAAGTTGCGCCACCAAGTACATGCCCGCGAGATTGCGGATAAAGGTGACGGCAGCCACGCTCCACACTGGAATCGGGATAGCCGTAACCACCACAGAGGCAATTAGATAAATCGGCATCGAATACTTCACAGGCTTCTTCAGCAGTTCGGTGAGCGACGGCATCCAAACATTCAGCCAGATTCCGATCATGAAAAACGCCATTTCAGACTCAAATCCCAACTGGTGCGGAAGAAAACCCAACACTACGGGCACGATGAAGGAAGCCTTATGGCAACGGATAATCGCGACATACACTGGCGTAAAGAGCGCAATGACCATCAGATCGCGGAGGAACCACAACGGTCCGTCAATGGGTCCCGAATTGAAACCCTCGCCCCGGATACACCAGTAAGCCTTCAAAAGGTCAGTCAAGGTCATCTCTTGCAACGGCGGGATATCTCCCAACACAGAAGGCAGCACCAACCCGACCAAACCGTAGAACAACAGAAATATCGTGTTCCAGAGCAGATACGGAACCACCCATGTCTTCAGCCGGCGACGACATTTCACGGTAAACGCTTGCCAAGAAAACCCGCTGTTCGAGGCCACGAACAAGTAGCCGGAAATCAGAAAGAAGAGCGGACTGGCCAACCATACCACGTTGCCAGCCCAACGATAAAGGTTGCCGTAAACGGTATCTGCACAGCCCGTATCCGCCACCAAGTTGGTGTGAACCACCACGATGAGCGCCATTAGCACCCACCGCAGCAACCCGATGGTCTGACTGGCATTCGCATCGGGGTATCGGGTCTGTACATTAAAATGTTCCATTTCGCGGCGCAAAAATAGGATTTTTATTTTATCGTTTTTCATCGTTTATTATTCATCGTCCTTCATCGTTTTTCATCGCCTCATCGTCTCTCCGACACATTCCCCAAATTTTTATATATTTGCACCCTGCAAAAAAACGTGTCAATAAAAACATCAAAAATATGAGAAAACCTTTATTTCTGACCCTGTTATTATCGCTGATTCTCAGCTTCGCACGTGCCGACGGCGGCATGTGGATTCCCCTCTATTTGAGCCAAAACGAGGCTGAAATGCAGCAGCTTGGCTTCCACCTCACGGCGGACGACATCTACAGCATCAACCATAACAGCATGAAAGACGCTATCGTGCTCTTCGGCAGCGGCTGCACCGCCGAGATCATCTCCTCGCAAGGACTGCTGCTCACCAACCACCACTGCGGCTACTCTTTCGTGCAGTCGCACAGCACCATGGAGCATAACTACCTCCATGACGGCTTCTGGGCCAAGAGTATGGAGGAGGAAATTCCCATGGAGGGCCTCACCGTCACCTTCCTCGTCTATATGGAAGATGTCACCGACCAGGTTTTGGCCGGCGTGACCCCGCAAACCAAGGAGGCCGACCGCCAAGCTATCGTGAAAGAGAATATCGCCAAGGTGACCAACAAGGCTACCATCGGCACCGACTACAAGGCCATCATCAAGCCGTTCTATTATGGTAACCAATACTTTATGTTCGTCACGGAGACCTACAACGACATTCGTCTCGTGGGGGTTCCGCCGGAGAGCATCGGCAAGTTCGGCGGTGACAGCGACAACTGGATGTGGCCGCGCCATACCGGCGACTTCTCCCTCTACCGCATCTATACTGCCCCTGACGGCAAACCCGCTGGCTATCACAAGAAAAACATCCCGATGAAGCCGAAACAATACTTCCCGGTCTCCATCAAAGGCGTGCAGGAAAACGATTTCACCCTCGTGTTCGGCTATCCCGGAACAACAAAGCAATTCCTCATCTCCGACGGTGTGAACGCGGTGGCTAACATCCAGAACCCCATCGCAATACAGGCGCGCACCATCCGTCTCGACGCGATGAAGAAACAGATGAACCTCGACCCGAGAATCCGCCTCATGTACTCCGCCAAAGCCAACGGCATCTCCAACGGCTGGAAGAAATGGCAAGGTGAGAGCAAAGGTATCCGCGAATGCGACGTCATTGGCAAAAAAGAGGCCCAGGAGAAAGAGTTCCAGCAGTGGGTGAACGCTGACCCTCAACGCAAAGCACAGTACGGTACGCTGATGCAAGACATGAAGAAGGTCTATGAGAGCTATAACAACAACATCCAAATTGTTACTTATATTAATGAATACCTCTTCGGCGTGGAAATGATGGAGGAGCTGGTCTATCCCTATATGAGCCAACTCTTTAACGAGGAGCGAGTCTTCGAAGAACATCGTTACAAAATTGCGGAAAGCAGTACGAATTTCCGCAAGGAATATATGGAAGCAATTGACAAAGAATGCTTTGTGGAGTTGATGACCTACTATTTCACGCATGAGAAACCTGAGAATATTCCGGCTGAATTGAAGAAATATGTGCAGAGCGAACCAGTCGTGCGCCAGATGATGACGGATATGTGGGAGAACAGCGCGAAAAAGGCTCCATACTTCCTGGACGGCCAGAAATTCAACGAATTTGTCGCCAAGGCAAACCACAAACAGTTTATGAAGACGCTATCCAACAACGAGATGCTCATGCTCTATTCCGCATTGTTCGACAAATATGCCACCGCCGTAATAAAATACCGCGCCGAATCCAACGAGCTGGACAATTATTACCGCACTTACGTTAAGGCGTTGATGGAGAAGGACAAAGACAAAACCTTCTACCCTGATGCTAACCTCACCATGCGCGTGACGTACGGACAGGTGAAGGGCTTCCAACCCGCCGACGGCACCGACTACGTCTATTACACCACCTTGGACGGCATTATGGAGAAAGAAAATCCAGATGTATATGATTATCAAGTACATCCGAAGCTGAAAGAGTTATGGGAGAAGAAGGATTATGGCCGCTACGCCAATGAGAAAGGACAGCTGCCGGTGGCCTTCATCGCCAGCAACCACACCACGGGCGGCAACTCAGGCAGCCCGGTCATCAACGGTGACGGCCAGCTCATCGGCACCAACTTCGACCGCGTGTGGGAAGGTACCATGAGCGATATCTGGTACGATGTCGATCGCTGCCGCAACATCAGCCTCGACGCCCGCTATTTCCTCTTCATTGTCGATAAATTCGCCGGCGCGAAGAACATTGTCGATGAAATTGATGTTATTGAATAATTAAATCCTTGAGCAGCCTCGAAGAGGCAAAACGCGCGATAGCGCAATTAACCCCACATAAGCGAAGCGCAATGTGGGGCGAACCCTCAAAAAAACAGAGATGATTTCCTTCGAAGACATAGACAAACATTCGCGATTGTACGACCTGTACATGAAGTACTTGTGTGCGGCGCATAACCATGTCTATTACCGCAACTTCTACATCATCAATCGCGAGAACATCCCGCCGAAAGGGACCCCGACATTCGTCATCGCCAACCACCAGAACGGCATGATGGACGCCATGGCGATCCTGCACACGATGTACAAGGACGGTCGTCAGCCGGTCTTCATCGCGCGCGGCGACATCTTCAAAAAAGACCTGGTGGCGCGGATCATGCGCTTCCTGAAGATTCTGCCCGTCTATCGCAACCGCGACGGCGGTCGCGAGGACATCAAGAAAGACCTGGCCATCTTCAACCGGGCCGCGAAAGTGCTGAAAAAGGGCGGTACCCTGGTCATTTTCCCCGAGGCCGGCCACCAGCACGGCCACTACATGAGCACCTTCAAGAAGGGGTTCAGCCGTATCGCTTTCGCCGCCGAAGAGATGAACGACTTCCAGCTCGGCGTACAAATTCTGCCCCTCAACATCCACTACTCCAACTACTTCAACTTCCAAAGCGACCTGATGGTCACCTGCGGAAAACCGTTCACCTACGACGAATTCTTCGAACTATACAAAGAGGCACCCAATCAAGCCTATCTGGCCCTCAACGAGAAGGCCCGCGCCCGCGTCAAGGAGATGACCCCAGACATTGACATTCCTGAGTATTACAATGAAATAGAGGCTCTTACGCACATCATGAGCGAACCGCTGTTGAAGCACAAGGGACTCCGTCCGCGCTTCCTGCCCAACCAGAAGGACGCCGCCATGACCATCATCGCCGCCATCCACCAGCTGAAAGACGAGAATCCCAACGAATTCACCATCCTGATGGACGACACGCGCCAGTACATGAGTCTGCTGCAGAAAACCGGCCTCCACCATTGGGTCATCAACCGTAAGATCTCCTGGCCTAATCTGGCCTTCCGGATGCTCGTGATGCTGCTCACATTTCCGATTTTCCTGTTCGGCTACCTCAACAATTTCCTGCCCGACTTCATCACGCAACGGCTCACCAACAAGGTCAAGGATCCCATGATGCACTCCACGTTCCAGTACGCCATCGGCACCCTCGCCACCTTCCCGATATGGTACATCATCCTCTTGGTGACCGTCAGCCTGCTCACCCACCATTTCTGGATTGGACTGGTTTACATCACCTTAGCGGGCATCATCGGCATCCTCAATGTCCACTACAAACGCGCATTGCGGAAACTGGGCAATGTTTTCAGAGCCCTGCGAATAAAAAGTTCCGAAGCCTATCAGATGCTGTGCACCCTTAATACGAAAATTATCGGAACGATGGAGAAACTGCTGTTTTAGCTATTAGCTATTGGCTATTAGCTATTAGCAAAAGCCAAAAGCTAATAGCCAATAGCCAAAGTTATTGTATTAGAAATGAATCGACCTCCATTTCATCATAATTGCTTTTCTGCAAATCTATTTCTTTTTCCAGTAACTTTCCATCTCCTCCAACGATTTCCCCGTCGTTTCCGGCACCATCTTCCAAATAAATAGAGCAGCAAGCACGCCCATCAGACCGTATATCCAGTAGGAGAAGCCGTGATTGAACATCGCGGTGAGGGTCTCGTTTTTGTCCAGCATCGGGAACGTCCAAGATACCAAGAAGTTGGAGATCCATTGCGAGGCCACGGCGACGCTCATCACCATGGAACGGATGGAGTTGGGGAAAATTTCCGACAGCAGCACCCAGCAGACGGGTCCCCACGACATGGCGAAACCAGCCGTATAAACCAGCATGCAGATAAGTGAACCCACGCCTACGCTGTGCGTGTAAAAGGTAGTGCCGAGGATAAACATGGAGAGGGCCATCACCAGTGCACCGATGATCATCAGCGGACGGCGACCGAACTTATCGACCGTGAGGATGGCAAGAATAGTGAACGAAAGGTTCACCGCACCCACGATAATCTGCTGTAACAGAGCGGTATCCGTGGCCGCACCCATCGTCTTGAAGATTTCGGGGGCATAATAGAGCACCACGTTGATGCCGATAAACTGCTGAAGGGAAGCCAGCAATACACCCACCATAATGATGCCGAGACCGTAGTGGCGTATCGGGACAATCAGCGAGATGAGGAAGCTGACCAACAGGGAAATCTCCAACGCACTATTGACTGAACAGAATTTCAGAATAAAGTAGCCTGCCACAAACAGAATGAGCCAGTCAAGCATGAAAAGGTAGAACGCCCGCATAGACTGCGATTTCTCGTTCAGGCTTTCGCGAATAGCCGTCATCTCTTTTTCGGCATCATCGCCGGAAATCTTGCGCAACACCTTGAGCGCTTTCTCCTCGCGACCGCGCATCATAAGATAGCGGGGTGTTTCAGGCACAAAGAAGAGGGCGACAAGGAACAGTCCCGCCGGAATCATCTCGGAGGCGAACATCTGCCGCCAGCCAATGGTGTGCAACCATTCCGCATCACCGCGACGAGCGATGTTGTAGTTCACGAAATAAATAATCAGCATACCGAGGATGATGGCGAACTGGTTGAGAGAGACCAGCGTGCCGCGCCGGTTCGAGGGCGCGATCTCCGCGATGTACATTGGAGAAAGCATGGAGGCAATACCCACGCCCACACCGCCGCTGATGCGGTAGAAGACGAAGTGGTTGATGAAATGGTAGTCGCCCGAGCCGGGAGGTCCCCAGAAAATTTCCGGCCACGCTGACCGGACGGCGGAAGCGAGGAAGAGGACGGCCGCAATCATCAACGCTGGCTTGCGACCAAGCTTCTGCGACAACCATCCCGCCAAGCAAGCTCCTATGATACAGCCGATTAACGCACTGCTCACCACAAAACCCTCCAACGCATTGGCCTGTGCCGGAGGAAGATTCTGCGGTTCAATGAAAAAGACCCGCAACGACTCCACCGTGCCGGAAATCACCGCCGTATCGTAGCCGAACAACAGCCCGCCCATCGTCGCCACAAGGGTCAGGGCGAGAATATAAAGTTTATTATTCTTCATGTCTTTCTACATTATAGTTTGTTAACGGTTAACCATTAACCGTTAACCGTTCTACACATACATATTCACAATCATCTCATACAACTCCTGCTGCCCGCTAATCTGTTTCGGTTCAGGTAGTTGCAGAGCGATATTGCGCATATCTTCCAAGGTAAGTTTGCCCTCTTCGAAAGCCTTGCCGTTGCCCTCATCAAAGGAAGCATAGCGGGCGACGCGCATCTTTAAAAGGTCGGAATTTTCGAGGATGGCAGCGGCGGTGAGCAATGCCCGTGCAAAGGCGTCCATACCGCCGATGTGCGCGTAGAAAAGATCCTCCAAATCGGTGGAATTGCGGCGCGTCTTGGCATCGAAGTTGGTACCGCCGGTGGTGAAACCGCCACCCTGCAGGATGACTAACCAAGCCATTGTCAACTCGTAGATGTCAATCGGGAACTGGTCGGTGTCCCAACCGTTCTGGTAGTCGCCACGGTTGATGTCGATACTGCACAGCATGCCCGCATCGGCGGCGCACTGCAACTCGTGCTCGAAGGTGTGGCCGGCTAAAGTCGCATGGTTCACCTCAATATTCAAGGCGAAATCCTTGTCCAAACCGTAGTGACGCAGGAATCCGATAACCGTCTCGGCATCCACATCGTATTGATGTTTCGTGGGTTCCATCGGTTTCGGCTCCACGAGGAATGTACCCTTGAAGCCTTGCTTGCGACCGTAGTCGCGAGCCATCGTCAGCATCATGGCGAGATGCTCCTTCTCGCGTTTCATGTCGGTGTTGAGAAGCGACATGTATCCCTCGCGACCACCCCAAAAGACGTAGTTCTGACCCCCCAGCGCGATACACGCATCGATGGCGTTCTTGATTTGCGTGGCAGCAAATGTCGTGACGTGGAAATCGGGGTTAGTGGCCGCACCATTCATGTAGCGCTTGTGCCCGAAGACGTTGGCCGTGGACCACAGAAGTTGCTTGCCGGTAGCCTGTTGCAAACCTTTGGCGTGCTCCACCATCGTGGCAAGCCGTTTTTCGAACTCAGCCAACGTATCGCCCGGTTCCACCACATCCACATCGTGGAAGCAATAGTAAGGAATCGAGCACTTGGTCATAAACTCGAAGGCCGCGTCCATCTTGTACTTGGCACGGGAAATCGAATCGGCGGCGTTGTTCCACGGGAACGTCTTGGTCGGTCCGCCAAACTGATCGACTCCGTCAGCGCAAAGCGTATGCCAGTAGGCCATCGCGAACTTGAGATGCTCCTTCATGGTCTTGCCCATGACCACGCGGTTCTCGTCATAATAATGGAAGGCCATCGGATTCTTGGAGTCCTTGCCTTCGAATTTGATTTTCCCAACACTAGGGAAAAATGCGGTTTGTCCTTGATAGTATTCCATTCGCTTAAGGGTTAAGGGTTACACGGTTAATTGGCTAATGGCGGTTTGTAGAGACGCTAAATTTTGCGTCTCTACGTCCATCATCGTCAGAAACCTAGCCGCAAAAATACACAAAATTGCATTGCAACGGACAGTATCTTTTTAACAAAAAAAATGTCGTTACAACAAGAGTATGCAAGAATGCATTTATTTTCTATTTTTGCCACGATAAAAAAGATAATGTCAAAGAACGCTGCAAATACTGAAAAAGGGTGGTGGTTTCCGCTTGCACTGCTGGCGGTAGCAGTCGGTGTTTTAATATGGTCGGTGATCAATGTGCAAGACACATACTTAACATGGATGCTTGAAGCTACACCCGCTATCGTATGGGTAGTTTTATTGGTACTGACCTGCAAGCGATTCCGTTTCTCGAATTGGATGTATGCAGTCATGCTGTCGCATGTTGTGGTGCTTTTGGTCGGTGCCCATTATTCTTACGCTGAAGTGCCATTAGGTTACTGGATGCAGGATTGGTTCGGTTTTTCACGTAACAACTATGACAAAATCGGTCATTTCATGCAAGGATTCACCCCGACACTGATTTCTGTGGAGATTCTTCGTAGGAAAACGGCTCTGAAATCCTTCAATTGGTTGGCCTTTCTTTCATTCAGCATAGCCATGATGATTTCGGCCGTGTATGAAATTATTGAATGGCTGGCTTCCCTCTCCAATCCCACAGACACAGAAGCGTTCCTCGGCACACAGGGCTATTTTTGGGATACCCAGTCCGACATGTTCTGCTGCCTCATTGGGTCGGTGTGTGCGATAATAATCCTTCTTTCAGAGGAAAAATTACGATATTCCAAAATTCCCCGTTAGGGGGATTCATATCAATAGAAATGGGTGTCACGTGTTTCCCAAAATCCCCGTTAGGGGATTCCTATCAATAGCCGATAGAAATGCGAGACGGAATCAACCCCGTTAGGGGTTGCATATTAATGAATTACGATACAAATTGAATGAATCCCCTAATGGGGATTTTGGGAATCGAGCAGCATACCTGTTCTATTGATATGGATCCCCTAACGGGGATAGACGGAACCCTTCATCGTTTTTCATCGCCTCATCGCCTCATCGCACATCCGCCACCGCTCATACGCCTCCACATACGCTCCCCTATTCACCACATCCGGTTCCACAATGTCGATTTTGCGGAGCGAGCGGAAAGCCTCCTGCGGGGTGGCGTAGTAGCCGCAGCCGAGCGCAGCACCAATAGCCGCTCCTACGGAGCCGTTGGTGTCGTAGAGTTCGATGACCGCGTCAGCGACGGTGGCCAAGGTGGTTCGGAAAATCGGACTCAAGAACATGTTGGCGTGACCGGCACGGATGACCTTGGTATCCATGCCAGTGGCCTGCATGATGTCCATGCCGTACTTGAAGGAGAATGCCACACCTTCCTGCGCAGCCCTCGCCAACGTATTGGCATTGTGGATGTTGAAGTTAATACCGTGGATAGAAGAACCGATTTGGCGGTTCTCCAATATGCGCTCGGCACCGTTGCCAAAGGGCAAAATGGAAACGCCGTCGCAGCCGATGGGCGCTTGCTCAGCCATCTCGTTGAACTCCTCGTAACTCTTTTCAGGCGCAATCATCCGTTTCATCCACGCATTCTGGATGCCCACGCCGTTGGTGCAATGCATCACGCCTAAACGGGGTTCGTCGGCACTGTGGTTGACGTGCGCGAAGATGTTGATACGGGATTTCGGGTCGGTACACACTTGGTCACTAATGCCATAGACCACACCCGAGGTGCCTGCTGTAGCTGCCACCTCTCCCGGATTCAATACATTGAGGGATAGCGCGTTGTTCGGCTGGTCGCCGGCACGGTAACAGACGGGCGTGTTCGCGACAAGACCCAACTCCGCCGCCGCTTCCGCCGTCAGCAAACCCTGCTCCCCGAAAGTCGGTACCGTGTCGGGAATCATCTCGACAGGAATTCCGAAATAGTCCAGCAAAGGTTGTGACAGTCTATTTTCCTTGAAATCCCAGAAGATGCCCTCCGAAAGTCCTGGCACCGTCGTGCGCACCTCGCCAGTTAGCCGCATCGCGACGTAGTCGCCCGGCAGCATGAACTTATGGATACGGGCGAACAACTCCGGCTCGTTTTCCTTCACCCACGACAGCTTGGCGGCGGTGAAGTTGCCGGGACCGTTGAGCAGATGTTGTAGGCAGTAGTCGTTGCCCAACGCCTCCAACGCACGATTGCCGTAGGGCACCGCCCGACTGTCGCACCAGATGATGCTGGGACGAAGCACCTGCAAATCCTTGTCCACCAGCACCAAACCGTGCATCTGGTAGGTAATGCCGATGGCGCGGATGTTGTGTGCATCCATGCGGGTGTCGCGCAAAGCGGATTGCCAAGCCGTTTTGAAATACGCCCACCAATCGGCTGGATTTTGTTCTGCCCAACCGTTTTGCGGCGATGCGATGGGAGCCTCCGTCTGCGGGGCAAAAGCGGAGGCTATCACTTGACCTTTCTCTCCGTCAAAAATGGAGACCTTCACGGAGGAGCTACCGATGTCTATTCCAAGAAAATATGCCATATTCTTTAAAAAAATGCGGAAACTCTGTAGAATCTCCGCGTTTTTGTTACTTTTTATAAGACCATTGACTGTTGACTATTGACCATTGACTATTTCAATAACCAATAACCAATAACCAATAACCATTATTTTTGGTACTTGGCCTTCAGCACTTTGATCATATCAACGGTCATGGAGGCGAGGTCGTACTGCGGCTTGAATCCCCACTCCTCGCGAGCGCAATGGTCATCCATCTGGTTCGGCCAGGAATCGGCGATACTCTGGCGCAACTCGTCGTACTGATACTCCATCTTGAAGTCGGGGATGTGCTTGCGGATTTCAGCGGCAATCATCTCCGGCTCAAAGCTCATAGCCGTGATGTTGAAGGAGTTGCGGTGCACGAGCTTGCTCGGATCAGCTTCCATAAGGTCCATAGCGGCCTTCAAAGCGTCGGGCATGTACATCATGTCCATGAAGGTACCTTTCGCGATGGGACAGACGAACTTCTCACCCTTCACAGCAGCGTAGTAAATTTCCACGGCATAGTCGGTGGTACCGCCGCCGGGGAGCGTCACGTTGGAGATGAGACCCGGGAAACGTACGGAACGGGTATCGACGCCGAAGCGTTTGAAGTAGTAGTCGCTAAGCAGCTCGCCGGTGACCTTGGTGACACCGTAGATGGTCTTCGGACGCTGGATAGTGTCCTGCGGGGTCATGTCGTGCGGCGTATCGGGACCGAAAGCGCCGATGGAGCTGGGGGTGAAGAGGGAGCAACCGAACTCGCGGGAAACTTCCAAGCAGTTGATGAGGGCACCCACACCAACATTCCAGCCTAACATCGGGTTGGCCTCAGCCTTCGCGGAAAGGATGGCAGCGAGGTTGTAGATCGCGTCGATGTTGTACTTTTTCACCGCATCGGCGATGTCCTGTGCGTTCGTAGCGTCAATCTTGCAGGAGGGACCGGCATCGGCCAGATCGCCCTTCAAAGGATAAATCATATCGGCGGCAACCACGTTGTCGGTACCATAAACTGCACGCAATGCGGGGGTTAACTCGGAACCAATCTGTCCGCATGCACCAATGACCAGTATTTTCTTCATCGTTATCTTATTTTTTGTGAATACAAAATTTTGAGGGTGCAAAGGTACATTTTATTCACAAATAATGACCGCATGATGTTATTTTTTTCTGTAGAGACGTTTCATGAAACGTCTCTACAATCAACTCATGAAACCTCTCTACATTATATCAACAATTACACCAGAAACGGAAAAATATCCGAAAAATGTCTGTTATCCTACAGCACAAACAGAGTACTCCTCTTACATCGCTTCATTATCTATTTAATAATCAGAGCAATAAAACGATTCGAAAAAAGTTTTCACAATGACCGAAAGAATAAAAAAAATAGTATCTTTGCCGCCGTAATGATTCGGGGTGTGGCGCAGTTGGCTAGCGCACTTGCATGGGGTGCAAGGGGTCGGAAGTTCGAGTCTTCTCACCCCGACATCGAAAAGAAAAAAGCACGGTTTTTACCGTGCTTTTTTTGTTATTACGCCATCGCGTGGCTCAGTTCCTCCGCGAACTACCAATGTCAATTGAGCATCAACCCGTATGGTTGATAATAGGGAAACTTTCTGTCATGACTTATCAACGTACACTTATCAGCTATACTTTGCGCAATAATGATGCGATCTATCATATCAGAATGTCTATCATTGCCAATGGTCAAAATCGGAATTTCATCTAAGACCTCGAATACCTTGTCAGTGATTGGCTCAAGACCAACATTCAAAGTTTCTATTGAACTAAGAATATCCCTTGCATTTCCTGTAATCTGAATTTTACCAAGCTGCTTAAGATGAAGCAACTCCAAAAGAACAAACTCAGAAATAACATATTGATTGCCGCTAGGATATTCTATGTCATACCTCAATTCTTCGTCTAACTTTGGGCTATCACTCAGAAGCCAGCCTACGATGTGAGTGTCAAGAAAATACCGAGACATTTTAGTTGAGATTATAGGGGTCTTCAACTAATTCAATAATTTTGATGTATTTGAACTTTTTTCTAGGCCGTTTCGCCTTCTTTGTGTCAGCCTTCGAATTTCTTTTAGGTGCCATAACGGGTAAGATTTTCTATTGTCTATATTATTTTATTTCGGCTGCAAAAATACATTTTATTTTTTTAACTGCAAAATATTTTTTCAAAAAAATTTCATATCGTTTCTTAACTATTAATTGTTAAATTTCAAAGACATCGAATTCATAGATAAAAATTATATCTTTGCGCTATAAAATCACCCATCATGAAAAGAATATTGGTATTCATATTCTACTGTCTTTCAGTAATTTTCGTCAACGCCAACGACGGTGTGTTCTACGCCGAGGGAAACCAGCTATTTCCCATACGTGCTGACTGCAGCCAACCGCTGGGCCAACCACCAAATCGACGACTTCACGCTGAATATCAACATGGGCGACCGCGAGTCATTCATGATTCGTCCCGATTTCTTCAAAACCGCTGATGAATGGGTCTTCACCGTCAGAGGAAAAACCTCCGTGGACAGCATATGGGTTTGGGAGGAGGATCTCAACAGAATGATATGCCCCAATTTCCACATTCAAGAAGGAGGACTCTCTTTCCACAAGGCCAATTTTCATCCCGAAGGAGAGCTGCATATCTACAAACGGAATTACTGGAGCTATTTTTGGAGTTATAAGGAAGAGGATTATGAGACGGAATCGGATGCCCTGATGACCGCACTATCCAAAGAAGGCTATTTTGTCCGCAGATTGTCCGATTTTTTCCAAAAATCAGCGGAGGACTCCACGCGATACACCCTTTTCCAACAGAGCATCCTCAAGAACCTGCCTTACGCCTACCGAGGCTATATCTTCAAGGACAAGACGTTAGAAGACTATTTCGAGTCGTGCTCGTGGTACCTCCCTAACCCAGAGTACAAAGGCGACATGGAGGGGCTCACCGAGGAGGAGAAGAAGTGGGTGGAGTTCTGGAAGTAGGTCTCACGCCATCATTCTACAACAACAAACACCTATATCCAGATACAAAATAAGGACGGTCTTGCGACCGTCCTTATATATAATATTGTAAACCCTTGTTGTAGAGACGTGGTGTACCGCGTCTCTACAAAGGGCGATTACAACGTGTGATACGGAGTCAACAGACCCTTACCGATCTCCACAGCCTCCTCGTTCTTGGGAATGAGGTGATGGTGGCGCTCAGGCAGGGATTTCTCCAGACCCTTGTGCAACATTTCGGGGGTGACGAGGGGTTTCACCTTCAGGAAACCGCCCAGCACAATCATGTTGAACAATTTGGAGATACCGAGTTCGCTGGCCTTGTCGGCAGCAGCCACTTGGTAGATGTTGATGTCCTTGCGGGTCGGATGATGCGTGATGCCGTTCGGGTCATAAATCAAAAGACCTCCGGGTTTCACGGCAGATTCGAACTTATCCATCGACTGTTGGTTCAGAATGATGGCCGTGTCGAACTGGTTCAGATAGGGGGAGCAGATGCGCTCGTCGCTGAGGATGACGGTAACGTTGGAGGTACCACCGCGCATTTCAGGACCGTAAGAGGGCAACCAGCTCACTTCTTTGTCTTGCATGATGCCGGCGTATGCGAGGATCTTACCCATGGAGAGCACACCTTGTCCGCCGAAGCCTGCTATAATGATTTCTTCAGTCATGTCTTTGGAATTTTAATGATTATTTTTTTCTCAGTGAAAAGATGGTTTCGTTGGGCTGGTCGAAGGTGCCGACGCGCTCGATGAACTTGGGATCGAACTTGCCGTCAA
>ONCM01000023.1 GCA_900316305.1 uncultured Bacteroidales bacterium | reverse complement strand
TGTAATTAGCATTATGAATAAGATAGAAAACGTCTTTGTAATAGTATTGGCAGTCATCATGTTTGTGGGCTGCCACAAGCCGGAGAACGGCGAGATGTCGTGGATTGAGGAGGAAACCTACGCCGGCGGCAAGTTGGGCACGACGTTCAACAGTTCATCTTCGGCATACGAGGATCCCGCTCCAGCGGTCACCGACATCGCCGCGTTCAAGTACGGCGAATACCTGTTCGAGCGCGACTTCACCATCAACACGCCGCCCTTCAACGGGTTGGGTCCGCTTTACATCCGTAGTTCCTGTATCGCCTGTCACCCAGGTTACGGTCACGGCAAGCGCATGGACCGTTACGCCGCCAGCGACTGGGGCAACGGCTACCTGCTGGTGGTCACCGACCAAAACGGCAACTACGTCTCCACCCTCACGGGCATGCCGCAGACCAAGGCCGTGCCTCCGTTCAAGGCACCCATTGACGAAAGCCAGATCATCATCAACTGGCTGGCATACACCGACGAGTGGGGCAACCGCTTCCCCGACGGCGAAACCTACAGCCTAATCTATCCCGAGGTGACGATCCCCGCCTCTGCTTACTACGTCCCGCTGGAAGTCAACGGCACGCCACTGCCCTACGGTAGCGAGGTGGTGCGTTTGGAATCCACCATCGGCATCTACGGCACCGGTCTGCTCGACGCCATCCCCGACGACTCTCTGAAGGCACAGTATCTGAAAGAGTCCATGGCTGGCGCTCACCTGAATCCCGCGATGTGGGCCGGTACCGACTGGGCACCCACGGGACTTTACGGCAAGACCAATCATCCGAAGCGTTTCACGTACGCCTGCTCCCGCGGACCCCTGCAGGACGGTCCCGGCGCGAACGCCATCTGGAACATCACCAACGTGACCCGTGGCGACCGCCGCTATCACTACATGACCGAAACCTACGCTCGCATCGCCTCCCAAGACCCCGATGTGCAGGCTGCGTTCTACACCTACTTCCCCGAATACAACAAGACGGGTAATCCTGAAACGGACATCTACAACTACCTGATGTCCAGAGAGCTGCCTGCCGAGATGAGCAACGACGACTACGTCAACCTGATGGTTTGGCACAGAGGCTTGGCCGTGCCCGCCGCCCGCAACCTCGACGATCCGGAGGTGCAGAAAGGTCGCAAGATCTTCCGCGAGATCGGTTGCGCAAGCTGCCACCGTCCCAGCTGGACCACCGGCAACGACCGTTTCACCGATCCCAACGGTTTCTTCACCACCGCTGACCAGCGCCTGCCCCGCTACCCCAACCAGAAGATATGGCCTTACACCGACATGGTCCAACACCGTCTCTGCATGGTCAACGACATCCGCACCGGCTGGTGCCGCACCACCCCGCTGTGGGGCCGCGGTCTCTCCGCCGTCTGCACCGGCTCCAGCGACCGTCTGCATGACTGTCGCGCCCGCAACGTCGTCGAAGCCATCATGTGGCACGGCAGCGCCCAAAGCGACGCCCGCTGGACCGTCGAGAAATTCCGAAACCTGAGCAAGGAGGACCGCGATGCCGTCGTGAAGTTCATCAATGCTATTTAATGGTTATTGGTTATGGGTTATTTGTTATTGAAGCCGACCGTTAATGTCATCGTAGAGACGCAATGCATTGCGTCTCTACAATTTTAATATCTTTGCCACCTGTTTTCTTCATTCTTCATTCTTCATTCTTCATTCTTCATTCTTCATTCATAATTCATAATTCGATGAAACATCTCCGACATCCCCTCTCCCTCCTAATCCTCGCCCTCATCGCCTCCATGGCTGCGGGCACCGTCGTGGAAATGCGACACGGCAACGACTATGCGCTGAGCCACGTCTATGGCTCGTGGTGGTTCGTCGCGCTGTGGGCACTACTCGCCCTCGGCATTATCGTCATGATGATTACACGGAAATCGTGGAAGCGACCCGTGGTGTGCGCCCTCCACACCTCTATTCTGGTGATCCTGCTCGGCGCGCTGCTGACCATGACCACCGGACAGCACGGCGAGATGACACTGAAACCCAGTGTCGCCACCAACCAGTTCACCATCGAGAAACACGGGAGCAGCCGCACGGAAACCCTTCCGTTCTCCCTGACCCTCGACCGTTTCGAAGTGGAAACCTACCCGGGCACCCACACGCCGATGGATTTCGTGAGCTACCTCCAGATCCACGACGGCGGCACGACCACCGACGCCAAGATCTCCATGAACAACATCCTGAAATACCGTCACTACCGCTTCTACCAGAGCGACTACGACGAGGAAGGCAACTCCGTGCTTTCGGTGGCCCACGACCCCTGGGGTGTCGGGGTGACCTACACGGGCTATATCCTGCTGTTCATCGCCTTGATCGGGATGTTTTTCGAGAAGAACGGACAGTTCCGGACACTGCTGCGAAAAGCGTCGGCACCAGCGGCTGTACTGTTCGCCCTCTTTCTGACGGTTGGCGCATCCTTACCCGCATCGGCGGCCAACAAGCCGCGCACGCTGTCCAAAGAGAGTGCCGACAAAATGGGCCAGATGTACGTGATGTACAAGGGCCGTGTCTGTCCGCTGCAGACCCTCGCCAAGGACTTCACCACCAAGCTATACGGCAATGCCCATTATCGCGGTTACACGCCCGAACAGGTCTTCAGCGGCTGGCTCTTCTACACCAGCGATTGGCAGAACGAGCCGATACCCAGAATCGAACGCGACCTAAAACGGGGCAAACAACGCGAGGCCGAAGAGAAAAGACAAATTATCAACATGGTGCTAAACAGCCAACTGCTGAAAATCTATCCCCACGCCGACAGTTCGCAGCAGGTGACGTGGTATTCGCAAAACGACCAACTCCCCTTGGAAATCCCAGATGACGAATATCTCTTTATCCGCAAACAGATGAGTTTGTGCAAAGAATACGTGGTGTTAGGGGATTTTGCCGCGCTGAACGAACTTTTTGAGAAAACAAAAATCTACCAAGAGAAATACTCCCTAGGACAGGTGCAGCCCAAAGTACAATACCGCGCCGAGCGGCTTTACAACCGTCTTTCGGTCGGTCGTTGGTTAGCAATGGTGACCATCACCTTGGGACTAATATGCTTTGCGGCTGCGCTGGTCTGTCTTGGAAAGGGTCGCAAGCTCTACAAGCCCGTCAGAACGGTTGCTGTGGTGTGGATGTCGCTGCTGTGCGTGTTCCTGGCGCTGGTCTTCATTCTGCGCTGGATCGCCGGCGGCCACGTGCCCATGGCCGGCAGCTTCGACTCCATGAACCTGTTGGCGCTGAACATCTGCATAATCACGTTGATAATGATGCAAAAATACGAAATGGCGTTGCCCGCCGGCCTGTTGATGACCGGCATCGTGTTGTTGGTGCAAATGATGGGCGGGTCCAATCCCCCGATCACCCATCTGATGCCGGTGCTCTCGTCGCCGCTGCTCAGCCTGCACGTCACCGTCATCATGATTGCCTACGCCCTTCTCTTCTTCATCATGCTGAACGGTATCAGCGCGCTGATCGTGCGCGTGACACAACCGACCAACACGCAATTTTTGGAGCGGCTCCGCGACATCAGTATGATCATGCTTTACCCTGCCGTCGCGCTGCTCGCCGCAGGCATCTTCATCGGCGCGGTGTGGGCCAACATCTCGTGGGGCAATTACTGGTCATGGGATCCGAAAGAGGTCTGGGCGCTCATCACCCTGCTGGTTTACATCGCCCCGCTCCACAGCACCCTCTGGAAATCGTTCCAGAAGCCGCTCTTCTTCCACCTCTACTGCATTTTGGCGTTCCTCAGCGTGCTGATTACCTACTTCGGGGTGAATATGTTGCTGGGCGGAATGCACAGCTACGCTTAGTTAGCAGTTAGTAGTTAGCAGTTTTTTGGGAACCACGTCCCTCATTCTACATTCTACATTCTACATTCTACATTCTACATTCTACATTCTGCATTCTGCATTCATAATTTCCTCAGCACAACCGCCGAGTTCGTTCCTCCAAATCCAAAGCTGTTGCTCAGCACCGTGTTCAATGGCATCTCCACAGTTTTGGTGGCGATGTTCAGCGGAGCGGAGGCCTCATCAGGGTTCTCAAAGTTTACGTTGGGAGCCACGAAACCGTGCTGCATCATGAGAGCGCAATAGACCAGTTCGCTCGCTCCGGCCATCCAGCACTCGTGGCCGGTCATGCCCTTGGTAGAGCTGATAAGGGCGCGTTGACCGTGGAAAAGGCGGTCGATAGCAATGGCTTCGAAAGTGTCGCCTTGGGGCGTACCTGTAGCGTGTGCGTTCACGTAGTCGATGTCCGCCGGGGTGACGCCCGCCATCTCCATGGCCCGCATCATCGCGGTGACGCTGCCGTCGTCGGAGGGTTGGGAGATTCCGCCGCCGTTGGAGGAAAAGCCGTAGCCGGCGACCTCCGCGAGGATGGTCGCGCCACGCTGCACCGCATGGTCGTAGTCCTCCAACACCAGTGCCGCCGCACCGCCGCTGGGCACAAGCCCGTCACGGTCGCGGTCAAAGGGACGCGCCGCACGCAACGGCTCACCCACTCTTTTCGAGAAAGCACCGAGCGCGTCGAAAGAGGCCATCGCAAACTGGTTGACCTCTTGGGCACCGCCGCACAGCACCACATCCTGCAGTCCCTGCTTGATGAGCAGGTAGCCGAGACCCACCGAGTGGCTGCCACTGGCGCACGCCGCACTCACCGTGAAGTTGATGCCGCGCAGGTGGAAGATGCTGCTCAGGTTCATGTTCACCGTGGAGTTCATGGACTGGAAGATGAGTCCGGAGCCCAACAGCTCGGTGTCGGGACGCTGCACCAACATCCGGTCAGTCTCAATCACCGGTTTCGATGACGAGTCATTGCCGAAGATAACGCCCACCTCGTGACTGAGGAGGTACTCCTCATCCATACCGGCCTGCTCGAACGCCTCCTTGGAAGCCATGAAGGCGTAGGCTGCCTCCTGGGAGAGACCTGCACGCAACCGTCTGTGCAACAACGGTTTCAACTCAGGTTCGGGCACGATGCCCGTCAGGTCCGACTGGTATCCGTAGGCGAGCCTGTCGGGATTGTTGCCGAGACCCACACGGCCCATCCGCAACGATTCGGCCACCTCGTCCTTGGTCGTGCCAATACACGACCATATTCCCATTCCAGTGATTACTACACGTTTATCTTTCATCATATAATATATTCATCGTCCATTCATCGTCCATTCATCGTCCATTCGTCGTCCATTCATCGTCCATTCATCGTCCATTCGTCGTCCATTCGTCGTCCATTCGTCGTCCATTCGTCGTCCATTCATCGTTTTTCATCGTCATACGTCCTAGGGCTCACTCCGTTCACCCTAGGTTAACATAGGACGCCCCTACAGGGCTTTCAAGGAAGAAGTTTATTATATGGGGGGCCTTTCGTTACCCACCAACTACTAACTGCTAACTACTAACTGCTAACTGTACAGCCCTCCATTCACCTGAATCACCTGCCCAGTGATATACGAGGCTTCCGGAGAGGCGAGGAACGCGACGGCGGCGGCCACTTCATCGGGAGTGCCGAAACGCTGTGCGGGAATCATCTTGCTCAACGTGGCCTCGTCCAGACCAGCGGTCATGTCGGTGGCGATGAAGCCGGGAGCCACCGCATTCACGGTGACTTTCCGTTTAGCCACTTCCTGCGCCAATGCCTTGGTCGCACCGATGATGGCGGCCTTAGCGGCACTGTAGTTGGTCTGCCCGGGAACGCCCTTCAATCCAGAGAGCGACGCCATATTGACGATACGACCGTCCCGTTTCTGGATCATGGTCTTCACCAACCGACGTGTGATGTAAAAGAAGCCGTTCAGCGGGGTGTCAATAACGCTGTGCCAATCGTCATCGCCCATCATGATCATCAGGTTGTCGCGACGAGTGCCGGCATTATTCACCAACACGGCAATATAGTCATCTGGATGGGCATTCTCCCACCCTTCCAGAGCAGTGTCCACGGCCTTCGCATCGGCAATGTCGAACTTCAGCAACTCGCACACACCACCCTGACTTTCGATCATTTGTTTCGTCTCTTCGGCAGCAGCGTCATTGCTGACATAATTGATAATGACGGGCATCCCGTCGCGGGAGAGGCGCAAAGCCACGGCACGTCCGATACCGCGGGAACCTCCGGTTATTAGTGCGTATTTCATATCGTTATTTATTCGTTGTTTTTTCGTTTTTCGATCCTAGGACTCGACTTCGTCTCACCCCAGGTTTGCATTACTGATGTCCCCACACTGCGCTTCGCTTGTATGGGGTTAATTGCGCTATCGCGCGTCTTGCCTCTTCGAGGCTGCTCAAGGAAGTTGTTTAATAATATGGTGGCTTTTTCGTTTCAACTGCTAACTACTAACTACTAACTGCTAACTACACTAGTTTCAGTTGTTGTCCACGCAGGAACGCCTCCACATTCCGTAAATCCTCGTAGAAAGGCGTGTCCTCCACGAACACGGGACAGATTTCGCGAACTTGCTTGTATATCTGGCGGGAGATGGGGGCGAGTTTGTCGGCGATGCCCAGACAATCGACGGCTTGCGCGAGGGCGATGAACTGGATGGAAAGCACCTGCCAAGTGTTGTCGATGACCGTGCGAGTGAGCAGCGCAGTGTTAGTGCCCATGCTCACAATATCCTGATTATCATTATTGTTCGGAATACTGTGGACATAGTTGGGCATGGCCAAAGTCTGGCACTCGGCGGTGGTGGAGGTGGCGGTGAACTGGCACGCTTGCATGCCGTAGTTGAGTCCTAACTTGCCGAGGTTGAGGAACGGCGGCAGGATGCCGTTGATGCGATTGTGGAAGAGGTAGTTAAGCTGCCGCTCGGCCGTCATCACCAGGCGCACCATCGCAATCTTCACCTTGTCCTGCTCCAACGAGACATAGTCGCCGTGGAAATTGCCGCCATGATAGACATTGTGGGTCTCGGGATCCACAATCGGGTTGTCGCAGGCGGAGTTGACCTCCTCTTCGAGCACGCGGCGGCAGTTGAGCAGGGTCTCGTAAATCGGACCGAGTATCTGCGGCACGCAGCGCAGCGAGTAGTAGGGCTGCACCTTGTGGTCAAAAATAGCCTCCGTATGGTTGCCGTTATAGAGCTGATGCTCACGATGTTGTAGACATTGGCTGTCGCGGGCGAGCATACGCATACGGGCGGCGATCACCTGCTGGCCCTCGTGACGGCGCACCGCATTGAGGGGTTCCGCCATCAAGTCGTCGAAGGAGCCGGCAATCTCGTTCATCATCACGGCAGCGAGCGTAGCCCAGTCGAGAAGCTGCTCGGCCTGGAACTGGTTGACCATCGCCACGCCGGTCATCACGCCGGTACCGTTGGTGATGGATAAACCCTCGCGAATGTGGATCCGAAACGGTTCGAGGCCGTTTTCGCGCAGCACTTCCGCCGCCGGGCGCCATTCACCGTGGTAGTGGACGCTCCCCTCGCCAATCATCGCTAAGGCGAGATGCGCCAACTGCACGAGGTCACCGCTGGCACCCACACTACCGTGTCGGGGGATCATCGGGAGGATATCGCGGTTGATCATCTCCACCAGGAGCTTCACCAAGTCAGGGTGCACGCCAGAGCGAGCCTGCAGGAAAGTGCCAAGACGGGCCACCATAGCGGCTTTCACGCACTCGTCGGGAAGCGGTTCGCCCGCGCCCGTGGCGTGACTGCGGATGATATTGTATTGCAAGGCGGTAAGGTCGGAATCATCGATGCGCCACTGCGCCATCGGCCCGAAGCCGGTGTTGATGCCGTAGATAATCTTGTCCGCACTAAACTTCTCTAAAAAATCGTAGCACTCCGCCACCTTGTCCATCGGCAGCTCGGAGAGGGCTATCTTCTTGCCGCCGTAAACGATTTTCTCAACGTCAGATAGGGTAAAAATGGTATTCATCAGCATTCAAAATTTGCGGCTGCGAAGATACGATTTTTTTCAGTTCTTCACACACCGCACCGATTGGGCGTCGCCGTCGATGTCCACAAAATCATTATGAAAGACGGATTCATAATTCGAATGAAGTCCCCAATAATAGATGTCATTGTAGCCGTAAGAATTATGAGTGCCGGTGGAAGTCCAATAGAAAGTGACGTAGCCCACCCCACCAAATTCGCTTCCGACAGTGGGCACAGAAGATATACTGTAAAAACCTGCAGGCAGTGCCCCGAAACCGGTGGCGTTGTTGGCGGACAGATTGGGATTACCCACGGTGCAGGTGTCAAGCCCGCTCAAATCCCAGCCCACAGTGGCGGCCAGCGACCTGCCAATCTGGTTGTCTATCCCGCCGCACACGTTCTGGCTCTGACTGTTCACGTAGTTGAGAAGCTGCGTACATTCGGCATCGCTCGGCACATGCCAGCCGTCGGGACAGATGCCCTGCACACCGCTCGGGTTCGCATTGCTGCCCGATGCTCCGTGCATCACCGCCGGCCAGTTGTACAGCAGTCCATAGTTGGCCTCGTATGCGGTATCATTCATCGGATAATACCAGTAACCAATAGTGGTCGAGGGGCCATCCCCGACCAAAATGGGAGTCCCATCGGCATAGCTTTTCGTACGCAAGTTTTCGCGCATCCAACACTGTTGACCGATTTTCACGGTATTGTACCTATTCCCGTCAACATCCATAAGCAATGGAGTGTCCGGGCACGACCATGCATCACCGTCAGGATTGATGGGTATAGAGAACGATTCCTTCGCTCCGTATGCAGTGCCCACACTGTTGGTGGCGTACGCCCGAACATAGTAGGTGAGGTTGGACGACAGCCCTGTAATTTGGCTAGTGAAAGTACCCATACCACTTCCGTCAACCGTATGCCGATCAGCAAGCGTCGGATTGGGCAACAGGCTTATGCAAATACCACGTGCCATCACGCTGTCGCCACCGTCATCAACCACATCGCCACCGCAAATAGCGGAATTATCGGTGATATTGGTAACATTTGCGGTGATAACCATAGGCAAATGCAGCTGTATGGCCGAAAACGGCATCACAATCGTCTGCGATCCTGCGAGGGATTGCTCAACGTGCTGACTTTCCTCATCCTCCCCATTGATGAAAGCAGCCGCAATATACTCCATCTGGTCGCCAAGATCGAAAGGCCTGGCCACAAGACCTCGGGTGTGAGACTTGGGTGGCAGAATCTCACGACCGGCCGTCTCTGTAACATCCAAATACTCAATCGCATCGCTCTTTCCGCCATTGCCACATACCAATTTGACGGATGAGGTCTTCCCGTTCTGATGGGCGCTCAACACATACACACCCGCATGGGCAAGAGCGACGCGGAACCGATGCATTCCCGGTTGTAGGGGCGAATAATCATTCGCCCCTACATGATGCCCATTCACATCAACTATTTCCAAATGCACCATTCCCTCCTCCGCAACCGACAAGGTCACTTCAGTAGCACCATTGAACGGATTGGGCGACAGTTGCAGGGAGAGCGCTTGAGCCGTCTCATTTTCCTGTATGCCCGTATTGTTCTGTATGGTCAGCACCGTGTCGGGCCAAAAGAGAAATTCCTGCCAATTCTTCGAATGGTTGATAACCCGTATGAACTCAGTCTGCACGTGCTGGTTAGCAGCATCCCGAGCAGTAAAGGTCAACGTAACCGTCTGAGCAAAGCCCGCAACCACAAACAGCACACCAAAACAGACCAATAGAGTTCTTTTATTCATAATTCATAATTCATAATTCATAATTCATAATTCATAATTCATAATTCATAATTCATAATTCATAATTCATAATTCTACATTCTTCATTCTTCATTCTACATTCTACATTCTTCATTCTTCATTCCTCTCAAGTCCACAAACTTCACCGGCTTCCTCGCGCTTGGCGGGAAATTGACGCGCTGAACCTCCTCCACGGATGCAATCTGCACCACCGGGGCCACCCGCACGTGGGCACGGAAACGATTCTTCAGCTCGTTGACGATCTCCTCAGGATGATCCTTGAAACGAGCGTTCTCCTCCACAACTTCTGCGTTCAGTCCCACCTTCACGACCACCTCGTCGGTGCCCTGCTGAGAATCCTGCACGTAAATGACGTAATTCTGCACGAAGGGCGTGTTGTTGAGCACATCCATCAGTGCCGGCGGATAGAGCGTGGTGCCCTTCAGTTTGATCATGTTGTTCTTGCGGCCCACCAACGGGGTAAGACGATAACTGTTTCTGCCACAGGGACATTGTTCGGCAATTTTCGCGCACATATCGCCCGTGCGGAAGCGCAACAGCGGCATACCCTCCACACCGAGGGTGGTCACCACCACCTCGCCAGTCTCGCCGTCGGCCACCGGCAAGTTGTCCTCGCCGATAATTTCCACGATGATGAGTTCCGGATGCACGTGACCGCCCACGCCGTACTCGCACTCACTGAACGTCGCTCCCATCTCAGTCGAGGAGTAAGTGGCATACAGCTCCACGTCCCACTTCGACTTGATCTGCTCGCCCAAGAGGTTGAGCGAGAAGTCCTGGTTGCGCAGACTTTCGCCAATTCCGATAATCTTCCGCACACTGGAATTCTGATAGTCAATACCATGATCCTCAGCATATTGGATCAGTCGTGGAATAAACGATGGCACGCACATGATGCTGTCGGGACGGATGCGCTGGATGGTGTCCCACTGCAGTTCGGGGATACCATTGCCCACGCGGATGACAGAGGCGCCGAGCTCACGCAAACCGAGGAAATAGGCCAGTCCCGCCATGAACCGCTTGTCGAGAGTGACCATCAGCTGAAGGATGTTACCCGGCTGTAAGCCAGCACATTCAAAACTTTTCTTCTCGTTGTACGCCAAGCGTTGCAGGTCCTTTTCGGTACAACAGAAGGTCACCGGGTCGCTGAGCGTTCCGCTGGTGGTGATGTAATCGATCACCTTCTCTTTGGGCACGCAGAGGAAGTCCTCGTTGAAGAGCTGCAGATCCTTTTTCTCGGTGAACGGGATGTTCACGAGATCCTCAATAGTGCGAATCTTCTCCACGTTGATGCGGTAGCGTTCGAACATGCGCTGGTAGTAGCGGGAGTTCTGCTGCAGATAGGCCAGCGCATCGCGCATTTTCGCCTCCTGAAAGGATTTTATCTCCTCCGCCGAAGCAAATTCTATGTCGTTCTTATTGATATTCATCTTATTATCTTGTTGTTAGAGATCAACTATCTTAAAAAAAACTGCCGCAAAAATACAAAATAGTTGGTTACACGGTTAATGGTTCACGGTTAATGAGTCAATGGTCAACAGTCAATGGTCACAATATTTTCACTATTCCCACGTTACACCCCAAATCATATAAACAAAAAGATGTACAATATCATGCAAACAACAGGCAACAATATGCCGACAACAAACGATTTCAAAGAACTTTCGATGGATGGTTTCGTCACCATCATCCTTGACGGGGGTGAGCAAGCGGACGAGGCGATGTACCACCTGCTGCATCAACGCTTTTACTTGCCGTTAAAGAAGCGCTACGAAGTCTTCCAACAGCAGCTTTCCGACGACTTCGAAGACATTCTCGCCGACTTTTTCTTCCATCTCCGCGACGGTTCTCCGCACCCCTACCCTTCGGTCCACCGTATCAAAAACCGCGAAGCCTTCCCTGCTTGGCTGCTCCACACCTTCCGCAACTACCTCAGTGCACGTGCTGACAAGGAAGAGGCGACGGTCTGCATCAGCCTCAACGCCGAGAATGTCACCGACACAGACGTCGCTGCCAATGGTTCGTCCTCTCTCCTGACAGACGAGCAGAAGCTCTACCTCGCCGCCCGTCTGATCGCCTTCGCCCATCAGGAGCTGCCCCCGCGCGACAACTTCCTCCTCTTCCGTGCCCTGCTCACGATGTTGGACAAGCGGCGGTCGCTGCCCAACGAAGAGGTGGCCGAAGCCCTCGGGATGACGGATGTCACCTACCGGGTGACTGTCCACCGCGTCAAGAGCCGTCTCTCCCGATACCGCACCCGCCTGTTCCAAGGCGAGCCGCTCACCCTTGACGCCCCACACCGGCGCATGGCGCAGCGCATCCGCGAGGACTTCCTCCAGCTCTATCCCACCCTACTATTCTATTACAGGCAATCCATTGACGCCCTTGACCGGAGCTGTTCCGAGGCCGTAAAGCAGCTCCAGCAGTCCCACTTCGCCGCCTCCGGCCAACTGCTGCACGAGTCCGTCGTCCCATACGAAACTCTACAATCCAAAGCGGCACTATGGAATCTGGTGGGGCGTTTCCTTTATCCTGAGTAACATCCATCATAGTGTTTCCATTTTTGTCTGTCCTTTTTCTCACATGTATGGAAAAAGGCAAAATGTTACATGCCCTAAATATTATTTTTGAAAAAAACTTTTGGCATGTAACATTTCTGTTTTTTCCATACTTATGGATAGAACGAAAAATTATTCTACAATGAAAGAAAAACTCAGCCCTCAGTACAACGATGCCGTCAGACAAATCAAGGCGGCCATTTTGCAGAGCCAAGCAAAAGCGTTGGCCAGCGCAAACCAAGAACAGTTGGCATTGTATTATGGTATAGGCCGATACATTTCCCAAAATTCACGCACTGGTTTCTGGGGCAAGGATGCCATTGAAACCATAAGCCGACAATTGTCTACCGAAATGCCTGGACTTCGCGGCTTCTCCCCTCGCAACTTGCGGAATATGAGAATGTTTTATGAACAGTGGAAAATGTTTGACACAAATTTGGCAGACGCATCTGCCAAAATAGAAAAAGTCGAAAGCATGCTAGTACCATCCGTTTTTTCAGAAATCCCTCTCCATGCTTTTTTCAACATTGGATTTTCACATCACGTCATGATCTTATCAAAGACGAAAACCATTGAAGAACGCAGATTCTACATCCAACTTTGCGCAGATTTACAATTGAGCCATGAAGCATTAGAACAAAGAATCGCCGAAGATGCCTACCATAACCAAGGCAAAATGCCCAACAACTTTATCAGCAGCATTCCCGACTATAAACAGGCCTTCCGTGCCATTCAGATGTTCAAAGACTCCTACCTTCTGGATTTCATCAACACTGAGCAGCTCGGCCAACGGGATGAAGATATTGACGAGAGGGTGATTGAAAACGATATTGTCCATAACATGCGAAATTTCATCATGACCTTCGGCAAAGGCTTTGCGTACATCGGCTGTCAAGTCCATTACGACAAACTAGGACACGACCACTGGGTGGATCTGCTGTTCTTCAATCGGATTCTGAGCTCACTAGTCGTCGTGGAGTTGAAAAAAGGCACATTCAAGCCAGCATATCTTGGACAGCTATCCCATTATCTGCACGTTCTGGACGATGATGAAAGAATTGAGGGAGAAAATCCACCCGTCGGCATTATCCTTTGCAAAGATGCCGACAGAACCTTTGTCGAGTACGTTCTGCAAGATTACCAGCGTCCGATGGGTGTCGCCACATACCAAGCCGGACAGAAAAGACTGATGGAACTGCTTCCCGATGAGGAGGAAATGAAAAAGCTGATGTCGAAATAACTATTATACCTGTAACCGCGTATCCGCCCCTAAACTTGGCACAATATTTGCAATATACCCGCCTGTCAAAAAATATTGTCAAAATAAATCTATAAGAATATGCAAACAGGTAAAATTAATGTACAAACAGAGAATATCTTTCCCGTGATCAAGAAGTTTTTGTACTCCGATCACGAGATTTTCCTTAGAGAACTGATTTCCAACGCGGTGGATGCCACGCAGAAGCTCAAGACGCTCGTCAGCACGGGCAATGCCGACTGCGAACTGGGCGACCTCACCATTGACGTGAAAGTCAACAAGGACGACAAGACCATCCACGTGATCGACCGTGGCATCGGCATGACCGCCGAGGAGGTCGATCGCTACATCAACCAGATCGCCTTCTCCGGTGCGGAGGACTTCCTCGCCAAGTACAAGGGCAACGACGCCGCTAATATCATCGGCCACTTCGGACTCGGATTCTACTCCTCCTTCATGGTTGCCAACCGCGTGGATATCCTCACCAAATCGTATCAGAAAGACGCACAAGCGGTTAAGTGGAGCTGCGACGGTTCGCCCGACTTCACCCTCGAAGAGATCGACAAGGCCGACCGCGGCACCGAAATCATCCTGCATGTGGAGGATGACGACCTCCAGGAGTTCGTCAACGAGGACAAACTGGTGGAACTGCTCAACAAATACTGCCGTTTCCTGCCCGTGCCGATCCGCTGCGGTATGAAGACCGAATGGCGTAAACCGGAGCCCAAACCCGAAGACGCTGAGAACAAGGACGATAAGAAAGAGGAGCCCAAAGAGGAAGCCGTACAAGTGCCGCGCATTATCAACGACACCGACCCCATCTGGCAGAAACAGCCCTCTACCCTATCCGACGAGGACTACAACAAGTTCTACCACCAGCTCTACCCGATGTCGTTCGAGGAGCCGATGTTCCACATCCATCTGAACGTCGACTACCCCTTCAACCTCACCGGCGTGCTCTACTTCCCGAAAATCAAAAACCAGCTCGACCTCAAGAAGAACCGCGTGCAACTCTATTGCAATCAAGTGTTTATCACCGACGAATTAGAAGGCATCGTGCCCGACTTCATGAACCTCCTGCACGGTGTCATCGACTCGCCCGACATCCCGCTGAACGTCTCCCGCTCCTACCTCCAAAGCGACAACAACGTCAAGAAAATCTCCACCTACATCAGCAAGAAGGTGGCCGAGAAGCTGGAACAGATGTTCAAGGAGAACCGCGAGGAGTTCGAGAAAAAATGGGACGACCTGAGCATCTTCCTGCAATACGGTTCGCTGACCGACGAGAAGTTCTACGACAAAATCAAGGACTTCTACTTGCTGAAGAACACCGAAGGCAAATACTTCACGATTGAAGAGTACCGCAACATGGTGAGTGCGCTGCAAACTGACAAAAACGGAAATATTGTCATGTTGTACGCTGCCAACGCCGACGAACAGCACGTCTATATCGCCAGCGCGAAGGAGAAAGGCTACGATGTGCTGCTGATGACCGGTTTCCTCGACGCCCACTTCATCAACATGCTGGAACAGAAGCTCGAAAAGGTGCGTTTTACCCGCGTAGATGCCAACGTTGTCGATAAACTCATTGAGAAAGAGGACAATGCGCCCGTTTCCAAGCTCTCCGAAGAGCAGCAGAAACAGCTGAAGGAGTACTTCGAGAAACAAGTCAATGCACAGCTGTTCACCCCCGAGGTCGATTCCCTGAGCGAGACCGACCTGCCCGTGATGGTCACCCAAAATGAGTTCATGCGCCGTTTCAAGGACATGGAGAAGGTCTCCGGCCAGCAGGGCTTCTACGGCGGCTTCGACCACTACAACCTAGTCATCAACGGCAACCACCCGCTCGCCACCCGCATCCTCGACGAAAAGGACGACGACAAGCGCACGCAACTGGTGCAGCAGATGATCGACTTAGCGATGCTCTCGCAGAACATCCTCACCGGCGAGAAGCTGAGCGAGTTCGTGAAGCGAAGTTACGAATTGCTGTAAACACAAATACGAACTGCTGTAAACGCAAAAAAAAAGGATTGCCATTCGCAACGGCAATCCTTTTTTGATTTCAATGATGACGGAGATTGATTACTTGACGAGGCGGATGCTGGCGCCAGCACCTCTTTTTCCATCGTACATATACACGCCCGAAGCAAAACCTCCTGAATCAAGCCGCCAAGCGTATGTCGCGTCAATTGCCGTCCTTGACCAATAGGAGGCGCCGGCAGGTTCGCCATCAGAACCATCATAATAGACAACCCCATTTGTAGAACGTTTCCCCTTTCTGGGCAGCACGAGGGTGTTGCCATTGGGACCGGTGAAGGTGACAACATTTTGCGCATCATCCAACGTCCATTGGCACTCCTCTATCAACTCCTGCAGCTGCTGTTTCGTGGGCATATTGTCGCCGAAGGCGGCCACCGCCTCGTCGTAGGTGTAGAAATCATGTTCCGGATCGTTGGGATTCGTCTCGTTGGTGGTTTTCCACAAGGTGCCGCTCGGCAAGCCCAGATCAACGTATCCTTCGGGAACGACAGGTTCTTCGACCTTCGTCATACTGAAGGTGGCGGTGTACACGGTACCGTCAGCTTTCTTACGCAAGGCGGTCCAGTTCATCACACCGTTCTCTACAGAGGAAATCTCCCAGTTTTCACGACGTTCCTCTGCACCGTTGCCGTTGTTCTTCCAGAGGGTGAAGAGCATGTTTCCATCCACGAAATATTCCGCGTACTCATCGTCGCTGGGTACCCAAGTGTTACCCACTTTGTGATAGTAGCGGTGGGTACCGTCGGCCAGAAACTCCCAACGGTGGATATCGTTGTCACCATACTCCGACTCTTCGCTGGTCATACGACCCTCCCAAAGACCGAGAATGTCCTGGCGATAGTCGGCATTGACCTTGACGAAGCGGAAGGTGCCTGTCTCGGAAATCACCGTTTTGCCGTCAACGGTCACAGTCACCTTCTGATTGGCGATAAACTCATGGTCGTTGATCTGGGTGACGGTAAGCTCGTGCACCGAGGTCGAATGATCGTCGGCATGGAAGGTGAGCGTCACCTTGTCGCCTTTGACAACCACATCCGCATTCTGCCGGTCAAGCCAAACACTCGCTTCCGGATGATGCGCATTGAGCGATGCGCTCACCATTGCTTTGGAGGGAGAGAGAAAGCTGATTACCATCTTCTCGTTAGTCGGAGCGGATTTGCCGTCTTTGTCGGCTACCACCCATTTGCCGATGATTTTCTCATCGAGGTTCGTGATTTTGTCCTTGTTACACCCAGTAAGGACCATGGTCGCGAGGACCATCAAAGCGATTAATTTCTTCATTGTACAATTATTTTAAGTAAGACTTCATTTCCCTTTTACCTATAACATTCTAAAAAAAATTTACACTTCATCTAAATAAGCTGCAAAAATACACATTATTTCCAAATCAAGTCACCATCCGGCAATTTTTCATTAAAAACAGAAATATTTTTCAGCAAAAACAGAAATGTCAATAATATTTTGTACTTTTGCCACTATATTTCAAATTGTTCAATATACGTATTGCAGAGAGAAAATGAGAAACGTATCGGTTATAGTCATAGCCCTGTTCCTGACAGTGGCGGGATTTCTCCCGGCCTACTGTCAGAGCGGCAATTCCACCCCGGATTACCGCCACAGCTTCAGAATCGGCTGGGGAGACATGCTCTACGAGACGATGGCCTTCCGCCCAAAACTCATTGGCACATGGCCGAATCCAGATGCTCTGCCTGACAATTATTCGCATTTTGAGACCTTCGACTTTGGCTATACCGGACATCTGTTCGCCGAGTACCAGTACCGATTGACCAAGGTGACCAGCTTAGGCATACAAGCCGATGTGGAAGGCATCTTTTGGAAGGAAGGGGTCTTCGACAAGTACCACAACCTGATGTTGCCGGCGAAAAGCGTGAGAAATTGGGATCTGACGCTGTTGGCCACGGCACGATTCACCTACTTCGACCGTCCGTGGGTGCGACTCTATTCGGGCTTGGGTGTCGGCGCGCTCTTTGCCTTCGACAACGACGGCGGCTTCGGAGCGGCTCCCGCCTTCAACCTAAACTGGATCGGTGTGGAAGTGGGCAAAGGCCAATGGGGCGGCTCCTTCGAGCTGGGCGGCCTCAGCGCCCTCGCCAACACCCGAACCATTTACCAAGTGTTTTCTCGCATTTTTTCAGCCAGTTTCTATTATAAATGGTAAATATGATGAAAAAGTGGATATATATCAGCCTTGCGGCAGTGCTTTTGACCACCTGTCAGAAGCCGACAATTGAATTGGTGGATTTCGACACGTTTCATGTGACAGAGGTAAAAACCAGCGACGTAATCGTGAACGGGAACCTAAACCCCGAAATCCGCACCATGGATTTAGGCGAGGAAAACGGGGCGAAAACGGCTAGCGTTTCCATGGCTGAATTGGTAGCTAATCTGGTGGAAAGCATGACGTGCAACAAAATCATCCAGATAGCGGGCACCTATACCGGCTCCGATCTCGAAGGGGAGCCCCTCACATTGTCCGGCAAAGTGCTGCTCCCGGCGAAAGGCAAGATCAAAAACATGGTGATCGTAAGTCACTGGACCATCGGGGCCACCCGCGAATGCCCGTCGGAGTGTTTCCCCTTGGAAGGCATTCTGGCATCGAAAGGCTATGCCGTGGTGATGGCCGACTACATCGGATACGGGGTCACGGCAAACCGCATACATCCCTACATGCACATCACAAGTACGGCTGGCAGCGTGGTGGAGATGGCCATGGCCGTGAAGCCCTATTTGGAAGCGATTGACCGGAAACCCGAAAGCGACAAAGTCATTCTGGTCGGATACTCGCAGGGAGGCTCCACCACCTTGGGCGTGATGAACATCCTGCAAAATGGATTCAAGACCCAGTTGCCCATCGAGATGGTGTATGCCGGCGGCGGTCCCTACGACCTTGCGGCCACGTTTGATGTGGCCATGCTGGAAGACAAGACCGGCATCCCCTGCGCCATCCCGATGATCGTGCAAGGTCTTAACGAAGGCGAAGAGTTGGGCTTGAATCTCAGCGATTTCTTTACGCCGCTGCTGATGGAACATCTGGACGAATGGATTAACTCGAAAAAATACTCCGTGGGAGAGATCAACACCCTGCTGAATGCCCAAAAGGTGAGCGACCTGATGACCCCAGTGGGACGCGACAAGAGCAATCCCGAGACCGCAGAGCTCTATCGGGCATTGATGTGGAACTCCATCCTCTTCTTCACGCCTCGCGCCCCCGTCTATATCTTCCACAGCATGGATGATAACACCGTGCCTTTCGCCAACGCCCTCAAGGCCGAGCAATATTTCAAAGGGAACAATGTCACCTACGACTTCGACCACTACGGCAACCACCAATCCGGAGCCGTAAAATTCATTCTCAAAGTTTATAAAAACTTATAGAACAAAAAATTACGATTATGAAACGGATATTATCAATACTTGTCCTAAGTCTGTTGCTGTTTGCGGGCTGCCAGAAAGAAGAACTACTCCCCACTGAACTTAAAGCGAAAGTGGAAACGGTGACGGGCACCCGTGTACGGTTCACCGTGGCCCCGACAAATCCGCAAGCCTACTATGGCTACATCATTATTAATGCAAACGATGGAAGTTACGACAACTCGTTAGCAGAAATCTGCAAAGAAGAAATAGAGCTGATGGAAGACGCCTATGCCAATTTTGAGGGTGCCAGCTTCCTGGATGTTTTTTTCTATCGTGGAAGCAGACAATTCAGCATAGGGACGCTGTATGACGACATGGATTACAAGCTAATCGTCTTCCAAATCAACCCCAAGACGCATGAGCTCATCGGAGAGCCGATTAGCACATCTTTTCACACCAAGCCAGTACCCGCACACGACCTGCATTTTGACATCAGTTCCGAAGGGGACGTAATCAGCATCACGCCTTCCGACGACAACCTCAGATACGTTTGGCAGTATGAAGAATCCGACATGATTTACTACCAATACGGTGCAGCTACTAGCTATCTGTACTCGGTCGTGGGAATGTATCAGGAATACGGATTCTTGGATTACTACTATTATATAGGCCCAAGCGAAGTGGACTTATTGCATGAGAACAACATGGAGGACGGCACCCAATATACGCTCGTCATCTGCGGTTGCGAGGAGGGCGAGCTCACCAGCGTCTCGACCATTGTGAAATTCATTTACCATCCAGGGAACATCGTGCTGCTGGAAATTGAAGAAGGGGACGAATGGTAGAGACGCGGCGCGCCTTGTCTCTACGTGAAACGACAAAAAAACGGAAGATCGAAATCTTCCGTTTTTTGTTTTTGTAGGAAACGCCATTATTCGAAAGAAAGGATGGCTTCCTTGATGATGGCGATAGCTTCGCGGAGTTCCTCCTCGGTGATGACCAACGGGGGAGCGAAACGGATGATGTGCTGGTGGGTCGGTTTGGCGAGCACGCCGAGGTCACGCATCTTCTCGCAAACGTCCCAAGCTTCCTTGCCGTTCGTGGGTTGGATGATGACGGCATTGAGCAAACCTTTACCACGCACTTGCTTGATCATCGGGCTGTTAACCTTGCTCATCTCCTCACGGAAGATCTTGCCGAGGTATTCAGCGCGCTCAGCGAGCTTCTCTTCCTTCACCACTTCGAGGGCGGCGATACCGACGCGGCAAGCGACCGGGTTGCCACCGAACGTGGAGCCGTGCTCACCGGGCTTGATGTTCAACATGATGTCGTCGTCAGCCAAAACGGCGGAAACGGGCATCGTACCACCGGAGAGAGCCTTACCGAGCACGAGGATGTCGGGACGGACACCTTCGTGATCGCAAGCCAGCATCTTACCCGTACGGGCGATACCGGTCTGCACCTCGTCGGCGATGAACAGCACGTTGTGAGCCTTACAGAGGTCGTAACATTTCTTCAGATAGCCTTCGTCCGGCACATAGACACCAGCCTCACCCTGAATGGGTTCCACGAGGAAACCGCAAACCATCGGATCTTCAAGAGCCTTTGCCAAAGCATCGACGTCGTTGTAGGGGATTTTGATGAATCCCGGGGTGAACGGGCCGAAACCTGCGTAAGCGTCAGGATCGATGGAGAGGGAGACGATGGTGATGGTACGTCCGTGGAAGTTGCCTTCGCAGACGATGATCTTGGCCTGGTTCTCAGGAAGACCTTTCTTGTCGTAACCCCAACGACGGCAGAGCTTCAGAGCGGTCTCGTCAGCCTCGGCACCGGAGTTCATGGGGAGCACCTTGTCATAGCCGAAGGTCTCGGTGACGTATTTCTCGAACGGTCCGAGACAATCGTTGTAGAAAGCGCGGGAGGTGAGGGTCACCTTCTGAGCCTGGTCGATCATAGCGTCGATGATCTTCGGGTGGCAGTGACCTTGGTTCACTGCGGAATAAGCGGAAAGGAAATCGAAGTATTTCTTACCTTCCACGTCCCACACGAAGGGGCCTTTACCTTTGGCGATGACCACGCCCAGGGGATGATAATTGTGCGCGCCATAACGGGCTTCCATGTCCATTGCCTGCTGGCTTGATGTAATTTTTTCTACCATACTTTTATAATTTTATGAGTTAAAAACTTTATCCCAAAATAACGAGCGGCAAAGATACGATTTTTTTCACACAAAACACCCTTTTTTTTATTTTTTGGCTATTGGCTATTGGCAGTTGGCTTTTAACTATTGACTGTTGGCCAAAAGCTAAAAGCTAATGGCTAATAGCCAAAAAAATAGTATCTTTGCGCTTTTAAAATATAAGGTATAAAGATGGCGAATGGCGGCATAAAAAAGGCTCTTAAAATCACGGCGTGGGTCGTCGGGGTGTTCCTCGCGCTGGATCTGCTGCTCGTGGGATTGCTGTTTGTGCCCGCCATCCAAACTTTTGTGGTTCATAAAGTTACATCTACCATTAGCGAAAAATGGGGTACCGAAATTTCCATTGGCGACATCCGGCTCACCCCAAGTCTGAAGCTGGCGGCGCATGAGGTGACCATCAAGGACCACCACAACCAGAAGATGATCTATTCCGGCACCGTGAAGGGCCGTTTGCGCAAAATCGAGACCAAACCTTTCCACCTCGGGCTCCGCGACGTGTCGTTCGATGACCTCGATATCGTGCTGCGCATTTACAAAGGCGAAGACACCATCAACATCGCCAAATGGGCCTCCGTTTTCAAAACAGACAAAGAACACAGCGGCTTCAAACTCACCACCAACAAGGTGGAAATCACCCACGGACGCTTCGTGCTCATCAACGACAACAAACGAGTGGTGTATAGCACTGCCGGTCAACCCGACATCGACTACGCCTTCTTCGAGCTGGCAGATTTGAACATCAAGGCCAAGGACTTCGTGCTTTTGAACGACGATATCGGCATGGATATCAAGAAGTTGTCCTTCAACCAATACGGCGGATTCAGCCTCAAGAAATGTTCCGGAGACTTCCATATCAGCGGTAAAGATCTGACCTTCAACAAACTGAAGCTAAAGACGGACCAAAGCGACCTGGACTTGGACCTCCAGTTCAAATACAATGAGTGGAAAACCTACGCGGAATTTCTGGATTCCGTGCTTATCACCGCCAAAATCCGTCCTTCGACGCTGGCCATGGACGACATTGCCGGCTTCGCGCCCGCCATCCGAGGCATGAACGAAATCTTCCAGCTGGAGGCCGACAGCGTTTATGGCGTAGTCACCGACTTCCAACTGCAGAATGTGAGGGCTGGTTGGGAAGAACGCAATCTCGTGCAAGGCGACATCGCCATCCGCGACGTCATCGACTTCCTGAACGCCACCTTCGATGTCGCACTCGACTCCACCGTCTTCCACCTGCCCGATTTGGCGAAGTTCACCCTGCCTCGCGGCAAAACCATCCACACGAACGCCCTCTTGAACAAGGTTGGAACGGCCACTGTATCGGGCACCTTCATCGGCACCCTGCCCCACTTCGATGCGGACCTGAAGACCTCGTCAAACTTTGGCAACGTCAACGCACTGCTCTCCACCACCTCTGACGGCGGGCATCTCGCCTTCGACGGCAAAGTCTCCTCCCCGAACTTCAACCTCGCCAAACTCCTGAACGACGGCAAGACCTTCGGCCCCTGCAATGTGGACGTTTCCTTCGATGGGCGCACCGCCTCCACCGGGTTCACCGCCAAAAACCTGAAGACCGTGGAGGCGCACCTCGACGGCGACATCACCCGGTTCCCGCTCATGGGCTACCCGCTGCGCAACATACGCGTGGAAGGCGACTACCAGAAAGGCTTCTACAACGCCAATCTCATCGCCCACGACCCCAACCTGCAATGCGAGGTCGTGGCCCAACTGGATAACTCCCAAGAAGTTCCATTCCTTCAAGGCAGCATCTCACAACTGCTGCTCAATGCCGGTACCATCGGTAAAATTCTGCCGCAGGCCGACACCCTCAACCCCGAAGGCATAGAGTCGTTGATCGCCTTCCTGCAACGCAACCCGGACATGCAGCTCACCTTCGACCAATTCCAAGTTGCACTGCATGGCAACAACTTGGACAACATCAATGGTTTCCTCGGCTGCGACAACCTCAAGCTGAAATTCAAGGAGGACAGCCTGTATAACGACCGGCTCCGTCTCACCACCTTCAACCACGAGCGGTATCACAAATACATCCTCACCTCGAACATCGCCAACGCCACCTTCGAATCCACCTATCCGCTGGCCTCCGTCAAGGATTCCCTGCAGAACATCGCCCACAACCTCTTCCCCTCGCTGGTCTCCGCCGCCAAGAGCACCTACGAGTTCTTGAATTCAGACACCCTGATGACCGGAAGCGTCAACCATGAAGACTACATCAAATTCAACCTGAGCACCTACAACACGCGCTCCCTCACGAAGTTGATACTCCCCAACATGTTCATCTCACCCAGCTCCTCGGTGTTGGTCGATATTCGAGCCGACCACTCCGCCGACAAAATCGAAATCGGACTTCCCTTCTTCGGCATACGCAACAAGCTGAGAGTCTATAACTTCCGTGCCAATGGCGGATCTGCGGAGAACAGAGCCATGGTGCTGAACATGCAAGGCGACTCCGTGCTCGTCCTTATGGGCAAAAACAACCTGCTTTTCGAGGATGTGAGCATCGATGCCAGTGCTTTGAATGACATTATATCCTGTAAACTAGACTGGTACAACCCCTTCAACTCCGAAGGCAACAGTTCCGAATTGGCCGGGACCGTCAACATTTCCAAGGCCAATGACATCGTCATCCAACTGCAGCCTTCCAAGATATTTTTGAAAGACTATGAGTGCCACTTCAACGACGAGAACGCCATCCACATCAAACCGCACCGCTATCAGATAGACAATCTGGTGTTTTCGACCCAAGGTAGTTCCGTAGCGGTGAACGGCACTTACGACACGAAGGATTCGAGTCGGCTCACGGTGGCCGCCAAGAGTATCGATGTCTCGCTCATCAACCCGCTGCTGAACGGGATGTCCTTTGACGGAACCCTGTCGGCGGACCTGAATCTGGCGAACCGCAACGGAAGCCGTCTGATCTATGGCAAAACCATCGCCCAAGACTTTGTCATGAACAACACCAAACTGGGCGACCTCTTCCTGATGGCCGGCGTTGACAAGGAAAACGACCTGCGGTTCTGGGGCGGCATGTTCAACAGTCCGGATTCGGTCCTTGACTACGACTACCTGACCAACTATTCCGTTCGGAGTTTCCAGGCCGAGGACGATATTATCGCCAATATTTCAGGCACATACAGCAAGCATAATTTTGTCGCGAAGGCCACTTTCGACTCTCTCGCGGCAGGCTTTCTGGAGCCGTTCCTGTCAAGCTTCTGTGACCATTTCCAAGGATATGCCTCCGGCGAATTATCCTTCCATTACACCCCTGAATCCTCCTTCCTTGACGGCACAGTACATGTGGAAGAGGCCGAAATGGGCATTGCTGCCTTGGGAGCCCGATTTTTCGTCAACGATCAGGACATTGTTTTCAACAAAGAGGGAATTTCCTTCCCCAACATGATCATCACCGACAAAGACCAAAATACGGCCACGCTCACCGGCTACATCCATCATAACATGTTCAAGGACATGCAATTGGATCTGATGATTAACACTGACCGTATTATGGCTCTGAACACGCCGCGCACCACCAACTCCGTCTTCTATGGAGTCGGCTATGTGCAAGGCGATGTGCATATTTTAGGCAAAAGCGGCCATCTCTCGTTTGTTGGGCCGGACATCAAAACCCTCAAAGGATCAACGATTGTGCTGCAGGTATCCTCCACCAATTCCGCCGCCGAGACGAACTTCATCCAGTTCCAGCCTCGGCAGACCGAAGAAACTTTGATTACGGAAAAGGAAGAACCTACCTCCTCCACCGAGCTCACTTTCGACTTCACCTTCCATGTCACCAACGATGCCGACGTGGTGCTACAGCTCGAATCCATCGGTGGCACGGTGAACGCACGCGCGGACGGCCGTTTCCAACTGCTCTACAACAGCAACAACGGACTTAACCTCTACGGAAACCTGTCGTTGCATTCCGGAGACGTCAAAATATCCCTGCTCAATGCCGTAAACACCAAGTTCACGATGAATCCTGGAGGCTCCATCAACTTCGACGGTCCGCTGGAGAACATGACGGTGAACCTGTCGGCTTACAAGAGTTCCAAAACCACCCTGACGAACATCCTTCCAGACGCAGACATTACCGGCAGTGTCGATGTCAATGCCATCATCCGTTTGAGCGGCCCGCTAATGCAGCGCATCGAGCCCACGTTCTCCTTCGACCTGCCCAATAGCAGCAGCACCACCCGTGATCTGTTCTATTCAGCCATTGACACGATGAACACGGAGAACGTCACCAAACAATTCGCCTACTTTATGGTCACCAACACCTTCATGCCCGAATCCATGTTCAGCGGCATGGGTAACGGATTGAGCGGCATGAACCTCGTCAGCAATATGGTCAACAACCTGTTAAGCAATGTGATTGACAGCAAGAAGGCCTCCTTCGGCATTACCTACAACCAGGCTACGGAACGCACTTCAGCCGAGTACGGTCTCAACGCCAACGCCAACCTGCTGAACAACCGCATGATCATGTCCACCCGCATAGGCTATTATGACGACCGCCAAGCATCGGCCTACAACAACATTTACGGCGATCTGACCGTGGAATACTTCATCAACGAAAAAGGAACTTGGCGGGTCAAAGCCTTCACCTATATCGGCGAACGCGACGATAACTACTATTACTATACCAGCAGCGACAGCTACAACAACTATGTGGCCGGTGTCGCCCTGGCCTACAAACAAGATTTCGACTCAATCCGTAGGAAAAAAGATAAAGAGAAGACCGGAAAAACTAAATCCAAGACAAAATCCAAAGCCAACGCCGATGAAGAACAGCCGAAATAATCTTCTTTTCTAATACAGCTAATTTTAGTATTTTTGCCGCCCAAAAATTATAGAGAATGTCATTCACTAACCCCTTGATGCTTATAGGTCTCGTCGCCATTCTGGTGCCGATCATCATACATCTTTTCAATTTCAGAAGATACAAGACAGCCTATTTCTCCAACGTGCAGATGTTGGAGGATATCCAAAAGAAAACCAAACGAGCCTCGCAAGTCCAGCAACTCATCGTATTGATGCTGAGAGTCTTGGGTATTGCCTGCCTCGTACTTGCCGCCGCCCAGCCCTTCTTGCGCGGCAGCAATAGTGCAGAAAAAAAAGGCAACGTAATTTCCATCTTTGTGGACAACTCCTACTCCATGGAGGCCGACAGCAAGAACGGCTCGCGGCTCTTCGATGCCGTGGATGCCGCCAAGAACATCGTGCAATCCTTCGGTTTTTCTGACGACTTTGTGCTCACCACGCAAGATTTCACCGGCGAGGAGTCCCATATTCTCAACAAAGACCAGATGCTGGAGCTGTTGGACCGCATCGCCGTGTCGCCCAACAGCCACTCCTTCAAAGAGATCCGCACCTTCGAGAACCACACGCTCCAAGGCTCTCAAAAAGAGAACGTTATTCACTACTATATCTCTGATTTTCAGAAAAACAACTACGACTTGTCCGTGCTGCGGAACGACTCCTCCACCCATATCGGGCTGATTCCTGCGCCAGCCGAACAGCTCAACAACGTGGCTATCGATAGCTGTTGGTTCTTAACGCCCATCTTCAAGCTCGACAATACGGTCACTCTCATCGCCCGCGTGCACAACTACGGCAGCGAAGAGGTGCAGAAAGTACCTGTGAAACTACACGTTAACGACAAGCAGAAGGCCATCGCCGCCATTGACATCGCGGCGGGCGGTTACGTGGACTGCCACCTGACCTACCGCATTGACGAAAGCGGCACCAACTGCGGCAAGGTGAGCATCGAAGATGCGCCCATCACCTTTGACGACGAGCTCTATTTCACCTACGAAGTGTCCGACAACAGCGTCGTCACGGTCATCTACGACAAAGATCCCAACCGGTTCCTTACCGCACTCTACGGCAAGGATTCCGTATTCACTTACCAGCCCATGGGTTACCAGCAGATCAACTACAGTGCCCTGAGACAGAGCGCGGTAGTCGTTCTTAACGAAGTGCCGAGCATCTCCTCCGGTCTGGCTGACGAGCTCACCAAGTTCGTGAACGCCGGCGGCACACTGTTGGTGTTCCCAACGGAAAAAGCCGACAAGAGCGTCAACGCCCTGCTGCAGAGCTTACAGGCGGGCCACTACGGCAATCTGGTCAAGAAAACGCTGAAATGCCAACGATTGAACACCGAGAGCATCTACTTCAAAGGGGCGCTGGAGACGCAGGATTCGCGCATTGACATGCCGCAGACGCTGCAGCATTTCGCCATCGCGGGTGGTGCCAACGGCAGCGAGACCATCATGGCGTTGGAGGATAACTCCCCGATGCTGATCTCCTACCCTGCCGGCAACGGCAAGGTCATTCTCTCCGCCGTGGCCCTCAACGACGACTTCGGTAATGCTCACCGTCACGCCCTCTTCTTCGTGCCGCTGCACAACATCGGCATCATGAACGCGGCGCAGCAGAAACTCTACAACGTCATCGGTCTGGATCAAATGCAACGCGTGATACTGCCCAGCGACCGTTCCGACGAAGCTGTAGTGCTGCGCGCACGCAAGGGCAACGAGGAGTTCATCCCCGAACAGCGCCGACTGGGCAACGAAACTGCCCTCTATTTCCACAACCAGGCGCACACCAGCGACTGGTACGACATCATGCGGGGCGGACAGGTCTTGGGAACGCTGGCCTTCAACTTGAGTCGCCGCGAATCCGACCTCGCCTGCTACAGTGAAAGTGACCTGAAGAAAACGGCCGATGAACTCGGCGACAACATCGCCGTCATCAGTGCAGACACGAAAAACATCGCCAAGAGCGTCAGCGACCGCCTGAACGGCAAACCGCTGTGGCCGTGGTTCGTCATCCTCTCATTGCTCTGCTTCCTCGCCGAAATCGCCGTGCTGCGGTTCTGGGGAAAACCGGCGTTGAACGAGTAGAGACGCGGTGCACCACGTCTCTACAGGCAATAGGCAAATGTTGGGAGGACGAATAATCATTCGCCCGACAACTGTTCCAGAAGATTAGGATAGGATTTTATCAGGCAATCCGTATCATTCAACACCGCATCCGGAAACAACAAAAACGCCATCGCCAACCGGTGATCGTGTTTAGTATCGAATCCTGCCCCCGCTACCAAAGGTTGACCTTTTCCAATCACACGCATTTCATTTTCAGACAATTCTATTGTTGCGTAAGGCATCAACTGTTCCGTCAAGGCGTGGAGACGGTCGGATTCCTTGTATTGCAGATTCCGTACATTCTGGAAAGTGATGTCGGCGGGCAAAAGTGCTGCCAAGGCGGCCATAACGGGCACGGTGTCGAGGTTGTCGCGAACATCCAAGACCAAATGAGGCATTGTTTCCAACGGTTTTGCTTTTATTTCGATATACGGGGTCGTAGAGACGCTGTGCACCACGTCTCTACACACGGAAACGCCCAACATATTGAACCATTGCGCGATAACCGCATCCCCTTGGATAGATTCCAGCGACAACGGTGACAACAGATATTCGTGTTCCGGATGCAAACAGGCGTAGGCGAACCAGAAAAGCGCCGCACTCCAATCGCCGACCGCCCCAATCGGGGTGTCGGGCACTGTAACACCGGGAATCTCCACCGGCCAGTCGCGGGTGAGCGCGAGCGTCATCTGCAAATAGGGTAACGATGGGATGTCCGGCATGGTGAGATGCAAGGTTTTGAGACCCAACAACGGGGCAGCCAACACCAACGCGGAGGCCATTTGCGAGGATTGGGACGCATCGATGGATAATGATAATCCACCGATTTCCCCACGTTGTAGAGACGTGCTGCAGCGCGTCTCTACAGGTCGGGCAAACGATTTTCCGCGTATCAACCAACCCTCCTCCACCCGTTCAATCTCCGCCCCGATGCCGCGCAACACCTCCGCCAACGGCAGGATCGGTCGTTGCAACAGGCGTTCCGTGCCCATCAACAACCACACCCCCGGCGTGGCGGCGAGGACCGGCATCAGGAAACGATAGGCCGCACCGCAATCCTCCACATCGATCGCCACGGGATGAACGGACGATTTCCCCGCAACGATCCCCACCGCCCGATGCGTGACCGCAATATCGCGGCAATCGCCGGGCGAAATGGACGACACCTCCCCTCTCCATACCCAAGACCATATCATCTTGCGAATACGAATACTCTTATTATCAGGAAGTTGAATACAATACAGCACCGCTATTTTTTAGGGGCAAAAGTAAGATTTTTTGCGTATTTTTGCAGCCGTTTTTAATAATGGTTATTGGTTATAGGTTATTGGTTATTGAAGCTTTGTTGCACGACAATTTTCCACGCTAAACCAACAATCTTAAGCCATAAACCTTAAACTCTAAACCTTAAACTCTAAACCTTAAACCCTAAACCCTAAACCTTAATGAACAACGGACAACAAATTGGCATGGGTGGGTTCAATATTCTGCCGAAAGCAGTCAAGAACCTACTTATAATCAACACCTTACTGTTTTTTGCCACCTTCGTCTTCGCACACGCGAACATCTGCGACCTGAACCGATGGCTGGGGCTGCACTATTACAGCGCACCGGACTTCCATTGGTGGCAGTTCATCACCTATATGTTCATGCACGGAAACTTCGGCCACCTTTTCTTTAACATGTTCGCACTCTGGATGTTCGGAGCGGCTGTAGAGAACGAATGGGGCAGCAAGAAATTCCTCATCTACTACCTGATCACCGGTATCGGCGCAGCCCTCACCCACTTTATCATCACCTACTTCCAAATCGGTCCCTCCATGGCCCTCTTCAACCAGTTCCTGACGGATCCGTCTCTCGACAGTTACCGCTATCTAGTTGAAAACAACAAAGTTCCCGAGCTGCAGAGCGCCTTGCAGAACAACCTCGGGGTACTCCAACGCAATCCGGATTCACTGAGCGATTTGGTGCCGGCCACCATCACGCTGCAAAACGCCTACCTGAACAGCTTCCTGCTGATCGGCGCTTCGGGTGCCATCTACGGCGTACTGCTGGCCTTCGGCTGGCTGTTCCCGAACAACCTGATTTACATCTACTTCCTGTTCCCCATCAAGGCCAAGTGGTTCGTGCTGATTTTCGGTATCATCGAATTGGCATACGGCGTGCTGGGCACCGCCGACGGTGTGGCGCACTTTGCGCATCTGGGCGGTATGATTTTCGGCGTGCTGCTGCTGTTCCTCTGGCATCACGATGACCTCCACAAGCACAACCAAGCCTACTTCCAAGATTACCGCGACCGAAGAGACAGCCGTGATTCGGGACAACGATGGAACCCGTTCAGCAAACGGGAGAAGAGCGGTGCAACGAAATACTACGTCTCCCAGGAAAGCGGCCGTCCGATAAGCGATGAGGATTTCAACGCCCGCAAACAGGCCGAGAAACAGCGTATTGACGAAATACTCGACAAAATATCGAAGAAGGGCTACGATGCCCTCTCCAAAGAAGAGAAAGAGATCCTGTTCCGTTACTCCCAGAAATAATGGCAAAGAAACGATTTACTCGGCTGAAGGCTTTCGGCAAGCTGCTACTCATCATCATCACGATTCTTTGCGCGATAGGACTACTGTTCTCCTTCGCCGCCAAGTTCCTCCCGCCCTCTTTCTCCAGCACCGTCGCTTACTGCGGCCTCTTCTTCCCCTACCTGCTGATCGTCAACTTCATACTCGTTGTGGTATGGCTGGTCATCGACTATGGTTGGGCGTTGGTTCCCACTATCGCCATACTGCTGAACGTCAACAACATAGATAAACATTTCCAATTCCGCGGCATCGACAAGCCCGAAGTCTGCGCCAACTGTCTGAAGGTCATGAGCTACAACGCCAAAGCCTTCAACATCTATAACAGCGACCAAAAATCCCTTAACCGTCAAGTGATCCAGTTTCTGAAGCAAGAAAAGCCCGATATTCTTTGTATCCAGGAATATAGTTACGACAACACTGGGAAATCCGGATTCAATTCCACGGATGCCATCATCGAAGCGCTCAATGTCAAGGACAACGAGAAGACACATAAAATCCTGCTGCCGTACAAAAACAAGCTGGGATATCAGTTCGGCATGGCCATTTTCAGCAAGTACCGCATTGTGGGCGGCGGCATTGTCGATACCACGGAGTCGTCGAGCAACAAATCGATGTACGTCGATATCCGCTTCAACAGCGACACACTCCGCATCTACAACATCCATCTGGCATCCATGCACTTGGACAGTGCGGACTATGAGACCGGCAAGGCACTCTGGGCGGGTTCCTACGATTCGTCCTTCAACAACAAGGCATCAAAACTGTCGAAAAAGATTTCCATGGCGTACGTGCTGCGGCAACAGCAGGCGAAGGTCATCCAGCAACACATCAGCGAGTGTCCCTATCCGGTGATTCTCTGCGGCGACTTCAACGATTCGCCCGCCTCCTTCAGCTATAACAAAATCATGCACGGCTTGAAAGATGCCTTCCGCAGCAGCGGCAAGGGCACTGGCACCACCTATATCGGCGGCAACTTCCCCGCCTACCGCATCGACTACATCGCCCACGACAAACAATTCAACGATTTTCAATACACAGTGTGCAAAGACCTCACCGTTTCAGACCATTACCCGATTTACACGTATATTTCAATCGTGAAAAAGGATTGATAATGGTTAACCGTTTAAGGTTTAAGGTTTAAGGTTTAAGGTTTAAGGTTTAAGGTTTAAGGTTTAAGGTTTAAGGTTTAAAGTTTAAGGGTAACGAGATAGGGTGTTGTAGGGGCGAATAATTATTCGCCCCTATGGGCGACATTTTCATACAGATGTTCATAATGCGAGGCCTGTTCCTTACCGTCAAACTGGCTCAAGGGATGCAGCCGACTAATATGCTGTTCTATTGTTCCGAACAAATCACTGACATTCAGGATGGTATGGGCTAAATCATCCGAACTCTTCGGGTTCACCGCGTATCCTGCCAGCCCCTCCTTGAAGATGCCGTCACAAACACCGTTGGGCGCATAAAGAATCGGCAACCCTTGCGACAAAGCCTCCGCAAAACGCTGTGTGGAAGGCGTTTTCTCGTCCAACTGCAACAAAATGTCGTGACTGCGGTAAACTTCCAACAACTCCTCTTCCGACAAATCCCCAACGGTAGTCAAAGAGACATCGTAATTTCTGCGCTGTAACTTTTTCATGGCATGATTCACCGCATCCAGATGATGATGGGAATCCGACGGTCCGACGTACAGCAACTTAATGTGTACCAATGCGGTAGGCGGATGGATACGGATATTGGAAATCCAAAACGGATCCAAAGCCTCCAACAACATCATGGAATGGAAGAAGACGGTATCGGCAGTTTTGGAGGGCAGATGCTGCGCCAAAAACTCCTGCTGCGACTGACTGGTGAAGACCACCCGTGCCGCCTCCGAAAGCACATTTTCCGCACTTTTCTTATTGAACACGAACAGTTTATGGTACGCATCCAAATCGCTTTGCACCACCTCCACCACGTATGGCACACCCTTCGCCGCCGCATAATTCGCCGCCGCGTGCCCGCACCCGAACCACCGATGCGCGTGAATCACATCGACATGGCCTTGATATTGCGCCAACTCTTTCGATGTCACAAATTGGTGCTCGAATTCCTCGGGCATATACCGTGTGACGCGCTCGGTGCGGGCGCGATCGTTGTCGTTTGATATGATATGTAGTATTTTCAATGTTTAAGGTTTATGGTTTAACGGTTAAAAGCTTAGAAGCTTAGAAGTTTAGGAGCTTAGAAGCTTAGAAGTTTAGTAGTTTAGTAGTCTAGTAGCTTAGGGTTCATAGTCACAAGTCATTCATAATTCATAATTCATAATTCATAATTCATAATTCTACATTCTTCATTCTTCATTCTACATTCTACATTCTACATTTGAATTAACGACATATACACCTCCTCGTAATATCGTTCAAACTCCCGCGTCGTCGTGTGGTTGTGCCAGAGAAATACGAAATCGCCTTCGACGTCGAGGCAGCGTTGTTTCAGTTTCAGAGCCAGGTCTTTGGCCTCATCCACGGAGAGTTTCATGTAGTCGAACAGCGTGCCGTCCATGACGATGAGCGGGTGTTCGATGATGTCCGTGACTTTGTCGTGGCGCACGTCGTAAAGCGGGTACGGGTGGCAGGTGCCGCAACGGAAGCCGCACCGTTCCGCGAACCCGAGGGTGTAGTCGTCGGTGATGCCGGCATCTTGCCACAAATCCAGCGAATGCAGGAAATATTCATCGATATAGAAACGGGCACGGAGGTAGTGCTGGCGGAAACAAGTGACCTTCTTTCCAAAACGGGCCAAAAGTTCCTCCAGTCGTGCTTTCTCTTCACGCAAAAGCCCTTCCTCTTCTGCACTGCTATAACTGCCGTGCAATCCTACAATTCCTTGCTTATTGTCAAGATGCTCCCATATCCTTTGCAAGCGTACATCACGAATATCGTAGGTGGCATCGTCCTCCCCGTCATACGAGGCTTTGAAAAAGAAGACCGGTTCGAGGCCAGCGGCATGCTCCCGCGTGGCGAATTCCATAATAGCCTGAATATAAGGATCCTCGAAATTATCTGACTTCCAATTGCGATATTCTTGCCACGATTGTTTAACCATCGCCATATCCCGATTTATCAGCATATCCCGTCCGAAAATGGACTTCAACGCCTGAAAACGGCTCTTGAAACGGTACAGAAGATCGATGTCATGAGTGGGCACAACACGTGGCTTGCGAGGTGATGGCGTGAACATCTCTGGGAAACAAGCACACAAATTCCTGCGCAAAATCATTGCATACTCATCCACAATCGGAATTTCCACTAAATTGTACTTCTGAACAAGGCTATTTTGATAAGGAAAACGCCCGTGAGCATCCGGCTCATCCGAGAAGAACTCCTCATATCGCGACAAAAACGCGAAGGAGGGCATAATAATATCAAAAGGATTATCCTCCGGACCAAACAAAGGAATCTGTCCTGTTTCTGCCACATTATTGACAAAACAAGGCTTCATTTCCCCTTTCAAAAAGTCTTGCCACTGCGCATCATTCATACGAGGCATCGTAATCTCCCCTTGACCAAAATGTATGCAATACCCTGATTCCAAGACTTCTATATTAAAAAAAGAGGTATCGAAGCCGGGAAATGCGACTTTAAGAAGTTGTTGGAAAGTATAGTTAATGGCATTTTGGCTAATCATAACATCGTCATTTTCATTTTGTTATGATTCGATGATTCCGCCGCCCACCAAGTCGTCGCCCTCATAGAAGACGGCGCTCTGTCCGGGCGTGACCGCGAAAACGGGTTCTTCAAACAAGACTTCCACAGCAGAATCTTTCAGATGGCGGAGCGTGGCCGGCGTGCCCGCACTGCGGTAGCGCGAGCGGCACGTCACCTTCATCCCGTCCTCAAAATCAGCGTATTTCGTCATATTCAGGTCGGAAACGACGCAGCGGGTATGTTGCAAATCCTCCCGTTTGCCGAGCACTACGCGGTTCGTATCGGGCAGCAGGGCCACCACATACGCCGGTTCACCCAACGCGATGCCCAAGCCCTTGCGTTGCCCTACTGTGTAGTTATACAGTCCCTGATGCTTGCCCACCACTTTTCCATCCGTGGTCACAAACTCGCCGACGGGCATACGCTCCTGCAAATCAGGAACTTCGTCCTGCAGAAAATGGCGATAATCGTCGTCAGTGACAAAACATATTTCCTCGCTCTCCTTCTTCTGCGAGAGCTTCACAAAGCCGTGTTCAGCTGCAATTTGGCGCACCTCCGTCTTGGTGAGGCCACCCAACGGGAACAGCGTCCGCTGAAGCATTTCGGAGGTCAACTTCCAGAGGAAATAGGTCTGATCTTTCTGGGTGTCAACGCCTTTCTGGAGGAAATAGCGGTCACCGGATTGCTCGATGCGGGCGTAGTGGCCGGTGGCGATGTAGTCGCAACCCAACTCGTCGGCCATCTCCAACACCCTACCCCACTTGATGATGGGATTACAAAGCACACAAGGATTGGGCGTCCGGCATTGCAGGTATTGGTCGATGAAATCCTGGATAACCGTTCTCTTGAAAAGCTCGCGCACATCGAGAATATGGTGATCAAAGCCGAGTTTCTCGGCCAGATGTTTCGCCTCGAAGATGGCATCCACGGAGCAGCAGCCCTTCTCGCGGGCGATGCAGCTCTCCGTAATCTGGTCGAAGGTCCGGAAGGTCACGCCGACGAGCTCGTAACCCTGCTCTAACAACAGCATGGCGGCGACACTGCTGTCAATGCCGCCGCTCATCGCGATAAGTACACGCTTGCCCATCAATCGCAGTTTTTCAGCTATTGGACAGTCACTTTACGCACAGACTTGCCGTCAGGAGTGCTGATTTCCAGCAGATAGAGTCCCTTGGCAACCCCTTGCAGGTCGAAACGGAGCTGGTTGGCACCCTGATTGCCGTCATAACGGCTATTTCTCAACACCTTACCCGTCATATCCATCAACTTCACATTCAAGTCCATTTCGTCCTGAAGGGAGAACTCGATGTTCACGTTGTCGGATGTGGGGTTCGGATAGACGGTCAGGTCTTCCAAACCATTGTAGTCCTCCACCGCCGCAATAGCGTAATAATCCATGGCAAAACCATCGCCCTGATCCCAGTTGTCGCTCACGAAATTGACGCGCATACGCTTGAACGGCACAGTATAAACCTCAGAAGTGGGCATATTATAGATGTCAAAGCGTTTCCAAAGGGTCGGCGTGACGGTTGTAGCATCGTAAATATCCACAAAATCGCCATACCCCAGATTGAACTTCGTGAAACAGAAAGCATAACCGTTGATGAAATTGTGGCGGACATGCCAAGTGCAACTGGTCTGGGGGAGGTACTTTTCTCCCACCTGCGAACCATCGGAGAGCGTTGAATTCCAGACATCCGTCAAAACGGTCATTTGGTCACACGTGCGCTGCGGCAACGTGGTGGAATACGAAATCAGGAATCCGTAATGACTGGTGTTATTGGTATTTCCCACAAACTTGATCAGCACACTGTCGGCAGTCACGGTGTACGTGTCGGTAGGCACATTCGAGCCCGTCAATGACACCAGCACACCGCTAGCCTCCGTCGGACCGTTGTAGATGGTCACATAATCGCCCTCATTGAGGTCCAAACGGTCGAAATGGAAGCTGTAACTAAGCGCGGAAGGCACAGCCACCATCCATGAGCAGTCGGGATTCGACTGGTAGGGCTTGGCCGTGGGCGAACCGTCGGCCACATAACCGAAGCTGGCGGTGTTGCGCTGATGGCCTTGGCAATACTCGGAAGGAATCGAAAGCGACGGGAAGATGTTCACCACCGTTTCGGCGCCGTAGTCGAAATGCAACGGTCCGGCTACAAAGTTATCCACGGCATAATAACCGTTGGAAGAACCGCCCCATCCGTAGTTGATGCTGAACAGGTCGTCCTCGTCATAACCATCGATCAAATAGGCGTGGCAAGACTCGAAAGTCTGCGTACAACCCGAATTGTAAATCACACGATGCTGGTCGATCTCGTCTTTCAGCACTTGGATATATTCCAATACCAAAGAATCAAAATAATTACCTCTGTAATAAGAGGTTATACTTTGGTCATATTTAAAGGTGGACGTAAGTCTGGATTTGGCGACCGTAGTATTGGCACCGGAACCGTCATAGTTGTAGTTCATCTGGATAGCCACGCCAAAATGGTAGGCCAGCTTGGAAATCTCGTTGGCGTAAGAGGTCGGATGGTTGGTCATGGCATCGTAATGATACTCATGCTCATTGAATTTAACCGTCTGACGCGGATAGCCCTGCGGAATGTAGGTCACCATGCCCGTACCCTGCTTGGGAAAGCGGTGATAGTTCATCAGCTGGGCGCACGCCAACGCAACACAGCCGTTGGGCACACGATAGTCATAGTATTCGCCAGCCTGAACATCCCACGGACAATAGGTGTTGTGGTACTTGTTCTGGTTCCAAGTGGTGGTCAACAGAGGACCCGCAGCACTGCCTTGCGTCTTGGCGGGCACAAATTCATCAGCCAGATAGCGTTTCCAAGCGGCGGCGGCCTTCGGTTTGGCATCCCACTGCTGCTTCTCCGCGTAAGCGATCTCACCCTTATAGAGGTGGAAAAGGTCGCGCACCGGCGGAATCAATTCGAAATTATTGTCGAAGGAGTAGGCCAGCACCGGCGGCGTGGTCGTGGAGGCCGAAACCACCACAAAACCCTGCTCGGGCAACTGGAAACGATACAACGCCATCGTCCCATCATCTTGGGTATAGATTTCGGCAAGCTTGATATTCTCAGCCGGAACAGCGCGGTTTTTCTCCATCAGAAAACGTTGGCAGACCTGCATAGCCTGACTCTCGGAAACACGCTGAGCGGCCAGCTGTCCGACCAACAGAAACAATAAGCTAATTAAGGATAATTTTCTCATATTGGGGATATTATATTTGTAAAAAAAAGCCCGCAAATATACAAAAAAAATCTAACCAAGAGAGATAAAAAAACGGTTAACGGTTGGAGCCAAGTTTCCCGAAACATTTCGTCATGATGCCCAAATCGTTGCGTACACTGTAATCACGAGCGTAAATCTCCTCCAGACGGACCAGCATCTCATCGGAAAAGGCATTGTTCGGATAAGCGTCGGCGGGATGCAACACGCCCGGAGCGAGCGGCTTTTCCGACTCCGAAACGGTCAAACGAAGCCCCACCCAACTCTTCCGGCCGAAAAGTACGTCGAAGAGGTTGCGCACAAAACCGCCCTTCCGCTCCACAAACCAGATGTCGAAAACGAAAAAGAGCAGCAGCACAACAGACGAAACCACGTCGAAAGTCCGCTTTTGGTGGCGACAACGCTTCTGATAGATCGACTGCAACGGCAGAGCGTAAAGCTCGTCAGAGGTGAAGATGGAGTTGCTGCCGATAAGCGACAGACTGTCCTCCGGCGCAATTTTGAACTCCAACTGTCTGTCTTGCAAACGATTCATCCAGCTGATAATCTGATCGGCAGGGATATCCTTGGCACAGAAAATCACTTCGTTAATCTGATATATGGTGAGCAAATCCGACAAATCAGAGAGCTGTCCAACGCACAGATGGTTCTCGTTTTGAACTGGTTCGGTGGTGACGATGCCGACGAATTCGCGGGGAACGTTCATCGACTGCACCATCCCTAATACGCGCTCACACTCCTCAGGACCACCCACGATCGCCACGCGCTGACTCGTCCGTCGGGTATCCATCTCGATGAGTTTCCATTTGGCGAGCAGAGAGCGCAACGTATTCACTGCAAACAGCGACCAGACCGCCCCCATGACAACCACGGCGCGGGAGAAGCGTGCGGTTTCCGGTAACAATGCGTAAATCAACAGAATAACTACCGTCCCGGCAATAATGCCACGGTTGAGCTTTTGACGGTTCACCGGTTTCTGATACCCACCGCTGAGCCATATCGCCACCAACCACAGCAGCGTATAACTCGGCAAAATAGCATAAAAGTAGAAATCCGGGAAAAAAGAATTGCGCTGATAGAGCACATTGTGGTCCCAATAGGTCGAAAGGGCAAACAATCCGGCGAAAATGAGCAACATATCGAGCAGAGGAAGCATCAGCCGACTGAAAATCCGCTTCAAAGCCGCCAACGATGCCCGCAACCAAATCGCCGCATCAATGGCGATGTTGAAAATCTTGGCATTGTTGGCAGAAAAATGCTTCTTCGCAAAAATCTGCATCGCCTTATAAAAGATATAGACGTAATTCAAGCTCCCCTTCTTGGTGCTCTCCCCCTTATAATGGATAATTCTCGTTTCCGGGAAATAGTAATTCTTGTATCCGCCTTTCAAAATCCTGTACGACAGATCAATATCCTCGCCGTACATGAAATAGTCCTCGTCCAGAAGCCCCACCTCGTCGAGAACCGACCGGCGCATCATCATGTACGCGCCCGCCAGCACCTCCACCTCGTGCGTCTCGTCCTCGCCGATGTACGTGGCGTGGTAGGCTCCGAACTTCTGGGATTTCGGGAAGAGTTTGGAAAGACCGAAAAGCTTGTAAAACGACGCTTTCGGATAGGGAATGCCGCGTTTCGACTCCGGCAGGAAGCGGCCCTGACCATCCACCATCTTCACACCCAAACCGCCGCAGTCGGGCGTACGGTCCATAAAATCAATGCATTTCGAAAAAGTGTCCTCCTCCACCAACGTGTCGGGATTGAGCAGCAGCACATACTCGCCACTGGAGATGCGTATCGCCTGGTTGTTGGCCTTCGCAAAGCCCACATTATCCTGATTCTCAATCAACTTCACCTGCGGAAACTTCGCCTTCACCATCGCCACGGAATTATCCACGGAGTGGTTATCCACCACAAAAATCTCCCCTTCAATACCGCGCATAGCCTTCAACGCCGACGCGAGCGCCTGCTCCAAAAACGCCGAAACGTTGTAATTCACTATGATGACACTTAACTTCAAATGGTTATTGGTTATTGGTTATAGGTTATTGGTGGTTATAGTTTATTGGTTATAGAAACAGGTTAATGTAGGGGCGAATAATCATTCGCCCCTACACCACCTATTCATAATTCATAATTCATCATTCATAATTAAAAGTAGGCCAATACGGTTTTCTTCGACACGACCTTATCTCCCTTGCTGACGGCAACATACACGCTCTTGGGCAGGAAAACATCGACGCGGGAGCCGAACTTGATCATGCCGACCTCCTCGCCCTGGTCCACGTGGTCGCCGACCTCGGGATAGCTGATGATGCGGCGTGCCACAAAACCGGCAATCTGGCGGAAGAGCACCTCCTGTTCCTCGTTGCGCACGACGATGGTGTTGTGCTCGTTATCAACGGAAGATTTCGGCAACTTGGCCACCGCATACTTGCCCGGATGGTAGGCCGTGTAAGAGATTTCGCCCGAAATGGGATAACTGTTGACATGCACGTTGTTGATGGACATGAAGATGGAAATCTTCGTCCGCTCGTCCTTGAAATACTCGTGCTCGAACGCATTGCCCACATAGACGATGGTGCCGTCGGCAGGGGAAAGCACCCCGTCGTCCACCTTGTTGATGACACGCGTGGGCACACGGAAGAAACGCACGATCAGCACGCCAACAATCAACATCAAGGAGAAAAAGATCACATTCACCCACCACAGGTTGGCCAGGAAAAGCACATAGCAAAGCGAGGCCATGAAGATGGTGAAGAGGCTGACGATGATAATCAGCTTACCCGCCTGATGGAATTTCATCATTCCCGATCCTTACTTCTTATATAAAATATAGGTATGCGTCGGGACATTGGTCTCCGAGGAGAGCGTCACCCATTGGCGCGGATAATGCTTGTCATTCATATAATGCAAACCCTCATAGCTGTAGGCGATATCTATCACCTTGGAAAGGGTACCGGCCACCACCGTCTCCACATGTTCGGTTAACGGGAGGTTGAGGTAGTAACCCTTCATGTCCGCGTAAGCAAAAGGCAGACCGTAGAAAGGATTGTATGAGGAAACATCGTAGGTATAGGTGTGGGTGATCACCGTCTGTTTCGTCGGGAACTCTTCCACATATTTGGCGATGTTTTCGTATTTCTTGTGCTTGCCGGGATCGTAGGTGAAGCGTTTCACCGAGTAGAGAGTCAAATCCTTGGAATCGTCCGAGGCAACAATCTCCGCAATATGCTCATAGTTGCCGAACACTTTGTCGTAGAGGGGATGCTCTTTTTTGCTCTTCCAGAAATACTGGTCATAGAAAGCGCGATCGTACTCCTCGTCAATATAATCGATACGGCCGTAGGCTTTGTCCTTTTTGTTGTCGATACGGTGGAAGGTATATACCAGACGCACCTCGCCGTCAATCGTGTAGGTCATCTTATCGACCAGACGGTTGGTCCACTGGAAAGCGATGGATTCCGTGTAGTCCTTGCCCACATGCACGATATTGCTGACCGTTTGGTCCTTGTTGTAGGTAAACTTGTAGGAGTAGAGGCTATCAACGACGATTTCCTGCAGTTCGCGGCCTTTGTCGTCATAGACATAGACTTCATTGGGAGCGCCCACGTCACTGCGATACCAGATCTTGCTGATCTTGCAGGTGGGGTTGTAAATCTCTTCATCGGGCTTACAAGAGGTGAAACAGACCACCACGACAGCCGCTAACAACAACGGAAACAGATATTTTTTCATAATGCACAATTTTTCAAATTACGGCTGCAAAGATAGCATTTTTTTCAATTATCCATTACCTCTGGCATACAAAATAAAATTGTACCTTTGCCGCCCGAATCTAGATGTCAGAATTATGGAAGAGAAACATCATGTACGTCCGTCTTGGGACGAGTATTTCATGGAGATTGCCGACACGGTGAGCAAGCGGGCCACCTGCGACCGCGGCCGCAGCGGCTGCGTAGTGGTACGCGACCGCCAGATCCTGGTCACCGGC
>ONCM01000032.1 GCA_900316305.1 uncultured Bacteroidales bacterium | reverse complement strand
ACGGCGATGTGCACGGGATTGTTAATCGTCAAGTGCAAGGTATCGACCTGCGTGCAACCATTGTCATCCAGATGACTGTAAGTGTACTCGCCGGAAGTAGTGTACTCGCTGCCGTTCCACGTGTAGCTACCGCAAGCGCTCTCGGTGACGGCGATGTGCACGGGATTGTTAATCGTCAAGTGCAACGTATCGACCTGCGTACAACCATTGTCATCCTGATGACTGAAGGTATACTCGCCGCTGGTGGTGTATTCGGTGCCGTTCCAGAGGTAGCTGCCGCAGGCACTCTCGGTGACGGCGGTGTGCGTTGGGTTGTTGACGGTCAGCGTGAGGGTGATGACACTGTCGCAGCCGTGGACTGTTTGCAAAGTGTGGGTGTATTCACCTGCTGTGGTAAGATTTTGTCCATAGAAATTGTAGCCGTTACCATCACAAATAGTTGCATTGATGGGTGTGTTATGAGTCGGAAAACTGGTGATGGTAACAGACTCAGAGAGCTGATTACCTGTGGAGGAGGTTATCGTCACCGTATAACTGCCAGCCCCAACAGTAATCTGTGCTCCCGTTGCCCCTGTGCTCCAACTATAAGTGCCTTCCACATCTGAGCTGGCAGTCAGGGTTGTAGTGGCTCCGGGACACACGCCATTTGTCCCACTAATGTTCACGTATGTCGGAATGATACTGTTGTCAGTGGTGGTGAAATTCACAGAATTAGTCCAGACACTTACACCATCCTCACCGCAAACGGCCTGCACTTCCACCTCGTATTCGGTTGCCGGTGACAAACCCGTGATAGTGGCGGTAGAGTTATTGGTGACGAGTGTTTGCCATGCTCCAGTCGAAGAGCCGTTGCTGTATATGCCGAAGTCATCAATCATAAGGTAATCTTGGTCTTCGTCGGTAAGGCGAAGAGCTATATACCCGGTTGCTCCATGATAAGCAGAAAGGTCCACAGAGACTTCCGTCCATGTTGAAGATGCATTACCCGGTGAATACAGTAGCGTGAAATCACTGGTGGCATTACCTCCTGTGGAGACATATATATCATAATGCTCGTGATAACTTCCGTCGTCCTTTACCCAAAACTTCAAAATACCGTCAAGTGTCACGGCAGGGGTGATAAGCCAGTTGTCAACATTATACGCACTGGATGCCCAACTTCTTCCTATCACAACGTATGTGCCGCTGTAAGCATCAAAACCACCGGATGAAAAATTATGAGGATCAAATTGATGCCAATCGGTGGACGTAGTGCCACCACCGCTGCGAATAACAGTCCAATTATCGATACCATTTTCAAAATCATCGAAGAAATAAGTTACATCAGTGCCAACCGTCCGATACCGTACATTGTAACTATCAGCATCTCCAGTCCAGCTAACCACAGCTGACGTAGAACTTGGTTCTGCTACAAGGGATTCTGGTGAAACACAGTCGTTTGCAGGCATGTTGACGGTAACGCATACATTGTCAATGCCGCAAGTGTAATATGAGGAAGTGTGGTGCCACTTAAACGCTAATCGTGCACCTTCTGGAATATTGGACGCTGAGAGTGAATAGGTGACAGAGGTGCCTTGGGTGGTATTGGCAGGAACCGTTTGCAAGGACACGAAAGTGCTGGCATTACTGATATCCGTTATATATCCAAAATACAGCGTTCCATAGGAGGTGCTTTCATAGCGGTATTCAAATGTAATGCTTTCAAGCGTACCATCGTACGAAGGAAGAATAGCATAGTTGTCTGTGCCATAACTGGTACTACCTGATGTGAAACACAAACCATTTCCACTGGAAATAACAGCACTGTTGTATATCACTGTTGCCACATGTGGGGAATATGCGGAGTTGGTGCCGGAAAAGATAGCATTCCATCCGACAGGCAAAACACCTGCAACATTGTATGCGGTGCCCGTATATGCCTCAAAATCCTCGCACTCAATGATCTGATTCGAAGGTTTGAACGTGCATACATCGCTCCATTGGCTGTTCCCATAGATACTTCCGCAAATTGCTCTCACTCGGGCATAATAGATGGTCTCTGTGGTAAGGCCGGTGAGTGTGATGGAAGGATTGCCGTTCACCGTCACCTCGGTATATGTGCCTGAGGCAAAATTACTGTTGGTGCCATATTGCAGTGTCCAACTGTTGGCGGAGCCGTTCTCTGTCCAGCTGAGGGTGGCCGTGGTTGTGGTGAAGGCCGTGCAGGCAAAGTCGGTGGGTACGGGACACGCAACAGGCGTGGTGAAATTAGCAGTCTTCCAATAGCTAGTCTCCCCAACGCATACCGACTGCACCCGCACCTGATAGTCGGTGTTGTCCTGAAGGCCGGTGAGTGTGTAGGTGGTGGCGGTTACATTTGTCGCCACATTCGCCCAATTCGAGGAATTCGTCTTCCGCTGGATGTTATAGCTGTCTGCGCTGCCTGTCCAGGATACTGTGGCAGTAAACGGAGTGATATTGGATACGGCTAAGTTGTTCGGGGTGGCACAGGCTCCGTCATCCACAACATTGATGTCTTGGAAATAAGGAATACGGTTCTGCGCGAGTACTACCAACTCGTAAGACCCTGTTTCGAGGGAGGTGGAAAATGTCAAAGTCGCTGTGCCGTTGGCATTTGCAAAAGCGGCGGCGACGTATTCGGTAGTGTTCTTCTTCAACGCCACGTAGGCGTATGGGACTGCCTGCACGGTGTATGAGGAACTGCTGACAGGGATGTCCGAATTGGCTGTGACGGTCATGGCGCTGGGAATACCCATATAGACACGGACCGACGGATCCCCGAAACAGTGGTAGATCTCCCAATAGTATAGTTTGCGGGAAGAGGAGGAAGACTGCACCGACATGTTGCCGCCTTGCAGGATGCCTCCGATGGTGGAAACCCAGTTGCTGTATGCCTCGTTGTGCGTGTGGAACCACTTGTCGTATGCACCTAATTTAGAAGCATCGTAGCTCAAGTTGGCATTGATGCTGGAGCGGACACCGACTGCCCAATAGACATCCTCGTTCCAGTAGCTGTTGTTGGATGCGCCGATATAACCCATGGCCCCCTTGTTGGCAGCCCTCAGAAGGGATTCGCCAAAACACACGCTTTCATCGAATTTGCCAGAGACACAGCAATTTCCAATCAATAACCCGTATTTTCCTGCGTTGGTCATAGATGGGACATGGGAAGTAGTGAAGGCAGGATCAGCCCATCCTTGGTAACTGCCATGCGCGGTGTAGTTGGCAATGCTGACACCGGCGTTGATTTCACTACGGATAGTGGCAGCCTGTGATGAGCAATTGTAGTTGTGCTTATAGACAGTGGTGAAGTTGTGGGTGGTGCTGTTGGTGTTAATATAATTATTGTAGATGTAGTTGATCTGCCCGTCGGCATGTGTAGGCGAGTAGCCGTTATCATCTGTACCGGCAATCAGCACGGCGTTGCCCAGATAGGACGGATCCGGCATTGTGTATTGCTCGTACATCAGAATCTTGACTATCTGGTTGGATAATTCGGCGTTGGAGGTGGCGGACATACGGCCATAGTAGCAGTCCGGGAGGTTGTCGTTGCCCGCTAAGGTGGCATAGTGGAGGTCCGTCACGTGACCGCTGTTGGATTGTCCGGTGAATGCGGGAAGTTGTGCCACATCGCCGATCAACAGCAGAAAGGTGGGAGCTGGATCCGCCGTGGTGGCGTTGTTGTACTTGTTCTGGATGAAATTTTTGATGGAAGTGGTGGTGGTTCCCACATTGGCATCGCTGGTGAAGGCCAGTTCCACTTTATAGCCGAGACGGCGCTTCCATTCCACAAAAGATGTCAGGTCTGCGTTTGAGGAGAACATTGAGTTGGCGATGATCAGGTACTTGATGGGAATGCCTTTGTACTCGTCTTTTGCATCATTGTCCATCGGGTTAAGAACCAGACTGTTGTCGATGGAAAACATGGGCGATGCATACTGGTCCAGACGCTGAGTGGCGTCCATGTTAATTTTGGCAAATGTGAACTCCACATCAATATGGGTGTAGATGCGGATTCGTTTCGTGACAGGGTTGTATTGGATAGGGGAGACATACACGTTTGCTAAGGCGATATCACGCCGCACACCGGCCTTTTCCACGCTCACTAACGGCAACGCGTAAAAGGTGTCCGTCGAATAGACGACTGGATCGTAAACGAACGGCGGATTCACCGAACTCTTCGACACACTCGGCTGCGAGGGGAATAGCGGATGGGCGATGCCGAGCTCGGAGGCATCATACTCCATGTATTCAGCGTTGACGATGGTGACGACCACGGAGTCGCACACGGGAATCTGCAACAACTTGGCCAATAGGGGCAGTTGCGGTGCTCCGGGGTTGTTGGAAACGTCGTATCCCTGCATGGACACTAATGAAAAATTACCTTCGGGTACGGACACGTCTTCCACGTAAAGGGAATCTGTGGTGAACAATATCTCCACCTTTTCAAACGAGTTTTGGGTCACTTGAAGGGTCTGTGCCGTCAAAAACGAACAGATGCATAGTAATAATGCTACAATGTATAATTTCTTCATTATAAATGTATTATAAGGTTTGTGAGGCCACAATTTGGCTTGGCAAAATAAACTGCAAAGATACAATATCTTCGTTTGTCGCCGAGCTTACAGTGGCGTTTTTTATACGTATGTATGCTTTTATGCCCAAATGTTACATGCCAAAGATAAATTTTTTGAAATTATCTGTTGCCGCTTCGCAATATGGGAGGATTTTGTATTTTTGCGGCTTAAAAATTTTCGAGTATGAAGAAATATGTATTATCTACATTAATCCTTTTGCTTTTAGTGGTTTGCGGCTTTTCGCAGACGAAAAAAATCACGGTTGAAGACATTTGGGACAACTATATGTTCTACCCGCGCGGCGTGGCCGGATACACTGCCATGCCCGTGAGCGATGACTACACCGTCGTCAAGCGTGCCGGCATTGAACGTCATCACTTTTCAGATGGCTCGGTCGCAGGTATTATCTTGTCGCACAGTGATTTGTCGGATGCTTCCAAAGGCAGACTTACGGTCGCTGGCCTCAGCGATTATGCTTTCTCCTCTGATGAGAAGAAGATTGTGCTGGCATTCGACCAGGAGAGCATTTACCGCCGCTCTTCACTGGCACATTATTACGTATATGATATTGATAGCAAGAAGATTGCGTCGATTTCCGATACTGCGCATCTGCTGCGTTTCGCCGAACTTTCCAAGGACGGCAGCAAGGTGCTCTTCGCCCGCGATTGCGACCTTTACTACCAAGATCTGACGACTGGCAAGGTGACCCGCATCACCCGCGACGGCAACCCCAATCACATCCTGAACGGTTTTGCGGACTGGGTCTATGAGGAGGAACTCGACATGTCGCAAGCCGCCTCGTGGTCGCCTGACGGCACCAAGATCGCCTACCTCCGCTTCGATGAGAGTCGCGTGAAGGAATATACCATCCCGATGTATGACAATCTGTATCCCACTGATTTCAAGTACAAATACCCGAAAGCCGGTGAGGACAATTCGTTGGTTGAGGTCCACATCTATGATCTCGCCACGGGCACCGACACCCGTCTTGATCTCGGCGACAACAGCAACTGCTACTTCCCGCGCGTCTATTGGCTGCCCAACAGCCGTGATGCTATCGTGCTGAAGCTCAACCGCCATCAGAACCAACTCGATTTCATCCGCTATAACACCGTAACCAAAGCTCAAGACGTTATCTATCAGGATGTCAACGAAAAATGGTTGGACGTGACCGACAACTACTACTTCCTGCAGGATAATAATTCCATGATTGTCACCTCTGAGCGCAACGGCTTCAATCATATATATAAAGTGACATTCGGTGGCGAAATCAAGCAACTGACGGATGGACAGTGGGAAGTAAATGAGATTCAATATGTTAACGAAGCCAAGAAGCAGATTTATTACCTTTCTAATGAATCTGGTGTGCTGAATCGTGACCTTTATGTGATCAATAATTATGACAGCAAGAAGGTAAAGAAACAGTTGCTGACCGCCGGTAACGGCTGGGCAAGCACGGAGTTCTGCCCGAACGGCAACTACTATCGTCTGCAATATTCTGACCTGAACACGCTCCCGAAATACACCATCAACGACAAGACTGGCAAGGAGATGCGTGTGCTGAACGACAACCAGAACATCCAGAATATCATGAACGATTACGGTTTCGTGCAGCGCGAGATCATCAGCTTCACGAATGCTGACGGCGTGACGTTGTATGGCTGGATGATGAAGCCCGCCAACTTCGACCCGAATAAAAAGTATCCGGTGATGATGAACTGCTATGGTGGTCCCGGCTCGCAGCAGGTGATGAACGCCTATAGCAGTGCGATGGATCTCGCTTTCTATCAAATGCTTGCGCAACACGGCTACATCAGTGTCTGCTTCGACGGGCGCGGCACGGCCACACGCGGCGATGCCTTCAAGAAGGTGATCTACCAACAGATGGGCAAATACGAGGCTATTGACCAGATTGCTGCTGCCAACTGGCTGAAGACGCAAAGCTACGTGGATGGAGACCGTATCGGCATCTGGGGCTGGAGCTTCGGCGGCTACCTCTCCGCACTGTCGATGTTCCGTGGCGAAGGCGCTTTCAAAATGGCCATTTCCGTCGCTCCGGTCACCAACTGGCGCTACTACGACAACATTTACACGGAACGCTTCATGCGTACCCCGCAGGAAAACCCCGACGGCTACGACCTCAACTCTCCGACCACGTATGCCAAGGACCTCAAGGGCAAATATTTGCTGATCCACGGCACGGCAGACGACAACGTCCACTTCCAAAACGCGATGGAGCTGGTGAAGGGTCTGAACGAGGCCGGTATCGAATACGACCAGTTCTTCTTCCCCAACAAGAACCACTTCATCATGGGCGGAAACACCCGCACCTACTTGTACAACAAACTGGCGAAGTACATTCTGGAGAACCTTTAGGAGCCGACGCTTCCAAGCGTCGTAATTAGGAGTCGACGCTTCCAAGCGTCGCCTTAATCAATAAAAAAAGCGCCACACAGTCTTCCTTCTGTGCGGCGCTTTTTCCATTTACGGGAAAAACGATTATTTGAAAACGTGATAGTCGACAACTTCGTCTTTTTGACCCTCTCCGTCGGTGTTGGTGTACATCAGGTTGACTTTCATGCCCGTGTAAATGACACCAGCTTGGTTGTAGTTCGGACCATCCTCAATGCTTTTGGCCGCATTCTGGAAAGACTTTTTCACGGTCTTCATGACTTGGCTTTTCTCGCCGCTGAAAATGAGCGTGCCGTTTTCGGGAAAGGACTCTTTTGCATCCTTTGCCATCGCGTCGAACATTTTGGGATAGACGAGAACGTTGTAGGAATCGAGGTGCTCATCCACAGATGCAGGATCCAGTTTGATACTGAAGAAGTAATCGCCCTTTTCTTCCGGTTTGCAAGAGGAGAATGCGATGCCTGACAAGGCCACCATGCAGCAAATAACTGCCAAAGTAAAGATTTTTTTCATACTCTTTTTGAAGGATTTCTTAGTTAATATTAATGATACTGTCATTGCTTGAACTTGCGCGAAATCCTTTAACTCAAGGTCACACAACAACAGCGCAAAAATACATTTTTTTCTGATGCAGTGTACGACATTGCAGGATTATTTTCATCGTATCGAAAAATTTTGCATCGTTGCAACTTGATTTTTCCTAGACTGCTACTTCCCGCGCGTTTATTGGCTGCCCGACAGTTGCGATGCCATCGTGTTGAAGCTCAACTGCCATAAGAAACAGTTTGACTTCATCCGTTATAATACCGAAACTAAGACTCAGGACGTTGTCTATCAAGATGTTAACGAGAAATGGTTGGATGTGACCGACAACTATTACTTCCTTCAGGATAACAATTCCATGATTGTCACTTCCGAGCGCAACGGCTTCAACCATATTTATAAGGTGACCTTCGCCGACCACATACGCTAAAGACTTAAAAGGCAAATACTTGTTGATTCACGGCACGGCTGACGACAACGTCCATTTCCAGAACGCGATGGAGCTGGTGAAGGGTCTGAACGAGGCCGGTATCGACTACGACCAGTTCTTCTTCCCCAACAAGAACCACTTCATCATGGGCGGAAACACCCGCACGTGCTTGTACAACAAGTTGGCGAAGTACATTCTGGAGAACCTGTAGATAATGTAGAATGCAGAATGTAGAATGTAGAATGATGAATTATGAATTATGAATAATCCTTTATAGGATTCATTACGTTGTAGAGCCGTCATATTGTGGCGGCTCTACATTTTTGTATTATGGTAGCTTTGTTATCTTCCGCTTCGTCCTCCGGTCAGTAAAGCCGTGGTGCGCGGGAGCAGTCGCGACATAATGGCGTACAAAACGATGCAGAATAGTGCAGGAACAAACAGTTCGGCCGCAAACACCGCCCAGAAATGCAGAGGCGTGTTGGTGACATGCCCCAACAAAGGATTCGAAACAAGGTAAATGATGATAAGCGGATGCAGTACAAACAGCAGGAAGTTGCTGTCGGAAATGCATTTGACAGGCCTTAGGTTGTGGCGTTCCACCATGATTGACGCGATCTGTTTGGTCGGAATTACTGCGACAATACTGAACAGATTATCTACGAGGACTTGGTGTTGTCCGCCCCAAATGTTGATGGCCAGCAGTAACGTGGGAATCGTGATGCTGATCCATAAAGGTATGTGCCGCACCACCGATACCATATTGAGTTTGTGAATGCCCAAATATGCCCCAATGCTGAAAAACAACAGTGCAGAAGGGAATCGTTTGAAGAACGACGGCCATCCCTCCGGCCACGGCATGAGGTAGAAAGCGGCAAACAGCAGCAGAATGTAGGGCCATTTCCCTTTCAGTAGCCAGTGCAGTATCGGGGAGAGCAGGCATACGATCATGAGATCGCGCAAAAACCATAGCTGGAAAGCCTTGGGCATACCGTCATACCCATCGCCCCATCCGACAATCACGTCCAGTATTTTGGGTAGAGTGAAAGTGTCGCTTGGAATCCAGTCGGCGTGACCTTGCAACACGACCACCGCCATCTGGAAAGCCCATGCAAAATAGTTCCAGAAAAGGTACGGTACGAGTAGCGTCAAGGCGCGTTTGCGGATTTTCGACGTATAGGCCTCCCTATTGAAAATCTCCGGTTTGCGGAAAAAATAGTAACCGGAAATAATAAAGAATAGGGGCACGGCAAGCTTCGCCACAGTTCTGGTTAGGTAATAACAGGTGGCTGAAATCCCTACTTGCGGCAATTCACATAATATTGGCGAGTCGGAGTGGAGGATTACAATCAACAGCATGAGCGGATAGCGCAACCAATCTACCGTGTGTGATTGCAAATTGTCGAGTTCGATATTATTCATTGCCGTATATTTTATTATGAAGGATACGAATAAAAGGCCGCAAAAATAATCAAATATCCAACATGTTTCATCGTATCGAAAAATTTTGCATCTTTGCAGCTTGATTTTTTGTGGAATGAACAACTAACTAATTTATTCATAAAACCAAAAAAATTATGGAGCATCAAGAACTCGTTAAGTATGTATGGATCGTGTTTTGCGCATCCATCGTTGCGCTGGGTTTTGCGTTCTTCTTCTATCGCAGAATGCTGAAGGAAGATGAAGGCACTCCCAAAATGCGCGAAATCGCCGCACACGTCCGCACGGGCGCAATGGCTTACCTGAAACAGCAATACAAGGTGGTGGGCATCGTGTTCATCGTCCTCGCTGTGCTGTTCTTCATCATGTCGCTGTTCGATTTGCAGAACGGCTGGGTCTGGTTCGCCTTCCTGACCGGCGGTTTCTTCTCCGGTTTGGCCGGTTTCCTCGGCATGAAGACCGCTACCTACGCCTCCGCACGTACCGCTAACGGCGCACGTCAGAGCCTTAACAAAGGTCTGCAGATCGCCTTCCGCAGCGGTGCCGTCATGGGTTTGACCGTCGTCGGCCTCGCACTGCTCGACGTCTCTTTGTGGTTCTTCATTCTCGACCACTTCATTCCGGAGGAACACCACCTCGTCATCATCACCACTACCATGCTGACCTTCGGTATGGGTGCTTCCACGCAGGCTTTGTTCGCACGTGTGGGTGGTGGTATCTACACCAAAGCTGCTGACGTAGGCGCTGACCTCGTGGGTAAGACCGAGTACAACATCCCTGAAGACGACCCGCGTAACCCCGCTACCATCGCTGATAACGTGGGTGACAATGTGGGTGACGTCGCTGGTATGGGCGCTGACCTTTACGAATCCTACGCTGGTTCCATCCTCTCTACGATGGCTCTCGGTGCTGCTGCTTTTGCCACCCTCGGTGCTGAAATGCAGATGCGCTCTATCCTCGCCCCGATGATGATTGCCGCTGTGGGTGTGCTTCTCTCTGTGATCGGTATCTTCATGGTCCGCACCAAAGAAGACGCTTCCATGACCGAACTGCTGAAGGCTCTGAGCCGTGGTACCAACACCGCCGCTTGCCTCATCGCTGTGGCTACCTTCTGCATCATGTATGTGCTCTTCAAAGATTCCACCGACATCGTGTGGTGGCAAGTCTCCCTCTCTGTGGTGGTGGGTCTGCTCGCCGGCGTGATCATAGGTAAGTCAACGGAATACTACACTTCTCAATCCTACAAGCCGACCCAAAAGGTGGCTGAGGCCTCTCAAACGGGTCCCGCTACCGTGATCATCTCCGGTATCGGTTTGGGTATGATTTCCACCGTGATTCCGGTGCTCACCATCGGTGTCGCTATCATCCTCGCTTTCCTCTGCGCTAACGGCTTCCAGATTGAATTCAACGCTGTGAACTTGGCCAAGGGTCTTTATGGTATCGGTATCGCTGCTGTGGGTATGCTCTCCACGCTGGGTATTACCCTCGCTACCGACGCTTACGGTCCTATCGCCGACAACGCCGGTGGTAACGCTGAAATGAGCGGTCTTGAACCCGAGGTTCGTAAACGTACCGACGCTCTCGACGCTCTGGGCAACACCACCGCTGCTACTGGTAAGGGCTTTGCTATCGGTTCTGCCGCTCTCACCGCCCTCGCACTGCTCGCTTCCTACGTGGAAGAGATCAAGATCGCCCTCGTGCGTATCGGCACCGACACCCTCGACCTTGGCAACCGCGTCGTGGAAACCGCACAGGCTTCCCTGATCGACTTCATGGAATATTACAATGTCTCTTTGATGAACCCGAAGGTGCTCGTGGGCGTCTTCATCGGATCCATGATGGCCTTCTTGTTCTGCGGTCTCACCATGAACGCTGTGGGTCGCGCTGCTCAGAAGATGGTGGAAGAGGTTCGTCGTCAGTTCCGCGAAATCAAGGGCATCCTCACGGGTGAGGGTACTCCTGATTACGCTCGCTGCGTGGAAATCTCCACCAAGGGTGCTCAACGCGAAATGCTGCTCCCGTCCATCCTCGCTATTTTGGCCCCCATCGTCACGGGTTTGATTCTCGGCGTGGCTGGCGTTCTCGGTCTGCTCGTCGGCGGTCTCGGCGCTGGTTTCGTGTTGGCTATCTTCATGGCCAACGCCGGTGGCGCTTGGGACAACGCCAAGAAGTATGTCGAGGAAGGCAACTTCGGCGGCAAGGGCTCTGATAACCACAAGGCTACCGTCGTCGGCGACACCGTCGGCGATCCCTTCAAGGATACCTCCGGACCGTCCCTGAACATCCTCATCAAGCTGATGAGCATGGTCAGCATCGTGATGGCAGGTCTTACCGTGGCTATTCACCTTCTATAATCCCCTGTAGAGCCGTGCTGCAGCGCGGCTCTACAATTGTGATAAAAATTCGGGTCGTCATCAGACGGCCCGTTTTTTTTGAAAAAAATGTATTTTTGCACGCTAATTATAAAGACTGAAATCCAAAGTCAATGGTCAACAGTCAATAGTCAACAGTCAACAGTCAATAGTCAGTATGTCACACAAAACCTTAATGAGAAGTAAAAACGACTCCAAGATCGCTGGCGTTTGCGGCGGTCTGGGCGAATATTTCGATGTGGATTCCAACATCTTGCGCATCCTGTTTGTCCTGATGCTGCTCTGCGGCACGCTGGGATTCTGGTTCTACATCGCCTGCTGGATTATCCTGCCCGTCAACAATGCGCTGCCCTATGGCAATGACAACAATAACGGTAATTACAACGGATAAAATATGCGCAAGTTCGGACTTCTTTTCCTGCTCCTGACACTGCTATGCTCTCTGCGAAGCCAGCCACTTACGGGTAAAGTGTTGCAGGTCAACGAGAATGGCGATACGGTGGTGGTGGCGAATGCTGCGGCACAGTGGCTGCATACCTCCATTGGCGCGCACACGGACGCGGACGGCAAGTTTTCGCTTCCCCGCACTCGTACGGATACGTTGGTCATCTCTTTCCCGACCTTTTTGCCTGATACGGTGGTGATTCCGGCGATACAGAACTACATTACCGTGTTCTTGAATACGGCACACAGTCTTAATGAGGTGAGCATTGTAGCCCGCGACGGCTCCTATATCTCGGTGCAACCCATTTTTACTCAAGTGATTGGCACGGAAGGATTGCGTCGTGCTGCCTGCTGTAACCTCGCCGAAAGTTTCGAGAGCAGCGTGGCTATCGATTCGGAGTTTCCCGATGCGGTGAGCGGCGCCCGGCAGATCTCCATGCTCGGACTGGCAGGCACTTACACACAGATTTTGCTGGAGAACGTTCCTTACATTCGTATGCTCGCGCACCAGTTCGGCCTCGGCTTCGTTCCCGGCTCGTGGATGGAGTCCATCAGCCTGTCGAAGGGCACTTCCTCTGTGGTAAACGGCTTTGAGGCCATTACGGGGCAGATTAATATCGACTACAAGAAGCCGGAGACTAATCTGGAGAAATTCTTCATGAACGCCTACTTCAACTCGATGGGTAGGGGTGAGTTAGCTATGAATACCCGTATTCCTGTGGGCAAGGACGAGAAGGTGAGCACGAACTTCTTAGTGTTTCTCGCTGACCAGTTCTTCAAGACCGACATGAACCACGACGGCTTCATGGATGCTCCTCGCAGCAGGCAGGTGAACGTCATGAACCGCTGGGATTACAAAGCCCCTGTTGTGGAAGGACGCACGATGGTGGATTTCGTGTGGGACAACCGCTTTGGCGGACAGATGGACTTCAACCCTAATGGTATTATGCCAGCTGTTCTCATATACGGTTTCACCGCCGACAACAAGCGGGTGGATTTCATCACGAAGAACGGTTTTCTGCTAAACGGTGAACACGAGAGCATCGGCACCATCCTCTCTTATACGGGTCACTGGCTCACTTCCAACTATGGATTAGGTAAACTTTACGACGGTAATCAGCATAGTATATATGCAAACGTAATGTATTCCAATAAATTTGGGGCTTCTGAACGTCACAAATTGACGGCGGGCGCCAGTTTGCAATTCGACTGTCTGAATGAACTGTATGAGGACAGGGCGGATTTGTACTATTTCGACCGTCCACACCACCATGACATGATTCCGGGCGTTTTTGCCGAGTATGCCTACATCATCGACCCGAAGTTGGTGGTGATGACTGGTATGCGTCTGGATTACAATATGGTGCGTGACAGACAGTATTCTTCTATTTGGACGAATAACAGCCAGTTATTCTGGACGCCGCGTGTACATGTCAAATGGCAGGCTACCAAGGATTTGTCGTTACGTGCTTCTGCCGGTAAGGGCTACCGTAATGCCCATTTCTTTGCAGAGAACCAATCATTGATGATTTCTTCTCGCAACCTTCATTTCGACAGTTCAACGGAGGCCGAGGAAGCCTGGAACGCAGGAGTAAGCGCGGTGTGGCAGTTCAATATGCCAGGTGGAAAGGCTTCATTGGCAGTCGATTACTTCTACACTTACTTCTTGCAGCAGATGATTGTGGATTTGGACGAGGATGTGCATGGGGTGCATTATTATGCATTGAATAGTAATTACAACGGCTATCACAACCGTTCCCGTTCCCATTCTGCGCAAATCGAGCTGACCCTCAGACCGTTGCAGCGTTTCGAGATTCTGTTGGCTTATCGCTACAACGATGTGCGCTACATGCGCAAAGGCGTAATGCGCCAAAAGGACATGATGAGTCCGCACAAGGCGCTCATCAATTTGAACTACAGCACCCCTTACGACAAGTGGAAGTTCAACATCAACTGTCAGATTTACGGTCCGATGCCGTTGCCCAACACGCAGAGCAACCCCGAACCCTACCGTCGTCCTGAAGTTTCGAAACCCTACTGTCTGCTGAACGCGCAGATTACCAAGAAGTTCCGCAAATGGGAAATTTACGCCGGCGGTGAGAACCTCCTCAACGTCAAGCAGAAAGATCCGATTGTGCAGGCCGAGAACCCCTTTGGCGAGTACTTCGACGCGACCATGGTCTATATGCCGATCACAGGAATCATGGGATACATTGGAGTGCGTGTCATACTCAAATAAAGTAGTTTGCAGTAATATGGAATCGTGGTGGTGAAAAGAAGATTTTTGTTGGTCTCAGCCGTACTCGTATGGTTTTGTTCTGCCGCTTTTGCGCAGAGCCCAAACCTTTCTGTGCAGCTACTCACCGGAACGCATGTGGATACGGTGTTGAACCACTATTTTGCCGGAGAAGGCGTGGTGATTACGAACGGGAAGTTCAATAACCATTCCGGCAATATCACCTCCAACCAGATTGGTACTTTCCAACGCAACGGTTTTTCGCAATTCCCTTTTGAGTCGGGATTGGTGATGTGCACGGGCAACGCGACAGTGGCAGCTGGACCTAATGACATGTCCAACGCAATGTCAAACGTTTCGAGCAGTTATTATGAGACGGCCCTTCAGCTTTATGCCTCCTCCTTGTATGATTGTGCCGCGTTGGACTTTGATTTCCAGACGAGTTCCGACACGTTTGTCTTTCGTTATATTTTTGCCTCCGAGGAATATTGTGAGTATGTCAATTCACAGTTCAATGATGTGTTCGCCTTCATTCTGACAGGCCCGGACCCCGTGACATTGTTACAAACAACCCGAAATGTGGCTATCATCCCCGGTTCGGTTTCGACGATGCACCCGGATGGGGTTCCTGTGGCCATTAATAATGTCAACCATGGCCAACATTCCGCCGACACTGCCGGTCCGGGCATTAACCCTAGCTACTCACAATACTACATCGAAAACACGTTTTCTTACGGTATCCAGTTCGATGGCTATACGATCGCGTTGGAGGCCGGCGGTCCCCTGCAGGCCTGTGCGACCTATCACATGAAACTTGCGATCGCTGATGTGGGAGACGAACAGTACGATTCAGGCGTCTTTCTGGAGGAACATAGCTTTATGAGCCATCCCGACCTCTCCCTGTCGATGAATGGAACCTATTGTCTGCATGATGATATTGTTTTCCAATATATTGCCGAGGATGTGGATTCCTTGCAACTGATCACGCCTTCCGGCACTATCTTGATGAACCCACCGTTTGTAATCCATGACGCACAGATGTCAGACGGTGGAAACTATTACCTCAGAGGCAAAAAGACGTATAATTGCAATGGTAGCCCGTGGGTAATCGATGGCGTCAATATCACGATAATAGATCCTTGCGTGCCGGCAATTTGTAACGGACCGCAAGTGTGCGCGGGCGAAGTGGCCTCCTTCCCATATACATACGATAGCATTGTGGGTCCTTGGGTAATCTATCAGGGGGCGTCGCTGTTCACGTTGAATCCGCCGGCGACTCTTGCACAGGACACAGTGATCACCTATCAGGTGAGCATGTATGGAAACAATGGCTGTCCTCTGGATATAGCAGTTCAGGTGCGCTATTTTGCGGCCAAGCATTTGACGGAGGATGTCGTGGCGTGCGACAGCTATTCTTGGAACGGGGTGTTGTACACCACATCAGGGAGCTATACAAATGCATACGAGAGTGCTGCGGGTTGTGACAGTACGGTGACCTTAAACTTGACCATCCACAACAGTGTTGTTTCACAGGATACGTTGGAACTTGTGGAAAACCAGCTGCCGTACCATTTCGCACCTGCTGATACCACGTTCGGGATACAGTCTCCCTCCGAATTCCAATTCTCCTATACGTTGCAGACCCATCAGGGATGCGATTCGCTGATAGAACAGGTTGTGCTTGTGCATCAGAATGTAGTCACGCACTTTGACACGGCGGTTTGCTCAACCGACATGCCCATAACATGGCGGGGACATTCGTATGCGGAATCCTCGTCGTTCACAGACACATTGCAGACCATCCACGGTGCGGATAGTATGGCGGTGTTTACGCTCACCGTTCTTCCGAGCTACGAATTGTTCTTGTCTGCGGATATTTGTAGAGGAGCCAGCTATTACGAAAACGGATTCTCGATAGCTGGCGTGGAGACCACTGGGGTTGACTCTCTGGTTCGCACGCTGACGTTGCAGTCCGCGGAGGGTTGCGACAGTATCGTCCACCTGACGTTGACGGTTGTCGAGGTTGCGTTGCAGATAATCCCGATGAGTGCGGACTTCTGTGAGGATATGTCGATGGTGCTGATGGTGCAGACCCCTATGGCGGACTACGTCTGGAGCACGGGCGAGCAATCTCCAACCATCACGGTGACGGCGCCGGGCTACTATTCAGTGACCGCTACTGAGTCTGTTTGCACTTCTACCGCCAGCTACATGGTGGATGGCTGCCAGTTCGAACTGGTGCTTCCCAACGCCATCACTCCGTCCAGAAGCGACGGTCTCAACGACTACTTCTGCATCCCTCCCATCAACCAGGAAAATATGGAGCAGTTCGAAATCTCCATTTTCAACCGCTGGGGCGAACTCATCTATTATTCTACCGATAAGAATTTTAAATGGAACGGCGAGTTCCGCGGCACCATCCAATACCATACGGTGTACAACTATGTGATTCAATATACTGACGCGAAAGGCCGCCCCTACCGCGTCATCGGCCACGTGACAGTACTGTAATAGTTAGCAGTTAGTAGTTAGCAGTTAGTAGTTAACTAGGGTATCGTTTTTTTCGCCTTTCATCGTAATTCATCGTAATTCATCGTAATTCATCGCTTTTCATCGCTTTTCATCGCTTTTCATCGTAATAGAAAATAGCAAAAAAAATGTATCTTTGCCGTTTCTAAATAACCCGAAAAAATGGCACATAAAATACTGGTAGCGACGGGCGGCGGTGACTGTCCCGGATTGAATGCGGTGATTCGCGGTATTGTGAAAAGAGCGGCCCAGGAAGGCGAGGATTGGCAAGTCTTCGGCTGCATCGAATCGTTTAACGGTATCCTCAAGGACAATGTGGAGATTGTGCCCCTCACGGAAAGCACGGTTTCCGGCATCCACGTGAAGGGCGGAACCATCATCAAGACCACCAACAAGGGAGGTCCGTTCCATTTCCCTGTGCGGCAGCCCGATGGCAATTGGAAGATGGAGGACCGTTCGCAGCTGATGAAGAAGCGTTTCCAGAACATCGGTTTCGACGCTATCATCAACATCGGTGGCGATGGCTCACAACGCATCTCCTTGGACCTTCTCAAGCTCGGTATCCCCGTGGTAGGCGTGCCCAAGACCATCGACAACGACCTGTCCAGCACGGACTTCACCTTCGGTTTCCAGACGGCGGTGCAGATCGCCACGGAGGCTGTCGATAAGCTGGTGACCACCGCCGAGAGCCACAACCGCGTCTTTATCATGGAGGTGATGGGACGTGACGCGGGCTGGATTGCGCTGCATACGGCCATTGCCGGCGGCGCGGATGTCTGCATTATCCCCGAAATCCCGTACAATCCCGAAGCTATCGCCCGCAAGATCGAAACTCGCTACAAGAACGGCATGGGCTTCTGCAACATCGTCATTGCCGAGGGCGCGAAACGTGTCGGTGGTGATGTCGTCGGAAAGGCGCCCACAGCTGTGGGTGACCAGCATATCAAGCTCGGTGGAGTAGGGGACGTGCTGAAGCAGGAACTCCTCGACCTCGGCATCGAGCACGACATTCGTGTGACGGTGCTCGGACACCTGCAACGCGGCGGCACCCCCATGGCCTACGACCGTATCCTTGCCACCGAATTTGGCGTGAAAGCCTTCGAACTCGTCAAGGAGAAAAAGTACGGCAACCTCGTGGTCTATCGCAACAATAGTATTTCGTATGTGCCTCTCGAAGAAGCCGTTAAGGAACCTCATTTGGTCAAACCCGACGACTTTCTCGTGACCACCGCCCGCTCCGTCGGCGTAGCCTTTGGCGACGAAATTAGTTAGTAGTTAGTAGTTAGTAGTTAGCAGTTAGCAGTTAAACGAAAAAACCTCGGTCGAAGGACCATTCCCCTTCTTTTAAGAAGGGGTGCCCGAAGGGCGGGGTAGTTATATAAATATAATTCCTTAAGCAGCCTCGAAGAGGCAAAACGCGCGATAGCGCAATTAACCCCACACAAGCGACGAAGTCGCGCAGTGTGGGGCGATACAAAGAAAAAAATCAATATAATGAAAAAGATAGTAGTATTATCCGGTGCCGGCATCTCCGCGGAGAGCGGCATCAGCACCTTCCGCGACAGCGACGGCCTTTGGGAAAACCATAACGTGGAGGATGTGGCCAGTATCGACGGCTGGTACCGCAACCCCGAACTCATCATCGACTTCTACAACGAGCGACGGGCTCAGCTGGAGCATTGCCAGCCCAACGACGCACACAAGTTGGTGGCGAAGTTGGAGGAGAAATACGACGTGACAGTGGTCACGCAGAACGTCGATAACCTTCACGAGCGCGGAGGTTCTTCAAAGATCATCCACCTGCACGGCGAGCTCACCAAAGCCTGCAACGAGCGCAAAACGGAGGTTTTCGACATCGGGTATGCACCTATGAAGTACGGCGAACGCGCCAAAGACGGTTCCCTGTTGCGTCCCTTTATTGTCTGGTTCGGTGAAGCTGTGCCGTTGTTGGATGCTGCTGCCCGCGAGGTGGAACAGGCTGATGTCCTGATTATTATAGGCACGTCTTTGGCCGTCTATCCCGCCGCTGGACTGCTCTACTACGCGCCCTCCAACGCGGAAATCTACGTCATCGACCCCAAACAGCCGGGCTCCATCTCCCGCCGCGTGACCTACATTACCGAGAAGGCCACCGTCGGCATGAAACAATTGTACGACAAATTGATGGCATGAGGATGAGAGGATATTAGAATAAGAGGTAACGAAATAAACGGAAATATGAAGAAAACACTGAAATTTTGGATATTGATTGCGGTAGGTGTGTTGTCCATAGCCCTGACCTCCTGCGAGAACTACCCCGAGGGGGTGCTCAGTTTCTATTCCAGCGAATATCGGATTGTGAATACCTGGCAGGTGTCGCACGTCTATCTCAACGGCGAAGAGGTGGATTCCACGGGCTACGCCGCTTACGACGTGGGTGCATATTATATAATGTATCCCGACCATGTGATGGCGGTCAGAGCTTTGCGCAACGGCGAATGGCGTGAAACCATCTTTGCCAACTACATTCTTGACGCCAAGAAAAAGACCATAGACATGAAATTTACGCTGATGGACCAGAATTACATCATTCTTGGAGATATCAAACGTCTGTCTCGCAAAGAGTTCTTCTTTGAATTCGACGACAGGTATGGCGACCATTGGCGTCTGGAGTTGTTCGCGCGGACGAATTATTGATAGGAGAGCCCGATTCTTGAGTCGGGCATCTTTCATAATCAAAACGTTATGAACAAAAAACTGTCGCGTTCCACGTTGTGGGCGTTGTTGCTCGTGCTAGGCTTCTTTGTGTTGGCAGTCTTCCTGACAAGGCACGAAAACGAGCAAGACAAACAAGCAGAATATGACCGCTCCAATGTGGAATTATTCGACATGCTTGCTGCCGATTCCCCGCTGATGCGTTTCGGACCGGAAGATGTTGATGTGTCCCGCAAATGGTCCATCCTGACGGGTATATACCCCGCCGTAACCTTCAAATGCCGTTTCGACTCCCCTCAAAAACTGTTCGATAGAGCTGTGCTTTTTTACCGTATTCAAGGCACTTCTTCGTGGTTGGCAGTGGATACTAGGATTCGCCGCGACAATTCGGCACGCGTTGTCCTCCGCGACCTTCGCCGAGACACCACTTACGAATGCTTTTTTATTCTCATCGGAGATGGTTGTATAGTGAAAAGCGAAGTGGTAACCTTTACAACATAGCTATTGGCTATTAGCCATTAGCTATTGGCCAAAAGCCAAAAGCCAAAGTTTTCAACCCCGTTTGCCGAACATAAAAAAATTGTATTTTTGCAGTTTATAATAAACTGCGAAAAATAGAGCATTATGGATAATTTCATCGTATCGGCACGGAAATACAGACCATCCACTTTCAATTCTGTGGTGGGTCAGGAGACCATCACGGCGACGCTGAAGAACGCGATCCGCAATAACCAGGTGGCGCAGGCCTTCCTGTTCTGCGGTCCGCGCGGCGTGGGTAAGACCACCTGCGCCCGTATCTTCGCCAAGGCCCTCAACTGCGAACATCTCACCGACGACTTCGAACCGTGCAACACGTGCGACTCGTGTAACGCCTTTAACAACTCCGCGTCCTTCAACGTTTTCGAGCTGGATGCCGCCTCCAATAACTCCGTGGAGGGCATCCGCGACTTGGTCGATCAGGTGCGCATCCCGCCCCAAGGGGCCAAATACAAGGTCTATATCATCGATGAGGTGCACATGCTCACCGGCGCTGCCTTCAACGCCTTCCTCAAAACGTTGGAAGAACCGCCCGCATACGCCAAGTTTATCATGGCCACGACCGAGAAGCACAAGATTCTGCCGACGATTCTCTCTCGTTGTCAAGTCTATGATTTCAAGCGGATTAACGATAACGATATTGTCCGTCATCTGCAATATGTGGCTCAACAGGAGGGCGTGCAGGCCGAAGAGGATGCTCTGCGCGTGGTGGCCGCCAAAGCCGATGGCGCCCTTCGTGACGCACTCTCCATTTTCGACCAGCTGGTCAGCTTCACGGGCAAGAATATCACCTACAAGGAGACCATCGACAACCTCAATGTCTTGGATGTCGATAACTATTTCCAGATTGTAGATATGGTGCTCAGCGAGGATGTCTCCGGTGCCTTGCTGCTGTTGGATGATATACTGGCGAAAGGATTTGATCCGCAGCACTTTATCGCGGGTCTGGCCACCCATATCCGGAACCTGCTGCTCGCGCAGAATCCTGGAACGGTGCAGTTGTTGCAAGTTTCCGATTCTATCAAGCAGAAACTGCAGATGCAGTCGCAGAAAGCCGACCGGATGCTGCTCACCCGCGCCCTTGAACTGGCTAACCAATGTGATTTTAACTATAAGATGTCCAATAACAAGCGGCTTTCAGTCGAGTTGTGCTTGATGCAGATCAACGCCAACTACGTCTATAAGCTGCGCAATGCGAGGCAATCGCAGGAGCGAAAATAACCCAGAAGGCGCTGGTTCCGCCGCAGGAGATCCGACAGCTCGAATCGCCCCTGCAGAACCCCAGAGGTCAAGCCAAGGCTTGCAGTTCACCGGCTTCACTCCCATCCAGCCGCTGCCCTCCATTAAGGAGGTGACGGCGCAGACGCAAACGATTGTGCAACAGGTTCAAACGCCTCAACCCCCAATCGTAGAGATGCAAAATGTTGCGACTCCGCAATCCGCACCCGCCGAAACGGTATCCCAAACGGTTGTGGAACCGCAAAATGTGGCGTCCCCACAACCCGAATCCGTCGAAACGGCATCGCAACCGGTCGTAGAGACACAAAATGTTGCATCTCAACAACCGGAAACCGTCGAAAATGTCACAACACCCGTTACGGAGACCTTCGAGGAATGTTGGGGCAAAATGGTGGATGTCATCTTCCAGAAGAAACCGGCCTTCTACCACCAACTCCGCGACTATCTCCCTCGTTACGAGAACGATATCATCTATGTGGATGTGGAGAACGACTTCCAGAAGAACCAGTTGGAGATGAGCAAACGGGCGATGTTGGAGTACTGGCGCAACCAGTTCAAACTGAACGTGGACGACATAGAGTTTATCATCCACGAGCACGAGCGGAAAAAGGTGATCTACACCAGCGAGGACAAAGTGGAGAACATGCTCGAACAGAACCCCGAACTCAAGGACTTCCTCCAAGTACTGAACTTCAGGATCAAGGATTAGGCAATAGGCAACCGGCAACCGGCAATTTTTAAATTGAACATATTCCAAAAGGGCTGAAAGCCCGACCTGTGTTAGCCTAGGGTGAGCGTTAGCGAGCCCTAGGATATAATGAAAAATGTACAAAAATATAGATTATGAAAAAAGGTTTATTATTTATCAGTTTTATATTGGCGATGTTTGCAGGCCACTCCCAGGCCCTCTTACACCACGCCGCTCCTGACGGCCGAGTGGACAGCGTACGCATGGCCATTGACCTGCCGCAGGAATACACCGGCCAAGGGGTGATCATCGGCGTCACCGACTGGGGCTTCGATTACACGCACCCCGTCTTCTACGACACCCTCATGCAGAACTACCGCGTCTTGCGTGCTTGGGACCAGTTCCGCACTTCTGGTCCGGCCCCGGAGGGTTTCGATTATGGTACCGAGATTATCGGACAGGAGGCTTTGCTGGCCTACAAGTGCGATACGAGCAACGTCTATGACTCCGCTTACCACGGCACCCACTGTGCGGGTATCGCGGGCGGTGGTGGTGCCGGCACCATATACCGTGGCGTGGCCGTCGATGCCGAGTTCCTCTTTGTCAGCGTGAGCCTCAGCGACCAAGAGGTCATCGACGCTTGGCGTTGGATGTATAACATAGCCCAGCAGGAAGGCAAGCGGCTGGTTATTAGCATGAGCTGGGGACTCTATTGGTTGGACAATATGGACGGCACTGGTGCGCTGGCGGAGGAGATGCAGCGGCTGAGCGACCTCGGCGTGGTCTTCGTGACCAGCGCGGGCAACAATGGCGATGAAGACTGCCACGTTTCACACACCTTCACCCAGCTGGACACCGTCCGCACACAGTTTACCTTCCCTCATTCCTCCATTGGCTCCAGCATTACCATGATGGGAACGTCTGGCTATCCGTTCGCCTTCTCCCTCTTTGCGATGGACAATAACTACAACATTGTGGCGGAAACCCCGTTCCATTCCACCCTCAACGACGGTGAATACGACAACTGGCTGGTCATCAACGGCGATAGCGTGCGCTACTATTTCGTGGCCGAATCGGCGAATAGCTACAACAACAGACCTCAGGTGCAGTTGGATGTTGCTAGGAGCACTGGCCACAAGTTTGGACTTGCGGTGGTGGCGGCCGGCGGCGATTTCCACGCCTGGAATATGGCCCTCATCGAGACCAAATACGGCAACTGGGGCGGCGCCTTTTCGAAACCAAACGCACATCCGGACTGGCTTGATGTGGACAAGCTCTATAGCATCAGTACGCCGGGTAACATCGACTGTGCCATTACCGTGGCAGCCCACAAACCACGTTACCGGGCACCTGCAGGCGTTATGGTGGGAGGTAATATCGCTGATTTTTCCAGTTCCGGTCCTGGTTTCGGTCAGGTCATGAAACCCGATATTTCCGCACCCGGTCAGAGCATCGTCTCCTCCATCTCCAGTTACACAACCACTTATACAGGTACCTACACCAAGACGGTCCAGTTCAATGGTAGAAATTATCGTTTCGCTTCATTGTCAGGCACTTCCATGTCCTGTCCTTTCGTGGCGGGTGTTGCAGCGCTGGTGTTGCAGGCCAACCCTTACCTCTCTGCCTCGCAGGTGAAGGACATTCTGCTGGAAACGGCATATAATGACGAGTTTACCGAAGCGGCTGGTACTCTGCGTTTCGGTCACGGCAAAGTGAACGCCTATCAGGCAATCTTGTCAGCCCTGACCACCGTAGGTGTGGACGATCACACGGCGGTGCAAGAACCTCTTTACACGGTCTATCCGAACCCCACGCAAGGCCAATGCTTTGTAACCGCCAACACGGAGTCCGAAAACGTCACCTGTCAGGTCATTGACCTTATGGGCCGCACGGTGCTGCAAACAGCCCTCACCCCCGGTGTCAACACTCTTGACCTCCATTCCCTCACCCCCGGCTGCTACCTGCTCCGCATCACCGACGACAGTAAGATTATCACCAAAAAATTGGTCATCAGTCAATAGTCAAAGGTCAAAGGTCAAAAGTCAATGGTCAAATTACGGCACAATATTTGTATAACATCAAAATCAAACTATAACATCAGATAAAAAAATTGTTGAGAAGAAAAAAATGGGAGAATACATTCCGAATGAGATATTAGAGAATCAGACCGTGGTACGGAAGTATCGGGAGTTGCTGCAGGTGATCTATCCGCGGACGACAGCGGAGGAGCGCAAGCAGATCCGGAAGGCTTTCGTTTTGGCCACTAACGCACACTTCGGTGTGCGGCGGAAGAGTGGGGAACCCTACATCTACCACCCAATCGCTGTGGCCATGATTTGTTGTGCGGAAATGAACCTCGGTGCCACCTCCGTCATCTGTGCCTTGTTGCACGATGTGGTGGAGGATACTGACTATACTCTCGACGATATGCGCGAGCTTTTCGGCGAGGTGGTGGCCAATATCATCGATGGACTTACCAAAATTGACGATTTGGTGGTGGATAACCAGAATATCTCCCTCCAAGCCGAAAACTTCAAGAAGATATTCCTCTCCATGTCCAAAGATGTGCGGGTCATCCTTATCAAACTGGCCGACCGTCTGCACAATATGCGCACGTTGGATGCCATGCCGCCCGAAAAGCAGCTGAAAATCGCATCGGAGACCTCCTATTTCTACGTCCCATTCGCCCACCGGCTCGGTTTGTATTCCATCAAGAGCGAGCTGGAGGATTACGCCATGCGCTACACCAATCCTACGGAATATTTCGCCATAGCGGAGAAACTGAAGGATTCCGAGAAGGAGCGTTCCACGATGATTCCCGAGTTCATCGCTCCGATTCAGGAGGCCCTCGAAAAAGCCGGCATCAAAGCTGAAATCACCAGCAGAACCAAGTCCGTGTCATCCATCTATAACAAAATGTTGCGCAAGCAGATCAATTTTGAGGATGTGTATGACATTTTTGCAGTGCGCTTCGTTTTTGACAGTCCCATGGATGAGGAATTCGAGATTTGCTGGAAGATATACCGTATAATCTGTAGTCTCTATCAGACGAATCCTTCCCGCGACCGTAACTTCCTGACCTATCCGAAACCCAATGGCTACCAGTCGTTGCACGTGACCGCCATGAGCAAACAGGGACGTTGGGTGGAGGTTCAGATCCGTTCCAAGCGGATGGACGAGATTGCCGAAAAGGGTCTTGCCGCCCATTTCCGCTATAAAGACGACAGCGGAAGCGAAGACCAAGAACTCAACGACCGCTTGGAGAGTTGGTTGCTGAAAACCCGCGAGATCCTCGACAGTAAAGATTCGGACGCCCTCGACTTCCTCAGCGAAGTGCGCCTGAACCTCGGACTGAAGGAAATCTACGTCTTCACCCCCAAGGGCGATATGAAGACCATGCCCCAAGGTTCTACCGTGCTGGATTTCGCTTACGCGTTGCATACCAATCTGGGCGACCATTGCATCGGAGCGAAGGTCAACTACAACATCACGCCCATCAACAAGACCTTGAACAACGGCGACCAGGTGGAGATCATCACCTCCAAAAAACAATTCCCCAAAACGGAGTGGCTGGAGTTTGTGCAGACCCCCAAGGCGCGCCGCAGCATCAAGGACTTCTTCCGGAACGAGCAGCACGAGCTGATTTCCTCCGGTAAACTACTCCTGAAACAGTATTTCGATGAGCTGGATATCGAATTCACTGAGGAAAATGTGCAGAAATTGATGGACATCTCCTTGGAGAAGAGCCCTGAGGCGTTCTGGAATAGCGTAGTTTCCAACAAGCTGACCAAGAACAAGATCGCTAAGCTGATGACGATGAAGAACGCCAAGGAGTTGGCTGATTTCCAGCAGAAGGTATCGCAGGAGATAGAGAGCAAACCCCTGAACCAACTCATTGACGAACAGATGCGCGTCACCCCGAATGCGTTCCTGTTGGACGATGACTACGAGCAAATCAAGTACGTGCTTGCCGACTGTTGTAACCCCATCCCCGGTGATACCGTGGTGGGCTTCCAGGTCTCCGACAGCCGTATTGTGGTGCACCAGACCAGCTGTCCGAACGCTATCTCGCAGATGTCCCGTTTCGGCAACCGCATCATCAAGACCAAATGGCGCAAGGGTCAGGACATCGCCTTCCTTTCCGGCATCAAACTCAAAGGTTTCGACCGTAAGGGCATCATCAAGGAGATGATGGACGTCATCACCTCCGAAATGGATTTGAATATCCGATCTTTAAACATCGAGACCAAAAACAATGTCTTTACCGGTACGCTCATGCTCTATATCCAAAGTGTCCGCACACTCAACAACCTCATCGACCAACTGCGCCAAATCGACCAAATGGAATCCGTGGAACGCATCGGCTACAATGTTAGTTAATGTAAAATGTAGAATGTAGAATGAAGAATGTAGAATATTCCTAGAGCAGCCCCGGAGGGGCAAAACGCGCGAAGCGCAATTAACCCCACACAAGGCGATAGCCGCAGTGTGGGGAGTAACTCGCAAGAGCAATCACTGGGGATACCCCCAAAAAGTAATATTCACCAATTAAAAGTACAAAAAAATGAAAGCATCAGAAATTTTAGCATTTGTGGCAGGAGCTGCCACCGCTACAGGAATCACCTTGTTGTGCACCACCGAAAAGGGCAAGGAAATCCGCGCCAAGGTAGGTGAAAAGATGACCCGTGAGGAAATCGACCGCCTCATCGCCAAACTGAAGGAAAAACGCGCTTGCGCCCCCAGCGAGGACGAGTTCAACATCGACATCGAAGACGATGATTTCGAACATGAAATGGCTGACGAAGTACTGTAATGGACATCTTTGGTAAATTTTCCAAGAAGTCGGAGCGCGGCGAGAAGACCTGGGCGGATGCCAAGACCTATTTCTCGCAGCGCTACGACTTGTTGAAGCTGGAGTTTTTGGAGAAATCGACACAATTGCTGTCGGTTGTCTTCTCCATGCTGATCATCATCGTTTGCGCCCTCGTGGTGCTGATCTACCTCTCATCGGCCATCATCCACTGGTTGACACTGGCGATGAACGCGGCTTGGGCCTACACCATCATCTGTCTGGTCTTTGTCGCCATCATCGTGTTTGTCTTCTCCAAAAAGGACACCCTTTTCGTGAAGCCGCTCATTCGCAAGTTTAGCCGCATTATGTATAAGGATGAGGTAGAAACCGTTGAAGCAGAGAATGTTGTAAAAGACGTGCAGGACGAATATGCTGCACAGGAAGGAGGTCCTAATGAGCAATAAAGCCCCTATTAACAGCTTGGAGGATATTGCCGCCCGCAAGCAGCAGCTCCGCGCCAAAATCGAGGTGCAGGAACGCAAGCTCAGCAAGGATATGGACGCTTATCAGGACGATGTGGAAACCTTCAAGAAGGTCTGGTCCGGCATCAAGGGAGTCCGCCACATCGGACAGAATTTCAGCGCGTCAGGCATAGCGCAAGCCATTCAGACGGTGCAGAACATCCGTGCCCTTCCGATTGGGAAGAAGAGCGTGAAACCCGCCGGCAAAGTCACGGGTATCATTTCAGCGTTCTCCTTGGGCGCCGAAGTGGTCAACTGGTTCGTCAAACGTCGGAAACAGCGCAAGCAGCAGAAACAGCAGAAAAAAACGAATCCGTAAAAATTGTATTTTTGCCGGATTTTTGAAAGTACCGATGAGAAAGTATATTCTGACCTTATTGTTTTATATGGTATGCGTGGCGTTGTCGGCGCAGCAGATTGCGCTGCTGAAATACAACGGTGGTGGCGACTGGTACGCCAACCCGACCTCGCTGCCCAACCTGATCAAGTTCTGCAACCAGAACCTGGGCATGTCACTAGAGCCAAAGCCTGCCACCGTGGAGGTCGGCAGCGCGGATCTTTTCCGTTACCCGTTCGTCCACATGACTGGTCACGGCAACGTGGCGTTCTCGGATGCGGAGGCCGATAACCTGCGTAACTACCTGATTGCCGGTGGTTTCCTGCATGCAGATGATAACTATGGTATGTCGCCCTACATCCGGGCGCAGATGAAGAAGGTGTTCCCGGAATTGGAACTCGTGGAACTGCCTTACAATCACCCGATTTTCCACCAGAAGTACAACTTTCCCAACGGTCTGCCCAAAATCCACGAGCACGACAACAAACCGCCGCAAGCATTCGCCCTCTTCTGGGAGGGCCGCATGGTCTTCCTCTTCACTTACGAGTGCGACCTAGGCGACGGTTGGGAGGACTTCGTCGTCCATAAGGACTCCGAAGCCATCCGCACCAAAGCCCTGCAAATGGGAGCGAACATTATTCAATACGTGTTTTCCAATTAAGAATGAAGAATGTAGAATGAAGAATGTAGAATGAAAAATGGTGAATACTGAATAAAGTATTCACCATTTTTGTTTGTATTGAATTTTTTGTATCTTTGCGGTCTCAATCTGTTTTGAGACGGTTAAGATATGATGGACGATATGGACGAAGTGAAAATCATTGAAATTAAGAAGAGCGTCTTTGCTGATAATGAGAAAGATGCAGACGCGTTGCGCGACGAATTGAAGCGCAAAGGCGTCTATCTGTTGAACCTGATGTCCGCGCCCGGCAGCGGCAAGACTTCCACCCTCATACAGCTGCTGAACCGCATCAAAGACAAGGTGCGGGTGGCGGTGATGGAAGCCGACATCGACAGCGACGTGGATGCCGTGAAGATCAAGGAGAAAACCGGCGTGCCCTCCATCCAGCTGCATACCGGCGGCATGTGCCACCTCGACGCGGAGATGACCCGACAAGGTCTCGACAACCTCAACCTTGACGAGGTCGATCTCGTTGTCCTCGAAAACGTCGGCAACCTGGTCTGTCCCGCCGAATTCGACACCGGCGCCACCTGCAACGCGATGATCCTATCCGTGTCCGAGGGCGACGACAAACCCCTCAAATACCCGCTCATGTTCACCGTCTGCGACCTCGTCATCATCAACAAGATGGACGTAGTGCCCTACTTTGACTTCGATCTCGAACGCTGCAAAAAATACATCCACCTCCGCAACTCCCAAGCCCAAATCATCCCCATTTCCGCTAAAACCGGCTTCGGCCTCGACCACCTTGCCGATTGGCTTCTAAAACAACTTCCTTAAGCAGCCCCGAAAGGGCAAGAGCTCGGTAGTAGCCGTCATTACACAAAGTCACCAAACATATCGTAATATGCCCGAAATGTCCACCAAATTTGTCCCGAAACACAAAGGGGACAAGAACCCGAACCCCAAGTTAATCAAGTTCGTCCGTCACGTCACGGACCGCGTTCCCGGAAAAATCAAGATGACGACCGACGCCCCTGAGTATTGGGGCCTCGCCTGCATCTTTGAGGATGAAATGGACGCCGTAACCCGCGAAGCCTCGCTGGATCTGCTCTTGGACATGCTCCCAGGCAACTTCTTCAAAGTAAGAGAGCATCACACATACGCGGAACTCCACGAGTGGAACGCTAAAAAACATTATACCCCGGACGACAAATCGTTCGATGAACTGCTCGACAAACTGGCGTTCTTCGGAATGCTGGAGTACGACTATGGCGACAAATATACTAAAGAAGGTCCTGTGGCGGGCACCTCGTTCGAGCGTGACGCTCGTATCTACTGGGTGCCGATGTTCGTGCCCGGCAGTGCCGAATATACCAACATGAACGTCGAGCTCATGGACAAGCACCCCGAGTTGGCCATGTTTTTCGAGCGCATGACGTTCCTGCCATTAGAGAAGGTCACGCCGATGGTGCCCATGGGCGGATCAGGTATCGGTATGCACGTGATTCCCGTGGAGAAGGCTATCTCCATGGAGAACCAAACGGCAGACATTGAGCATATTTCCTACTGGCTCAAACGCTATGAAGGTCACTTGGCGGTGGGCATCTGCAGCTGTCGTTATGGACGCAAGAAACTGGATGAAGGTTGCGCCGACGACTACCGCGACTGGTGTATCGGCGTGGGCGATATGGCCGAATATCTGGTGGAGACCAACCGCGGCCATTACATCACCTACGACGAGGCCATGGCCATCTTGAAAAAAGCCGAGGACCACGGTTTCGTGCATCAGGTGACCAATATCGACGGCGAAGGCAAAATCTTCGCCATCTGCAACTGCAACGTGAAGATCTGCAATGCGTTGCGTACTTCGCAACTCTTCAATACCCCCAATCTCTCCCGCAGTGCCTACGTGGCGAAGGTAGATCCGACGAACTGCGTGGCTTGCGGTCGTTGCGTGGAATATTGTCCTGCGGGAGCTGTACGTCTGGGACAGAAACTCTGCACCAAGCACGGCGAGCAGACCTATCCGAAACAGGAACTGCCCGATGCCAAGAAGTGGGGACCGGAGAAGTGGGACGAGGACTATCGCGACAAGAACCGCATCAACTGCTATCCGACCGGTACAGCACCTTGTAAAACGGCCTGTCCGGCGCATATCGCGGTGCAAGGCTATCTGAAGAAGGCTGCCGAGGGCAAATATACGGAGGCTTTGGAACTCATCAAGCGCGAGAACCCATTCCCGGCGGTCTGCGGGCGCGTCTGCAACCGTCGCTGCGAGGATGCCTGCACGCGCGGCACCATCGACCAGCCCATCGCCATCGATGCGGTGAAGAAGTTTATCGCGGAACAGGATCTCAAGGCAGAAACCCGCTTCGTGCCGGAAGTGAACATCTGTTCCAACGTGAAGGAATTCTGGGAGGAGAAGATCGCCATCATCGGCGGCGGCCCTGCCGGTCTGAGCTGCGCCTACTACCTCGCCACGATGGGCTACAAACCCACCGTGTTCGAGAAAGACGAAATCCCCGGCGGTATGCTGCAATACGGCATCCCGTCCTATAAACTCGACAAGGAGGTTATCAAAGCCGAGATCGACATCATGCGCGAAATCGGTGTGGAGATCCGCACCGGCGTGGAGGTCGGCAAAGATATTACTATACAGCAACTTAGAGATCAAGGATACAAGGGCTTTTACGTGGCCATCGGCTGTCAGGGCGGCAAACTTCCCGGCATCACCGGCGAGAATCTGCCCGGAACCACCACGGCCATCGATTTCCTGCACACGTGCAATTGCGGCACGAAGGTCAGCGGCAAGGTCGTCGTGGTCGGCGGCGGCAACGTGGCCATCGATGCGGCGCGGGTCGCCAAGCGCGGCGGTGCCGAG
>ONCM01000034.1 GCA_900316305.1 uncultured Bacteroidales bacterium | reverse complement strand
TCTGTCGATTAGCGACAACTGTGTTGCTGAGGCGGATCTCGTCCTTACCAGCCAAGACGTGGTGGATTCCGCGTGCGTGATCAACGTGACCAGAACCTACACGGTGACGGATCGTTGCGGCAACACCGCCCAGATTTCCCAGCATTTTACCGTCAATCATGCGGATGCCATCACGGTGGTGGCTGAAATCACGGAGAAGACCGTGAACTGTCTGTCTCAGGCCAAAGTGGCGAATGTCCCGATGCCTACGGTGAAGGATGCCTGCGAAAATACGCTCACTCCGGACACGGTCATCATCGACAGCACAGCTTATAGCGGCTGTCAAGGTGATTTGGTGTTCAACTATAAATATTCCGACTGTGCAGGACATCAGCAGACGTGGCCGTTCACGTTCCACATCGTGCCGGCTCCGTTGACGATTCCTGCCGACAGACAAGGTACGGCTACCTGTCTGGTGGATGTGCACCGTCCGAAGGTGGATACCATCACGGATGTCTGCGGCAACCGGGTTATTCCGATGTATAAGGATAGTATTGCCGACGTGAATATGACTACCGGCACCGGTACGGTGACCTATCATTACACCTATACCGACTGTTCCGGAAACCAGTCTGTCTGGACGTTCGTTTACACGCTGACTCCCGGCCAGTTCACTCCGGAAGAGAACGACACGACCTACGTGTATTGTGTGAGCGAGATTACGGCTCCTACGAAGCCGATCATCGTCAATTGCGGTGATACGATCGACTTATATGACGGTGTCAACACCAGTACTTTGTATGGCGGTTGCGGCGACAGTACGTTTGTCTATACCTACACTGTCAATGGCGAGAATTACACGTGGAGTTACACTTACCGTGTGACGCCCAAGCCGTTCACGGTGCCCGCCAATGTCGTGAACCGCGTGCAGTGCATCGCAGAGGTAACCCGTCCGGTTCCGCCGACGGTGACCAACGCTTGTCAGAATGCCATCGTTCCGACGTTTGCCGTTGACAGCACGACCCATGGTTGCGCGGATACGGTAGTTTATCGTTACACCTATCAGGATTGTGTGCCTGAGCATACCCTGACGTGGACTTGTACGTACTACGTCAAGGATACGATCAAGCCTGCCTTTACGGTGCCCGCCAACAATACCATTTGTCGTCAATTGGACGGTTCTTACGAGGCAGACACCCTCGCAATGGGCGGTCCGCGGATCCTCTCCGACAACTGCGTTGCTGCGGCTGACCTGCAGGTGACGTACAGCGATGTGGTGACCAACCATGTCACGACGCAGGATACCCTGACCAGAACATGGACGGTGTCCGACCATTGTAACGACTCTGTCCAGGTGCAGCAAATCTTGATTAATCCGACCTATCATGTGGACATTTATCAAGTCATTTGTGAGGGTACGGACTACGAATTCGGTCATCTGCCGCGGAATGCGACGAATGTCTATTATGATACCATCGCTTCCCTTGTGACGGGTTGCGACAGTGTCACGGCGTTACATCTGACGGTCAACCCGATCTATCACGTTACCGATGACTCCACCGTGTGTGCCAGCGCACTGCCTATCATTTGGAACGAGACACAATTTGAAGCAGCTGCCACAAAGGATGTGACGTTGCAGACGGTTGACGGCTGCGACAGCGTGGTGACGATGACTTTGCATGTGAATCCAACCTATAACGTTACCGACGATTCCACAGTATGTGCCAATGCGTTGCCGGTTAACTGGAACGGCGTATTATTCGCTGAGGCCGGCACGCAGACGGTAACGTTATCTACTCTCAATCATTGCGACAGCATCGTGACGATGACCCTGCACGTGAATCCGGTCTATCAAGTTGCCGATGATTCCACTATCTGCGTCAACGATCTGCCGATTACTTGGAATGGGGTGGACTTTGACGATGCCGGTACGAAGATCGCGACGCTGCATACGGCCAACGGCTGCGACAGCGTGGTGACGATGACCTTGAAGGTGAACCCGGTTACCGACAGTATCATCACGGTGATAGCTTACGAGCCTTACACGTGGCATGATTCAACCTACAGAGAGACTCCGTCCGAGTTCCCGACCTACACGATTGTGGGCGGTAACCGGTTCGGCTGCGACTCCATTGTCAAACTGGATCTGACGGTGATTCTGAAGACATACAGCGACATCTATGACACTGCATGCGAGAGTTACACGTGGTACGATTCCACCTACACGGTGACTCCAGCTACCAATCCGGTCCATGTCCTTGAAAACGCCAACCAATACGGCAACGACTCCATCGTGACGTTGCATTTGATTATTTACCACAAGAGCTATGGTGACACGATTGCTACGGGTTGCTATAGCTTCACTTGGCACGATTCCACCTACACGGAGACCCCGTCAGAACTGCCCACTTACACCATGTCGGGTGCCAATGTCCATGGCTGCGACTCCATCGTGCGGCTGCATTTGACGGTTATAAAGCCGGAGAATCATTATGACACGGTTAAAAAATGTGACGGTCTGCCCTATACTTGGCCAAGAAATAATGAGACGTACGCCAGCACGGGTGACTATGGTTTCGCGCATCTTGATTTAGAAACCGGATGTACGCATTATGATTCTCTGCATCTCACGATAGGAAGGTCGGATGAACTCACCATTGATACGTTTGCTTGTCGTTCCTATCGATGGGGTGACACGCTCTTAATCGAGAGCGGTGTCTATACGAAGACGTTTACCAATGCGAGCGGCTGCGACAGTATTGTCCACCTCGACTTGGATATCACGGGTGGTACCGAGGAGATTTACGAATATGACACGGTTGAAGTGGATGATATTCAAGCTGGAAGGGTTGTGTGGCGTGGCGATACCATCAGAGAGCCCGGTTTCCATACCGATACGGCCTATGCTGCTCCTGGCTCTTATCAGTGCGATACGATTTATCACATGGTTGTCACGGTGGAGTGTCCGAGTTTCCGAGCTCACTCCATTCCTATCGCCAATGTTTGTGGTAATGACGGAGTAATCATCGTCGTGGTGGATCATCCTGCTGATTCCATGAAGAATGTTGACTACGGTATAAACATCCAGGGTAACATTACATGGCAGACAGATTCCATTTTCACACATGTGCCTTCAGGATTCCGAGCGATAATTGTTCGTGACACGACGTACCAATGCTTCACCATGGCGAATGTTGTGGTCCCGGCACCGACTCGGCGAACGATGACATGTCCGCCACCAGTCTCCATTATGTTGAATTATGGCGATCCGCTGCCGTATTATATCTCACCTGAGACGCTCGGCACACCCCAGTTGACCGGTTGGCGTATGCAGTTTACGGAGATCACCAACAATATTCCGGACGGCTACCTCTTCCCCGAAGGAATCACGACCATCCAATGGGTGGCTGAAGACACGTTATCCTCATGCGAGCCGGATACTTGCGAGCAGGTGGTGAACATCACCTTCCCGGGCTGTCCTGATGCGGTGGACTGCGAAGGCAACTTCTACCACGGTGTGCGTGTGGGTACCTACTGCTGGACGCAGCGCAACCTGGAGTCTCATCGCTACCAGAACGCTGACGGCTCTTGCGGTGACACCATCCCGTGCATCTATGAGTACAGCAGTACGTTGTATCCCAACACGCAGCAGAACGTCGATATTTTCGGTCTGCTCTACTGCTTCGAGGCTGCCGTTCATGACAGTGTGATTAACGAAAACGGCCATATTCAAGGTATTTGTCCGGAGGGCTGGTATTTGCCGACACCGGAACAGTACGAGGAACTGAACGCCTACGGAATCGCGGCACTCCGTTCACAGGAATACTGGATTGGTGGTGGCGGTACCAACACCACAGAATTTACGTGGTTGCCTGCGGGCTTCTACAACGGTGCAGCGCAACGTTTCGAAGGTCTCTACACCGACGGCTATTTCTGGTCTGTCCGCATTGTCAACGGCGAGGTCACCACAGTGCCAATCTACCTCCGTTACGATTGCGACGAGGTGCGCGAACTCGAGACCCATACAGGTCTGGGTTACAGCATCCGTTGTATCAAGGAATAGGGCAAACGCCGTTTCATACAACAGAAATACCATTTCATACAAACAACCCCTTCACCCGCGCAACGTGTGGAGGGGTTTTTCTATCTTTGCCGCCGAATTCAAATTCTTAAGGCAATGAGAAAATTGATCCTGATGTGCGTGGTGGCCCTGCTCTGTTGTGCGGGCTGTCGGCACAAGAATCCCAACAACACGCTGTATAGCGGCGAAAATTCCGTCTATTTCTGGCGCACATGGTACAGTACTAACGATTACGAACGGCAGTTCCTCGCCGACAACCAGATCCAGACGATGTACATCCGCTTCTTCGATGTGGAACCCAACCATGGGTGGCGCGACGATGACAAATGCGTGCCCGTGGCCACCATCTCGTTCGATAACGGGGAATCCTTCGACAATGTCCACGTCGTACCGGTGATCTTCATCACCCCCGAGGCGATTGTGGAGTATGAGTCGTTCACTGACCATCTGGCGCACCGGATCCATGCGATGTGTGTCAAGAATGCGATCAAGATCAACGAGGTGCAGTTCGATTGCGACTGGACGAAGAGCACCCGTGAGGCCTACTTCCAGTTCCTCGTAGATGTGCGGAAGGCGCTGAAAACCTACTTCGGAACGGATATCAAGGTCTCCTCGACCATCCGGCTGCACCAGCTTGCGCAAACGCCGCCCGAGGTGGATTACGGCGTGCTGATGTGCTACAACACCGGCGATTTCAAGGATTTCAAGACCAAAAACGCCATTCTCGACATCAAGGATGTGCAACCTTACGCCAAATACCTCAAGCAGTACAAACTGCCGCTGAAACTCGCGCTTCCCTGTTATTCGTGGGATGTGGAGTTCGATGCCACCAAGAAGTTCGTGCGGCTGAACAGAACGCCGTACGAACGTCACGATACTGCTCAGCTGAAAAATCTGGGCGGTGGGCTGTATGAAATCACCAGTGAGGATGTTCCCGACAAGGCGGTGAAGTATGTCCGCCGTGAAGAGGTTTCCGCCGAAACCATCCTGCAGGTCAAGTCGTTGGTGGAGAAGAACTACGGCAAGATGCCCGTGGTGCTCTACCATCTGGATTCCGTTCAACTCTCTAAATACAATCCCGATGAAATCAAGGCTTTTTTTGATTAGCGGCATCCTGATGCTCAGCTGCATGACCGCCTTCCCCTGCGGTTATCCCGATCCGGTTGAGCCCCAGTGGCACTGGTTTTTCTACACCGGTCACAACTGTTCCTACAACGAATGGCAAGGCAAGCTCAACGAGGCGTTTCGCGAAGAGAACATCACCTTTTGGCACAATCGTGTCAAGGGGAAAGTTTCGCGCGAAGCGGTGGAAGCGGCGCTGTATGATCTGTATGTCCTTAATGAACAGACCGATAATAAATTCTTTCGTTACCTGTATGACCATAACGACAAGGAAGCGCTTGGCTACTGGACGTTGCTGAAAACCACCGATTCGGACTATATCCATCAGGCGGTGTGGGAGCGATCGGAGTGGTATTACAGCGAAAAGACCGGCGAGCGTTATTGGTATGACGAGGATGAGTTGCCCCGATACGACCTGAGCATCTCGCAGGTGGAGACGCTGGACGAGGGTGCCATCCTCAGCTGCAAAGACCAGGAGATCCGCAACCGATTCCTGCTGCAGGTGATGCGGAAATGTTTTTATGCCCATGATTATCAGGGATGTATTGTCCTTTGGGAACGCTATGGCAAGACGGTTCCGGAGAGCGTCTTGCGGAAGCAGTGCCTGAATTACTACGCGGGGGCGTTGCGGCGGATCGACCGCGATGCGGAGGCCGCCATCGTCTATGCGGGCATCGGATTCTACGATCCGAGGCTGCACTACGATGTGGAGGTGCTGCGGAAGATTTACGAGAAAGAGCCTGACAGCAAGGCTTTTGAATTCATGGTGCAGGAATTTGTCAACACCTACTTCGACAAAAACAGTCACGTCAGCTACGATCCTCCCTACAGCATTTGGCATCCGCACTACTATTATACGCGAGATGTCAGTAAAACCAACGCCTTCAATGCGTTAGCCGACGAGATAGTGCGGGATGGGAAGAACCGCAATCCCGCTTTGTGGGTCTCCGCGAAGGCCGCGCTCGCCTACATCAACGGCGACACCGCCTCCGTTGTGCAACTCATCAACGAGGCGGGGAAATTGCGCGGAACGCCTGCGGTGAAGGACAACATCCGCATGATGCGACTCGTGTTCAACAGCGTGCGAACGGATATGGATGCGAACTACGAGGCCGTGGTTTTCCCCGACCTGCAGTGGCTGGTCCGTAAAATCGAAAAGGAGGGCATCCCCGATTGGTGGGAGTATGACATGGGAAGTTCGTTGCCGGAAGATACTGCCTTCTTAGCCCTCCACCAAATTAAGATACTTCGCCGCACCATCTTGTTAGGCATCATTCCCCATTTCGAACGATGTGGGATGGCCTACAAAAGCATGGCTTATCTGAATCTGTATGAGGAGATTATGACCCCTGTGGATCTCAAAAAGATACGCGGATACTCTCGTCAGGGGTTGCTTCGGAAAGGGATTGACCGCTTCGGCGATGTGGTCTATTTCCATCCGCCGATTTATCGCGAGTCCTATCTCTCCGAATACGAGTACGACTATTACAACGAAACCGGCAAGATGCCCGTTTTGACGGCCGATTCCGTCTCTTGGCGCAAGAATTACGACTATAGTACCCGTTTTTTCGTCTATATGGACACCACCAGCATTGCCAATGTGCAACGTTACGTGCGGTTCATGCGGTCGGGCGGTCGGACGGCGGCAGAGAAGTTTGTGTTGCAGCACAGCTACCGCGACTTTAGTTTCTACAACGAGTTGTTAGCCACCAAATACATGCGGTTGGAAAAGTACGACTCCGCGCTCGTCTATCTGCGGAAGATGTCGCCGGATTTCCCGAACAAACAGAATATTGCCGAATACATTGGCGGGACGCACCGCAACGCCTTTGCGGAGGGCTGGATCAACGTGAAGAAGAACAAGGCGAACTTCGGACTGCCCTTCAACCCGGCTGCGGAATACGACCGGAACCCGTGCAAAGCCACCTTCTGCCAGTTGATGCTGCGGTTGCGGAAGTTAGCGGAGACGGACCCTTCGGCGGAAATCCGTGCCAAAGCTGCTTACGCTTACGCGGTGGGTCTTTTCCGCAGCACCATCGGCAATGCATGGGCGCTGAACTACTACGAATACGGCTGGAACTACAGCTCCCACGACGGGTCTGGCGTGCCGGGTGGTGACTACTCCATAGACGCGGACGCGCACAAACGAGTGGATGCCTGGCTGGACAAGGCATTGCAGTACGACGGCGATGAGATTTTGACCATGAAGTGCACCATTCTGCACAGCGAAAAGAAGCAGGCGTTGATGCGGGTTGAGGAGGTCAAACATGATTACGGTGGCTGGAGCTGGACGGAAACCGTCGAGGAGTTCCTCCCCATCGTGCGCGAAACGTTTTGCGACCGAGGGTGCGATTACGATCCGAATTGCACAGACGAATGGCGGGCCTGTGCGTGGTATTATTGAATTTATTGTATTTTTGCCGAATTAATTTTAGATAATGTCCGATTACCTGACCATCACCAACGCCAACGAGTTGATCCGCATTCCGGCGGAGAGCTTGGTTTATGTCTCCAGTGACGGGAATTATTCGGACATGGGCACGCGTGACGGGTACAAGCATACCGTTACGGTGCAACTTGGGATGATTGAGGTGATGATTCATGATCAGATGCCGGTCGCGAGAGAGTGTTTCGTGCGCATCGGTAAGAGTCTGATTGTCAACCTGAATTTCGTACACTATATCAACCCGTCCAAAAAACAGATTATCCTTTCCGACTGCCATACCTTTAAGATTAGTCTTGAAGCCTCCAAGGAGGCGTTGAAGAAGCTGAAAGATTATGTGGAACCAAAAAATGAAGAACAATGATGCATTTTGATGATATATCCGACGACGAAATCCGGATCATCGGTAATTCGGCTGCCCCGACGTCATCCGAGCGCAAACCGCGGCTCTATCGGCAGTGGTGGTTCTGGGTGGCCCTGGTCGTTTTGGTGGTGGTTAGCCTGCTGACGCTATGGAGCATTCACTCCCGACGTTCCTTAGACAGTTATGTCGCTCCTGAAGCTGGATATGATGTCATTGAGGCGACACCCGAGCCCGTTTCCCCGACGCTCGATAAGGGCGAGCCTGCCGACGTGCTCGTCAGCGACACCGTCATCAACGATGTGCCGTTGTGCATCCTCACCCCCGTGAACGCCGTGCCGGAGCTCTCGCTCGGCATCCCCGACACTACCGATGAAAGTCTTGTTTTGGGTTTGCAGGCGGCCGATATCCGTGCCGACAACGGTGGTATAGTGGGTGCGTTTGTCCTCAAAGGGGAGCTTTTGTCGCGCGGGGTTGCCAAAAAGGGTTTCTGTGCCATCTTGGACGGGAAAATCCAGCTCGGTATGGCGCCGAGCACCCCGCTGTTTGAGGAGACCACGAATCAAGACGGCTATTTCTTCCGGCAGTATCCATTGGTGAGCAACGGTCGGATGGTCGAGAACAAGCCCAAGAACAAGGCCGTGCGCCACGCCCTGTGCGAACTTGAGGGCAGGGTAGTGGTGGTCAGCAGTCTCGATAACGAGTCCTTCCACGACTTCGCGCAGTCGTTGGTGGACCTCGGCGTGCAGAACGCCATCTCCCTCGTCGGCGCCGACGCCTACGGCTTCTTCCGCAACCGGGAAAGCGGTTTCAGCTCCTGGGGCACCGACGTGCACCGTTGGAAGGATGCGGAGAACGTGAATTTTGTGATGTGGAGGAAATGTAGTTAACAATGTGGTAAATTTCGCCGCAATTTGTGGTAAAATTTACCACAAATTAATGCTATATTTTGTTAAAAAAATGTGGTAATTTGCACAGAAATTAATATTGAAGCGATTTGGTGCAGATGATCTTCCGATTTGCCTCTAAAATAAGGGATTTTGGAAAATCTCATGAGTAGGGATAAATGACCGAAAATCGCTCTGAATGTTATTTATTACGCGAATTATTGGAACTTGTGAACAACAACGACGAGAAACTATATGATCTCCATTTCGGCAACCTGATCAAGTATCAGTTGCAGCGGGAGGGGCGGTCTGTGAACTGGTTTGCCCTGCAGATGAACAGCGACCGCAGCAACATGTACAAGTTGCTGAACCGTAGCCATTTGGACAGCAGTTTCCTGATTCGCGCCTCCATTTTGCTGGGCCATGATTTCTTCCGCGACGCCACGGAGTATCTGAAGACGCTAAATGGCAATGATGGGGATTTGGGTCATGATGATAAATGATTGTTTTGCGGTTGAAATATTTCCTTCGCGTCAATTTCCATCCTGCTGAACGCGAAAAGCTTTTTTCCCAAGTCCTTAAGGGAAGCTCCGAGGTGATAGACGGTGTCGTCGATGATGAGGAAACGGTCGTGGAAGCGGTCACTTTCACTGACTGATATAGGCGGATATTGGCGGTTGTGCTGTTCAATGTCGAGGGTCAGCGTTTCCGAGATCCGTCGCGTGACAATCTCCACCGTCACACCCTCCGCTCGTTTCGACAGCATCAGCAGTACCGAATCGTCGATGTAGTTGTCGATGAGGACAATGCATCTCTGAGCCGAACGTATTAAGTCGGAGGCGAAAGCGTATGCATCGAATATTTGGCCGTCGTAGAAGATGCCCTCCACAGGCGGCAGAGCTGTACGCACGAAAAGGCCAATTTGTTTTTCGGCTTTGCTGACACGCTGCTCTAAGCGTTCAAACCGTTGGTTGATGGAATATCCGCGGAGTAGGTGTTCTTTCAGTACAGAGTTTGCCCATTGGCGGAAACGAGTAGCGTTAATAGAATTGACCCTAAAACCAACCGAAATGATCATGTCCAAGTTGTAATATTTCACTTCTCGTAAAACTTGTCTGTTTCCTTCTTGTTGAAGTTGTGCAATTTTTGCACATGTTGGGGATTCTTCTAATTCATTGGTTTTGAATATGTTTCCAATATGCTTCACTATTACGGTGCGATCAACACCGAATAGCATTGCCATCTGCGCCTGCGTGAGCCATACTGTCTCCTCCTCCATTCTTACCTCCAGCCGGATGCTGTTGTCCGGTTGGTAGAGGATGATTTCGCCTGTGTTAGTGGTGATTTGCCCGTTTTGTGCTACCGTATTGTTCTGATTCATAATGTTAATAATTTGTTTTTGAAGTTTAAAATCTCAGGTTGTAAAATACAATAAAAAATGGTACAAGGAGCACAGAGCATAGCGTGATTCGCTGATTTAGGTTGTTCATGATGATAAATGATTGTTTTGAGGTTGAAATATTTCGTCTGCTACAATTTCCATCTTGCTGAACGCAAATAGCTTCTTTCCCAAATCTTTTAGCGACGCACCGAGGTGATAGACGGTGTCGTCGATGATGAGGAATCGATCGTGGTAGCGGTCGCATTCCCTGACGGATATGGGCGGATACTGACGGTTGTGCCGTTCGAGGTCGAGGGTAAGCGTTTCCGAGACCCGCCGCGTGACAATCTCTGCTGCCACAACCGCCGATCGTTTCGATAGCAGCAACAGCACCGAATCGTCGATGTAGTTGTCGATGAGGACGATACGTCTCTTTGCCGAGCGTATCAGGTCGGAGGCGAAGGCGTAGGCATCGAAAATTTGGCCGTCGTAGAAGATGCCCTCCACTGGAGGCAGAGCGGTACGTACGAAGAAGTCAACCTTATCTGTTAACTGTTCGATTTTTTTATCATGTTCGATTAAACGACGGTCGATACGATCTTCTGTCTGTTTGAGACGCTGTTGGAATGCGAATCCTCGTAGCATGTATTCCTTGATTACCCCATTTGCCCACCTGCGAAATTGTGTGCCCCGGAGTGATTTGACACGATACCCTACGGAGATAATGACATCAAGACTATAGTATTTTACAGGTTTGTCCGAATGAGCAAAGTGCAAAAAATGCACATTGCTTTTTTCATCCAGTTCTTTTTCCGAGAAAATATTGTTGATGTGTCGGGTGATGACAGATCTGTCCTTCTGGAATAGATATGCCATCTGCGCCTGCGTGAGCCACACCGTCTCCTCCTCCATTCTCACCTCCAACCGGATGCTGCTGTCTGGCTGGTAGAGGATGATTTCGCCAGTGTTAGTGGTGATTTGCCCGTTTTGAGCTATTACATTGTTTTGGTTCATGCTATTAAGATTTTGTTTTTTAAGTTTAAAATTTAAGATTGCAAAGATACAACAAAAAACCGCGTTTGTCAAGAGGAAGGTGGAAATTTTTTTGTTTGGATGGATAGTGCATTAAATTTGCTATCTTTGCCCCGTTGTTCTGCCGAAGGCAGGGCAGCGGTTTTTTATTGAAAAGAAAGCGAGTTTTCGCTTATCCGTCTCGGTGAATCTGGACAATTCGCGAATGTTAGTACGGATATCGGAAATCAAGCTTGCCTACGAGTATTTATGCCAAATACGAAATAGGTGGGGCTTGTTCTTCAGTATCTTACTAACAGGGAGTCCAGACCCTACCGAGTGGAGACTGTCGAATGAAAGCTCCACTTTCTTTTTGTGTGGTGTTTGGTGAACATATCGTAAGAAGCTATGAAAGTACACGCAGGAGAAAAAGTAAAGGAATATTTTGAGGCATCGGGCTTGAGCGTGAGCGAATTTGCCCGTCGGTTGAACTGCCACCGGCAGAACGTTTACGACATCTTCAAGCGGCAGAACATCGACCTGTCGCTGCTCCAGCGCATCTCCCGCGTGCTCGAGCACGACTTCGTGACGGAGCTATATGGTTCACAGAACAGTACCAAAGTGACCCTTAAATTGGCAATCACCGTGGAGCTGGAAAACGGCGAGTGCAAGGTGACGGAGGTGAAGGCGGTGAAGTAGGGTGTAAGAATATTTATTACATAGGTGTATAAACTAAAAGGACATTTCCTATGCTATTTTTGCACTCTGAACATTAGTTTAGTGCATATATTATTATTAATTAAAATCTTAAAGTGATGAAAAAAGTAATGATTATTAGTTCCATGCTATTCATTGGCATGATGATGATTAACGACCTTATGGCGCAAACAGTAGATGAATTACGCGCAGAACGCGAACGAAAAAGGGTAGAGCGCAGTATCTCACAGGCGTGCGATGATGACGACCAGTATATGACAGATATTGGTTATGCAACAAGTGCGGACAGAGACGCTGCAGAGGCGGATGCACTTGTCAACTGCCAAAGGAAACTCAAATTGCGCCTTGAACAAACTGTAAAAGGTGTAGTTGAAGATATGTCAGCGAAGCAAGAACTTATATCTACCGATGCTTACGATGCTATTACATTAAGAAAAATTAACCAAGGATTTCAATCTGTAATTAACAAATCTATTTCTCGCACTATCAAATGTTATTCTGATTCAAAGAAAAATGAAAAAGGACAATGGGAGGCGGAATATAATGCTAAAATTTCAGTTGATGAATTTATTCGAGAATCAAAAGCAGCCATCAAAGAAGATGCGATTCTACGTGCTAATGTACAAATGGACAACTTCGAGAAAGAGTTTCGCGAACACTTGAAAAACGATCAAGGTGCTGGAAACAATTAATGTTTTAAATAACACTGAAAGCAAACAATGTCGATGTTGTTTGCTTTCAGTGTTTCTAATATAAAATACGTAAAGAAGCCTATTGTCAGATAAATGTTTATAGAAGTATGAATCATACAAAATCTCGAAATGCTAAGAATGTAATTAGAGGAGCAATTATGTTTGTGATATTGCTGATGAATCACGCATGTTTAGCTCAAAAAGAAGCTCCATCATGGCTTAATACTGGTTATGTTCCCTTGGAAAATTCATACATTAAGGTTTTTTGTGGAGGTTTTGCATACACAGAGACACAGGCAAAGGAATTGTCCACAATTGAGATCGTCAAAGACAGAGATATGTACACTGGAGGTTCGTATCAATGGGCGAATGGTTGTATTGTAGAAAAAGAAAGTGGTCGTATTGTCGTAAAAGCCAACATTCTTGACGAATATACTGAAAAACAACCACAAGGGGGATACAAGGTATATCTGCTCGTTCAAACAGCAACCCATCCAGACAATGCTTTAGACAACGTATATGTAGGAGACAAATATCCTTTCTCCGCCCGTGTGTTTGTGCCTGGTATGGCACAGATTTATAAAGGAAGCACAGGTAAAGGTGCTGCTTTTATCACTGGCGAGGTGTTGTTTGTTGGAGGAATCGCAACAACACAATTGCTATGTAATTATTACACAAAAAAGATGCCGGACGCCAGTTATGATATGGGAAAATATTATGAAAAGATGGCGAGAATATGTCAAATTTCTCAATATGCATGTATTGGTGGAGCGGTTGCTTTATATTTATGGAATATTATTGATGGTGCCTTTGCAAAAGGAAGACCATACGTGTCTGTTGATGGGAAAATGCTGACATTTAGTCCGTATGTGTCGTCCAACAGCACAGGAATTGCATTTAATCTTAGATTTTAGTTTGCTATGAATAAGAAAATTAAAATTACCTTTTGTCTATTCTTTGTGGTTTTCGCTTTAGCATCATGTGATCCTGTAACGTATGATTCAAAATGTACTCTTACGGTTTATGTTTATTCAGGAGCATTGCCTCCAGAAGGAGAACCCCTAGACAGAGCATTGGTAACATTAACTCCAGGTACTGCCAACGATTTTACAGGCTCGGACGGAATAGTGGTTTTTGAAGATTTACAGGTGACAAATCATCAATTTAAAATTCAGGCTCAGAAAGAAGGTTATTCAACAAACTGGGTTAATTTGACACTTCATCCTGGGAGAGAAGAGACCGCATATATCATTCTGGAACCAAAACAATCAAATCCTTAATAATGGGAAACAATCAAATAATTATTGTTCTTGAAATAATATTGTTTCTTTCAGTTGTGTCATGTACTCGAAAGCCCGCAGAAACCACATGTACACTTTATGGCATTGTCATGTCCTCAAGCACAGATGCCCCCATTAAAGGAGCTTTGGTGGTGGTTCAGCCAGGAAGTCAACAAGTTATCACTGGTGATGATGGCTCTTTTGAAATAACTGCAGCGAATGCTCCGAGTTCTTATAGAGTGTTAGCTCAAAAAGAAGGTTTTTGCGTAAATGCAGTTAGTGCTCAAAATGTTTATCCAGGAGAGCGTCGCTATGTACCGATTTTTTTAAAACCTATTGAATGACACAATGAAAAAACGTTTGTTTATCTGCTTCTTTTTCTCCATTTTGTTCACTATTTCTTTTGGACAGAACGATAAGTTTGATTCTATTCGAAATAGTATGCGGCAACAGTTTAACCAATTTGCGAATTCAAAAAATCGTGAGTATGCAGATTTTCGTGATAAAGTAAACGCGGCATACGCCGAAAGAATGAAAGTGAGTTGGAAAACGTTTCAACTACGAGCAGCGGAACCAATACCAGTACGTCCAGAGCCCCCAAAACCTGTTGTGAAGTCTGACAACGAAGTCGCACCAACGAAACTGGTGCCAATAGGAAAGGTTGTTAAACCAGTAGAAACGGAATCACCCCAACCATTTCAGCCTATAGCAAGACCGGATAAGGAGGAATCGCCACAGTATTCGTTTCAATTTCATCATACACCTTGCAATGTCCATCTACAAAAAACACAAAGGTTTATTCTTGCCGACGCTTCTGAATCTTCAGCTGCCGAAGCATGGAAGAAGATGTCCGCAAATGGTTTTGACGTAGTAGCCGACGACTGTTTTCGATATAAGGAGCAACTTTCCTTAAATGATTGGGGTTACATCGAATTAACCAAAACATTAGCTTGTGATTTCATGGGAAAGGGAACAAACGAAGCTGTACTCATGCAGGTATATTTGTTGGTTCAATCTGGCTATAAAGTCCGAATAGCCAGAAGGGATGGACAATTAGTGCCGTTGATTCCCTTTTCGGACTTTCTGTACAATTATTCATGTCTGCTTCTTGACGGTGAATGGTATTATTTGATGGATGATGAAAAAGAAGGAGGTTCCTATTCTGTTTTCACAGAAAAATTTAAAGGAGAGAAAACCCCTTCGTTAAGCATTCAAGCGGAGCCCCAGTTTGCGGAAAATTCGTCCTCTCCCAGAACATTTGCTTCACGCCGTTATCCAAATGCTTCCGCAACTGTTTCTACGAACAAGAATCTTATTGAGTTTTATAATAGTTATCCTGTTACGGGTCAATGGGATGAATATGCCAAAGCATCTTTGAGTCGAAAAGTCAAACGGAATCTATATCCTAATCTTAAACAACAGATTTCTGGAAAAACCGAATTGGAAGCTGCCAATATCCTTCTGAATTTCGTGCAGACCGCGTTCGACTATCAAACAGATCAAGAGCAATTCGGATATGAACGACCTCTCTTTGGCGACGAACTTTTCTATTACCCCTATTCCGATTGCGAGGATCGTTCTATCCTTTTCTCCATTTTGGTTCACGACCTATTGCATTTGGATGTTGTTATGTTGCTTTATCCAGGTCACTTGGCTACAGCCGTCAGGTTTACCGAGAATGTTTCAGGTTACTACTTCATGGTAAACGGCGGAAAATATGTTATTTGCGACCCGACCTATATCGGTGCACCTGTAGGTGATTGTATGCCGCAGTTTGTGAGTACGCCAGCGGAAATAGTGATAATTTATAAATGATGCAATTTAAAGAAATAGGATAATGAAGAAGCTGATTGCCTTATCATTGATGACCATTTCTATTGTCTTTCTTTTTGGAGGATGTACAAAACCCGAAGAGACTGGCACAATCTATGGGACAGTGACAGATTTTGCCACGGGTGAACCGCTAAAGAATGTCAATGTCAGAATCAGACCAAGTGGTGAGACGACACAAACGGGCAGCGATGGAACCTATATGTTTCAGGATTTGAAGCCAGGGGAATACTCTTTGTTTCTGTCTAAGGCTGATTATTCAGACAAGGATGATGATTATATTATTGTACTTGAAGCAGGCAAGAATGTACGTCGAGATGTCCAGATGAAGAAGACAATTGCCTTTTTGTTAATCACTGATGTGAACGGATGCGATCTGCCTTTTTTGGATTTTGGAGCAGAGCAATCGGTCACCTCAAAATCATTCAATATTCATAATGATGGGACAAGTGCTATTAATTGCAAACTTTCTGACGATTGTAATTGGATTTCTTCAGTTTCTCCTGATAGTGTCCTCATTGTTCCTGGTCAGACAGTACCTGTTATTGTGACCATCAATCGCGAGAATTTGTCCCCTGGTAATAATTCCACATATTTACATATTACATCTGCAAATGCAGGCAATGAATTAGAAGTTAGGGCTGTGGGAGTCAGCGATGCTGTCGTTATTACTGGTGATATTACCAATATTACAGCAAGTACTGCTGTCTGTGGTGGTGATGTTTCAAGTGACGGAGGATCGTCTGTGACAGAGCGAGGTGTCTGTTGGTCATTAAATCAATCACCTTCTCTCGAAAATGGTGATCATTTAAGCATGGGAAGCGGATTGGGCAGTTTTTCAGGGACAATTACAGGATTGTATCCGAATACGCCATATTATGTGCGTGCGTATGCTACCAATGGGAAAGGGACTACCTATGGTATTCAAAAAATGTTCACCACCGCAGATGGATTGCCAATAGTAACAACCGCAGCAATTTCTAATATCTCATCCAATACTGCTCAAAGTGGTGGAAATGTCACTGGGAATGGAGGTTTCCCTGTAACTGCAAGAGGGATATGTTGGAATATGACGGGTTATCCTGATATCAATGATTCACATTCTTCCAGTGGTTCAGGTAACGGCTCTTTTACCGCAAATATGACAGGATTAACATCAAACACCACCTATCATGTCCGGGCATACGCTACAAATAGTGCCGGTACGGCTTATGGGGAGGATAAGCCTTTCACCACAACGTCAGGCCTACCAAATGTAACAACTACTACAGTCTCTAACATTTCGGCTACCACAGCTCAGGGAGGCGGAAATGTCACTGGAAACGGGGGCTTCCCTGTGACTGCCAGAGGTATTTGTTGGAATACCGTAGGTAATCCAGACATTAACGGTTCACATATTTCAAGTGGCACAGGTAACGGTACTTTTACAGCCAATATGACAGGCTTGACACCGAACACCACCTATCATGTTCGCGCATACGCCACTAACATCTCGGGTACTGCTTATGGAGAGGATAAGTCATTCACTACTGTAGATGGATTACCTACGGTAACTATTTCTGCTGCTTCAAATATCAGTGCGACCAGTGCCGTGTTAAATGGAAATGTAACGAATGATTACGGTAGTGCTGTCACCGAACGAGGCTTTTGTTGGAGTACGAATCAATATCCAACGATAAATGACAGTCATATAGGTGTTGGATCAGGATCGGGTCCATTTAACGGTTCCGCAACGAATTTGACATCAAGTACGACCTATTATGTCAGGGCGTACGCTCGAAATAGCCATGGAATAAATTATAGCTCTCAAATTTCGTTTCAAACCACATCGGGGTTGCCTTCTGTTATAACTACCGATCCAACGAAAAATGGTACGACAGTAACAACCGGAGGCAATGTGACATCAAACGGTGGATATGCTGTTATTGCACGTGGTGTGTGTTGGGGTACGACGCCTAATCCCGACTTGTCCTCTGCTCATAATCACACCACAGATGGCAGTGGCACAGGTTCTTTTTCTTCAACTTTTGCAATGCCAGGAGAAGGAACGTATTACATACGTGCATACGCCACTAACGCTAATGGGACAACCTACGGTGAGCAGAAAACCATAAATCATCCGTATAATGATTTGCCGACCTTTACATTTGGTGGACAAACCTATAGAGTTGCGCCTGCAGCACCAACCACCATGACATGGAGCAATGCTAATAGCTATTGCAATAACCTTACGCTGTATGGATATTCGGATTGGAGATTGCCTACTGGAGCTGAACTAAATGCGGCAATTATGAACAATCTTGGCGATAGCGGATTTTATGTTTGGTCGTGGAGTTCAACGCAATGCAATTTTGAAATACCAGGTGTTCATTATGAGGTGCATTATCATGGGTCAGGTAGTTATTCTACTTCATCATGCGAAAATGATAACACGTTCCATTATGCCCGAGCTATTCGTGTAGATAACTAATTAACAATATTTCTTTTAAAAAACCTCGCAATGTAAAGGGAAATTGCGGTAAAAGATGGAAACAACAAAATTATTGACTTTTTCTCAGGAAAGAATAATTGAAGTAATAAAACAAAAAACGAGTTGCTTTTTCTCATGTGATTTACCATGGGGAGAATATGATGATTATGGTGACTATAATGATTGTCATGGCGATTATTATGATGCAGATTATCAATAATATAAAACTATGGATATTGGTGAATTAATTAAGTTGATAATATCTTTCTTGTTGGGAGGTCTCATGTCTTTGCTAATATGGCTTTTAACCACAAAGATTCTATCTCCTAGAATATTACTTGCGGATGATCTCTCACGAGTAAATACAAATCAAGAGGGTAAAAAAAGGTATTTTTTTAAAATCCAGAATCTTTCCCCCAAAAGAAATATCTATGATATTGCTTGTTATGTTCGATATCACTTTAGCGATGATTCGTTTTATTCGGAAACACTCCCAACCATTCCTTTGTTGAAACATAGGGAGGCGGGGTATGATTATAAATACGAGCGCAAAATTGAATTAAAGAGAATTAATCTTGCAAATGTGAATAAGTCAATTCAAGAAAGGTATGGAAAAGAAAACAATCAGATAGAAATAGATGAATTCTTTGAGAAAGAAAACAACAACGGGTATATTGAGATGATAGTAATATGCTACGATGCATTTAGTGGCGCAAAGAGATGTGTTATCTCAAAAGAATTCAGGCAATCTAATATCAACGATGGCCACTATCTGAAAGGTTCCATGAAAATAGAGCCAGAACCTAATCCTAATTCATCTATAGAAAGTCATGCCGACACTTATCATTAAACCAACTTATTCTTGCAACTTTCGTTGCAAATACTGCTATTTGAGCAATGAAACCAAGCAACAGTCGCAGTTGCTTGATGTTGACTTTGCAAAGCAGATAATTATGCAACTGAAGCTGATGTTGCAAGAATCTCCACGTCAGAAATTTACCATCATCTGGCATGGTGGGGAGCCGATGCTGTGGGAAATAGATAACTATCGCGAGATTTGGGCCTATATGCAGAAGGAATTGGGTGAATATGAGATACACAACTCCATGCAAACCAATTTGTCGTTGGTGGACGATGAATGGATAGACCTTTTCTTGCAATACGATGTACGTGTGGGCTTCTCGTTGGATGGGACACAGGCGATTCATGACCAACAGCGCATGGGCATTCACGGTGAGCCCACTTTTGAGCGCATCATTGCTAACTATCGCTTGTGCAAGCAACGGGGTTTGCGTATTGGCTGTATTGTGGTGGGAAGTAAGAAACATATTGGACATATTCCTGAGCTTTACCATTTTATGAGAGAAGAAGGGGTGGGGTTCAAGTTCAATCCCTTGTTTTGTTCTGGTGAAGCACAAAATAATTTGGACGAGTACGGTATTACCCCCGATGAGTACGCGCAAATGGCAATAGAATTATTCGATTTGTGGTTTTATGACAAAAAGGGGAAAATAACGGAGTCCAATTTTGTGGAGATAGCCAGTAACATAGCCACTGGAAAGCCCACAGGTTGTATGTTCTCAAAGAACTGTCAGGACAACTTTCTCGCCATTGCCCCAACTGGAGACGTTATGCCTTGTGGTCGTTTTTGCGATAACGACCTGCTAAAGTATTCTTACGGGAATTTGCACAAGGAAACTCTTTCGGAGATTTTGTCGCGCATAAAACAATCAGAAACCTACAAACGGGCAGAATATATCACTCAAAGTGGTTGCGCCAAATGTAAGTGGTACAACATTTGTCACGGTGGCTGCATACACGACGGCTTTCTTGCCTCTGGCGATTTCCGTCACAAAACATTTCTCTGTTCTGCTTATAAAAAGATTTTCGCCCATATAGAGAAACGCTTGAAAGAGAGTGGTATAATTGGAAATAATTAATAAAAACAAATAATATGAAAAAACTGATTACAATCATATCAATGATTTTCGCCATCGTTATACTTTGGCATGGGTGTTCAAAGCCAGAAGAGACTGGTACAATCTATGGCACCGTAACGGATTTTGCCACGGGAGTGCCGTTATCCTATGTCCAAGTCACACTTCTGCCAGGTGGTTGGACAGCATTAACTGGAGCTGACGGAACTTATCAGTTTGAGGATCTCAAGCCAGGCCAATATTCTCTTTCGGTTTTAAAAACAGGATATGTGGATTTAAATGATTCCCATATCATAGAACTTGCATCAGGAGAAAATGTAAGGTGTGATGTGCTAATGCAAAAGATTCAGGTTTTACCGCGAATTACAGATATGAATGGCAATGACATTACTGTTTTGGATTTCGGGACAGATCAAAACACCATTGCTTTTAACATAATAAACATTGGTTCGGAGATTATTAATTGTCAAATGTGTTATGAATGCCAGTGGATTTCTTCAGTATCATCGTCTTCTGTTCAAATTTCACCTGGACAAGTAAAAACAATTATCGTTAGCATAGACAGAACACGATTAGCGGCAGGCGAAAACTCAACAAACTTTTATATCACTTCAGAAGAAGGGAGTAATGTTCTCGTTGTAAAAGCGACAAGAGTATAGCTGTTAGACACAGCTACAGATACAATATAGAGTCAAGTTCTTTTTCATTAAGTCAAATACCATAATAAACTGATTATTCATGCATAAACCAATATTTTTCTACACAATCTTTCTTGTTCTTACTTTATTGTGTCAAGGGTGCAAGAACGAAACAACAGGAACACTCTATGGAGTCGTTACCGATTCAAGGACAGGTGAACCTGTAAAAGAGGCAAATGTAGAGTTGTCATCCGCTGGCCTTCAAACACTAACAGGTGCTGACGGATGGTATCAGTTTTCAGAAGTGAAATCGGGCGAATATAAAATGGTTGTCACTAAAAGAGGCTATAATTCCTCGGAGAAAAGCGGAATTCTGATTGAAGAAGGTCCTGTACGCTGCGATTTGCAACTTGAGTCTATACCTTCTTTTGAATACGGCGGACATTCCTACATGGTGGCTCCCAATGCAGATGATGTGATGACCTTAGCAGATGCCAACTCCTATTGTCAAGGGTTAACTCAATGTGGTTTTTCGGATTGGAGATTACCGACTAAAGCAGAATTGGAACAAATGTACATTAACAAGGACCAAATCGGCGACTTCCTGAACAAAGTGTATTGGAGCTCATCTTATAGTTCAACACAAAATGCAGTTGATCTTTATTATGTCATTCACTTCCTTAATGGAAATGTGATGGAAGCCAATCCGGGAAGTAAGTTGCGCGTCCGCCCTATACGGCTTGATCATTAAATAAATAAACATAGAAGAAAATGAAAAAAATAATTGCGTTAACATTAATGATTGTCACTATTGCAGTTCAGTGGCAAGGATGTACGAAGCCGGAGGAAACAGGAGCTATTTATGGCACAGTGACAGACTTCGACACTGGAGAACCTGTGAAAAATGCTAATGTGACACTCATCCCCAGCGGCGAGACAACATTGACTGGCAGTGACGGAACTTATATGTTTCAAGATTTAAAGAAAGGTGATTATAGCCTGTCTCTATCTAAAGCGGGATATAAAGATTTGGTTGATGACTATCTTATTCAGCTTGCAGCTGGGAAAAGTGTACGTAGAGATGTGCAAATGAAAATAAAGTCACTACGTATTACGGATATGAATGGCGAAGACATCAATGAATTGGATTTCGGTTCGGAAGGAGATGATGTGTCCCGTATCTTCAATATTTTCAATGATAGCGGGGAAACAATATCATGGGAAATCATCACAACAGCCAATTGGATAGAATCACCTGAGACCGGCACAAGTGGTACGCTTCAAGCAGGTGGTAATAAAGGTGTTGTTGTGAAGATAGATCGCAGCAAATTACAGCAAGGCGATAATACAACCACCATGCATATCACATCTAACAATGGCAATCAGCAATTGACCATCAAAGCGAGAAGAGCAGATGTTTCCACTTTAGATGCAACAGACGTTAGCGGGAATTCAGCTGTTCTTAATGGTAAAATTAACACAAATAAGCCCTATACGGAAAAAGGATTCTATTATGGAACGAATCATAACCTCAATACTAAGGTTGTGGTGAATGGCAATGGCACGGGAGTCTTTTCTAAATCCATTACTGGGCTTTCTGCTACGCAAACATACTATTTTAAGGCATACTGTGTCATTGACGGAGAATATCTGTATGGTGAAGAAAAAAGTTTTGGACCAGTTGTGACCTCGATATTTGAATTCAACGGACATACTTATATGGTGGCACCAGATCCGCACACATCATATAACCAATATATTACATGGTCTGCAGCAAATTCTTATTGTGAGAATCTGACTTATTGGGGCTATTCGGACTGGCGGCTACCTACAATAGAAGAACTAGAAACAATGTATCAATTGAGGGAAACAATAGGTGGGTTTATTTGTGAAAGTCAATCCCTGTATCATTCGTCAACAGAAGCTTGGAATGGATACCATTATTATGTGGATTTTAGTTCTGGTGAAACTTCAGCAGACTTTAACATTGAATATGACGGGTGTACTAATTTCAACAGTCATTACCGTGCACACGTTCGCCCAGTTAGAGTTGATAATTAACACAGAAGCACTATGAAAAAACTGATTTCAATCACATTAATGATTTTCGCCATCGTTTTACTTTGGTATGGTTGTACAAAACCAGAAAAGACAGGAACCATTTACGGTACCGTAACGGACCAAGCTACTGGCGAACCTGTGAAAAGCGCAGGGGTGGAATTGTTGCCCATAGGATTAAAGACAGTAACAGGTTCAGACGGAACATTCCAATTTCCAAGTGTGGAATATGGTGAGTATGAACTGTATGTCACCAAAACAGGCTATGAATCCACTAAGAAAAGCGGTATTCAATTGAAGGGAACCTCTGCTCAATACGATGTGCAGATAGCAAAATTACCCGCTGCACTTCGAATTGTGGATGACAACGGTAATGATATTGACCATTTGGATTTCGGATATGAAGCAGATGACGTGTCACGTCTTTTCAATATTTTTAATGATGGCGAGAGTACCCTGGACTGGCAAATCACCACCACCGCCAATTGGATTTCAGTGAGTGAGGAAAGCGGTACTTTGTTGGCAGGAAAAACGAAAGGGATAATAGTTGTAATAAACCGAGACAACTTGCAACAGGGAGAAAACACCACTACGTTGCATATTACTTCTGATAACGGGAACAAACAACTGACTATTAGAGCTGTGGGAGGAGTAGTTGCGACATCGTCTGCCACCTCAATCACTGAGTATTCTGCCGTTCTTCATGGCATAATCATACAGAATGTACCTTATACTGTAAAAGGATTTATTTATGGAGCTAACCACAACCTAAACCACAATATCTCCGTTGAAGGAAACGGTATTGGAGAATTTACCCAGCAAGTATCTATTGATGCTACAAGCACTTGGTACTATAAGGCGTATTGTGTTTGGAACGGAACGACCTACTATGGACTGGAAAAATCTTTTGGACCATATTATAATGATATCCCCTACTTTCAATATAATGGACATTTATATATGGTTGCTCCTGATCCTGGCTATAGTATGCGTTGGAGTGACGCCAATGACTACTGCGAGGGGTTAACTTTGTACGGACATTCTGACTGGTATCTACCGACAAAAGCTGAATTGCTACAGATGTACACTGATCGGTATTCTATTGGAGGATTTGACCTCGAGGTATGTTATTGGAGTTCTTCATCTTGGTATCATAATGAATATTCTTTTATCGATTTTCGTGATGGAAGAGTCTGTGAATGGCACTATAATGACATAGGTGAAAAACATCATGTTCGTCCTATCCGCATGTGTGATTAGCGGCATTCCATAACAAGTTCTTCTTTTTTGCAAATTATCACACCGTCTGTCCATATAAATAGAATCAACAGAAAACAGCAAAATTATATGATAATTACTATTATTTCAATGAATAAAATCAGGAAGAAAAATGAAAGTTTCCGTCACTGTTTGGGACGGAATTTGTTAACCTGTGCCCTCTTTATCCTACTATTGGACCTATTCGTTGGGAATTCGGTTAACCTTTCCGCCCAAACCCCAACCCAATCCTCTCCCCATGTCTCCCTCGAAGGCACCATTACCATGTACAAGGTTACGCGATATGGAGATAGCCTGCAAGAAATCGACCGTTACCGCAGAACTACCAAAGAGGGTGAGTATGTCGCTTTTATCCTGAAAACGGATGAGAAACTGGACATGAGTCAATATCTTAAAGGAGATGAGTTGGCGCCACTTTTGGAATATGGCGAAACGATGCAATCCGAGTTTTTGATGGTGCAGGATTTCGAAACAGACAAGCCTTTCTCTGGAAAGGATTTCGCTGCACGGTATGCCAATAAGCGTGTTCGCGTCACAGGCACTCTCTTTTTCCCGATGGCGGGTTGGCACTATGTGACACCCGTGGCGATGGAGTATAGTAGGGTGGAGGTAGTGGAGCCTAGAATGCCCAAGTATAAACAGAAATTCCCCCAAAAGAACATCCACGTCAACGATTCCGTTGAGCTCACCTTTTCCTCGATGGCGGAGGCGGAATGGAAGTTGTTGCATCGGGTTCCGTATGAGGCGTTCTATGACGCTTTTGTGGAAGTGCTTCTGTCGGACCCCTCGTCGATGGATTATCCGTTTGATTCGCTCACCTTTTTTGATCCGTCGCAAAGCGCCCCTCAGCTGACATCGGTCGTTTGGTCGGAGGATCGCAACATGCGCTGTATAGGCTTGAGGTATCACACTCCGTCTTTAATGGTTCAGTACAGGGCTGATGGCGAAGTGCGGCTGGCGGAAGCCAATTTGGACGATAACAGCTACTGGTGCCAATGTCCAGACACCGTTTGTACTCTCACAACCGACCATTCCACCCTGTATCTGGTTCGGGGATTCGACGGTTCTACGGGCGGCGAGTGCAATTACTGCTTGCAGGCCTACGAGTTGGACGAAACGGGTTTTCATCCGGCATTCGTTTTTGAAGAGAGCAACATCCCGAACCCAAACGGCACTATACAAAACATCTACATGACAATTTGTGACAATGAGGAAATGACCCATGCGGTCTTTAACAACGGCCTCAGCTCCTTGGTCTATTTTGACGGGAAGGAGAATGCAGTCTATGTCCGGGTTTTCAAGGAAAAAGAGCCGGACTCGGACGGCTGCACGCTTGAGATGACGAACCGCTACCGGAAATACGTATGGGATGGGATGCGGTTCGTGTTGAAGCGGTAGAGACGTTGCGCGCAACGTCTCTACAACGTTTTGTGATTCGCTGATTTAGATTGTCCAATTTATGTCTTACGACTGATCCAAGTTGACGGGTTATCCGTATCAATCCTCCACTCCTCTCATCCTCTTCTCCTCCCATCTTCCCATTTCATACACCCAACCCGCCATTTCATACAACAGCCCCTCCGTGCGTGCGAAACGTACGGAGGGGTTTTCTATTTTTGCCGTCAGTTTTAACTTAAAAATGTATGATTATGGACAAGAATGTAAAAGAAAAGACGCAGGTTTTCAATGTGATTATTCTCGATAAGAGCGGCTCGATGGGCTCTATTCGGGAGGCGGCCGTGAGCGGTTTCAACGAGACGTTGGCCGGAATTCGCAAGGCGCAGGAGACGTTCGCAGAAACGCAGGATCATTACGTGTCGCTGGTGGCCTTCTGCAGCTGCGAGATGAAGGAACTTTACGACAAGTTGCCGGTGGCTGAGGCACGGCCGCTGGAGATGGCTGACTACCAGCCGTGTTGCTGCACGCCGCTGTATGACGCTATGGGCTTCACGCTGACGAAAATGCAGAAACACGTGCAGGACGTGAAAAACTCTTTGGTGGTGGTGACGATTATCACCGACGGGCTGGAGAACGCCTCGAGGGAGTATTCGGGCAGCGCGGTGAAGAAGTTGGTGGAAGAGCTGAAGGGGAAGGGCTGGTCGTTTACCTACATGGGCGCCAACCAGGATGCCGTGGAGGTGGCCTTCACGCTGTCGATCCGCAACGCCCGCAATTTCGACTACTCGCCGGCCGGCGCGTCGATGGCAATGGCCAAAGACTGCAGCACCCGCATGAATCTCTTCAAGAAAGTCCATCTTTTCCGTGAAAAGAATATGGATGGTGCGATGTCGGAGGAGGATGTGGCCAACAGCTACGCAGAGATGGCAAACGAAGCCTTCGACGAAGTGGACTAGACTCCTCTGCAGCCTGTTTGGAGTGTTCCGAAAAAAAGTCTTGTGTTCCGGCACAAGACTTTTTTCTTTAAGGGCTTGTGATATCGAAACATTTTTTTTATTTTTGCAGGGTCGAAAATGTTGTTGCAATTAAAGAACAAAAATATGGGATTATCAAAAGAAGAATTCAAAGTACTGGTTATGTTATATGTGGCCAATAGCGACGGCCATGTGAACCCCGAAGAAGTGCGCGCGATGCTGGAGCGCACCTCCCCGAAAGTCTATGCGGGGGTCAAGCTCATGTTCACCAAAATGAACGATGTGGAGGTGCTGCAGTGCATCGAGGAACACAAAAAACACTACCTCACCACTGATGCAGATCGCCAGGAACTGTTAGCCGACCTGAAAGCCGTGGTGGAAGCCGACGGTAAACTGCTGCCGGTGGAGGAGTATATGCTGAGAGGGGTTGAGGGACTGATTTGAGAGGATGAGAGGATGAGAGGAGATGATAAAACGGAGCAAATCCGTTTATCCAAATAGTCAATGGTCAACAGTCAATAGTCAATAGTCAATAGTCAATAGTCATTATCCAATGTACACCCGAGAATACACCCCCGAAAGAATCACAGAACTGAAACCCAACGAAATCTTCGTGTTTGGCAGCAACCTCGCGGGCTCGCATGGCGGCGGGGCCGCACGTGTGGCCTACAACCGCTTTGGTGCGGTGTGGGGCCAGGGCGTGGGCTTGCAAGGACAGAGCTACGCCATTCCCACCATGCAGGGTGGGGTGGAGACCATCAAACCCTACGTGGATGAGTTTATTGCGTTTGCTGAACAGCATCCCGAGTATAAGTTCTTGGTCACGCGCATCGGCTGCGGTATCGCCGGATTCACGGATGAGGAGATCGCGCCGCTGTTCGAGCACGCCATCGACGTGGAGAACATCATTCTGCCGGAAGAGTTCGCCGGAATCGTGAACGCCCATACCCGTTTTTGACGCCATCCCCCATCCTTTCATCGCTCTTCATCGCTCTTCATCGTTTTTCATCGTTTTTCATCGCTCTTCATCGCCCCATCCTCTCATCCTCCCATTTCATACACCCAAACAACCATTTCATACAATAGTCTTGCGCTGAATGCTTTGTATGTCAGGTGAGTTGCTATTTTTGCCGCCGGTTTCAAAACCGAAAGCAAAAATCATTAACCTATAAATATCAAAGCAATGAAAAACGCAATTAAAACCATTTGGAATGGCATTAAGGCCGTGTTTACGGCGATTATTGACTGGTTTGCCACCTTGTTCGGCATGAAGGCGGAAACGAAGTACGCGCGGGTGGTGCGCGGGATTGTGAGCGCTGCCTTCGCCGTCGTTGTCATCGTGTGGGCAGTGGCGGCCATCTACGGTCTCGGACGCGCGATCCATTGGCGTGTCAGCAAGCTCTTCGACACCACCGACGACGAGTACCGCATCGTGGAGCACCTCACCGAGAACCTCAGTTACTATGACGGCTATTACGGTCGCGACGGCTACCTGCGCAACGGAAAGAACAGGAAGGTGCTGAAGGGCATCGAATGGATTTCCATGCCGATGGAGGGCGACTCGCTGGTGTGCTTCAGCGACGGGAACCACCGCGGCTACTTCCACCTGCGCGACGGCAAGGTGGTGGTGAAGCCCAAATACCAGCACGCGTGGGTCTTTTCCGAGGGTCTTGCGGCGGTGGATGAGAACGGCCGCGTGAAGTTCATCAACCCCAAAGGCGAGGTGGTGATCGACCGGCTTTTCGCGTACAACGATGATGATTGCGGCTATGTGTTTCACAACGGACATTGCGCGGTGCGGGAAGGCGTGAGCGGGAAAATGGGCATCATCGACCGCTCTGGCGAATGGGTACTGCCGCCCGATTATGACGATATCTATCTGAGAGACACATTCCTGCTGTTGGCTATGGGCGACCAACATGCGGTGCTCACCTTCGCGATGGATACCGTGATCCCCATGATGGCGGCCAGCTTCATCATCCGCGACACCGCCATCCTGGCTACCTGCGCCGACCATTCGCAACGGGTCTATTCGCTGCAGGGAGAGCTGGTTACGGCTGCCGAAATCCGGAATGTGGAGCAGATGATGTATGAAACCCGCGAGGTGATGTATCCGGTCAACAAGGACGGTCACGAATGCACCGACGAATACTACTGCTACACCAACCCTATCGAGCGGATGGACGTGGCCACCTGCCTGCGCTATGAGGGGGAAGCGGATTGGTATGGACTGATGTCGCCCGACGGCAAGATTCTCACCCCACCGTTGTACGTCAGCATCACGCCCGTCGCCAAGGATCTTTACCTCTGCGAAACCGACTACGGCCGCGGAGTGATGCTGAATAGCAAAGGAAAACCGGTGGAATAGTTAGCAGTTAGTAGTTAGCAGTTAGCAGTTGGGGGTTCGTGCTGGTGTGGGTAGGATGTAATTGCTTGTCTTAAAAGCAATATTCATCATTCATTATTCAGCATTCATAATTCATAATTCATAATTCTGCATTCTGCATTCTACATTAATAGGGTCCAGTCCGCATTCGTCTCCACGTGTATCGTTTGGATGCCCAGAGCTGCTGCGGCTTCGGTGTTGCGTTCGCTGTCGTCGATGAAGAGCAGCTGTTCGGGACGGATGCCCTCGCTGCGGAGCACATGCTCGTAGATTTCCCGTGACGGTTTCAGCAGTTTGCACTGGAAGCTGACGTAAAGGCTGTCGAAGTAGTCGCGGATGGGGTGCCCGTGGCTGTCGAAGGCTTCGCTTTCAGCCCATTCGAAGAAAAAGGGGTTGGTGTTGGAGAGCAGGCAGACGCGGTAGCCCTCCTTGCGCAGCCGTTGGATGGTGTCGAGGTTGCGCTGCGGGATCCCTTTGAGGTAGCCTAGCCAGGCGTAGAGACACTGTTCGTGGGTGAGCGGTTTGCCGATGAGGCGGCTGAGTTCGCTCACAAAGGTCTCCGCCGAGATCTGTCCGCCCTCCAGCTGTCCGAAGAGTCCCTGCTGGTGGTAGGGGTTGAGGTATTCGCGGGCTTCCGCGGCCCCGATCTCCTCGAAGCGCGAGACCGCCTGGTCGTGGTCGATATGGAGCACCACGCCGCCCATGTCGAGCGCGATGTGGGTGATGTCTTTGTTCATTATCCTTCAATTTTCGGGTGGCAAAAGTACACATTTTTCGGAGGCTATTCCCCAAAAAAATGTATCTTTGCCGCCGGAAAATTTTCATCATTATTAAATACAAAAAGTTTATGGCATTCAATTTAAGAAACAGAAGCTTCCTGAAACTGTTGGACTTCACTCCGACGGAAATCCAATTCATGCTTGACCTGGCCCGCGACCTCAAACGCGCGAAATACGCCGGCAC
>ONCM01000024.1 GCA_900316305.1 uncultured Bacteroidales bacterium | reverse complement strand
CCGCAAAAGAGGCCACGGTGGAGACCGTGCACACATGCAGCAGCATCTACAAGTGGAACAAGAACAATCAGTATTATTACGAAACGGGATTCTACACCTGTGATACTTGCGCTAATAAACCGGCCTTGGACCTTACCATCACTCCTGTCACAATCACCTCAACACTTATCAATAGCACTTGCGAGACGATCCCTGACGGCGCAGTGCTTCCATCGGTGATAGGGGGCTACGGCAACGGCTTCCGATACACGTGGTACAGGTACAACGACAACTCCAACGACAGCATCGGCAACACACCAGCTCTCACCGACATACCGGCCGGCTACTATTCAGTGACCGTGACCGATTCGCTCTACTCAACCTGCAGTCAGACGTCGCCTATCACTCTCACCGCCGTCGCCCCGGTGGCGTTGACCATCAAGAGTTGTGACGCAAGTAAAACCTACGACGGCACAGCGCTCACGGGCAACCGCTATGTGGTGACCGAGCAGGGCTTCGAACCCGATACCCTTCCCGCCGACAGCTTCGCCATCCTCGCCAACGGCGACACCCTGCGCGTCACGTTCGACAGTAACGCCGTCAATGCCGGAACATACGAGAACAAATTCACCTACAGCATCTCCAACGGCATCGACCACAGCTGCCACTACAATGTCTATACGATTTTCGACACTCTCTCCATCACCCCGCGCCCCGCCACCATCACCGTCAATGACACCAGCAAAACCTACGGAGACGCCGACCCCGTTTTCTCCGGTACAGTCACTGGACTTGTCAACAGCGATAGCCTCGTAATCCACTATTTCAGGAGTTCCAACATAGAAACCGTGGGTAACCACCCCGACATACTGACCGCCGAGCTAAACGAAAACTATACGGTGACCATCGACTCGGGGGATCTCACCATCTCCTGCCGCGATCTCTTGAACAAAATTGACACTGCCAATTGGCCCGACGACATCGAGAACTGGAACGAATGCTATTCCCCATCCAACACCAACGCGCTGCCTTCTATCGACAGTATCAAAAAACTGATAATCAAGCAACTGATACTGGCCAACAACGACACGTTGCAACCCGATGCCTTCCAAGTGCTCACAAAGGATTCGACGATATTGGCTAACAACTGCGATTGGAAGTGGGTACGCACCTATACCGTCAAGATTTCCAACCCCAACTTTTGCGATTCGACAAGCAGAGTCATTTACGTGAGCGGCGGCGACCAGTCGGCTCCTGTGCGCTCTATCAACTCTCTTTGGATAGACGGCACATTATATCAGGATGCCTGCTTGGCCAGTTTCAACAAAGACCTGTTTTTCCCCAAAGACAACGACTGCAGCCAAATGACCATCACCCACAAGGACACCAACACCGGCGACGACCACTACGGATGGACGATCCGCCGTTCGTATGTGGTGACGGATGCCTGCGGCCATACCATTTACGATACCATCGAGGTCTCCGGCCGCGACCAGACGCCCCCTGTGGCTAGCAACCCCGAGGTTAAAAACAACACCCTATGGGCCGATTCTGCCCAGTGCCTCTGCGACAGCATCCGTACTATCCATGACATAGAGGAATTGACGACCCTCTTCGGCCTCAGCGACGAATGTACCGGCAACGACATCAGCCTGGTGAGCAAGACGAAGACCCTCAAGACCGGCGACCGTTGCGCCGACACCGTGGTGGTGGCCTACACCGTCGCCGACCCCTACGGCAACGCGAAGACCTTCTATCACGCCCAGTTCATCCAAGACACCACACGACCTACCTTCGAGATCGTCCCCCATGACACAACCCTGTGCGTTGACCCCGACGGCAACTACGAAAACACCGTCACCCGTGTCGCAGACGAAATAACGATTACGAATCTGCACGACAACTGCACAAGACTGCAGGGGAGTTTCAGTGTCCAAAGCTCGATGGACACTTCCCGCTTTGATTTTTATCATCCTCGGGGGTATAGAATAACTCAGGGCGAATCTGACAATGGGGTGCGACACTACAAGCAACTCTGGACCGTGACCGACTCCTGCGGCAACACCACCTACGATTCGATCTCCATCCACGTTCGTCCTTTGCCGAAAATCACTGAAATCAACGTACCCTATCAAACCATCATCTACGGCAATCCTATCACGGATGTGTGGATATATCATCAGTACTCCGACCTTTCCATAACGGGTGTGGACGGCATCGGATTGGACTCGCTCGGATGCTCTGTAGAACATAAAAAAGACCAAAATAATAATGAATATGACAGAGTGTATGGCGATCCTGAATTCGCCGTCACTAACGCCGAGTTTCTCGTTACGGCCACCAGCCACCAAGGATGGGGCTGCAGCATCGATAGCAGTACCTTCAGCATCAGGGTGGAACCGAGACCTATCGTCATCACCGCTACCGACGCCACCAAGAAGTACGACGGCACCCCGCTGACCTCGAACAACTACACCTGTATGACGAACGATAACAAACCTGCCCTCGTCCATGAAGACGTTATTTCACGCTTGTCCTTCAGCGGCAGCCAGACTGATGTGGGTTCAAGCACAAACAGTATCAGCAATGCGAAAATCACCGCCCCGAACGACACCACCATCGACAAGACCTCCAACTATTTGATTGACTACTACCCCGGGACGCTGACGGTAACGGTAAATGACACCCTCATCAAGGTTATCCCTGGCAGCGCAAGCAAGGTTTATGACGGTTTGCCGCTGACGAAGAATGAGCACGACGACTTCACCGTGACAGGCGTTCCCGAAGTCCTCACCTGGACAGCCACCGCCGACGGCACGGTGACGAACGTGGTTCCCGGCGAGGGCGAGAAGGCCGTGAATGCGGTGACCTCGTTCCATATCTTCGACGCGAACAACAACGATGTGACCTCCTATTTCACCAATATCCGGACAGACTCGACCGGCACGCTGACCATCACCCCTGTATCCGTACTTGTCAACGCAGATGCGAAGACCAAGTTCTATGGCGAGGCCGATCCGCCGCTCACTGTCACAATCACGGGCGTACTCGAAAACGACGATTTCATCCCGAGCTACACCATCTCCCGCGAAACCGGCAACGATGTCGGTCAATACATCATCACGCCCACCGGTGCCATCGCCCAGGGCAACTATGCCGTCACCTACGACACGGCACTGTTCACCATCCTCTGCCGCAATATCGTGGAACCCGCCAATTGGCCTGCAAACCTCCCGAATCAGAACACCTGTTTCGGCAACGCGGACACGATTGGTCTGAAAGATGCCAGCGAGATCCAGACACTCTTTGCGAACTGCAACCCCGTCACGAATGCCAGTGAAATCACCGTGACCGAGCAGGACAACGCCACTGCGACCAGCGATTGCGAATGGACGTGGATCCGCACCTACGACATCTCGATTACCGGCGGTTGCGCTTCGACGACGAAAACGATGAGCGTCAGCGGCGGCGACAGTACAGCACCTGCCTTGACCGGCACCTGGCCCAATGATATTGAAAATGTGAACAGCTGCTTTGACGACACCCTGCAGAACCTGCTCTACACCAACGCGCAGGTGAAAGCCCTCTTCTCCGAATGCGGAAACTTCACCGTGGATAGCACCTTGGACATCTCCGTCAACAACTGTTTATGGACCATCACCAAGACCTACACCGTGAAAGATGCTTGTGGCAACATTTACCACACCCCCGATAACACACTGCCCAGCATGAGCGTCAGCGGCGGCGACCATACCGCACCTGCATTGACCGGCACTTGGCCCGACAACATCGAAAATGTGAACAGCTGTTTTAACGACACTCTGCAGAACCTGCTCTACACCAACGCACAAGTCAAAGCCCTCTTCTCCGAATGCGGAGAGTTCACCGTGGACAGCGCCTTGACCATCACGGGCGACAACTGTTCCTGGACTGTCACCAAGGCCTACACCGTGAAAGATGCGTGCGGCAACATCTACTACACCTCCGGCACCACGCTGCCCAGCATGAGCGTCAGCGGCAGCGACCAGAACCGTCCGCATCTCAAAGCGGGCAACACCCTGCCTTCCAACGAGAATCAGAACGCCTGCTTCAGTCAGCGGGCCGCAGCTCCCTCCACAGACATTATCAAAGCCCTGTTTGAGGATGACTGCAACACGGTCACCGTATCCTTCATAGACGAAACTGTCATCAATGACCATGACTGCGGATGGAGTACCACCTACAACTACGTCGTCAGCGACGGTTGCCCGGCCAACGACACCATCATCCATCTGCCTCAGAGCGGCGGTGATCTGACGTCGCCTGTTTTGACGGGCAGCTGGCCTGACGACATCACGGGTCAGAACAATTGCCTTGCCAATGCGGACAAGAGCGGCTTGAAGGATGCGTCCTACATACAGTCGCTGTACGAGGATTGCTCCGGCATCGTCACCGTGACGTTTAAGGACGACACCATAGGCAACGACTGCGCGTGGACCATCACCCGTACCTACACTGTTAAGGACGGGTGTCAAAATGCGTTGGATACGGACCCGACGATGAGCGTCAGCGGTGGCGATCGCAACAAACCGAGCTTTACCGTGCCGGCGGCTGCCACCATCTGTCCCAATACTGACGGCTCGTACAACATCGACCCGACAGTCTCGGGCAATGTGTCGAATGTCTCCGAAGACTGCCATTCCGAGGCGCAGCTCAGCATCGACTATTCCGACAGCGAACCCGAACTCCTGCCGAGTGGAAAACGCCAGATCACCAGAACTTGGACGGTGACCGACGCTTGCGGCAACGATTCCGTGCAAAAGCAGGTGATCTTCATCAATCCTCTACCGGAGATTTCCGTCACGCCCGAGCTCCAGACGATTGTCCTTGAGGATCCCATCACTCCCGTAACCGTCACCAGCCAATACTCCCAGTATATTACTTCCGCCATATCGCTCAACAACGTGGCCACCTCATTTGCGAATGTCGGTTTGGGGGTCCAGGAAACCGCTCAAGGGCTGGAAGTCTCCGGAACGCCTGCCGACACGGGTACCTACAAGCTCCTCTTTACCGCCATCAGCGACCAGTCCCCGGTGTGCTATCCGAAGCAAGCAGAGGCCACCGTCATCGTCCGTTTGATGCAAGACACCGTGAAGGTCATGTCCGGTTCCGCCTCCAAACCCTACGACGGCACCCCGCTCACCAACCACAACTACGTGGTCACCCTCGGCAACGACACCATTCCTGCCGACGAAGGCTCCAACGGACTGATCTTCAGCGTCCACTTCCACGACAAGCTCGTCATCACCCCCAATCCTGAGAGCACCCTCACCAACGCGGGCGACATCGCCAACGAGTTCACCTGCGTGCTGGACAATCCCGAGCATTACAAGGGTCTCAAGAAAGAATTCGGCACGCTGACGGTCAACAGAGCCACCCTCTCGATGTCGCTGGACACCGCCCGTGCCTATAACGGCCATCCGTTTGTGGTGACCGCCGACCAGCTGCACATCACCGGTCTGGCTGAAACCGACACCATCACCGGCACCATCACCACCGAGAGCCACGTGGTGGGCACCTACACGTGTACTGAAGGCAGCTTCAACGCCTACGCGGAGAACGGCATCGCCGTGAAGAGCGGCTTCGCCATCAACCACGGTTTGGGCAACTACACGCCCGACTTCGACGTCACCCTGACTATCGACAACATCGACCAAAACTTCCATTGTCCCGCTGACCTCAACCTTGTGCTGAAAGAGGGCAACGCCGACACCATGTTGGTGTTCACCGACAGCGCAACGTTGGATCCGATGGTGGACAACATCGTCATCAGCAGCAACCTCGACGGTCAGAACCCGCTCTCTGTGGGCACGCACACCATCGTCTGGACCCTTGCCGACGACCTCGGCAACGTGATGGCCACCTGCAACCAAACGGTAGAGGTGGTGTACACTCCTTGTATCGGTGTCACCTACCACGGTCACTTCTACGATGCCAAACGTATCGGTTCCCAGTGCTGGATGACCGAGAACCTGCGCAACGATACCACCGCGGCTGGCCATGCGATTGCCAACTACCACGCATACAAGGATGACGAAGAGAATTTGCAAAAGTTCGGCTACCTCTACTCTTGGTACTCCGCGATGAATGTCCCCGAGGGCGACGACACTGCCATTCCTGCCGACTCTATCGGTGACAACGGACGGCCTTACGTGCAAGGCATCTGTCCTGACGGCTGGGCTGTAGGCAACCTGCATGACTTCACGATGCTCTTCGCAACCGTGGGTGACGCCACCCTGCTGAAGGATGCCGGCGACGGCTACTGGCTGCCTGAATTCGGCGGCACGTTGCCGAACAGCGGCTTCAACGCCCGCGCCAACGGCTTCTTCAACAGCACGTCACAGCGTTACGAAGACCTCCTCACCGGCGCCCACTTCTGGATGCCCGAAACCGGCACCGCCGCCGGCACCGCCGCCAACGCCGTCCTCCAGTACTACTGCAGCGACGGGCTCTTCCAACAGAACCCGAAAGGCGATTTGAAGGGCGTGCGCTGTATCCGGAAAGTCGCCCCGTAAATGAGATTGACGATCTACTGTCGATTTACCAAACAAAAAACACCCCCGGAAAATCCGGGGGTGTTTTTTTGTGTGCCAGCGGAAGACAGAGGGTGTCCCCTCCCCTTGACCGTGCATTGCGTTTTCGGTGGAGGCAAAACCACCCGAGCCCCTCCTAAAATGTCATAAAAATCAGAAAAAAAGCCATGTACATATTAACAAAAAAATTTGTACTTTTGCAGCACCCATTATATTGGGGCAACTTTGACTCCCGCTAAAAGGCTGATAGTCAAAAATTTGTATATAGGTTATTAAACGGCGTTTGAAGACACCGACAAAGAGAATCATTACCACATTGGGAACCATTCTCCTGCTCATCACAGGACTGAATTACCGCATGATGGCACAGGACTGTGTCACGCTGCCCCCTAACCAGCAAAAGAGCTGCAGCATATCCAAAGACGGCGCCGCAGTGGATTTCATGGTGTCTGGTCGGATGCCTGCAAATGCTCGCATGCATGTGGAATCTGTGGAGCGTGAGGACGAGGAGGGCAATCCCATGCTTGCCGCTTACGACATTACGCTCACCGACAGCCATAACCAGGAGTGGCAACCCGCCTACGGACAACCCGCCCAGGTGACCATCACCGACCCCAGCTTCGGCAACGGCAAAAAACTCGACATCTTCCATGAAACCGAAGAGGGCCGCGAATTTGTGGCCACTGTAGTCTCCGCGAACAACACCGTCACCTTCCCAGCCAAACACTTCTCCGTCTATGTGATCGGCACCCCAAACGGCAAGAACCGCATGGTGGTCGCCTTCGTCAAAACACGGCATAACGACGCTTACTCCTCCCCCGACTCCCTGCTATACGACACCCTCTGCATGCTGGTGAAACGCGCCGACACCATCTACAACGGCAAATTCATGTCCCGGCTCGTCTATCCGCCCAACCCCGGCTACATTCCGGATGGAGTGAATTTCTTCGGATGGTCCCGGACCCCGGATTACACGGCCGACCCCGAAAGCCGTATGACCATTGACGTGGTGCGCGAGCTCGTTTACGACCGCCTCAAAAACGGCGATGAGATCAGTGGAGACCTTGGCGACACCATGATGTTCTACTCGGTGCTGCTGAAAGCCCATACCATCAACTACCGAAGCCTGCGCAACCCCAATGTCGTCATAGGCGTTGACGAGGTGCTCTACCTCCGCAACGACAATCCCGAGCAAGACTACATCGTCAACGAATCGTACATCCCGACCGCTGCCAATGCGAATTTCCAAGGCTGGCTCCTCATAGAGGGCGACTCAAACGTTGTGGAAGGAAAACTGCAGGACGACATCTACCCCAACGGAACCTCCATCAAAATCAAAGGGGACATCACCTTCATGGAGGAGCTGGCCTACGGCTATTGGCTGGTATTCAACGAGAACGGCAAAGGCGCCTCCTACACCGCCCCGAAATTCCTTAAATCGAATGATGTCGGCATCGCAGGCGACACGTTGTCGGAAGCCGAGCCCGACTACCCTACCCGATACGGCTATAACTTCGGCGGTTGGTACGCCGACCCCACTTTCGACACTCCCTTTGTGTTCAAAGGCTATCTCAATCAAGACACCATTATCCACGCCAAATGGGTGACCAAAGAGCGGGCTTTCTATACGATTATCGTTTGGCGGCAGAATGTGGCTCGAAACGGCTATGACTTCGCGGAATCCTTCTCACTCGAAGGCAAGGTGGGCTACTCCATCAAAAACCAGGCCATCGTCACAGGAAAGGAAGGCGATTTGGACTATGTGATCGTGGGCGGGGATACGCTGGGTGGCATCAAATCGGTCCCCAACGGTCAAGAGTCGGACCCCTACACCGGCTTCACGATCTCCTCCGTAAACCCCATCGTGGACCAGGCGGTGACCACCGACGGCAAAGCAGTGGTCAACATCTATTTCGACCGCATGAAATACAATCTGAGACTCTATGTGGTACGGACAAACGCCAACGGAAACGGGGATTATAAAGGGACCAGCATAGGCAAGTCCCTAAATCCGGAAGCACCTGATTTTTTGGGAAACTGGAGCTCCGGCAACATTGTTTCCCTTTCCGGGATCCCCAAACTTTTCGGCAGCACACCCCACTTTTATGATGTTTCGGGTTCCTATCGCTACTACTACGACACGATAACCGCCTATTATGGAGAGAACATCAGAAATCGATGGCCGACGCATGAAAACATCACCGTCTCAGGGAGCAATTTTATCAGCTGGTTTTTGATGTCCACGGCAAAGGCTTTTGTTGGCGGAACGAGCGGGACGGGCAATGGCACTGGCGGAAACACCTTGAAAGGGGAGGTGAATATCATGGATGAACAAATATTGGGCCGTCTGGACGATTCCACGGCCAATCTGCTGTTGGCCAGATATGCACCAACCTATTGCGATGCGACTTTTTATTACTATCTTGCCAATGCCGACGGATCTTATTCCGACACTCCCTCGGACACCTTTTTCACGAGAGCCGGGGAAAACAACTATACATTCCTGATGGACAAGGGACCTTCATTTGAAGGATACACCTATGATAAAAGCGCTTCTGACGGACTCAATTACAAATATCACGGACAAAACAAGGATTCTGCTTACGTACTAAACTATCACTACCGTCGCAATGCCTACAGCATCACGTTCAGAGACGGAGTTTATATGGACGGCAACGGAGACGAGTTGCAAAACAACAGCAGCAACACCCCTTTGCGCATTATGACAGGCGTAAAATACGGTGCAAACATTGATACCCTCAACTCCTATGAGCCGACACTCCCTCTAACAGAGGAGGGGTTTGTGTTCGACGGTTGGTATATGGACGAAGCTTGCTCCAGAAGATACGAGTTTGATAAGATGCCTATGGGCAACCTTGTGGTGTATGCCCGGTGGCGCCAGATACAGTACCGCGTTTTCCTGCACCCGCAGGCTGGCACAGATCCGAGTTTGAACTGGGGTAATGCCTCCCAAGCCATGAACTTCCGTATCAGCTACGGCGACAAGGTCAGCGCCCCCACTGGCCAACGCGACCTGTATGAGTTCGGCGGTTGGTATCTCGATTCCACTTATCAGAATCGCTATTTCGCGGAAGTCTCCACCCTCACCGAGCAGACCGTCACCACCCCCTATGTCAAGAATGTGGATATGACAGACAACATGGACAAATGGGGAGTCGTTCATAATCCTGACACTTATCCTTATGTGGCCTACAATAGCGACACCATTGTGATTAACAACAACGGAGACATCATTAGTAATAAAGATACTGTCGATCGTTTCTGGATCACCAAGAAATTGGATTTGTATGCTCGATGGAGACATAAATTGGATGGCGCCGAAGGCGTGAAAGTGCAATATGTCTGCGACAGTTGCGAAGCCTCCTCCATGCCCAAGCCGGACACCAACCTCTATCTGGACAAATCGAAGATGGTGGCGGGACCTGCCGCGACCTCGGCTTTCCACAACAAGATTTTCGCTTATTGGGTGCTGCAGAACTGGAACCCCACCAAAGGACGATTTGTGGACAGTCTGGATGCCGACGGAAAACCCGTCTTCGTTTACCCCGGAGGACCTTACACACTGCACCTGCCCTACACCTGGCGGAAACAAACGGGAGACAGCGCGGTTTACGTCTATCAACTGCGTGCGGAGTTAGAGTCCTTCGAGGACAACCGCACGTTTATCGTCTGGTATCGCAACTGGGGAAAACCTGACGGGGACACGGTACGCTACGACATGTCCGACACGCTGACCATCAACATGATGGTGACCATCCCCTATCCCAATGAGGTCGGCGAACGCGAGGGTTACATCTACAAGGGCTGGCACAAAAAGGGATACGGTCCCGAAGGCAGCGGCCAGGAATCCACTTTTGAAGACAGGCTGCTGGGCGACAACATCACGGTCAACAGTCTCTGGTACAATCCGGAAGACGGACGATACTACTCCAAAGACTACACCACCCTTGCCCCCGACAGCCTCGAATTCTACCGTGCCTACGGCGTCGGAGCCGACGAAGTGACCCCCTACGACTATTTCTATGCCGTTTGGGAACCCATTCAATATACCATCCGTTTCCATCAAAACACCGATGACCCTATTGTCACTGGAACTATGGAAGACCAGGTCTTCAAGTATGATGAGAGAAAGAATCTTTCCAAAATCGGTTATTTGTACAAATGCCACAAATTCTTAGGATGGGCGATGAGTCCGGATGGGGAAGTGGTTTACGAAAACCAAGAGGAGATACTCAACCTTACTTCGGAAAATGGTAAAATCTTCGACCTCTATGCCAAATGGGTGGAAGAGAGCCATAATCTGGTGGTTTCCCCCGACAGCGCGACCTGTCTCAGTCCTGGCAGCATCGGAATTCGGCTCGACGGCGTCAGCATGCCTAACTACACCTATAGCGTGATAGAACTCGACACCACGGACACTCCTTACGGCACTGTCGACACCGTTTGGCAGCATGTCAGTTCGGGAACACATATCGTCGCCCACCACATTGTTCACGGGCCTTATCGCGTGGAGGTTGTCACCGGCTCCCAATGTGTGGTGTATAAGGACACGGCTGTGTTTCTCAATCCCGTGGAAGTTCCATGGGACAATCCTATCGAGACCGTGTGCAGCGGCTCCCCGTTCGTCATCAAGCCCAGCACAAACGACGATGTGAGATACCTGTGGGATGCCCCGACTAAGAGTCCGGACGCGGTTGTTATTCCGGACACGGCGAACACCAACGACCCGCAAGAGTACATCTTGTGTACCATTAGCAACAACGACGGCTCACCCGTCTCCTATACCATCCATGCCATTCTTGGAAACTGCGAGCTGGGAGACGTCCCGACGACAATTAATGTATCTTCAGCCGAACTCGGGCCATTTACAATCAATCTTTCCTCCCTTACAGACACTTTATGTAGTGGAACTTCATTGGATGTCACTGCGAGTGTGAACGAAAATATCTATAACAAAGATTCGTATAAACTTAATTGGATATTCAAAGGGGATACTATATCTTCGACAGAGACAGGGCATAGTCCGACTGTTATACAGCAGTTGACGATGCCCGACACCTGCCGAGGCGACTTCTCCGTGGAAGTCTATTATGCTGATGTAACCGAGTGCCATGTGAATGCGGTCAAGAACTTCAAAGTACGCATCAAAGATTGGGAAGGGCCTGAGCGTAAAGACTCCACCGTTCATTGTGTGAAGGACGCGGTGGCGCCGCACACTATTGAGCCAAGCATTATGCCTGTTGTCAAGGATGGTTGCGGAGACACGCTGAAACCCATAATATATGACACGCTTGTGGATCCTGTCGATCTCTCCTGCGACGGAACCGTCACCTACATTTACGAATACGAAGACTGCGACGGCGAGGAAAAATACTGGGATTTCGTCTATCATGTGGACAAGCAGGCGCCTGAGATCGCGATCACATCCGTTCCCGACCCCACCCCAATCGGCGCTTGCCAGTATCGGATCCCTGCCATCGGGTACGAACTCACCGACTGCGATCCCTCTTTGGTGACGGTCACGCAAACGCCTTCCGCCACCGACCACATCCGACAGATTGACAAGGATTCGGTGGTCACCATCACGTTGACCGCCGCGGACAAATGCGGTGACACCGCCACTGTGATCACCACCGTGACCATCCCGGCGCGCCCGACGGTGACCCCGACGGCTGAAAAGCCCGAGTTCTGTCTTGGCGACACGACCCGCGTCACCGCCGCCACGACCGGAACAAGCAGTGCCTCCGTCATCACATGGAGCGCGACCCCGTCAACAGGAGAGTTCATCTACGACACGGTCACCACCTTCACGGCCACTACCCACGACCCTTACACCCTTACGGCCACTGTGGTCGAAAACGGTTGTCTGGCCACCGGCGAAACCTCCGTCACCGTGAAACCCAGTGCCGAACTAACGGTCACGAACCAAAACCAAACCACCTGTTTTGGCGCTTCCATCTCCAATGTTTACATTACGCTTCTCTATACCGACAACCTTGTGACTTCCGGCGACTTGCCCGCCGGGGTAACCTTCCACTCCGAAAACAATGGCTATGTCATTTCAGGAACCCCCACGCAAGCAGGTGTTTTCAAATATTATTTAACCGCTTCCAGCCAGGATCCCTCTTGCGGTGTCACCAAAGACAGTGTCTCTATTGAGATCTCACCCTTTACGGAAGGAACGGTTTCCATCTCCGGCGACACCGTGTTTTGTGAAGGCAAGAGCACCACTCTTCGCGTGAAGCAAAATGCACAATCAAATGCAAAATCATACACTTGGGCGAATTCCAACGGCATTTTGCCCTACACCAAATCCTATCTGACGGTGGTTGAACCGGGAACCTATTCGGTAACGGTAACCTCCCTTGAAGGCTGTATCAGCACCGGATCACAAATAGTGACACGAAATCCGAGACCCTCTGTAGAGCTTGTGTTGCCCTCCCCCATCTGTCCCGAGGATAACGTGCAACAATTGCAGGCGAACATCACCGACGAAATCCAGAAACCGGAATACACTTACTATTGGACAACTGGTAAAGATGCCGCTTTTAACGGAACCGAGCATTTAGCTACGCCTACACTCACAATGCTGGTACCGGAAAACTGCAAAACCATTTCCTACCCCGTCACGCTGATTCTCGAAGACAGCAGCGGGTGCCAAAAGACAGTTTCCGACTCGATTTTGATGAGAAACGTGCCCCCGACCATCTCCCCGAAGACAGAATCCATAACTCTCTCACCCAATGCTTATTGCCAATACTTCATACCAAATGAGCAAGCCCTTGACACTCTGGTGGACATTTCAGGTAATTGCACACGGACAGAAGACTTGTCGACAAGCATATTCTATCCGAGCGCAAATGTTGGCAACATAATCACGAGCACAGACAGCATAACCATTACAGTAACGGATGCTTGTAACCATAGTGCCAGAACGAAGATAGAGGTGAAGATTCCTGAAGGCATGCCTGTTCAAGAGAGAGACAGCCTCGTGTTGAATTCGTTCGAATGGGAGGGTATCACCCACACCGAATCCACAACCGTGGAAAGCGAAGACAATAATATTGGTCATTCCTGTAGCATTGACAGAGCGAATATCACCGTATTGCACACGAGCAAAACCGACACCGCGATTTGCGAAGGCGGCACCGTCAATCTTATCGTCAATGTGGACCGTCCTGTGTTGCCGGCCGTGGGCGATGTGCTGTGTTTGAAGCCCACTTCGACAACGAACGTTTACGACACCTTGGTGCTCCGTCCGGACACTTTCTTGGCACGAGCCACTGCGGACGCCCTCACCCCCATCGGCGTGGTCTTCTACGTGGACCCTAACGATAACAGCCGCGGTAAAGCGTTGGCATTGGTGGATGCCGTTTCGGGTACCTGCCAATGGGCGTATAACAACAACAATAATGTTACTGACGGAAATGCCAACAATAATAGCTCGCATTTGAAGGCCGCTTACGATATAAATGGGTATAGCAATACGGCAAACATGATTGCAACTGCGGCGGCTAAAAACACTAACGCTCCGGCAGCGAATTACTGTTATCACTATAATCCTCTTACGAAGTCTGGAACAGATAGCGTACATTTTGGCTGGTATCTGCCTGCCGCAGGAGAACTGAGCATGTATTTTGCCCAACGGATACAAGTTAACAAAACATTGCAGAAACTCTCCGCATATTCGGCTACCATACCCTTAGTGGATTATGTTTCAGGGAGCCTTAACCTTGGCTACTGGTCTTCGACGGATTATAACAATAGTCAAGCCGAATTTGTGAATCAGACAGGTCAGTATTCCAACACCAATAAAACATCTGAAAAAAACGTTCGCGCCGTTTTTTCCTACCATTCTTCTGTCTCACAAATGAATGTGGGTTGCAAAGTAGGTGATCTAATCAGTTTTAAAGGTGGTTCTAAAGGTGTGATCTGCTATGTGGATCCTAACAATCCTTATAAAGGATGGGCTGCCGCATTGCATGACCTTAACAATTCTGACATGAAACCAGATTCTGGTAGGTATATGTTGCAGGATAATACGGTCACACAAAGTTTAACAAATTTTATTGTCCCGTGGCCTGATGATGGTGGAAAGGATCTTGAACCCAACTATTACACAGGATTCGGAAAAACGGAATTGAATGTCCCTCATGGAATGGATAATACCAAATTCTTACTCGCACATAATTCTCGTGCTGCAACAGCGCTAAAGAACAGCACACAATATAATCTCGATGATGGTTGGTATATTCCCGATATGATGCAGTTGCGGCTATGGTACGCCCTCTTCCCTGTCATCAAAAACACGGTGGAGAACAATGGAGGCAAGCTGCCAAATTTTGAAGGGGGTGACAACAATGGTTATTGGTCAAGTACAGGTACCAAGAAGGCCAACGACTTTGGTCGTATGCAATTCCCTGATGGAAAGTTCAGGTCCAATCGTGGAACAAATCCAGCTAACTTACATCACATCCGCCCCGTCCGCGACTTCGATTTGAGTATTTCTTGGAATAATAATAACGCTGTCGCTTCCACCAATCGCTTAGCCGACACAATGGAGGTCAGCCCGGATACAACCCAAACATACTATGCTACCGTGAAATTCTGTGGATGGACTTTGCGTGACAGCGCGACGGTGATCGTGGCAACCAAGCCGAAAATCACGGCAAAGAATGACACAGCGGACAGACTTCTCGGCTGCAACCCGGCCTCAATCCCGATCATGACGGTGGACAGTTTCACCGTGGAGGACAACAGCAAGCCGGATGCCAAGGTATCCCTGACCCGTAGAGACACAAGCGGCATCGAGCGCTCCCTCACATGGACGGCAACCTATCAGAACCAATGCGGGCAGAATGCCGACACGGTGCGCGTGACCTACCGATGGTGCGAATTGTCCGTGAAGGCCAAGGACTCCACCAAAGTTTTCGATGGAGAGGCCCTTCCGGCGACCTTCGTTTGCACACCGTCCGGCACCACCCCGACGGTTCGGTACAAGGTCAAGAACGGCGACACCTGGAGCGACTACACGACCGACATCCCCAGCATCACCCATGCAGGCTCGCTGACCTATTTGGTGGAAGTCATCTCAGACAATTGCAATTGCACGGTAAGCGACACGGCGACGCTGACCATCACCCCGAAACAGGTAACCGTGACCGCCAAGAGCGAGGAATTTACTTACGATGGAACGGCACACAGCAATGACGGATATGACGTGGTGGGCTTGGTCGGCGACGACGCGATCAGCGCGGTGGTGACGGGCAGCATCACCTTCCCGAGCGAGAGCCCGGTGACAAATACCGTAGGAGACTGCACATTTACTACAGGCATAGCAGACAACTATACTGTTACGAAAGTAAATGGACAGCTGACGATGACGAATGCCGAAGTGGCCATTACCATTACGGCGGCCAGCGATGAGTGGACATACGATGGTGACGCACACCAGAATACGACCGTGGCAGTAACGGAAGGAACGTTGTTTGAAGGTGACGAATTGGTGGCGACTGCGACGGGTAGCGTAACGAATGTGTCTGATACACAGGAGGGCAACAACCCGATTGCGACGGGCTACAAGATTATGCACGGCGAGGAAGACGTGACGGCGAACTACACGATAACGACTGTAGCCGGAAAGCTGACCATCAATCCGAGAGCGGTAACGGTGACGGCGCAGGACAATGCTTTCGTCTATACGGGTGAAGCACAGAGCTGGCCGGAATATGACGTGGACGGTCTGATCGGCAGCGATGCAATCACCGCGGTGGTGACGGGCAGCATCACGTTCCCGAACGAGAGCCCGGTGACGAACGAGCTGACAAGCTACGAGTTCACAAGCGGCACGGCTGACAACTACACCGTGACGACAGTGGACGGTGAGCTGACAATGGCAGTTGCGGATAAGGAAATCACCATCACAGCAGCCAGCCAAGCATGGACCTACGACGGCTCCGCCCACAGCAACGACACGGTAAAGGTGACGAGTGGCACGCTATTCCCCGGCGACTCGCTGGTGGCGACTACGACGGATAGTGTGAAGAATGTCTCGGAGACTGCAGTGGGTAACAACCCGATTGCGGAGGGCTACAAGATCATGCACGGCACGGTGGATGTGACGGCAAACTATGTAATCACAGCGAATGCCGGAACGTTGACCATCAACCCGACACCGGTGACGGTGACGGCAAATAGCGAAGAGTTTACCTACGACGGCAACGCCCACAGCAACAGCGGCTACGAAGTGATCGGCCTTGTCGGCAACGACGCAATCAACGCGGTGGTGACGGGCAGTATCAAGTTCGTGAGCGAAAGCCCAGTGACGAATGTGCTGTCGAGCTACGAATTTACATCCGGTACGGCCGGCAACTATAGCGTGACGAAGGTAAACGGCCAGCTGACGATGACAAAAGCCTCGGTGCCCATCACCATCACGGCGGCAAGCCAGTCATGGACGTACGACGGTATTGGGCACAAGGATACGATAGTGACCGTGACGGAAGGAACACTGTTCGAGGGTGACCAATTGGTAGCGACCGCAGCGGGCCACGTAACAAACGTAGCGGAGACTAACACGGGCAACAACACTATTGAGGATGGCTACAAGGTAAAACACAACTATCAAGACGTGACGGAGAACTACGTGATCACCCCCGTGGCCGGAACGTTGACCATCAATCCGAAGCCAGTGACGGTGACGGCGAAGAGCGAAGAGTTTACCTACGACGGTACCGCCCACAGCAACAGTGGCTATGATGTGGTGGGCTTAGTCGGCAACGACGCCATCAGCGCAGTGGTGACGGGCAGCATCACCTTCCCAACCCAGAACCCGGTGACGAACAAGCTGACGAGTTACCAGTTCACAACCGGCACACCCGGCAACTACAGCGTGACGACAGCTAACGGCCAGCTGACCATGGCAACGGCAGATAGGGCCATCACCATCACAGCGGCAAGTGGTGAGTGGACCTACGACGGAAGTGCACACAGCAACACCGCGGTCACGGTGACGAGTGGTACGCTTTTGGCCGGCGATGCACTGGTGGCAACCGCAACGGGCAGCGTGACCAATGTGGCCGACAATGCCACAGGCAACAACCCAATTGCGGCAGGCTACAAGATTATGCACGATACGGTCGATGTGACGGCGAACTATACCATAACCCCCGTGGCTGGAACGTTGACCATCAACAAGAAAGCGGTGACAGTGAAAGCACAGGACAAGGAGTTTACCTATACGGGTGAAGCTCAGAGCTGGCCTGAATATGACGTGATCGGTCTGGTTGGCAACGACTCCATCAAAGCGGTGGTAGAGGGCAGCATCAAGTTCCTGGGTGATACGGTGCCGAACGAGGTGAAAAGCTACTCATTCAAGACGGGAACTTCCGACAACTACATCGTGACAACAACAGACGGCCAGCTGACGATGACGAAAGCCTCGGTGACCATCACCATCACTGCGGCTAGTGAAGAGTGGACCTACGACGGTGTTGCGCACCATAACACGACTGTGACCTTGACGAGCGGCAACCTGTTGACCGACGACTATTTGGAAGCACAGGCCACGGGCAGCGTGACAAACGTAGCTGACAATGCGGAGGGCAACAATCCGATTGCGGATGGCTACAAGATCATGCACGGCACGCAAGACGTGTCGGCGAACTACGTGATCACTGCCGTAGCCGGAAAGCTGACCATCAACCCGAGGCCGGTGACGGTAACGGCACAGAACGAGTCATTCTTCTATACGGGTGAAGCACAGAGTTGGCCTGAATATGACGTGGACGGTCTGGTCGGCAACGATGCCATCAGCGCAGTGGTGACGGGCAGCATCACGTTCCCGAACGAAAGCCCGGTGACGAACGTGTTAACGAGCTACCAGTTCACGGCTGGTACGCCCGGCAACTACAAAGTGACCACGGCAAACGGCCAGCTGACGATGACGAAAGCCTCGGTGCCCATCACCATCACGGCTGCAAGCGATGCGTGGACCTACGACGGAAGTGCACACAGCAACACCGCGGTCACGGTGACGAGCGGTAGTCTGTTGCCAGGCGATGCACTAGTAGCGAATGCGACGGGCAGCGTGACCAATGTCTCAGAGACTGCAGTGGGCAACAACCCGATTGCTTCAGGTTACAAGGTGATGCATGGCACGGAAGACGTGACGGAGAACTACGCGATTGTGGCTGAAGCCGGAAAGCTGACCATCAACCCGCAGCCGGTGACGGTGACGGCGAAGAGTGAAGAGTTTACCTACGACGGCAACGCCCACAGCAACAGCGGTTACGAAGTGATCGGCCTTGTCGGCGACGATGCTATCACCGCGGTGGTGACGGGCAGCATCAAGTTCCCAAGCGAGGACACAGTGACGAATACATTAACGAGCTACACATTCACGACGGGCACGCCCGGCAACTACAGCGTGATAACAAAGAACGGCAAGCTGACGATGACGAAAGCCTCGGTGCCCATTACCATCACGGCGGCAAGCCAGTCATGGACGTACGATGGGAACGCCCACACCAACAGCACAGTCACAGTGACGAGCGGCAACCTGTTAACCGGCGACGAATTGGTGGCGACCGCGGCAGGCAGCGTGACGAACGTGGCTGACACTCATACGGACAACAACCCAATTGCGGAAGGATACAAGGTAATGCACAACTATCAAGACGTGACGGAGAACTACGTGATTACCCCCGTAGCCGGAACGTTGACCATCAACCCGAAACCAGTGACGGTCAAGGCGCAAGATAAGACATTCGCTTACACAGGTGAGGCACAGAGCTGGCCAAAATATGACGTGGAAGGTTTGGTCGGTAACGACTCGATCAGTGCGGTGGTGACGGGTACCATCACGTTCCCAAGCCAAGGCACGGTGACGAACAAGCTGACGAGCTACGAGTTCATAACCGGCACACTCGGCAACGACGGCACTGCACACGCCGACAGCGCAGTCACGGTGACGAGTGGTAGCCTGTTGGCCGGCGACTCGTTGGTGGCGAAGGCCACGGGCAGCGTGACCAATGTGGCTGACAATGCGCAAGGAAACAACCTGATTGTTCCAGGTTACAAGGTGATGCGCGGCGATGAAGACGTGACGGCGAAATATGCAATCACGACCCAAGCTGGAACATTGACCATCAACCCGGCACAGGTGACGGTGACCGCTCAGGACACGGTGTTTACCTATACGGGTGAAGCACAGAGCTGGCCAAAATATGACGTGGAAGGTTTGGTCGGTAACGACTCGATCAGTGCGGTGGTGACGGGTACCATCACGTTCCCAAGCCAAACGGTGACCAATACATTGACCGGCTACGCATTCGTGGTGGGTGACGCCGAGAATTACAGTGTGACGAAGATAAACGGCGAGCTGACGATGACGCACGCCTCAGCGGCCATCACCATCACGGCGGCAAGCCAAGCATGGACGTGGCGGCTTGTTTAGTGGCGACAAGCTGGTGGCGAAGGCCACGGGCAGCGTGACGAACGTGGCTGACACTCATACGGGCAACAACCCAATTGCGGAAGAATACATGGTGAAGCACGGCTATCAGGACGTGACAGCAAACTACGTGATTACCACCCAAGCGGGAACGTTGACCATCAACCCGAAGACGGTGACAGTGACCGCCCAAGACAAGGAATTCGTCTATACAGGTGAAACACAAAGCTGGCCTAAGTACGACGTGGACGGTCTGGTCGGCAACGATTCCATCAGCGCGGTGGTGACGGGCAGCATCACCTTCCCAACCCAAGGCACGGTGACGAACAAGCTGACGAGCTACGAGTTCATAACCGGCACCCCCGGCAACTACACTGTGACGACAGTGGACGGCGCGACGGCACTGCACACGCCGACAGCGCAGTCACGGTGACGAGTGGTAGCCTGTTGGCCGGCGACTCGTTGGTGGCGAAGGCCACGGGCAGCGTGACCAACGTGATGCAGACAGCCACGGGCAACAACCCGATTGCAGATGGTTTCAAAATTATGCACGGCACGGAAGATGTGACGGCGAACTACGCCATCACAACCAAATCCGGAACATTGACCATCAACCCGGCACCGGTGACGGTGACGGCGAATAGTCCACAGTTAACCTACGACGGCAAAGCACAAAGCGACAGCGGCTATGTTGTGCAAGGTTTGCTCGGCAACGACTCCATCAGAGCGGTGGTGACGGGCATCATTACCTTCCCAGGCCAAAGTCCGGTGACCAACACATTGGAAAGCTACTCATTCATAACGGGCGACGCCAACAATTACAGCGTAACGAAGGTGAACGGTGAGCTGAAGATGACAAACGCCGCTGTGGCCATCACCCTCAAGGCGGCAAGTGGTGAGTGGACCTACGATGGAAGCGCACACACCGCCAATGTAGTCACGTTGACAAACGGCAGTCTGTTGACTGGCGACGAGCTGGTGGCAACCACGACGGGCAGCGTAACGAACGTATCTGATACTTGCAACAACCAGGTTGCCACATTTATGATTAAGCATGGCACGCAAAACGTGACAGCAAACTACGTGGTCACCACCGACACGGGAACATTGACTATCAACCCGAAGGCGGTGACAGTGAGAGCGAAGAGCCAAGAGTTCACCTACGACGGCTTACCGCATAGCAACAGCGGTTATGATGTGGTGGGTTTAGTCGGCAACGACTCCATCAGCGCAGTGGTGACGGGTGCCATTACGTTCCCAAGCGAGAGTCCGGTGACGAACAAGCTAACGAGCTACGAATTCACACATGGCACGTCCGGCAACTACAACGTGACGACAGTGGACGGTTCGCTGATGATGACAACGGCAACCAGAGTCATCACCATCACAGCGGCAAGCGGTGAGTGGACCTACGATGGAACAGCTCACTCCGACAGCACCGTCACGGTGACAAGCGGAAGTCTGCTGGCAGGCGACTCACTGGTGGCGAAAGCCACGGGCAGCGTGACGAACGTGGTACAGACAGCCACCGGCAACAACCCGATTGCGGCGGGCTACAAGGTGATGCACGGCACGGAAGATGTGACGTCAAACTATGTAATCACAGCAAATGCCGGAACGTTGACCATCAACCCGACACAGGTGACGGTGACGGCGAATAGCCCACAGTTGACCTACGACGGCAAAGCACAAAGCGACAGCGGCTATGTTGTGCAAGGTTTGGTCGGCAACGACGCCATCAGCGCAGTGGTGACGGGCAGCATCACCTTCCCGGGCCAGAGTCCGGTGACCAATACATTGGCAAGCTACTCATTCATAGTGGGTGACGCCAATAATTACAGTGTGACGACTGCGAATGGCAATCTGATGATGACGAATGCCTCCGTGGCCATTACCCTCACAGCGGCAAGTGGTGAGTGGACCTACGGTGGCGGCTTGTTTAGTGGCGACAAGCTGGTGGCGAAGGCCACGGGCAGCGTGACGAACGTGGCTGACACTCATACGGGCAACAACCCAATTGCGGAAGGATACATGGTGAAGCACGGCTATCAGGACGTGACAGCAAACTACGTGGTCACCACAGAATCGGGAACATTGATCATCAACCCGAAGGCGGTGACGGTGAAAGCCCAGAACAAAGCATTCGTATATGCGGGTTCAACCCATAGCTGGCCAGAGTATGACGTGAATGGTTTGGTCGGCAACGACTCCATCACCGCGGTGGTGACGGGCAGCATCACGTTCCCGAGCGAAAGCCCGGTGACGAACGAACTGACAAGCTACCAGTTCACGGCTGGTACGCTCGGCAACTACAAAGTGACCACGGCAAACGGTCAACTGACGATGGCACACGCCTCAGTGCCCATCACCATCACAGCGGCAAGCCAATCATGGACGTACGACGGCACTGCACACAGCAACAGCGCAGTCACGGTGACGAGCGGAAGCTTGCTGACAGGCGACTCGTTGGTGGCAACCGCCACGGGTAGCGTAACGAATGTGGCGCAGACGGCAACGGGCAACAACCCGGTTGCTTCCGGTTACAAGGTGATGCATGGCACGGAAGACGTGACGGCGAACTACGTTATCACGCCGAAAGCCGGAACCCTGGCCATCACGACGAGAACCGTGACGGTGAGTGTTGAAGACAAGACCGTTGAGTATAACGGCAGCATCCAAGGCGGTAATACCGCATACACTTTTGAGAACGTGCTGGATGGCCAGACAGCGACAATCTCCTACGCTCCGTCGCACGGCACGCTGGTGAACACTTACGACAACGGCAACTACACCTCCAACAGCTTCAAAGTGGTGGACACCTCCAACAACGATGTGACCGCCAACTACACCTTGGGAACGCAGACCGCAGGCAAGCTGACTATCACCGACCGTACCGACAAGTACGAGATCACCGTGGTGGCGAACAGCAATACCGGCAACATCTATGACGGCACAACAAAGAGCGCGACGGGCTTTGTAACCCTGAATTTCAACGTTGCAGGCCACAACTACACGGTGAGTGGGTTGACGACAAGCAATCCCAGCAGCGCGAATGTGTGCGAATTGACGAATGCCATCAGTGGCACTGCGGTAGTGAAAGACGTTGCCGGCAACGACGTGACATCCCAATTCGTGGTGAATACGACCAATGGCACACTGAAAATTACCCCGAGAACCGTGACCGTGAGCGTTGCGAACAAAACAGTCGAATACAACGGCGCTCTGCAGAACGGCAACACCACCTGCACATTCGAAAACGTGGTGGCAGGCCAGACCGCGACTATCGGCTACACGGCGGCAAACGGCCTGTTGCCATCGGAAACCCCGTACGACAACAGCAGCTATGACGACAACTTCACCGTGATGGCAGGAACGACGGATGTCACTTCGAACTATATTCTCTCGACACGAACCCCGGGTAACCTGACCATCCGCAACCGCACCCAAAAATTCCCGATCACGGTTCAGTCGAACAGCAGCTATGGCAATGTGTATGATGGCTCGGTGAAGAGCGCATCAGGCTTCCAAACGCTATCCTTCACATTCAACAACAACACCTTCACGGTAAGTGGCTTGACGACAAGCGACCCGAGCCATTCGGAGGTGTGCGACCTGCCGAACGCCATCAGCGGAACCGCGAAGGTGACGGATGCCCACAACCATGATGTGACGGAGCAGTTCAATGTCAGCAAACTGGAAGGCCGATTGACAATCCAGAAACGCCCTGTCACGGTGAGCGTGGCCGACACGACCGTTAATTATAACGGCAGCCTTCAGTACGGCCACACCGCATCCACGTTCAACAATGTGGTGAACGGCCAAACCGCAACCATTGGCTACACGGCGTCAAGCGGTATCATGGTATCCACTGTCCCGTATGACAACGGCAACTATGGCAGCAACTTCCAAGTGATGTCGGGCGAGACCAATGATGTCACCTCGAACTACACACTTACCTTAATGAAGAAGGGCAAACTGAAAATCGACCCGGCGCCATTGACCGTGACCGCCAAAGATTCCACCAAGACCTACGACGGCATGGCACTGCAAGCCTCCTTCACGTTTGAATCGAACGAATCCCAGCCTTCCATCCTCTACAAGGTCAAGAACGGCGACACCTGGAGCGACTACACCACGGACCTCCCCAGCATCACCAATGCGGGTAGTTTGACCTATCTGGTGGAAGCCTCCATCGCCACCTACACGACGACTGACACGGCCACGCTGACCATCACCAAGCGCGATGTGCACTTGACCTCCATGGACTCCACACGGATCTATAACGGTGATACTTTGAGGTATGACAGCGTGAAGGTGACCGGCGACGGCTTCGTGAACGGAGAAGGAGCCACTTATCTGGTGACCGGCGGACAGCTGCTGCCGGGCTCTGCGCCCAATGTGTTCGACTACACTTTGAATCCAGGCACTTTGGCTGACAATTACATAATTACCAAATCGTACGGCACGTTGCACGTGGACGAACGTCCTGACTCTTTGCGCTATCCAATCACAGTCGTCTCCAACTCCAATCCCGTTGCCACTGGACTTCCGATCTTCTATGACGGTCTGAAGCACACCGCCTCCGACTTTGTGACGCTGACCTTCACCACGGAGGATGGACATCCTTATACCGTAACGGGGCTCACCGCCAACGTGTCGGGTTTCGATGCCGGCACCTACCCGAACACGATTCATGGCGATACGACGGTCTTGGACGAGCATGGCAACGATGTGACAGCTCAGTTCGACATCCAGTATGAAATCGGTAAACTGGTGATTACCAAGCGGCCGATCACCATCACAGTCCCCAGTGAACATGCCACCATGATGTACAACGGCGACTCCCTGAGGGTGGATTACGAGAACATCGACATCTCAACGCTCGCTGACCGTGACACTCTCAAGAGCGGTTACGTCATCTCGGAAGGTTACACGATCGGCACTTACCACTGTAACGACAACATGTTCATGGCCACCACGGGAGTAGCCAGTCAGCACGACTTCAACATCGTCCATGGCGCAACAGAAGAATACGCGGCCGGAAACAGCATGGCCAATTACAGACCGCGGTTCGATGTGACGCTTACCATCACGAAACGTCCGCTCGAAATCACCGCCTCCAGCGCGGAGAAGGTGTATGACGGCAACCCGCTGACACTGACGGAGAGCGACTACACCCTGACCGACGGCACCTCCATCGCACCCTCCGACACGCTGATCATCACGCGCAGCGGTGCACAGACTTGCGTGGGCGAGAGCGCCAACCACATCACCTCGGTCACGATTCTTCACAAAGACGACGGGGTGGATGTCACCTACTGTTACAACATCTCAACGGTGGATGGCCTGATCAAGGTGACCGCCGCGAACGCAGGCCTTACCAGTCCTGAAACGCTCAACATCACCTTGGGAGAGGGCACTTACGACACGCTGGTGCCGCAATCGCTGCTCGGCATGCCCTCTCACGACCTGCTGGACGCAGGTGTTGCCTCCGTCTCCAACGATCTTGACGAGCACAATCCGTTGGCCGTCGGCACGCACACCATCAAGTGGATTCTTTACGACACTTGCCACACCGCGATGGATTCCTGCTACCAGACGGTCGTGGTGGCTTACTCACAGTGTGTCGGTGTTACCTACCACAACCACTTCTACGACGCCAAACGTATCGGCCAACAGTGTTGGATGACCGAAAACCTGCGTAACGAAACCGATGCGGCTGGCAATCCGATTGCCAACTACCATACTTTCATGGACGATACGAACAACCTCCATAAGTTCGGCTACCTCTACACGTGGAACTCCGCGGTAGGCGTGCCGGAGAACAGTACTGCCGCCCCGCAGACCTTCACCGGCGATAACGGACAACCGTTCGTGCAGGGTATCTGTCCGGCGGGTTGGGCAGTGCCCACGGAGGCTGACTACTCCGAACTCCAGCTGTTTGTCGGCGATGCCATGTTGCTGAAGGATGCCGGTGAGGGCTACTGGGTACCCGGCAACGGCGGCACCCTGCCGAACAGCGGTTTCAACGCCCGTGGCGGCGGTTTCTTCAACAGCGCAACCAACCGCTACGAAGGCATCCTGTCGGATTACTGGGCTTGGACCAGCGACTTCAACGCTGGCGGTGTGACGGCCACCAGTGCGAATATCAGCTACTACTGTAACGCGATGACCTTTGTGGAGGCCAATAAGACCGACCGGAGAAGCGTGCGGTGTGTCCGGAAGGTGTATGACGGACAGTAGGGTGAGAGATTTTTAAACGAATGAAACGAAGGGATGTCTAAGAGGGCGTCCCTTTTTTGGAATGAAGAATGAAGAATGTAGAATGAAGAATGAAGAATGTAGAATGAAGAATGTAGAATGAAGAATGTAGAATGAAGAATGTAGAATGATGAATTATGAATAATATATCAGGTAATATGAATAGAAGAATGAAATATTGGGTTATGTTGGCGGCGAGTGTGGCGGTGCTGGTGGCGGTGATTGTTTGGCCGGTGAAGAGGCCGGAGGAGAAGAAGTTGCCGGAGAAGAGCGAGATTTTGGGCATGATGCAGGAGCAGTCGCAGATAGCCACTACGGAGGTGACCATCCGGAAGATGGCGATTTATGACTCGGATACGCAGATTGCTTCGCTGAACCCTGCGAAATGGAAACTCGGGAAGCGCGTCTGCGTGGTCCCTGTGGATGTGACCATCCGCTACGGTATCGACCTGACAGAGCTGAAAGAGTCTGATTTGCAGTTTGTGGGGGAGGATACGTTGGAAATCCGGCTTCCCAAAGCCAAGATCATTGACAAGTCCTTCAACCCTGTCACCAACCAGAACGAAATCGTCACCCTCTCCACCGGTCTGCGCGACGAGGTGGGCGAGGCCACCATCCAGAAGATCAAGAACATGGCCTTTGATGAGGTTGTCAATCACGATCTCGATTTCCAAAAGCAGCTGTCCGCCGAGCTGACGCACAACACTGAGGCGGTGTTCACGTCGCTGTTGGAGGCAGTGGGGCTGCATCCGGTGTTTAAAACGAAATAGTAAAGCTCTCGCGAGTCGGAGATTCCGGCCGACGATAGGAGGCCGGAATGGAGTTGCGTTGATACGAAATATAATCCTTAAGCAGTCTCGGAGAGGCAAAACGCGCGAAGCGCAATTAACCCCACATAAGGCGAAGCCGCAGTGTGGGGAGCAAACAAATAACAGATATGAATAAAAGAACTATAGTAACCGCTATCATCGTCATCCTGCTCGTAGCAGCAGTGGCGCTCGTCAGCAGAATCAGACACAGTGCTGACACGGAAGAACTTACCCTCAAGGACACTCCTGCGGTAATCGAGGCCACCCGTCCCATCGGGATTCTCTACCTCTATTCCACCGAGACGGAGGATTACGCCAAAGAGTCCTTCTGGGGCAGCGGCATCGGCAGCTCGGTGCTGGGCAAGGACAACGGAATTCTCAAGAAAAAGCACGACTGCGTGCAGGTGTTGCGGCAGAAGGTGAGCATGACCATGGATATGGACAAGGTGCAATACCAGCCGGTGGAAGGTACGGACACTGTGCGCGTCTGTCTGCCCGCTGTGGAGTTCACCCAATCGACGGTCTCCACGTGGTTCAAGTCGGACAGCGAGAGCGAGGAGAGCGCCGTGCAGTACGACTCCAAACCGTTGATTCAGCGCGTGGAACGCAAGATCAAGGCCCGCTATGACACGCCCGAGAACCATCGCAAAGCCGAGGAGAAGGCGAAGGAAACCATCCGCGATTTTTTGAAACAATGCGGGAAGGTGGCGGTGTTTTGACCATTGACCGTTGACCATTTACTGTTGACCGTTGACTATTGACGTTGACTGTTGAAAAAACGAAACACCCCCGGGATTTTCCCGAGGGTGTTTCGTTGTGGACGGCCTGCACATCCAGTATGCCGTTTTCGCCTGTATGGTCAGCACCGTATCAGACCAAAAAAGATATTCCTGCTTTCAGCATTCTATGTAAAATTATATATATTCAAAAAAGCGTGTAATATAATGAATATTTATTACATTTGTTGCCCCAAAAAAATCGAAGATGTTTAGATTTCTTAATGTTTATAATCGATTGAATATCAATACTTTCGCCCCTCCCCAGCAAATTTGTGGATTTGCTGGGGTTTTTAACATTTTTCCTAATGTTTCTATCATATAATCCTATGAAAATCAAAAGAAGCATTATATCGTTGATTTTTCTTTTTGCTGTCGGGCTTGTGCGCGCACAGGTACCTGTGACGGTAAACACGATTGCCATGGGCGGCAACACAGAGAACAACATCTGGGTTTCGGTGGGACAACTCTTCGCGCAGCAGACTGCTCAGAACGGCTACGAGGTGGCCGCGGGCGTGTCGCAAGCGCAGGTGGTGGACAGCCTCTTTGTTGAGGAGGGCTGTGAAAACCACGACTACGACGGTCACGGATTCCACTTCAGCGCCCCGATAGCACTGGGCGAGCACACCGCCGATATGTATGTGGTGGCAGGTCACCAGTACAACTACGACCTCCGCAAGCACCTGATGCTCAATATCTTTCCGACATACGAAACCTCTGTTTACATCACCTACCACGGCGAGCTGCCCGACGGTATCCACGAAGGCATGAACGACATGGAACTGCTGAGTGTAAAAGGCTGCGACAGCTTGGTACACCTTTACGCTGACCTCTGTCCCTATACCGTGATGGACATCGACGAGAACTTGTACAACACTGTGGTGCTCTCGAATTTCTGCTGGACGCAGTCGAACCTGATGCCCACACACTACTCCGACCACACCGACATCAGTAAAGCATTGATTTACAACAGCATACTCTATCCCGACGTAAATACCAACTTAGCCACTTACGGTCGCTTATACACCTGGTTCTCCGCAGTAGGCACTGACGAGGGCAGCAGCACATCACCCATTGCCGATGCTCACGGCTTCGTGCAAGGCATCTGTCCGGAGGGCTGGCACATCCCCACCCTGCTGGAGCGCACCGCCCTGGATGCTATCCCCGCGGAGGATTTGCGCGCCACCACGCTGTGGACGATACCCAACGGCAACACCAACAGCACAGGCTTCACGGCACTGCCGGCGGGCAAGTTCAACTCAACCGCAAACCGTTTCGAGGGTCTTGGTACGGAGACAGGCTGGTGGACGGTGGTCCCTTGTGAAAACGGCACCTCTGATGCCCTGTGCTCATCCTCATTCCAAATCGTCTATTACTGCGACACTCCTCAACTTGTAACGAACAACGCGAACGACGCATTGAGTGTGCGCTGTGTCAAAAATCACGAACAATAGGCAGGCAGCGCAAGCCTCTGCTTGAAAAACGGAAAAACATTTATCATGAACAAAAAAATATACATTTTAACAATTTTGATGTTTGCTATGGTGCTGAACAGTCTGTTCGCGCAAACAAGCATGAAGAAATTGAGTTATCAGGCGGTGGTGAGGAATGCCGCCAATGAATTGGTGGTCAACCAAAACCTCTCAGTGGAGATCACCATTCTGAACGCCGACAACGCACCCCAGTACAGGGAGACGCACCCCTCGGTGCCCACCAACCAAAACGGCCTGTTGTGGCTGTGGGTAGGTGAAGGCACGCCCACTTTGGGCACGATGGCGGATGTGGTGTGGAAGGACGCCACCATCCAGAGCGTTTTCACGCTGCCCGACGGAAACACGGTGACGCAGAACACCCCGGTGACTGCGATGCCGCACGCTTTTTTCGCCGACGAGGTGGACACCGTCTTCCTGCAAAACTACCTGACCACCCACGACTACGGCAACGACGACTATGTGACGCAAGAGCAACTGAACGACACGTTAGGGGATTATCTCACCATTAACGGTCTTTGCGACAGCATTGCGAAATGTGATATCATCACAAACCTTCAGCACACGGACTCCCTGTTAGGAGCCCGCATCGCCCTCGACAGCACCGCCTTGCTTGGAAAGATCCACAGTGACAGTGCCTACCTCAAAGGACTGATTGACTCCTGTTCGACGAACATCACGAACAATACGACAAATATCACGAACAACACGACGAACATTTCGAATATCACGAACAACATCACCCAGCTTCAGGCTGCGGACTCCGTGTTAAAAGCCCGTTTCGCCAAAGACAGCATAGCTTTGTCGAAGCGCTTGGACACCATGCTCACGCATCTGTGCGACAGCATCGAACAATGTGAGGTCATTACCGACCTCCAAAATGCGGACTCGCTGTTGAGTGTTCGCATCACCAGGGACAGCATCCTGTCCTACAAGGCGGACTCGGTTCTTTCGACGCGTATAATTAACGACAGCGTCTTGTTCTACAAAACAGACTCCGTTCTTTTAGCTCACATCCTAAACGACAGTATTTTGTCTCACCAAGTGGACTCGATTCTGTTAGCCCGCATTTTGAGCGACAGCACCAATTTGGCCAACAATTACTACACCAAGGACAAAATCAACGACACGTTGAGCCATTACACCACCACTGACGATGTTAACAGTATGTTGGGGGACTATGCAACGAAGGACACACTGAAGAATTATCTCACCATCGACGGCCTTTGCGACAGTATTAAGAAATGTGAGGTCATCACTAACCTCCACAATGCGGACTCAGTTCTTTCGACGCGTATAATTAACGACAGCGTCATATTTTACAAAACAGACTCTGTTCTTTTAGCTCATATCCTAAACGACAGTATCTTGTCTCACCAAGCGGACTCGATTCTGTTAGCCCGCATCCTGAGCGACAGCACCAATTTGGCTAACAATTATTACAATAAGAATAAGATCAATGACACGTTGAGCCATTACACCACCAGCGACCAAATTGACAGCTTGTTAGGGAACTATGCGACGAATGACACACTGAAAAATTACCTCACCATTGATGGTCTTTGCGACAGCATTAAAAATTGCGATGTTCTTACCAACCTCCAGGATAGTGTCACGAACAACACGACGAATATCACAAATAACACGACAAATATCACGAATAATACGACAAACATCACCAACCTGATGAATTCCGACTCTGCCCTTAAGGTTCGTATCCACAACGACAGTGTGGCGTTGTCGAAACGAATGGACACGTTGCTCACGCATATTTGTGACAGCATTGAGAAATGCGACATCATCTCCAATCTCCAGAAATCGGATTCTTTGCTAAATGTTCGCATCACTAACGACAGCATCTTATTCCATAATGCAGATTCTGTCCTTTCGGCTCGCTTGATTGACACCGCCAGCAAAATCCGTCTCGCGTTGAAGGATTCCCTGAGCCGCTATTTGGACTCCGCACAAGTGAGAAAGGAGATTCACGACAGCATCGGCAACGGTACGCTGACCATCACTTACGGTGACAACACACCGGTGACCTTCACCGCCAATCAGAAGACCCCAAGCAGTATTGACATACCGGCGGTGCCGACCTCAGTGGCTCAACTAACAGATGCCAGTCAATACGCAAAAGTGAACGGCAATACTTTTACGGGTACGCATGATTTCACCAGTGAGAACACCACTATCACCGTGCCCAGCAAGTTCGACATCAAGAATCCTCCGACCTCTTCCACATGTACGCAGGATGCCGTCAACATCTGCGACCTGCTCGCGGTGTTCGACAGCTTGAGCAACAGAATCAAGAAGCTGGAAGATGAGCTTGCGGCGATGAACCAACCGACCTCCGCCGTAAGTGTTTCCTTGAGTGAGATAACGAGAACTTCCTTGAAGGCTACCGCCACGATGAACGACCCGAATCTGACCGTCACTTCTTACGAGATCTGCATTTCTGAGAGCGCCTCCATGAGCGATTCTACTTGTCAGACAATCAGCACGACCAACGAATATACCTTCACAGGTCTCAAACCCAACACGGTTTACTACGTGACAGCGAAGGCTTACCACAACAGCGGCACAGCAATCTCCGATGTCGCGTCAGGAAAAACGCTGCCACTGACGATTGACATTACCATCTCTCCGGCTTCCCCAGTGTGTTTGTGTGATGGCAACCCCACAATAGTGACTTACACTGCAAATATCGATGATGCTGATTTGGATAAATACGATTTCTCTTGGTCTGTACCCGATGGCCCTACGCCCGAGAACTCTGATGAACGAATCTGTACGATAAACTATAGCGTGTCTGCTTCTTATAAAGTGACTTGTACAGCTACACTGCAAGCTAATCCTACCGTTCAATTGACTGCTGACACTACTATAACGGTACAGAATTGCACGACCCCGACCATTGCCACTTGTGAAACTGACTCGACAGTGACCGTGACGAGCGTAACAGGTAATCCAGATTTTATCGATTGGAATGACGGACACATCGGAAATAGTGTTAGTGAGAATTCCACACACACATACAGCAATCCTGGCGCCTACGAAATCGAAGTTTCCCAGGATGGATGTTCCTATAAACATAAAGTAGCCATGGGTGAGGCTGCACTCTATCCATGTTCGGTGTCTTCTGCACACACCGATCCTACCGAATATACTGGCACTAGTTCCGCTTCGCCTGGCACTGGCGGTTTGGAGACCATTGATTCCGAGGGCAAAGTTACCCATGTGGCGGACCAAGACGGCAACATTTACCCTGTTGTGCAAATTGGTAGTCAGTGTTGGATGGCGAAAAACCTTCGCACCACACACTACAGTGACGAAGTAGAAGAAATACCGCTATCACAACCAATACCAAATAATAGTAATCATCAGTATGATGATATGGGGAATATAGCCTATAGATATGCCCCCGCTTTAGGAATGGACTATTTGTCAAGTTGGGGCTATTATTATAACTGGAAAGCCGCCAAGCATGGGACAACGAATCAGGGCATTTGTCCTAAAGGCTGGCATTTGCCAAGCAAGGAAGAATGGGAAACGATGGCTACTGTGGTGAATGGAAGTGAAGTGGTCTTTCCTTATGAAAATCATACCGTTCAGGCAGGAACTCTTGCTGGAAAACTGTCCTCTGGCTGTACTTGGCAGATTGATGATCATAGTTATCCGTTGACCGTGGAAGAAGGCTCTCCTTATGACTACGACTATCCTGAACGGAATGCTTCCGGTTTCAGTTCCGTACCCACTGGTTGGTTGACTGGAGGTTTGCCAAATTGGTACGACAAGCACACCTATGCTTATTATTGGTCCTCCACCTATAATCCTAATAATTCTGGGGAAGCTTATGTTTTGTGGTGGAATTCTCGTCATAATTACATAAGTTTGGCTTCGGGGGTAACAATAAATGTAGACCATAGGTCTGCTGTGTCTGTTCGTTGTTTGCGCGATGAAATGGCATTGACAACCTATCCGACACTGTCTGTGACACCTTCCGCTACGAGCTTGTTGTTATGCCCTGGAACATCCGAAGACGTAACGTACACTGCCGCGGTTGTCGTGAATGGTGAGACGAAGACAACGGATTATTCATACACCTGGAGCGTAACAAATACCAAAACCAATACGACTACAACATTGGAGAACCATTCGTATCAAGTGACCATTACATACAGTGATTCTGCTAATTACAAGGTTTCTTGTGTGGCTAAGGCTAATTCCAACACTCCAGGAGATTCTGCCACTAATTCAGTGATGATGTTGGTCAGACTCAAAGTTGCCCCGTCATTCACCATCCAAGACCCCTCCGGGTTTACGGTGACGTTGAACAACATAACCAACACGAATCAGATTGTTTGGGACAACAACCATGCTAACACCACTACTGATAACCTCTCGGTTAATCAAACTTCTGCTACTCACACATACGGTGCGGCCGGCACCTACCAGATTACGGCTTACAGTGCAAGCGGCTGTTTGTTGACGCAATCAGTGGGAATTCAAGTGTCGGTGGTCCTTACTTCCTCAAACAACACCGCTTTTTGTCCGGATAGTAGCACTAAGGTGACCTACACGGCGACGGTGGATGGTGCAACAGCTAGCGAATATTCTTGGGAGGTGACGAGTGACAATGTAGGAGGTTTTGCCCCAGCACAAAGTTCAGGCAGTTCAAATTCATTTGAGGTTACCTACAATGCAACAGGTACTTATACGGTTTCCTGCACTGCCTCGCTTGTAGGAGGCGGGTCTCTTGGCAAAACGACTACGACGACCATCACAGCGAATGAGGCACCTGCGTTTAGCACCTGTGTGGATGGAAAATGGTTGACGGTGGGTGAGCTGTCTAATGTCGCCACCATCCACTGGACGCCAAGTGGAACGGGAGACCCCGTGGCTACTAATACCCCTCTCTTGAATCACAAGTATGATGATAACGAATCTACTTATAGCATCAAGGTCGTAAGTTCTGCTGGTTGTAAAGCAACGGCTTCTGGTGATTTGGGTACAACTCCAAGTACCTACTGCCATGTGCAAACTGTTGACCAAGCCAATGAAGAATATAATGGTGATAAGTTACTGCGAGTAAAAGACAATGCCATCAATGAAACTAATTGGTATTCGGTTGTTCAGATTGGCAGTCAGTGCTGGATGGCGGAGAATTTGCGCACAAATAATACAAGCTCAGGCGGTTGGCAGGATCCTAGATACAACAACACCTACTATCGTTCTAAATTTGGACGTTTGTATAAAAGGGAAAGTGCGCTAAGTTCATGTCCGACCGGATGGCACCTGCCGTCGCTCGCTGAATGGGAACAGATGGAAAGTGTGGTCAGTGGTTCAACAATCAGCCATAGCTCTACCAATTATGTCGGTAATCATGCCGGACTTCTTGCTGGGGTATGCGATTGGACAAGTAGCGATGTTACATCGTCGCCCGGCAATAATGCCCAAAACACATACGGGTTCAGAGTCCTGCCTGCAGGCAATAGAAATATATCATCATATTCTAGTGTGGATTACCATCTTGGAGAGTATGCTTCTTTCTGGTGCTCCGATGAAGGTGGTGTGGCATGGACGATGAAATTTGACGAAGCGGGAACTATGAAAGAGTCTGTTCCTACATCGTTGTATTACATTTCCGTCCGTTGTGTGCGTACCGAGCCGGCTGTCCTTCCAACCCCAACCATATCCATTGATCCAAATAATGAAGATGTTTCATTCTGTCCTGAAAATTCTCAAAATGTGAGCTATACAGCCACGCTTACCTTAGACAACGAACCAGTTGTATGCAATAGTTACGCATGGAGCGTGACGAGTGAGGATGCGGTTGGTTTCACGGCCATTCAGCAGAATACACAAACTCCGTCATTCGAAATGACTTACTCAATCCCAGGCCACTACACGGTTTCCTGCACGGCGACCCCGTCAGGCTACAATTCTGCCAACGCATCTGTCAGCACAACGGTGACTCACAAAGCTGCTCCGTCGTTCACGGTGAGCAAAGCCGGCCGCACGGTCACGTTGGGAAGTTTGCAGCATGTAAATACGATTTCGTGGTTTGAAAATGATTCTCAACATGGCACTGAAACTAATCCTTATACATATACTATAGATGGAACCTATAAGATTACTGTTTATTCGGAGGATAATTGCAGCATAGATACAAATGTAACAGTGAATGCCCTCCCGGTACAAACGTCAGTCCCTGAGATCTCAGGCATTACCGCGAATAGTATGACGGTGACACCGCACTTCTCAGGAACAATCGCCTCTTATACGTATTGTTACTCGACAAATAATGACATGAGTGGTGCATATTGTAGTGAGGCTGTGACCGAAACATCTCACAACTTTATGGGATTGACTCCCAACACGACGTATTATGTTCAGGTGACGGCCACCAATGCTGGTGGGTCAACGAATTCAACCATTGTTTCTGCGCAAACGCTGACGCCCGTGCCTTCAGCACAAGTGGATACAGCAGATGTTACCAGTAATAGTTTTAAGGTGAATGCGACACAAATCACGAATGCCACCACACTGCAAGTGTGTTATGTGCTAAAACAAAATAACGAAGAGTGCTCTAACGATATCAGTACTTGTCCCACAGAAGTTGATTTGGCAAATGTTAGCTATACCACTCAAACCATTGAGAATCTTACTGCAAGCACTTCCTATTGTGTCATTGTCAAGCTGAGCAATGCCTACACGACCACCACTTATGGTCCGTGGAAAGTGACCACAAAGGCAGAATCAAGCGGCGGTGGACAAGAAACGCCAACGATCAATCGTAAATTCTCTTGTGCCCTCACTGGATCAGATACGAATATTACAACTTCACACGATTCTTTGCATACAGAGAAGAATATTAATAACCAAGAAATTGAAAAAGGTCATTCTTATAATAATGGCAATATTATTGTCTTGGATTCTGTTAGTGACTGGGAGGGCAATTGGTATGAAGTTGTCCAAATCGGTACTCAATGCTGGCTGAAAGAGAATATGCGAGCCCGAAGGTATAGTAGTGGTAGTCATTCCCAATTACAGCTTCTTTATACTATGCCAACTAAAGAAATTTTGTCAATACCAAACCAACGTTGTTGGGCGCCTAAACTAGACGACAACAACATATCTACATATGGACTCTATTATAATTGGGGTGCTGCAATGAACATTACTGAAAATCCTGCACAAACAGAAGGTCTTCAGGGTATTTGTCCAAAAGGGTGGCATGTTCCTTCATTAACAGAATGGAACACGATGAAAACATTTGTGGATGGTTATTATGACCCTAATTACAACAATGGACAAGTTGCGGGAATATTATCGTCAGAAGACTATTGGACACATGCTACGGTAAATAGTAATACAAATTTACCATATCCCAAAAATGCTGATTATCCATACCTTAATGCTTCTGGGTTCAGTGCATTGCCGGCGGGCGTTTATTATTTTCGAACGAATAATACTCTTACGGGAGACTTTTTTGGGGTTCGTGCTTATTTTTGGACTTCAACACTATATAATAATGGTACCGATAAAAGCGGTACATTATTCTACTGGTATAGTGACTATGGTGGAACTTATACTATTCATGGCGAAACAGGTAACATCTGGTCTGCCGCAGCTCCCATCCGTTGCGTCCGCGACTAAGCTTGCGCTTATTGCATTATAATCATACCGAAAGGGGTTCCGTTCCGTTGTGCGACGGGCCCCTTTTTTAATGTAGAATGTAGAATGATGAATGCTGAATTATGAATTATGAATAACCATGATTTGTGATAATTTGTGGTTGATTTGTGGGAATTTATGTGAAAACATCGTAGAGCCGTCATAATATGGCGGCTCTACAACGGGGCGGATCACGTGATTATTAAATTTAACAGTTAATTGTTAAATAACGCGCTGAAAAAATATTCTAATTTTATTATTGGCGAGAATCGGAAAAAGTGTATCTTTGCGCCGTTGAATTTTATTATATCTCTAACCCTTAAAACAAAAATAATATGGAGAAAAACAATCCGATAGAAGAAGCCCGAAGATATGTGGCGAATGCCAGAGAGGTCATCAAGAAGGCAGATTATGACCCTGAGCTGAAGAGCTATACCGATAGCAAGTACATCAAAACGGCAGGAGACATCCTTTGGAAAGGATGCCTGATCGCGCTGGATGCGGCATTGGGTATACGCAAGGGTAAGGGCCGCCCGTCAATAGACAAGTACAAAGCTGCTGTTGCCAAACGCGATAAAAAGCTGCTGAATTCCATGAATATAGGTTATGGCCTTATGCATCTTACCATGGGTTACGACGGCACAAAGGACAAGAAAGTCTGTGACAGAGGCTTTGAATATGCCAACGTCATTATTGACCACTGCGCGTCGCTGATGCCAAAGGTGGTTTGCGCGTGAACGTTGCGTCAGTCCGCTGCGTCCACAACAGCGATTATGGCAGTGCGGAATGATGAATGATGGATTTGGGCAAACCACGTCAAAGGTCAACGGTCAACAATAGCGGTACTTACAATCGGTTGATAAATTGTGAATAACACGAGGGTGAAGATACATAAAAAAATATTGTATCTTTGCCCTCGTGTTTTTTGAGTTTAATTTTAAATCCTTTTATATGAAAAAAATTTCCACATTTATGGTAATGCTTGCCTGCATCGCCCTGTTTGCTTCATGCAAAAACAAAAAGACGGAGACCCCCGCCGAGGATTCTAAGAGCGAACTTCAGCAGAAAGTGGAGGAGTATGCCTACTTCGACCTCAAGGCTGATCTTTCCAAACTGACCGACAGTGAGCGACAGCTGCTGCCCATTTTCTTCGAAATCGGCCAGATTATGGATGACCTTTTCTGGGAGCAGACTTTCGGTGACAAGTCCATCTTGGATACCATTTCCGATCCTTGGATGAAGGATTATGCGATGATCAACTACGGTCCGTGGGATCGCCTCGATGCCGAGAAACCCTTCGTGCCGGGCTACGGTGAGCGTCCTCCGATGGCCAACTACTATCCCCAGGACATCACGAAAGCGGAATATGACGCTTACGATGACCCGTTGAAGGCTTCCCACTACACCGTCCTCAGACGTGACGCGAACGGCAAGCTGATCACCGTCGGCTACTATGAGGCTTACAAGGAGAAACTCGATCGCGTGTGCGCGTTGTTGGACAAGGCCATTGAGATTGCTGACAACCCGACGATGAAGAAATACCTCGTGGAGCGCAAGAAATCCCTGCAGAACAACAACTATTTCCCCAGCGACATGGCATGGATGGATCTGAAAGATTCCAATATCGACTTCGTATTCGGTCCTATCGAGAATTACGACGACGGTCTGAATTCCGTAAAGACCTCCTGGGAGGCTTTCGTGTTGGTGAAGGATGTCGATGCCAGCACCAAGCTCGACAAATTCGTGAAGATGTTGCCGCAATTGCAACGCGAGCTTCCGTGCGATCCTGCCTATAAGGCTTACGTGCCTGGCACCACTTGCGACATGAACCTCTACGATGTAGTTTTCTACGGCGGCGACTGCAACGCGGCCGGCAAGACCATCGCCATCAACCTGCCTAATGACGACAATGTGCAGGCTAAGAAGGGCTCCCGCCGCTTCCAGCTGCGCAACGCCATGCAGGCCAAGTTCGACAAGATCATGAAGCCCATCGGCGAAATCATTATCGAACCGTCCGAGCAGAACCACATCACCTTCGACGCCTTCTTCTGGAACGTCACCTTCCATGAGGTGGCACACGGATTGGGTGTGAAGCAGACCATCAACGGCAAAGGCAGCGTGGATGAGGCCATGCAGACCGAGAACTCCAGCTGGGAGGAGGCCAAAGCTGACATCGTGGGCTTGAACCTCGTGCTCAACCTCATTGACAAGGGCGAAATCACCGATATTTCCGTTGAGGACGCCATCACCACCTACATCGTCGGTTTGCTGCGTAGCGTGCGTTTCGGTGCTTCCGAGGCTCACGGTATCGCCAACATGATGTGCTACAACTACTTGTTTGAGAACGGTGCCTTCACCCGCAACGGCAACGGTACCTACCACATCAACTACGACAAGGCTCGTAAGGCCATGGAAGGTTGGATTGCCCTGATCCTCAAGACCCAGGCAGAAGGCAACTTCGAGTTCGCCCAGCAGTACAGCAAGGACAACGGCACCATCAAGGCCGACCTGCAGAAAGACCTCGACCGTATCAACAAGTCGGGGATCCCGAGAGACATTCGGTTCAATCAGGGACTCGATGTCTTAGGACTGAAATAGTTAGTAGTTAGTAGTTAGCAGTTGTAGAGACGTGCCCGGGCGCGTCTCTACAACGTTTTGAAAAAATGTACCTCAAGGACATACATCTCACCAATTTCAAATCCTACACCGAGGCCTCGTTCTCGTTTAACGACAACGTGAACGGCGTGGTGGGGGCGAACGGCAGCGGGAAGACCAACTTGCTAGACGCCATCCATTACCTGTCGTTCGGGAAGAGCTGTTTTTCGGCGAAGGATGTCAGTTCGGTGCGGTTGGGGACGGACTTCTTCGCGCTGCATGGTGATTTTGCGGACGAGGAGTCGGGGAACACCACGCAGGTGAGTTGCGTCTATAAGAACGGCGCCAAGTCGTTGAAGGCCAACAAGAAGGAGTATGACCGGCTCAGCGACCACGTGGGTTTGTTCCCGGTGGTGATGGTGTCGCCCTACGACAGCGACATCATCAACGACGGCAACGAGGTGCGGCGCAAGTTCTTCGACAAGATCATCTCGCAGTTCGACAAGATTTACCTCCAGCATCTGATTCATTACAAGAAGTTGTTGCAGCAGCGCAATGCGGTGCTCCGTCAGCAGATGGAGACCCGACATTCGGACTTTTCGTTGCTGCAAGTGATTGATTTCCAGATGATGGAAGACGGAATGCAGATCTTTCAGCGTCGGCGGCAGTTCATTGAGGACATCCGTCCAATGTTTCTGAAGCATTACCAGCAGCTGACGCAGGGTAGGGAAGAGGTGGATATCCGTTACGAGTCGGAGCTGCTGGAAATCCGCTATGACGAGGGGTTGGCGAAGAGTTTCCCGGCGGATTCGAAGTGCGGTTACACCACTTTTGGGGTGCACAAGGACGACTACGACTTCACCATTGACGGTCATCCGGTGAAGCATTTCGGGTCGCAGGGGCAGCAGAAGTCGTTTTCGTTAGCGTTGCGGCTCTCGCAGTTCGACTACGCCTTCGCATACAACAAGCGCAAGCCGATTTTGCTGTTGGACGACATCTTCGACAAGCTGGACCGTTCGCGCATCACGGAGCTGTTGAATATGGTGGGTCAAGAGCATTTCGGGCAGGTTTTCATCTCCGACACCGATGAAACGCGGGTGAAGGCGATATTAGGAGAACACGAGATTGCGCACGAAATCTTCGAGATTAAAAGGCAATAGGCAAAAGACAATAGTTAGTAGTTAGCAGTTAGTAGTTAGCAGTTTGGGGATTGCGAAAAATTGGGTGGATATTTGCGAAAAACTGACTTGTTGAAAGTGTTAAATAGTAAAAGTTTGAATTAATCGTCTGACTATCAATATTATAAAATTGATTTGAGATAAGTGTGGGATAGCAAAAAAAGTGTACTTTTGCAGCCGGAAAACGGGATATAGCGTAGTCCGGTTATCGCGCCTGCTTTGGGAGCAGGAGGTCGCCTGTTCGAATCAGGCTATCCCGACTGGGCTAAGCCTACGGTTCCGTAGCTCAACTGGATAGAGCAGCTGCCTTCTAAGCAGCAGGTTCTGCGTTCGAGTCGCAGCGGAATCACGTAAAAGGCACTTGCAAAGCGATTTGCGAGTGCTTTTTTTATGCGCTTTCCGATTCAAAATAATTGTATCTTTGCAGATTGTTTTGCAGCAGCGAGAGCTGTTGCGGAGTGTCTATTGATTGGATAATTTTATAACGTTTTTTTACATACAGTTTTAGGAATTTAGTAGTATTATGAAGTCAAAAAGCAAGGTGAACAAGGTGCAGAACAATCCGGCCGCCTCTAAAGTTGATATTTGGCAGAAACTGGACCAATTTTTCCGTAACAAATGGGTGATTGGCGTAATGTTGGTCATTGTCTCATTCGTATATAACCACAATTATGCCTCCCTCTATGATAGAAAAATTGACCTAAACGGGGATAATATCTACTATTATTCGTTGGGACAGGCTCTGAGTCAGGGTGAGGGCTATACCAACATTATGGGTTTTAATAAGACGCCGCATTCCCATTTCCCGCCTGGTTATCCGTGGTTTGTTTCCAAGGTTATCAAGGTGTTTCCGGATAATGTGCAGACGGTCAAGAAAGCTAACGGCTTCCTGATGTGGATGAATGTGATGTTGATGTTTTTTGTGGTCTTCCTCACGACGCGAAATTCCATTTTGGCTTTCTGTTCGTCGTTGCTGATGTCGCTTCACAAGGAATTGTTGCGGTTCGCCACCATTATGATGAGCGAGTCCCTGTATATTTTCCTCTCCTTGTTGGCCATCCTTCTTGCCTTGCTGATATTGAGGAATAAGATAGGGGAGAAGCGGCGTTGGATGCTTCCGGTGACTATCGTCATTTATGGATTGATCATAGCATACACCTATTTTGTCCGTACGATGGGGCTCTCCCTGATTTTAGCGTTGATAGGTTGGTTGGGCATTATCGCCATTTACGAGCTGGTGCGTTGGCGCAAAGCTGACAAGCAGTCTGAAGAGGCCGTTGCCCTTTCTCACAAGTTGACTTTTCTCAAAGCTGCGACGCTCTGTCTGGTGACTCTGTTGGCTGTCGGTACGGCCAAGCTCTCTTGGGATGCCCGTAACCGTCATTTGAATCTGGTTGCCGACGATTACCAGAAGCTTTTCATGTCGAAGACGAACAATGAAACCATGGAAGGGGTGGCAGATTGGAAGATTCGTATCAAAAGCAATACTTCCCATTTTATTGCCCGATGGATTCCTGAGGCTACATGTATGAAGGCACCTGTCTATGGTGATCAGGATGTCACCGGTAAAGAATTAGCGTTGGGACTGTTGCTCATAGCTGTGATGATCTGCGGATGTCTCTATCTGAATCAAGGGCGTTTGCTCATGTTGTTTTATGTGGCCTTGACGGTTGGGGTACTGATTCTGTTCCCCGAACAGTATGGTGGAACGCGATATATAGTGCCTGTGATGCCGTTCTTCATATTCCTGTCTTTGGCCGGTTTGGTTGCGATTGTGGCTTGGGCGTATAAAGCATTCAAGCTGTCCCATCCTCCTTTCTTGGCACAAGGTATCTTGCTGCTGATTCTTACGCTCGGACTGATGGCACCCAAATATACAGAGGCCCAATCGGATTTCAGGAAAACTGCCAGAATCAAATCGTGGCTGTCCACCGGAGATATCAATTCGGTGAACTTCCTGAGTGCAGCTAAGTTCTGTGGTGACAGTCTGCCGGAGAACGCAAGAGTCGTCAACCGCAAGCCGGAACTTTTCTATATGTTCTCTCATTACCATCCATCTAGCAGTTTCCCTCACTATGCAGATCCTGACACCATCTATAATATGTTGTGTCGCAACAATATCAATTATGTGATTATTGATTCTTGGTTCCGTCATGCGTACCTCACCTTGTATCCATGCGTGATGAAGTATCCTGAGAAGTTCAAGGAAGTGAAGCGGTTCGGACAAGTGGATACTTTGAGGAGAATTAACCCGACCTTCATTTTCGAGTTCAATGACGAATGGGGATACAAGGGCGAAATGAAAGATGGTGTTCGTGAAGGCGAAGGTACGCTGAAAATGCAGGACGGTCGTACTTTCAAAGGGACGTTTTCTAACAATATGCCCAACGGTCACGGCGTGTTGTATGATGTGGACGGAAAGGCTATCATGTCAGGCCTGTGGCGAAACGGCATTATGTATCAAGCAGACTGATAAGAAACCGGATTGTTGCCGATGGGTCGCATAAAAGAATGGTTGAACAGAGATGCAGTAAAAGAACTCATTCGCTTTTGCATCGTGGGTGTCCTTTGTACGGCACTGGATTCCGCCATTTTTTATACGGTGCGTCTTTTTGCACCTTATCAGGTTGCGTTGGTTGCGGGTTACCTGTTGAGTCTGATTGCCAACTATTTCCTGACGATTTACTGGACATTCAAAAGCAAACCCAATACCAAGAACGCCGTAGGAATTGTGGCCGCCCATCTCTTCAATCTGTTTGTGGTCAGGATGGGGCTGATGTATTGTTTTGTAAATCTGTTGGGAATCAGTGACAAGATAGCGTATATACCGACATTGCTGATCAGTGTCATAACCAATTTCATTATTATCAAGTTCATCGTAAAAAAGCTCAAATGATACAGACCTTTGACAAAATTATTATTGGTGCAGGACTGTACGGCCTGTATTCAGCGCAGTATAGAGGGGCTGCTGGGGATAAGATTCTGGTGCTGGAGTATGATGATGCCGCTTTCAAACGCGCCACCTTCATCAACCAGGCACGGGTCCACAATGGTTATCACTATCCTCGTTCCTATAGCACAGCCATCAAGTCTGCCCGGTATTTCAAGCGGTTTAACGATGACTATGGCTTCACTCTGCTGACAAAGTTCGACCAAGTGTATGCCACCAGCTCGGAGTTCTCTTGGAGTGACGCCAACCAGTTCAGGAAGTTCTGCGAAGCGGCAGGCATACGTTGCGAGGAGGTCAGTACGAAGAAATACTTTAAGGACGGATATTGTGACGGTGCGTTCCTGACGGAGGAATATACCTACGATGCCCAGATTCTGAAGAAATATTTTCTGGAGAAGCTTGCGGAGCTGCCCAATGTGAAGGTGCAGTATGGCGCTAGAATCCAAAGCATTGAAAACAACGGCAATGAGTACGTGATAGCACTTGCCGACGGGACAAAGGCAAAGTCGGCGTTTGTGTTGAATGCCACCTACGCGTCGGTTAACCAGATACAAAACATGCTTGGTTTTGAGCATTTCAAGATCAAGTATGAACTTTGTGAGATTATTTTGTGCAATGTCAATGACAAGTTGAAGGATACTGGACTTACGGTCATGGACGGGCCGTTCTTTTCCATCATGCCGTTTGGAAGGACGGGTTACCATTCTTTGACGGCGGTCACGTTCACGCCCCACAAGGCTTGCAAAGAGTCTTTGCCGCACTTCAATTGCATGGAAAGGAGCAACGGCTTCTGTTCGCCCCTACAGCTGGGAAATTGCGACGATTGCCCGGCCAGACCAGAGAGCGCATGGCCATATATGAGCAATCTGGCCCGAAAATATATGCGTGACGACCTGACCTTTGAGTTCGACCACACGTTGTTCTCTATGAAACCTATTCTTTTGGCTTCTGAGATTGACGACAGCAGGCCTACCGTAATCAAAACCTTTACAACACAGCCTACTTTTGTCAGTGTGCTTTCGGGGAAGATCAACACTGTTTATGATTTAAATGAAATACTGGATTATGGAACAGAATAAAGAAAAGAATTTTGTGTCCGCAGTGGTCTATTGCTGCAACAAGGCCGATAAGATAGGCGGTTTTATCCAACGGCTGGACGAGACGCTGAATGCCAATTTTCTCAAATATGAGATTGTGGTGGTCAATGATGCCTCCACCGATGACAGTTCCAAGCGTGTGAAGGAGTATGCCCATGCGGTCAACCAAGGCGAGCATGAACATACGATTACGCTGCTGAATATGAGTTTCCGGCAGGGACTGGAGGCTTCCATGAATGCCGGCTTGAACCTGACCATAGGGGATTTTGTTTTCGAATTCGATTCTTTGGATGAAGATTATGAGATGTCCTTGTTAATGAAGATTTACCGCCATTCTTTGACCGGATATGACATTGTCAGTGCGCGTTGCGACAGAAGCCCCAAATGGATTGCCGGTCGCTATTATCACCTGTTCAATCGTCATGCCCATTTGCAGCATCCCATTGGTCCGGAGTCCTTCCGTGTTCTGTCGCGCCGGGCGATTAACAGGGTGCATTCCATCACGCAGAGCATTCCCTACCGGAAAGCGTCTTACGCGAACTGCGGGTTGGCGGTTGACACCATCAAGTATGAGCCTACGACCGACGTGAAGAGAACGCGCTATAACAATTCGTGGCTGGTGGCGCTCGAAACGCTATTCCTCTATACGGATGTTCCGTTCAAGGCTACTATGGCATTGGCCATCTTCATGTTTGTGGTCTCTGCCTCTTTTGGTCTCTACGCCATCATTTTCCGGCTGATGAAAACGCCTATTGAAGGATGGACTACCATCATCTTCTTCATGTCGTTCGGCTTTAGCGGACTGTTTATCATCCTTGCCATGATTATCCGCTACCTGCAGACGCTGGTAAGGCTGAATTTCAAGAAAAAAGATTATCTGTTCGAATCCATAGAAAAACTGCAATAGAATGACGAGCGCAATTGTAGGATATACGGGCTTTGTGGGGCAGAATTTATGCTTGTCCCATCCTTTTGACGCCCAATACAACAGTAAGAATATTGCTGATGCTTTTGGAACTGCCCCCGATTTGCTGGTGTATGCCGGCATCCGGGCGGAGATGTTCACCGCCAACCATTTTCCGGAAAAGGATTTGGAGAATATACAGGAGGCAATTGAGAACATTAAGAGAATTAACCCGAAGAAATTGGTTCTGATTTCCACTATCAGTGTTTATCCCGTTTTTGAAGGGGATGAACGTACCCCGTTGAATGAAAACGCGGGCACTGCATACGGGCGAAATCGTCGGCTCCTTGAAAAGTGGGTGGAGGAGAACTGTGCTTATTATCTGATTGTCCGCCTGCCCGCTTTGTTTGGTCAAGGGATCAAGAAGAATTTCATTTTCGATATGATCCATTATATTCCGGCGTTATTGAAAACTGAGAAGTATGAGCAGCTTTTCCAAAATAGCGAGCTGGCGTATCTTTATCAGGACAGGGGCGACGGTTTCTACAAATGTGTGGCGGAAAGCAAGGAGGAAAAAGCACTGTTGAGGCACTTTTTTGAACAAGCTGGTTTCAGTGCGCTGAATTTCACCGACAGTCGGAGCGAATACCAGTACTTCAACTTGGCCAATCTTTGGAATGTTATATGCAAGGCTATAGATAATGGAGTCCGGCTGCTGACCATTGCATCCGAACCGATAAAATCATCGGAGCTTTTCGAATATATCTATCAGAAACCCTTTTTTAATGAGTGTAGCGCCTCTTATCCTGTCCAGCATCTGAAGAGTATGTATGCGGAGGTGTTTGGTGGGAAAGACGGCTATCTCTATTCTAAACAAGAACTTTTGGAGGATATTAAACATTTCATAACTGAACAGTTGAGTCATGATTAAATTGTCAATATCCAATATCGCATGGGGAATGGAGCAGGATGCGGAAATGGGTCAGTTTCTGCAAGATTCAGGCTTTCAAGGATTGGAGATAGCGCCAACCCGCATATTCCCCGAAGCACCCTACGACAAGCTGGCGGAAGCTAAGGTTTGGGCGGAAGAATTGAACACAAAATATGGTCTAGAGGTGCCTTCCATGCAGTCCATTTGGTATGGACATCAGGAAAAAATTTTCGGAACGAAAGAGGAACGGCGCGTGTTGGTGGATTATACTAAGAAGGCGGTCGATTTTGCCGAAGTGATAGGTTGTCGGAATCTGGTGTTCGGGAATCCGCGCAACCGGGACACAGATGATGTTCTTGGTAATTATGCGACGGCCATTGAGTTTTTCAAAGAGATCGGTGACTATGCGCTGGAACACCACACTACAATTGCCATAGAGGCGAATCCAACGATATACAACACTCGTTTTATCAACTATACGGAGCAGGCCGTAGAATTGGCCTGCCGATGCGGTTCCAGAGGGGTGAAGGTGAACGTAGATCTGGGTACGGTGATCTATAATGAGGAGGATATCAATTACTTGAGACAGATTCCCGAATACATCAACCATGTCCATGTCAGTGAGCCGGGTCTCAATCTGATTGAAAAGCGGGAATTACACCTGCAATTGTTTGAAATCCTTCAATCAATCGGTTATAATCGTTTTGTCAGCATAGAGATGGGAAACAAAGGAGACCTGTCCAAGGTGAAAGAGATTGTCGGGTATATTAAAAATACAAGAGATGAAATACGATAGAGCGTCGGGTGTTCCCTCTTACGAAAGTTTTGAGTTCCTGCCCAAACAGCGGGAGTACTGTGTGTTGATACCCATCATTAATGAGGGGAATCGCATTATCCACGAGTTGGAACGGGCCCAAGATGCCCAAATTTCGGACTATGCCGATATTGTGATTTGCGATGGCGGCTCTACGGATGGGTGCACGGAACATGAGCGGCTGCAGCAATTGGGCGTGAACACGCTTTTGGTCAAGCAGGATTCTGGGAAGCAGGGTGCCCAGTTGCGGATGGGTTTTTCATGGGCGCTGGACCGTGGCTACAAAGGTTTTATTACCATTGATGGGAATGACAAGGATAGTATAGAGGATGTCCCTGCGTTCATCGCTAAGCTGGAGGAGGGTTACGACTTGGTTCAGGGCTCACGATTTGTGAAGGGTGGTCATGCGGAGAACACTCCGATGGCCCGATGGCTGGCGGTGCGTTTCATCCACGCCCCAATCATCTCGTTCACGGCGGGCCATTGGTACACCGACACGACCAACGCATACCGGGCGTATTCCCGCCGATATTTGGAACATCCTGACGTACAGCCGTTGCGTGATGTTTTTGCTGGATATGAGCTGCTCGCATACCTCTCCGTGCGTGCCAACCAACTTGGTTTGAAGGGGTGCGAGATTCCCGTTTCCCGCATCTATCCCAAAGGGGAGAAGGTTCCGACCAAAATCAGCAAATGGTCTGGCAACGCCGACCTGTTCAAGATTCTATTCAATAATTTGTTTCGCAAATATCATGTGAAGGGGGTATAACCCCTGAGGCAATAAAAAAATCCCCTCTCACGCGAGAGGGGATTTTTTTTGTAGAGACGCGGTGCACCACGTCTCTACAACGGTTATACGTAATAATGCGACGAGATGGACGTGTTGTCCTCGACGCTTAGGATGATTTCGGACAGCAGTTTGGCCACGGAGACAACCTTCACTTTGGCGCAGGGGCGCTTCAACGGGATGGTGTCGGTGACGAGGACCTCGTCGAGCACGGAGTTCTCGATCTTTTCGAGGGCGTCGCCGGAGAAGAGGCCGTGGGCGCACATGGCGCGGACGCTGAGGGCACCCATCTCCTTGATGCGGGCGGCAGCCTTGCAAAGCGTGCCGGCGGTGTCGATGATATCGTCAACCAGAATCACGTTCTTGCCCTTCACGTCGCCGATGATCTGCAGGGAGGCCACCTCGTTCTGCTTCTCGCGCTGCTTGTAGCCGATAGCCAGCTCGCAGTTGAGGGCCTTCGCATACGTGGAGGCACGCTTCGTACCGCCCGTGTCAGGCGATGCGATGCTGATGTTCTCCCAACCGCTGTTCTTCACTAACGGGATGAAGACGTTGGAGGCAAACAGGTGATCCACAGGCACTTCGAAGAAACCTTGGATTTGGTCGGCGTGCAGGTCCATGGTGATGACGCGGCTCACACCGGCAGTGGTGAGCAGGTTGCACATCAGCTTGGCACCGATGGAGGTACGGGGCTTGTCCTTGCGGTCCTGACGGGCATAGCCGAAGTAGGGGACCACGGCGATGATGCTGCGTGCCGATGCGCGCTTGGCAGCGTCGATGGCGATCAGCAGCTCGATGATGTTGTCTGCCGGGGAGAAGGTCGGCTGGATGATGAAGACATCGCGTCCGCGGATGCTCTCGTTGTAATAGACCTGGATTTCCCCGTCCTTGAATTGGAGAATGTCAACTGAAAGGAGGGGCTTGTGAAGACAGTCGGCAATCTTTTTCGCCAGCTCCGGATTCGACCGACCGGCAACCAATACGTAATCGTGACTCATATTTGCTTGATATTTAATGTTTTAAATTTTACATTTTCGATAAGCAAAAGTAGTCACTTTCTGTGGATTTTGAGAGAAAAAGATATTATTAGTTATTAACAGTAGGGAATAGGCAAGAGGTTTCGGTCGAAGGACAGCGCTACTGCTAATCAGCGCTACAGTTCACCGCTGCGGATGCTTCAATAAATACAAAATGTTGCCGTCTTTGTAATAGACATCGTCGCGGTACTGCACAGTGCCGTCGTCGCCCACGAAGCAGGTGTAGTATTCGATGAAGAGCGGGATGGGCTTCTTGAGGGCGACAGATGTGGGGCGCAACGCGCGATAAAATTGGCGGTCGTAGTCGCTGAGTCCGGCATAGTGGATGGAATCTTTCTCGTGCTTTTTCTCTAGAAACTCCTCGCCCTTTTCGGTGGTGGGTTCGGCGCCGAGGAGGATGTGGAGCTGCTCGATGTAGTTGGTGTCGAAGCCGTTGACGGCATAGATCCACTCGGCCACGCTGTCGGGGTGCTGCACGCGCACACACCCGTGGCTCAACGCCCGCTTGCGCCGCTTGAAAGCACCCTTGTTGTTGGTGTCGTGGAGATAGACCGACTCGGAGTTGGCAAACACGAACTTGAAGAGTCCCAAGGCGTTATAGCGTCCGGAGGTCTGGTAAAGCCGGTAGGGAATGTAGTTGCGGCTCACCTTGCTCCAGTTGATGGAGTCAGGCACCACATATTGGTTATTGCGCGCGTCGCGGATGTAGAGGTGCTCGCGGTTGACCACGGCGGTGTTGCTGCGGACGAGTTTGTGATAGTATTCGTTTTTGATGATGTCGTAGGGGATGTTCCATTCGGGGTTGAGCACCACCGTCCGTATCTTACTGAATAGGAGCGGGGTTTCGGACTTGAAGGGAACAATCAACCCATTTTTGTGGCGAGCAGGCACGTTTTCGGGGCTCTGCGTTTTGCCGCAACAGATGCGGTTGCGCATCACCAGGGAGTCGTGCTGCATGAGGCAGAGGGTGTAGTCGGGGATGTTGACGGCGATGTAGAGCGTGTCGTCCGATTTCTGGTGGGTGGATTTCCAACGCAGCCGCTCCAGATTGGCGACGACAGCGTCGCGACGGTACTGCAGCGGAAACGCCGTCGAATCGGCCACTTCCGTCGAGTCCGGCTCGTTCAAAAGTTGTGCCCATTCTTGTTGAAGAGATTTGTAATCAGACGATTGCGGGTATAATTCCGACAGATAATCGGAAAAACGGTGGATATTGTCAAGAGTAGCCTTGAGAAAGGCGGAGTCGGGCTCCAGGGTTTCGTAGTACCATTTGTTGCCGTGCACCGCCTTGGGATTCACCGCGCCGTATTGCAGAGCGCAGGCGTAACGCAAGTACTGGCGGGTGAGTTCGCGCTCCAGACGGTAGAGGTGCGCGTAGAGCGAATCGCTGTCAGGAACCTCATGGTCCATCAGTTGGCTGATACGATGACGGAGGCTGTCCAACCCGAAATATTCGTTGGGGATGCCGTGGAGCGGGTAGGCTTGGTTCAGGAGGGAGAGCAGCGAATCGGTGAGTGCCTCCTGCAGTCCTTTCTGCGTCCAAAAAGGACGGGTGTGGCGCTGGTGGTAGAAATCGCGCACTGCCACCGCAAACAGCAAGGTATCTTTTTCGTTGTCAAGCTGTTTTGCAATATACTGCTCATAGGTTTTCTCGTGATAATGTTTGTAGTGCTTGAACCAATGGGGTTGGGGCTGTACCGCCTCTTTCCGCTTACACCCGACCAACGCCACGATGAAAATCAGGGCCAGACAGAAGGCTATTATCTTTTTCGAGCTATGGAACATTTCACGCTATAGAAAAACGGGGCAAAATTACATTATTTTTTTAATTGGCTAGTAGCTTTTGGTATTGATCAAAAATCAACGTAAAAAAATACTATCTTTGCCGCTTCTTAAAAATAAAAGCATGATGAAGAAATATACCTTTTCGTCTATGTTCACCCTGATGGCTTTCATCACGGCGACAATGTTTCTTTTCAACGGTTCACTTTTCGCCCAGAAAAACAGTGAAATCAAGAAGATTCCGGGATACAAGACGATTCCTTCGTCCTCTTTCCTCACGATCAACGCCGAATATTTGGGCGGTTACCGTCCCGACCAGTTTTTCAACCCGCAAGTGCCGGCCTTCGGCCTCAAACTGGGCACCATGCGCAATGTGGGCTGGTTTGTGAGCGCGATGACGAATTTCAACTTCAAAGGCACCTTCGTGACCTGCGCCCCTGAAGACATCATTCCGGATAAAACCAGCAGCTCCTACTTCGAGGCCCTTGCGGGTATCACGTTGCGCTATTGGCGGCCGATGTCGCTGCACATCGGACTGGGATATATGTACCGTTCTTTCAACAATGAGACGGTTTACGGACAGTGGGCGCACACCCCCAACAGCATCTCGCAGGGTCCTGCCGCCACCGCCGGACTGATGTTCCACTTTGGCGGATTTGTAATTTCTGCTGAAGTGGTGGGTGGCTATAACTTACATGGTATCAAGTTATCCGACTATCCCGTGGACAAGACGCGCATCACGTTCGGAGCCAAAGCCGGACTTGGCATCTGCATTCCTTACAAATATCGTGACGAATACGAAACGCGTTTCAACAGCTCAGCACACGTCCCGACCTATGTCGTGAGCACACCTCCTGCGGAACCGGCAGCACCGGTAGCGCCTGCAGCACCTGCAGCGCCAGCAGCACCGAAGTCGCATCAGACTGAAACGGCTGTCCATACCCACACGGCTCAGGATGTCACCACCTTGCCCATCACTCAGATTTCCGACGAATGGGTCGCCGTCTGCGGCCAGGTGAGTGCTGAATGTGCAGAGCCGGTGTCCGAGCGTGGCGTATGCTGGAGCACCTATCCTAATCCTACCATCGAGGGCGCATACACCGTCGGTGGCTCGGGCGTGGGTTACTTCACCACCTTTATCAGCGGACTGAAACCCAGTACGACCTACTATTTCCGCGCATACGCCCGCAACGCTTCCACCGTCTTGTACGGCAACACCGTTTCCGTGACCTTGCCAGTTGCCAAGCCTACCTCTACGGAACCGGCCAACCCGCAACCGATGTACCAACAGCCAGTCTATCTGCAACCTGTATATCCGCAGCCGATGTACCAACAACCGCTTTGTCCGCAACCTGCATATCCGCAGCCGATGTACCAACAACCGGTTTGTCCGCAACCTACATATCCGCAACCGATGTACCAACAACCAGTTTATCCACAACCTACATATCCGCAACCTCAATACCAACAGTCCCAGAATCCGCAGCCCGCGTATCCACAACCGATGCCTCAACAGCCTGTTCCTCAGCAACCTGTTCCTCAGCAACCTGTTCCTCAGCAGCCTGTTCCTCAGCAGCCTGTTCCTCAGCAGCCTGTTCCTCAGCAGCCTGTTCCTCAGCAGCCTGTTCTTCAACAGTCTGTTCCTCAACAACCCGCTCCTCAGCAACCTGCACCGCAGCAGCCAACTCCTCAACAGCCGGCAGTTCAACAGTCTGAGCCTCAACAGCTTGCACCGCTGCCTATTCTGGTACAGACTACGGCACAGCCGGACACTCAACCGTCACAACCGGTGAGCGAAAAGGCGGCTCCTAAGGCTCCCGAATGTCCGACCTCAGTGCAGGACGTTGACGGCAACCAGTACGGCACCGTCTTAATTGGCAATCAATGTTGGATGAAGGAGAATATGCGCGCCGTCCATTTTGCTGATGGGTCGTTCGTAACCCTCAGTGACACATCGAGCTACGAAATCCCTTTCTGCTACTTCCCGAACAACGATTCCACAACCTTTGCCACATACGGATTGCTTTATAACTGGGCGGCGGCCACCAATCGCAGCACAGCTCTCAACGCCCTGAACAACACCGTGCAGGGCATCTGTCCGGATGGCTGGCATCTGCCCACCAATGACGATTGGGACGTGCTTACAACTTTTCTGGCCACTCAACCAGCCTGTTTGTGCGGCGCAGAATCTAAGAACATAGCGAAATCTTTGGCTTCCGCTTCGGGTTGGGCACCGGTGATGGTGAGTGGAAATGTCTGCTGTGTCGGGCAGAACCAGGGAAATAACAACACTTCGGGATTTGGCGCACTCCCCGCCGGCATTTATCGGAACAAGATGGCTGATTTTGGCAGCTGTGCCTGCTTCTGGAGTGCGACGCCGAGCAGCAACGGCATGAACACGCAATCCTTGTATGGCGAAAGTGCACAAATAAGTGCTTACAGCGGCGAATCGGGAGCATCGGGGTTCTCCGTACGCTGTGTAAAAGACAATTAGAGATTAACGACGGGTGAGACGACGGAACCGTATAACCTAACGGCGAATTTAACGAATAAAAAACCGGGTGCTGATGATGAATCAGCACCCGGTTTGGGTATTGTAGAGACGCGCCATGGCACGTCTCTACAGGGGTTGTTCGTAATTATTTCACTTCCTCAAAAACTATACGGCCACAGAATTCTACTGGGAGATAGCACCACTTTTTCTCAGCTTATTCACCATTTCATAGAAACGGTTGTAGAGCGCGCGCAGCTTTTCCCCTTTTTGGCGATGGATGCGCATGGAAATCTGCTCCCATGTGCTCCGCATCCACAAACCATCGTACCATGCAAAAATGCCAAGCGGGAACCACAGTGCGATCCAAAGCACCGCCTGCCACCACCAGCCCCAATTCAGCCCCATGACGAGCAATGTAGTGATGGAGAAAATCGGGAAAAGGAGGACAATGGTGAGAATGAATTGCATGGATTGGGTATAGACTTTGTAGTAGGGATCCTCTTTGCCGGGCATGAACATCGGCGGTATGAAATACATGATGGCAGACGGGATAAGTGAGAATAACCAGAGAGGCAGCAGCGCCAATTGAGCCAACGCACTCAGCACCAATCTAATAACGCTTTGACGTTTCTTTTCGCCACCATGCTCATGGATGAGCATCTTTTTCTCGGTGCTCTGAATCTCTTTCATGGTTTCTGTCAGGTCATCGGCTATCTTGGGATTGACGGCCACGCCGGCCTCCAGTTCAGCCCAGAGTTTCTGGTCGCTTTCGAGGCGCTCAGGAAGCACGTCCGGATTCTTGCCCATCTCCTTGGCATGTTCCTCACCCACATTCGACTTGCGGATGAAATCGTAAAGGTTATGATGTTCTAAATCATCAGTGTAGAGCATCATCTCCTTCACCTTTTCACGTATGATGGGATTCAATTGACGGATAGCCGTTCTAGGTTTCTGCTTATATTGCTCATAATAAGGCTGTAATGAGATTGGCTCTGCGTAGTGCAACAAATAGCTGCCCTGCACGCCGTAATAGGACGAATAGTGATGGGCCATCGGCACAATTTTCACATCCTTCTCGAAGTTCATCTTTTCAGCCGCACGAAAGGCGATTTCCAAATATCCGACCACCCATACGCGCATCCAGTGCTCCACATGGTGATTGGTCTCCGGGAAAATAATCACGCTTTCCCCTTCCGTAATCTTCTCCGCCGCAAAATCCACCACGTATTTGGTGCGCGCTATGGCCTCGTCAATGCCCTCAAAGTCCATGCGAAAGGCTGGCAGCATGCCTAACCAATCCCAAAATTTGTTAATTATCGGGGACCAAGTGAAGACGCCGCCCATTGCCATTGCGTATGCATGGGTACGGTTGTCCATATTGATTATCATCGCAACAGGGTCTATTGCCGCATTCTGGTGGTTGGCGGGAATCACGCAATGATCCCCTAATTTGGGCACATTTTCCTCACCAATGACATATTTTTTGCGAAACATGACATGATCAAGAAGGAGACGCACATAATGTTTAAATAAGCGAAAACCAGGACGTTTAGCCATTTCCTCTATGATTAATTAACAAATTTTAATGTTTACAGAAAATGGCAACAAAAATAACATTTTTTTAATACGGATTACCGACAACTTGCAAAAACTCCTTTAACGCGGGGCGACCAGTGGCTATACCGTACCGCTGAACTGCTTGATTTCACAAACTGTTCCGTGAGATACGGACATAAAAAAACCGGGTGCTGATTCCTCATCAACACCCGGTTTAGGGGATATGTAGGGGCGAATGATTATTCGCCCCTACGGTTGGTTGTTCGTGATTATTTCACCTCCTCGAAGTCCACATCTTGTACTTCTGAGTCGTTGCCGCCGTTGCCGCCTTGCGGGCCTTGCGGACCGGCTTGTTGGTTGAAGCCGCCGTTGAAGTCGGCACCGGGCTGTTGGGCACCGCCCTGTGCAGCGTACATCTTCTGCGAAGCTTCGTTCCAAGCGCTTTGCAACTCGGCCGTTGCGCTGTCGATGGTGGCGAAGTCCTTGTTGTCGTGAGCGGTCTTCAGCTTAGCAGCTGCAGCTTCGATCTTGGCCTTGTCGTCAGCGGGGATCTTGTCACCGAACTCCTTGAGCTGTTTCTCGGTGTTGAACACCAGAGAGTCAGCGTTGTTCAGTTTGTCGATCTCCTCTTTGGCCTTCTTGTCGGCGTCGGCGTTGGCCTCAGCTTCAGCCTTCATGCGCTTGATTTCGTCGTCGCTCAAACCGGAGGAAGCCTCGATTCTGATTTTCTGCTCCTTGCCGGAAGCCTTGTCGTGAGCCGTCACGTTCAAGATACCGTTGGAGTCGATGTCGAAGGTGACTTCGATTTGCGGGATGCCGCGCATAGCTGCCGGGATGCCGTCCAAGTGGAAACGACCGATGCTCTTGTTTTGAGCCGCCATGGGACGCTCGCCTTGCAGCACGTGGATCTCCACAGAGGTCTGGTTGTCGGCTGCGGTGGTGAACACCTGTGACTTCTTGGTCGGGATGGTGGTGTTAGCGTCGATGAGCTTGGTCATCACACCGCCGAGGGTCTCCAGACCGAGTGACAGCGGGGTCACATCCAGCAAGAGGATGTCTTTCACGTCGCCGCTCAGCACACCGCCTTGGATGCAGGCGCCGATAGCCACCACTTCGTCGGGGTTGACGCCCTTGGAGGGCACTTTGCCGAAGAAGTCTTCCACCACTTTCTGGATGGCGGGGATACGGGTGGAGCCACCCACGAGGATCACCTCGTCAATGTCTGAGGTCTTGTAGCCGGCATCGGCCAAAGCCTTCTTACAGGGTTCGATGGTCTTGCGGATCAGGTCGTCGCAGAGTTGCTCGAACTGGGCACGGGTGAGCGTGCGTACCAAGTGTTGCGGAACACCGTCGATCGGCATGATGTAGGGCAGGTTGATTTCCGTGGAGTTGGAGCTGGAGAGCTCGATCTTAGCTTTTTCAGCAGCCTCTTTCAGACGTTGCAGCGCCATGGCATCCTTACGGAGGTCAACGTTGTAGTCCTTCATGAACTCGTTGGCCAACCAGTCGATGATCTTGTGGTCGAAGTCGTCGCCGCCGAGGTGCGTGTCGCCGTTGGTGGATTTCACCTCGAAGACACCGTCACCGAGTTCCAGGATGGAGATATCGAAGGTACCGCCACCGAGGTCGAAGACTGCCACTTTAGAGTCGGCTTTCTTCTTGTCCAGACCGTAAGCCAGAGCGGCTGCGGTAGGCTCGTTGATGATACGTTTCACATTCAAGCCTGCGATTTCGCCAGCTTCCTTGGTGGCCTGACGCTGGGAGTCGCTGAAGTAAGCAGGCACCGTGATGACGGCTTCCGTCACTTCCTGACCGAGATAATCTTCAGCCGTTTTTTTCATCTTTTGCAGAATCATGGCGGAGATTTCCTGTGCCGTGTAAGAACGATCGTCGATCTTCACTTTCGGCATGTTGTTGGAGGAGCGTTCCACGATGTAGGGCACGCGGCTGATCTCGTTGGTCACGCGATCGTACGTTTCGCCCATGAATCTCTTGATGGAGAAGATGGTCTTGGTGGGGTTGGTGATAGCCTGACGCTTTGCAGGGTCACCGACCTTTCTTTCATTGTCGCCCACGAACGCCACGATGGACGGCGTGGTTCTTCTGCCTTCGCTGTTGGGGATGACGACAGGCTCATTGCCTTCCATCACCGCAACACATGAATTCGTAGTTCCTAAGTCAATTCCTATTATTTTTCCCATTTTTGTATGATTTTAATTTTTACTTCTTTTTTGGATCATTACACAGTTCATAATTGAACGCCCTTCATCATTGCAACAACTGTGCCAAAAAACAAACCCTTGAATACCAATGACAAATCACTGACATTTTGTCACAATGTATGTCAGGGAAAATTCGTATTTTTGCGCCCCGAAAATTCCAGATAATGGGTAGAGTAATGGCCATCGATTACGGACAAAAACGCGTGGGGTTCGCCGTCACCGACGAACTGCGCATCTGTGCGCACGCCCTGGAGACCATCCCCGTGGCGCAGGCGTTCGACTTCCTCAAGGATTACCTCAACCGCGAGAAGGTCGATGTTATCGTCATCGGCGAGGCGAAACAGCTGGATAACACCCCGTCGGAGTCGTGCCGCTACATCGAGCCGTTCGTGAACCGACTGCGCAAAGAGCTGCCGAAGATCTCTCCCGGCACCGAGATCGCCCGCATGGACGAGCGGTTCACCTCCCGCATCGCCTTCCAGACCATGATCGATATCGGGCTGAAGAAGAAGGACCGGCGCGACAAGTCGTTAGTGGATAAGATGAGTGCGGCCATCATTCTGCAATCCTGGCTGGAACAACAAGATATGATTAATTTAAGAAATTCAGAACAATGATATTACCTATTGTATTATATGGAAACCCCGTGCTGCGCAAGACCGCCACGGAAATCGACCTGAAGGACGAATCGCTGAAGACGTTCGTCAACGACCTTTTCGAAACCATGTACCATGCCGAAGGCGTGGGTTTGGCCGCCCCGCAGGTGGGCAAGTCCGTGCGCGTGTTCGTGGTTGACTCAGCCCCCTACAAAGAGGTCTATCCCGATCACGAGCCGTTCAAGGGCGCCTTCATCAACCCCACCATCACCGAGCGTTTCGGCGACGATGTTCCCTTCGCCGAAGGCTGCCTCAGTCTCCCGAAAATCAACGAGGACGTCATCCGCAAGTCCGACATCCACATCACCTACTACGACGAGAAGGGCGAATACCATGACTGCGACATCAACGGCGTCCTGGCCCGCATCATCCAGCACGAATACGACCACCTCGAAGGCAAGGTCTTCACCGACAACCTCTCCCAAATCAAGAAGATGGTGCTCAAACGCCAGCTCAACGACATCGCTAGCGGCAAAGTCCACCCCGCATACAAAACCAAAAAATAGGTTATTGGTTATAGGTTATTGGTTATTGAAGGATGATGAAACGATTATTCACGATTATATTAGCAGGATTGTTATTAGCCGCGTGCCATAACGGCCAGCGTGCCGAACAGAAGCGCACGCAGCAGGAGGCGGATTCGATGATGGCGGCGTACCATTATTCCGACTCGATTTACGCCGTGTGCGGACGCATCGACACAACCGCGTTCAACGATTTCATCGTGCGAGCGACGGCCTTCGCGGAGGCGCACCCGCAGGACACGCTCGCTCCGAGCATGCTCTACCGTGCCGGCGTGGGCAGCATGATCCTGGCGAAATCCGCAGACAGGACAGGCAACGTGGAGGCACGCGCGCGCAACGCCAAACGGGCGCTCGCCATTTTCAACCAGTTCCAGGAACAGTACCCCGATCTCGATCAGGCGCGACTCTGTTACTGGCAGCGTGCCATCGTCTATGACGATATCCTCGGTGACTGGCGCAGCGCCGAATCCGAATACCGCGATTTCATCAACCGCTACCCCAACGACTCCCTCACCCCGGTGTTCCAACAATATCTGACCTTGCTGGGGAAATCGGAGGCGGAATTGGAACAAACGTTGGAATTAGGACGTTAAATATACAGCACAACCAGTGCCGGCGCATTGAAGACTGCCACACTGGTTGTACGTGAAAAGTAAATGCTTCCCAAAATCACTCTCTTTCTTTAATGCATCTTACGCTATATCCCAAGCCTCCATTCAAATCTTGGAGCAGCACTTGGTCGCAGTAGTAGGCGATAAAGCTGGGCGTTCGCATCGTGTGCGTGCCAACTCCTTGTGATGACCAGAAATACGTTTCGCTCAGTAGCCCTTCATAGCGACTTTTCTCTCCGTTATAGTAGCCGGCCGGGAGTGCGCTGAATCCGGTGCTGTTGTTGCCGGCACCGATAATCCAGTAAAGAGGGGAGCGTAGTGCTTCGGTACCGTATTCGTTCAGACTTTCATATTTTTCTGGCGTGGGCAGGTACCAACCTTCGGGACAGATGCCTTGGATGTGACCATGCCCATTGTCGGCGCTGTCGTGCACAGCCGCTTCGAAGGTGTATAACCGTCCGAAAATAGCGATGTTGTTGGCGGTATCGGGGTGCAGCAAACTGGCGTATCCCATAACATCTGGAATGTCGGTGCAGTCGCTGTACTTGGTGGATTCGAGGTTGCGCTGGGTCCAGCAGTCGCAGCCGATGCGGATGCCTGCGTAGATATTCCCTTCGCAGTCGATGGCATCTGGGCATTGGGGATATGCGATAAAGACGTGTTGTTCGCAAGTGTCGCTGAAACCGCATATCGAGTCGGTTGCTATCCAGGTGATTATGTTGTCGCCTTGCAGAAATACTGAGGATTCGGGCATATCATTACGGATAAAGAATGGCCATTCCTGATCGCATTGGATCGTGGGAGTGCCGATTTCTTCAGGATAGATGGTCATCGCGCAATCCCCAAATGCCAAAGTGTCGTAAATATCTGGCGGACAGCTGATCGTGAAATCCACCGAGCAACCGTTTACGATCAGTTCTACGACCACGATACTGTCGCACCCATTCGCGGCGGTCAGCGTGTCGCGGGCGGTATAGCTGCCGAGGCCGGTGACATTCTCGAAAGTGTGGTTGTCAACGGTGACGCGGTTGTCCTGCACCTGCTGTACGGAGACGTGACTATATAACGTATCTCGTGTCACCGCCGTGGTTCGAACGTGCAGGCGGACGATGCTGTCGCAGCCGTGAACGGTGGTCATGCGGAGGAGAAAGTCGCCGACAGCGGTGCCTTCCTCGATGGTGATCGCTGTGTTTGAGGAAGTTGCGGATATGGTGAAGGTCCCGTCGTTAGTCTCGGCGGAGAGGGTTATGCGCGGATCGTTGGGATAGGGCATGGTCTCGGATTCACCATAGAGACACCAGCTCACGGTGTCGGGAATGTCGTAAGCGGGCAGGACGGTGAGGTGAAGGAAGGCTGTTGTATCGACGGTATGACCGTCAATGACCTTGCTGCCGTGGTGGACGTACTCGCCGGAGACGGTTCCGGAGAGGAAGACCGTGTCGAAGGGAGCGAAGGCGTACTGTTCCACCTGCGGACAGATGGTGTCGTAGTAGTGCGCGTCCTCGGTGACGATAAGGGTGACGACCACGATACTGTCACACCCGTTCGCGGCAGTGAGCGTGTCGCGTGCGGTATAGCTGCCGAGGCCTGTGACATTCTCGAAAGTGTAGTTATCAACCGTGACGCGGTTGTCCTGCACCTGCTGTACGGAGACGTGACTGTAGATCGTGTCTCGTGTCACCGCCGTG
>ONCM01000025.1 GCA_900316305.1 uncultured Bacteroidales bacterium | reverse complement strand
GAGCTGCTCGTAGGAGATGCCCACGAGGTCTTTGCCCTTGAACTCCTTCACAACCTCCGGGGCCTCCTTGAACATCGTGGAAACCAACGCTTTGGCCATCAGGATATAGCAAGGCTGTTCCGTGTAAGGATGCACGGTCTTCAGCAGCACATAGTCGATGTTCGGACCCACGCACAACGCCGTGTTGCTCGGCAGTGTCCACGGGGTTGTGGTCCATGCAATAGCATAGACGGGAATATTCGCGTCAGCACCAACTGCTAACTGCTCACTGCTAACTGCTAACTTAAATAATGCCACGCAAGTCAGGTCTTTCACATCGCGATAGCAGCCGGGCAGGTTGAGCTCGTGGGAGCTGAGGCCGGTGCCGGCGGCGGGGGAGTAGGGCTGGATGGAGTAGCCCTTATAGAGCAGACCTTTCTTGTAAAGTTCTGACAGTAAATACCATACGGTTTCGATGTACTTGTTGTCGAAAGTGATGTAGGGGTGTTCGAGATCGACCCAGTAGCCCATTTCGCGGGTGAGGTCATCCCATTTGTCCTTGAATTTCATCACCTCGCGGCGACAGGCCTTGTTGTAGTCTTCCACGGAGATCTTCTTGCCGATGTCCTCCTTGGTGATGCCGAGCGTCTTCTCCACGCCGAGCTCCACGGGCAGTCCGTGCGTGTCCCAGCCGCCCTTACGTCCGACGTACTTGCCGGTGAGGGTCTGGTAGCGGCAGACGATGTCCTTGATGGTGCGGGCCATCACGTGGTGGATGCCGGGCATGCCGTTGGCGGACGGCGGTCCCTCAAAGAAAACGAAACGTTTGTGTCCCTCGCGGGTCGATAGACTCTTGGCGAAGATGTCATTGTCTTCCCAATATTTTCTCATTTCCTCCCCAAGGGCAGGGAGATTAAGACCTTTGTATTCAGTATATTTCATCGAAGTATAGATTTTTCCAAAAAACTTGCAAAGATACAATTTTTTAGGTATGGAGCCATTTTCGTCTCGAAGATGTTCAAAACGCCACTATGCCGATTTGTCACCCTCTGTCGGCCTAAATCAGTATCTCCTCCGCCCCTATTCCCATCCTGTTAAATGCAAAGAGTCTCTTCCCCAGGTCTTTGAGCGATGCACCTATGTGATACACCGTGTCGTCGATGATGAGGAAGCGGTCGTGGTAACGGTCGCATTCCCTTACAGTTATGGGCGGATACTGACGGTTGTGCCGCTCAAGGTCCAAAGATAGCGTTTCTGTAATACGTCGCGTGACAATCTCCGCCGTTATGCCATCACCTCGTTTCGCCAACATCAGGAGCACCGAATCGTCGATATAGTTGTCAATGAGGATGATGCGTCTTTTTGCGGAACGAATCAGGTCGGAGACGAAGGCGTATGCGTCGAAGATTTGGCCGTCGAAGAAAATGCCCTCTTTTGGCGGCAGGGCGCTTTGCACGAAGAAATCAACCTTGTTCTCAAGGTTGTGGATTCGTTCTGTATGTTCTTGTAGTTGCGTATTTATGCGTTGTTCCACATACTGGATACGTTGATTGATGGCATATCCACGAAGGAGATATTTTTTCAGTACGGAAGTCGCCCAACGTCGGAACTCAATGCCTCGCTTGGATTTCACGCGATACCCGACCGACAGTATCATATCAAGATTATAATACTCTGTCTGGTAATTCTTTCCATCATCGGCAGTTGTCGCAAATTTTGCGACAACTGGAAAACCTGCCAATTCTTCCTTTAAAGCATTGTTCACGTGTTTGCCGATAGTCTTTTTGTCTCTGTTGAACAAGATTGACATTTGTTTGCGATTCAACCACACCGTCTCTTCTTCCATCCGCACCTCCAACCTAATGCTGCTGTCCGGTTGGTAGAGGATGATTTCGCCAGTGTTCGTGGTGAATGGACCGTTTTCTGCCATTAGTTCATTTTGCTTCATAATAGATCCCTTTTATTTTGAGTTTTATGAATTTTTATCGGCAAACATACAAAATCATTTCGAGAAAAACAAGAACAAAATCAAATTAACTCGCTAAGTATCAAAACGATAAAAGTGACATTTTCCGATTGAAAAGTGGCTGTTTCCGAAAAGAAAATGGCAATTTCCATTTTTTGCAAATTGCAGCACTTGGCGGTGCCTAGGATTGGTCGCCTGGAATTTTGGAAGATTTTGTTCGTGAGGGTGCAATTTCTGTATCGCCACCCTCGCCCCCGGCACATACCTTGCGCCCGCGGAGATTTCACTTACGGCAAAACTCCCGCCACATCGCGCAAAGCAAAAATCTGACCGTTTTCATAACATTAAGCAAGCCATTGAAATCCCTTAGACGTGATATAGTCATTGTTTTCAGATTCGCTGCAACCACTGGTTCATGAACCGGTCATAAACAATGTAGCCGTTGGGCGTTTGATAAAGCAACTCTTTGTCGTTCAAAACCTCCAAGGCGGTTTTTACACTGCTGGCACCCGGCAAACCATGCTTCTTGATGAACTCTTTGCCCATGGGCTGTTCTACCAACCCTTCTTTGGCCACAGCTCGGAGCAATGAGAATTGGTTTTCGGTAAGGAATGACACAATGCTCTCATACTGGGGCGATTTGCTCTCCACAACATTCAATATCGTTTCTCGAAGTTGCGCGGAAGACGACACGGACTTGAACTTTTCGTAGAGTCTGTTCAAAACAGATTGGATATACCAGGTATAGCCATCGTAGATGTCGTAAAGTTCATGAAACACTTCACGATCCAGCACACCCTTTCTCGCCTCGAAAAACCGGTTGGCAAATTGATAGTAAGTCTCTTCGACAAGAGGCGTAAGATTCATCATATCAGTGCTTTGATAGAATGGCCGTTTGGGTGAAGCGAACATCTCGGACATAAGATGCTTCCGACTCCCCGAGAAGATGAAATGGATGTTATGCGAGAACTGAATGTAGGATCGGAGCATCGCCTCGGTACCGGATTCGGGATATTCATTGATTTGCTGGAACTCGTCGATGGCGATGAAAACTTCGCGCTGAATCTTGTTGAGATAGGTGAAAATGCTCCGAATGGTCATTTCCGATTGCGTTGGATCCACATTTAATGTCACATTCGGCATCCCGGTGAGGGCATCCATACCCAGAACCGGTCTCAAAGAGCCGAGCATCTCCAATAGCTTTTTGCCCAACATTTTACTTTTGGAGAGCGTTTCGTTGAGCACCGCCGTACCAAGTATACGCACAAATTCGCTTTGGCTTTTGGTAGGGAAGATGTCAATGTAGATGCAAATCGCGTCCTTGTTTTCGGATTTGATATGGTAAAAAGTGTTCCAAATCAGCCCAGTTTTTCCTAATCTTCTGGGAGAAATCAGCGTGATATTGCGTCCATTATAGAGCGTTGAAGTCATAATTTTGGTCTCTTCAATACGGTCACAGAAGTACTCTGGGCTCTCGTAACCTTGGCATATAAAGGGATTTACAACCTTTTTCTTCATAATATTCAGACTATAAATGTTCAATATTCATTACGTAATTTCCGTAACGGAAAAACTGAAATGCAAAAGTACAAAAAAATCATAATAATAACCTTCTTCCACGAAACAGATATCTGTCGAGGAAAATCAAAAAGAACCCGTTATTTCACAGCGATAGCTTTGATAATCTCTTCGAGTTCTTGCACGTGTTGTGAAGCATCACTCGTACCTTAGCGCGGAGATCGGGTCCATGTTGGCGGCCTTTTTGGCGGGGTACCAGCCGAAGAAGATGCCGGTGAGGGCGCAGACGACGAACGAGGCGAAAATGGCCATTTCGCTCACCACAAACGGCATGTTCATCAGCTTGGAGGCGGCATAGGCGATAATCAGTCCCAAAATGATGCCGATGATGCCGCCTATCAGGCTCAAGATCACGCTTTCGCACAGGAACTGGAGCTTGATGTCGCGGTTGTGCGCCCCGATGGCCATGCGCAAGCCGATCTCCTTGGTGCGCTCGGTCACGGTGACGTACATGATGTTCATGATGCCGATGCCGCCCACAATCAACGAAATGGAGGCGATGGCGGCCAGCAGCGTGGTCATCAGGCCGGTGACGGAGCTGATGGTGGAGACCAGCTCCTCCTGCGTGCGGATTTCAAAGTCGTCGGCGTCGCCGCTCTTGATGCCGTGGTTGCTGCGCAGGATGTAGGTGATTTCGGTGGCCGCCAACTCCGATTCCTCCTCCGAGGTGGCCGAAGCAAACATCATGTTGAAGTAGGTGATGCCCAGAAACCGTTTCTGGATGGTGGTATAAGGCGCCAACACGATGTCGTCCTGGTCGTTACCCATGCCGTTCTGTCCCTTGGAGGCCAGCACCCCGATGACGGTCATCGGGATGGAACCGACCCGGATGGACTTGCCAATCGGGTTCTCCCCGTTGGTGAAAAGCTTCTCCACCACCGTCTTGCCGATGACGCACACCTTGTTGTAGCGTTTCACATCCTCTTCGGTGAACATCACGCCCTCCTGCATCTCGTATTTGCGGATGTCGAGGTAGGAGGCCGACACCCCGCTGATGGAACAGCTGTGGTTGTTGTTGCCGTAGATCAGCTGCTTGCTGGAACTCACCATCGGCGACACGGCAGCCACATAGCGGGTGTTCTGTACCAGGGATTCCAGGTCTTTGTTGTCCAACGATTTGGAAGCTGACATGCCCATATCCACACCGCCCCGCTGTTGACGGGCGGGCATAATCATGATCATGTTGGAGCCCATGGTGGAGAGCTCCGATTTGACGCTTTGGGTGGAGGCTTGTCCGATGCTGACCATGGCGATGACCGACGCGATGCCGATCACGATGCCAAGCATGGTGAGGGCGGTGCGCATCTTGTTGCGGAACAGCGAGTTGATGGCTATTTTGATAAGATTTCCGATGTTCATGGCTTAGTCTTCTTTTTGGAGGTTGATGGCGGCTAACGCGTCCGCTGCCGACTGCGTGTCGATGGGCGCGTCTTCGATGATTTGTCCATCGCGGAGCTTGATTTTGCGGGTGGTGAAGGTGGCGATGTCGGGCTCGTGGGTCACGAACGCGATGGTTTTGCCCTGATGGTGAAGGTCTTGGAACAGACTCATGATTTCGTAGGAGGTGCGGGTGTCGAGGTTGCCGGTGGCCTCGTCGGCGAGCAGGATGACGGGGTCGTTGACTAATGCGCGGGCGATGGCGACGCGCTGCTGCTGACCGCCGGAGAGCTGGTTGGGCATGTGCTCCATACGGCTTTCAAGTCCCACTAATTTCAGCGCGGCCACGGCACGGTCGCGTCGCTCCTTGGCGGGCACCTCGTTGTTGTAGAACAAGGGCAACTCCACGTTTTCCACGGCTGTGGTGCGGGCCAGAAGGTTGTAGTTCTGGAACACAAAGCCGATCTTGCGGTTTCGAAGGGTCGATAACTCGTTCTTGCTCAAGTTTTTGATAGAGACGCCGTCGATGATGTAGTCACCGGCGGAAGGCGTGTCTAAACAGCCCAGGATGTTCAGCAGGGTCGATTTGCCCGAGCCGCTGGTGCCCATGATGCTGACGAACTCGCCCTCCGTGACGGAGAAGGAGATGCCGCGCAAGGCGTGCACATCCTCGCTGCCTACACGGAATATGCGCTCTAATTTCTCTACTCGTAATATGTCTTTTGCCATAATGTGTTTTTTGAATTGGGTGGGGCGTATGCGATACGTATGTGGACGTATGCGATACGTATGCGGACGTATGCGATACGTGGACGTATGCGATACGTGGACGTATGCGATACGTGGACGTATGCGATACGTCCCTACCGGGTTTTGCGTTGGGGCGGGCCCATTTTGAAGGGGGAACCGCCTCCGTCCGAACCTTTGCCCGGCATTCCCTCCATGGCCTCGCTGACATTGACGACCACCTCTTCGCCGTCGCGCAAACCGTCGGTTATCAGGGTGTTGACACCGTTGTTCAACCCCACGGTCACGCTCACCTGTTCGTATACGTTTTCCCCTCTCTTCACCCAAACGGTCTTTTTCGTCACATCTTTCAGTCCCTGAGCGAGTTCCTCTTGGTTTTTGTAGAGCGACTTGAACGTATAGCCCTTTTTCTCTAATTGCTGCATCATTTCCGGATCAATGGAGGCGAACAAAGCGGTCATAGGAATGCAGACGCCGCTCTCTTTCTTGGTGGTGATGGTCACGCTGGCGGTCATGCCCGGGAAGAGCTTGCTTTCCGGGTTGGGCGCGTCGATGATGACGGTGTAGGTCACCACGTTGGCGGTCACCGTCGGGTTGATGCGGACCTCCTTGACGGTGCCGGTGAAGACGTCGTCGGGGAAGGCATCGACGGTGAAGATGACGGGTTGTCCGGCCTTCACTTCGCCGATGTCGGCCTCATCCACCTTTGCCTCCACCTGCATCTTGGTCAGGTCGTTGGCGATGGTGAACAGCGTGGGCGTGTTGAAGGAGGCCGCCACCGTTTGTCCCTCCTCCACGGCCTTGTTCATGACAACGCCGTCGATGGGCGAATAGATGGTGGCGTAGGAGAGGTTCGTCTGCGCGCGCGACAGTTCGGATTGGGCGGTTTTGAGCTGGTTCTTGGCCAGGTTCAGCGAGTTGACCGCCGATTCGTAAGCTTCCAGCGTGGCCGCTTTGTTGTCGTATAGCACCTTGATGCGGTCGTACTGCTGTTGGGCCAACGTCAGGTTGCTTTGCGCGTTCGACACGCTGGCCTGGGCCGTTTTCAGCTGTTCGTTGAGGTTGGAGCGGTCGAGCTCGGCCAGCAACTGCCCCTTCTTCACCACGGAGTTGAAATCGACGTAGATGCGCTCCAGGATACCGGACACCTGTGTGCCGACATCGACCTTATAGACGGGCTGCAGCTCGCCGGTGGCGGTCACCGTCACTTCGATGCTGTCGATGCGGCTGCGCTCGGTCATCACCCGCAGTTCGCCTTTCTTGCCTTTCTTGAACACGGAAGTCAGGATCAACGCGAGGATCACCACCACGATAATTCCCAAAATCCACCATAATTTTTTCGATTTCTTCATTATATTAACAATTAACTATTATCTATTAACTTCAATAACCTATAACCAATAACCTATAACCATTATAAGGTTACGGGAATTCCCATATAGACATCTAAAATCTTGCGTCTCAGCACATAAGAATATTTGGCGCGCATGTATTGGTTGAGTTGGTTGAGGTAATTGGTCTGCTGTTGGATGAGGTCAACGGCGGTCACCGAGCCGTATTTGAAACGTAGATTGTAGGTTTTGTAGTTGGCGAGGTAGGCGTCGGTTTTGGCTTCTGCCGCGATGAAGTCGTTTTGGGAGCTCATCACATCCAAGTAGCTCTGTTGCAGCTCTTGGTTGACCGAATATTCCGTCTCCTTTTGCTCCAGTTCGAGCTGCTCCACACGATATTCCGCCATTTTCACGTTGTTGCGGACGGTTCCGCGCTGGTAGATCGGGATGTTGAGGCTCAGTCCGATGTTCTCGCCCAGTCCGTGCCACAGCTGCGTGCCCCAAGCCGTGTTGGGCGCAGTGAGGTTGGAACCGTTGTAGCCTGTGCTGATGCTCGCGTTCGCAGTGAGAGTGGGATAGTAGTTGGCCTTCTGGATTTTCACGTCATATTCCGCACTCGCAATGTCGTTCTCGCTCATCTTCAATTCGGGCAAATAGTTGGTGGAACGTTCGATAAGTTCCTGTAGCGAAGGAAGTTCCAAACTTTTGAACAATGTTGCGCTGTCGGGAAGGGTAATGGAAATCTCCGTGGAGGGATTCATGGAAAGCAAATTCTTTAGTGTCAGATAATTAGCCTGAATGTTGTTTTTTGTGTTTTCAATGTTGTATAAATCCGAAGTGTATTGCGCCTGTAGCATCTTGTAGTCGCTTTCCAAAATTTGCCCCACATCCAGCTGCTGCCGGCCTTGCTCCATCTGCTCTCGGCTGGCGGTGAGCACTTGCTGCTGGTAGCCAAGCAATTCCTCGTTCATCATGATGGCTAAAAAAGCCTGTATCACGGCAACGCGGATGTTGTTCTTGCTGCTTTCGAGCGAGAGCTGCGACTGCTCGACGTTCAACTTGTTCTGTTTGATCTTGTTGGCATTGCTCAAACCATTGAAGAGGGTCATCCCTGCGCTGATGCCGTAGTTGCCGTTCCAGCCGACCGACTTCTCGTAGTTGCCGAAGTTGAAGCCTTGGGTGGCCGATGCCGAAACGGAAGGCGCAATGTTCATTTTAGCCTGCTTATAGCTCAGCTCCGAGGTGGAAATGTTGATGCTGGAGGATTGAATGGAAAAATTGTTGCTTTCTGCGTATTGCAGACACTCTTCAAGGGTGAAAGATTTTTTTTCTGAGGTATTATCTTGGGCATAAACCAAACTTGCAGTCAGCAATAAAGCCCAAAATATCACAACATATTTTTTCATGTAAAACAATTAAAAACAATAAGCCGACTTGCCATCAGTATCAAAGTTTAAAATAAATTACTGTTTTTGTGTAACAAAATGTCCTTATCCAAATAAAGCCAAAGGCTAATAGCCAATAACTAAAGTAAAAAAAGAAATCATTTCAGTACCATATCATATTTTTTGTACTTTTGCGCCCTAATCTGGCCCCGTAGTTCAGCTGAATAGAACGTCAGATTCCGGTTCTGAAAGTCGTGGGTTTGAATCCCGCCGGGGTCACTAAATACAGTCCGTATGAACATAGAAAAATACGACGAAATCCGGGCTTCCCTGCCCGCCGGTGTGCGCCTGGTCGCCGTTTCCAAATTCAAACCGGCGGAAGATATTTCCGCGCTGTACCAACACGGGCAGCGCGTTTTTGGCGAGAATCACGCGCAGGAGATGAAAGCCAAACACGAAATTCTTCCCCAAGACATCGAATGGCATTTCATTGGCCACCTACAGACCAACAAGGTCAAATATATCGCCCCGTATGTCTCTCTGATTCACAGCATTGACAGTCTGGACCTGCTGAAGGAGGTGAACAAACACGCCGTCAAAAACAACCGCGTGATCCCCTGTCTGCTACAGTTCCACATTGCCGACGAGGAGACGAAGTTCGGATTCACATTCGAGGAGTGCGCCACGATGCTCAACAGTTCCGAATTTCAAGAGCTAAAAAACGTTAAAATCCACGGCGTCATGGGCATGGCCACTTTCACCGACGACCAAGAGCAGGTGCGCGGGGAATTCCGCCACCTCCATCAGATTTTTCAGGATCTGAAAGTCCAGTATTTCGCACAAGAGCCTGACTTTAAGGAGATTTCGATGGGTATGAGCGAAGACTATCCTATTGCTATCGAGGAGGGCAGTACTCTTGTTCGTATTGGGAGTGCTATTTTCGGACCGAGAAATTATAATGTAGAATGATGAATTAAGAATGTAGAATAAACTACACGAGACATATTTTGAGTTTGTTTTGTCACGAATACTATCAACTATGGTCAAAAAAACTACACTTTTCCTGGTTTTCTCACTCTTTATCGGAAGTCTTTGCGCGTATGCAAACGACGGTGATACAACGGCTGTTCTGCGGGACAAGAAACCGAAACCCAAAAAGGAAAAAAGCGAAATCCGTACCGGATGGACGTTCGGCATCTTGCCGAGTGTGGCCTACGATGTGGATAAAGGTTTCAAATACGGTGTGCTGAGCAATGTCTATTATTTCGGCGACGGATCCACGTACCCCGAGTACCTCCATTCGCTCTATTTTGAGGCCGCCTACACCACCAAACGGTCAGGACTTTTCCGCTTCGCCTATGACTCCAAGTACCTGATTCCCGGGCACCGTTTCAACATCGACGTCTCGTATCTGCCTGACGCACTGTGTGATTTCTACGGCTATAACGGCTACCAGACAGTCTATAATGGCAACTGGGTAAGAAAGAAAAGCGAAGATTACATCTCCCGCGCCTTCTACAAATCGCAACGCGATCTGTTCCGTTTTGTCGCCGACATCAATGGAAAAATCGGTGGCAATTGGTACTGGAATGCAGGTCTTGGCGTACTCGGATACAAAATCGCCCCCGTCAACCTTGACATGCTCAACAAAGGTAAAAAAGAGGAAAATCTGCTGCCATACGTGGACGGCATGTACGATAAATACGTGAAATGGGGCATCATACCGGAAGCTGAAGCCAACGGCGGCTGGCATCCCTTCATCCACGGCGGTCTCTCCTTTGACAGCCGCGACCGTCTGCAAAACACCAAAAAAGGTATTTATGCCGATGCCTTTCTGACCTATTTTGCCGGTTTTGGGGAAGACAAAAATGCCAATAGCTTGATTTTCAATGCTTCTTTCCGTCATTTTGTTCCGGTTTACAAAGATTATATTACCTTCGCCTATCGTCTCGCCACGCAACTGAATGTGGCTGGAGACGCCCCTTTCTATATCAACAATTATTACAATAACTTGTTTATACAGAGAGTGTTGTACGAAGGACTCGGCGGATCCAACACCAACCGGGGTATTCTTCGGAACCGTATCACCTCCAAAGGGTATGCCCTCGCTAATGTCGAGTTCCGCTTCAACATTTACAAATTCGATGTCGGTAAAGAACATTTTGCCATCGGACTGAACCCCTTTGTCGATATGGGCTTGATTCTGCAACCTTACAACCTTGATAAAAACGTGATTGTCAACAACATCCAGCAAAACGACCCTGAATTCGATCTGGATAATCTGTCCGACTTCATCGTTTTCGATGAGAGTAAGAACGTTTATCGTCCGCACTTTTCCGGCGGTCTTGGCCTCAAAATAATGATGAACGACAACTTCGTCCTCTCCGTCGATTGGGCTGCTCCGTTCGACAAGCGCGACAACGACGGTTACGCCAACTTTTACATCAACGTAGGATATATGTTCTAACCAATGAAAATATTTGAGAACCAAAACCTTAAACCCTATAACACCTTCGGGATGGAGGTGTATGCCCAGCGTTTTGTGGAGTTGGAAACGGCGGAAGAAACTCCAGCGGCGGTAGCCGAATATCTTCAACAATGGCCTTACTACATCCTTGGTGGAGGGAGCAACACGCTGTTTACCAACGACTTTTGTGGAACCATCGTGCACCCCGCCTTCCAGGGCATTGAAGTAATGGAGGAGAATAGTGACAACGTGCTCCTGCGCGTGGCAGCTGGGGAACCATGGGACAACCTCATCCAATACTGTATCAGACGGCAATACTTTGGGATAGAGAACCTTACCGCTATTCCTGGACTTGTGGGCAGTGCGCCCGTGCAGAATATTGGCGCCTATGGCGTGGAAGTGAAAGACACCGTCCAAAAGGTGCAAGGCTACATCCTCTCGACCCGCAATCCATTTGAGTTATCCAATGCCGACTGTCTGTTCGGCTACCGCAACTCCATCTTCAAACAGACCCTCAAAAACGACTGCATCATCACCTACGTTTGGTTCCAACTATCGAAGAAACAGCATTTTACTCTAACATATCAAGGATTGGCGAAAGCGTTGCAGGAGCGGGAATTGCCTTTGACCTTGCGCAATGTCTCCGACTGTGTGCGGCAAATTCGCGACAGCAAACTCCCTGATCCACAACTCGTTGGCAACGGCGGTAGTTTCTTTAAGAATCCCGTCGTCCCTGCAGAAAAATACAAAGATCTTCAAACGCAACATCCTGATTTGGTGGCTTACGATGCGCCCGACGGCGGCAAGAAACTCTCTGCTGGTCAGTTGATTGAGAAGGCAGGATGGAAAGGCAAACGTGTGGGCAACGCGGGCACGTGGAAAAATCAGGCACTGGTGCTGGTGAACTACGGCGGCGCCACTCCGAAAGAGGTATTGGATGTGGCGGAAACTATCATAAAAGATGTTAAAATGATGTTTAATGTCACGTTGGAAATGGAAATCAATCGGATTTAAACGAAAGAGGATGAACCTCGTCCTTGTAGAGACGTTTCATGAAACGTCTCTACCAAACGGAAAAATCGATAATAATTAATGAAAAAAACACCCCATATCACCCAAAAAAACAGAAACCGTCTGCCTTTCGGACTGTTTCTCTGCTGTCTCGCGCTGTTGATGGCCGGCTGCGACCTATTCAACCATGAAGAGAAGTTCGACAAGTCCCTGATGAGTGGCTACTGGGTAAGCGGCACCCTGCACGAATATTACAACGCCAATGGCACTGGCTACACGTGGGACACTTGGGACGATGTGACCGAAGAGGAGGCACAACCCTTCACTTGGACGCTCGAAAATGCCACGCTGACCCAAATCCACAAGATGGAAATGGGTGGCAACGTACCGAAAGTTTACACCGTTATTAAACTGAATTCCAGTACGTTGGAGTATCGGGATGATTACGGAAAAACCTACACCTTCACCAGAGAATAATGAAAAAGGCGCTGAAAATAGGATTGATTTCGCTGGGATCGCTCGTATTGGTGGTCGCCATTGCCGTTGCTATCCTGCTTTTTAGCATTTTTTCACCTTCCAAACTGGCTAAAATCGTCAACAATCAGGCGGACAGATACCTGACCTGCGATTTCCAAATTGAGGAGGTCGGATTGACTTTTTTCAAGACTTTTCCCAAAATTGGGCTGGATTTGAAGAACGTGGTGCTGAAAAATCCGCAAAAAGCGAGTGTTTCCGACACTTTGCTATATGTCAAGGATTGCGTGGCCGCACTCAACATCCAAAAACTGTTGAACGACAAACACGTGGAAATTAACGATTTTTCACTGAATGAAGGTTTGGTGAATCTCTACATCGACGAGCAGGGAAATGGCAACTACCTCGTATTTGTCACTAATCCTGACGACACCACCTCTTTTGACTATACCATTGATTTGCAAAAGATTAAAGCCAAAAATCTGGATGTTCGCTATTTGAATGCGCAAACCAGACAACATGCGACAGCCAAAGGGGTGGATCTGACGGTGAAAGGGAAATACGAAAAAAGTGATATTGACGGTCAGGCAGACCTTGAGGCGGAAACCTTGCTCTTTGCGATGGCCGACAACGCCACATTGCGCTTCTCCGGAAAAGAGGTGAAAGCTTCTTACAACGGCTCTTTCACAAATTTTAACCTTCTGGATGGCAAGGTGGAAGCGGACATCGAAGATGCCGTATTGAAAATTGATACCGCACGCTATATCAACCATTTGCCTCTTTCCTTTACCTCTGATTTAGAAGCCGACTTGGCTGGAAAGCAGTTCTCGCTTCAGGAAACTACCCTATCGCTTGACAAACAAGAACTTAATGTCAACGGAACCGTCGGCATTGACACGCTGAACGGCGATATCCACACTGACTTGCACTACAAAACCGGCAACTGGAAGATTGCTGAGATTCTGCCACTGATTCCCGATGCGCTCATCGGTAACAAGCTGGATGACATAGAGATAAGCGGCGGTATTGCCCTCGAAGGAAAGGTCAAAGGAACCCTCAGCGACACACAGAAACCGATCGTCAGCTCCGACGTGGCATGGCATCACGGCCGTTTTGCGATGAAGGATCTGCCACTCGACTTCACCGACGCGGACGGACTTTTCGACCTTCACTTGGACCTCAACAACCAGTCGGACGTGACTATAAAATCCCTGTCGGCCACCACAAGAAAGCGCAACAAAATCACGGCTTCTGGAACCGTCAAAAACCTGTTGGGCAAGATGTTATGCAACATTCTCGCCACGGGGAAATTGCATATCGACGACTTCAAAGACCTCCTGCCCGAAGATTTCACCCAATACAAAGGCCAAGCAGACCTTCAAGTGAAAACGCAGCTGAGCTATGACCCTGAAACCAAGTTTTCTGTTGACCATATCGAAAAAGCCGATATCAAGGGACAATTTGAGGATTTGGAATTGCTCTACCACGACACCATGTCTTTGTATTCGCCTGATTTGCACGTAGATTTGACATTCCCGGTGAACGACAAACCGTACAAAATCGACGAATGGATGAGTGCAAAAGTGAAAACCAACTTGATACGGATTAAAAATGAGCGTTCGCAGACAAAAGAGGACATCATAGCTTCCACTGTTCAACTGGATGCATTTACGAACAACTTCCTTGACAGCTCTACAGAACTCAAGTTTGCTACCACCTACCAGCTTAGCCAACTTCTTGTAGAATGGGACACTGTTAACGCGCAACTATTTGATCCAGAAGGTATTTTTGTTTTGAAAAACAAGAATCAAATGCGGCTGGACTACGCTGGCGACGCTATCAGATTATCTGTTTGTAACGCGGAAGACCTCAAAAGCCCGCATTATTACAACCTGTATGATTTTTACACGGAAGCCATCCAATTGCATGTTGAAACAGATCATAAAGACAAGGAGGAACATCCGTTATTACAGTGGTCGCCAAAGGTCCAACTACAGACTAAAAATGCAGAGATAGGAATTCGAGATTTTGGGCTTTTGGAATGTTCCACGTTGAACCTCGACTTCAACCCGCAGAAATGTGTGTTAAAAAAAGCAAATATCGGCTATGGGGAGTCCAAAGCTTCGGTGACGGGCACCATTACCGGCATCGCCGATTACCTGCAAGACAAAGATTTGCTCAAAGGCAATCTGGAGTTGAACGCCAGCTACCTGAACCTGAACGAGTTGATAGACATCTTCAACGGTTATGGCGCTCCCGACTCCTTGCTGGAACAGGCGGAGCAGATTGCGGCGGAAACCGGCGACAACCCGTTCATCGTTCCGTTCGGCGTGGATGTCAATATGAACACCACCATCCAGAGGGCACTGTTTGAGGAAACGGAGTTTAACAACATCGCCGGGCGCGTCTATGTGAAGGACGGCATTTTAGTGCTGGAAGAGATGGGTCTCACCAACGAGGCCGTGCGGATGCAACTTACGGCCATGTACCGCACCCCGCGCATGAACCACCTGTTCCTCGGCTTCGACTTCCATTTACTTGAAATCAAGATAGATAAGCTTATCGACATGATTCCGGAGATTGACACTCTCCTTCCCACGCTGAAGTCCTTCAACGGCTACGCGGAGTTCCATTGCGCAGCTGAAACTTACCTCAAATCCAACTACGACATCAAATTCTCAACCCTCAGAGGTGCCGCCGCCATCAACGGTTGCGACTTGGTGGTCCTCGACAACGAAACCTATCAAAAGATTGCCAAAAAGCTGCTATTCAACAAGAAAACGGAAAATAAGATTGACAGCCTGTCGGCAGAAATTACCATTTTCCGGAATGAAATCGACATTTATCCGTTCTTGGTTTCCATCGACAAATACAGCGCGATCATCTCCGGTCGGCTCAACCTCGACATGACCTACGACTACAATATCTCATTAGTGAAACCTATCCGTATTGGCTTGGACATCATCGGGTTGGAAGATGAACGGAAGTTCAAAGTGGGCAAGGCGAAATACCCCACCATGTTCAAACCCGAAAAGCAAAAAGTGTTGGAGGCTCAAATTTTGGAATTGAAGACACTCATTAACAAGACATTGCAACAGAACGTAAAAAAACAGTAGTCGTTTGGTAACCTCTAAGGAACCCTGCTGAGCACTATCGAAAAAATGCTATCTTTGCCGCCTGAAAAGTTTAAAGATGGAATTTGACGAAATACGACCTTATACGGACGACGAATTCAAGGAAGCATACTACCATTTGATGGACGACCCGCGTTTCGGGCAGGCTATCAAGCTCTGTGTGCCCAACTATTCCGTGGAGGCCTTCCGTCAGGATCTCGAACATTTCCATACCATTGAAGATGCGCAAGTGGATTTCGACAAGCGCTTCCTCGACGCTTTTCTATCCCAAACTTCCAAAGGCATTTCGCTGTCCGGGATTGAGAACCTGAAAGAAGACGAAGCGTACATGTTCATCGGCAATCATCGCGACATCACGCTGGATCCGGCCCTGCTGCAGTACTACTTTTTCATCGAACACCGCAAAACCTCCCGCATCGCGATGGGCGACAACCTCTTCACCACCCCGTTGCTGGGTGAAATCGCGAAACTGAACAAAATGATCAAGGTGAAACGCGGCGGTTCTATGCGCGATAAATTGCTGAATTCTAAACATTTGGCCGCTTATATCCAATATTCGCTTTTCGAGGATAAAGAGTCCGTATGGATTGCCCAACGCGACGGCCGCACCAAAGACGGCAACGACCACACCAAGCAGGGACTGCTGAAAATGATCACCTTGGGCAACGACAAACAGCTGGTGGAAGCCATGCGCCGGATGAACATTACCCCAGTGTCCATCTCCTACGAATACGAACCATGCGACAAATTAAAGGCCCGCGAACTGGCATTGAGCGAGGAGGGGCCGTACCACAAACAGCCCGGTGAGGACTTCGACAGCATCAAGCAGGGCATTTTTGGTCAAAAAGGCCGCATCTCCCTCGCCATCTGCAAACCGCTGCAGGAGGAACTGGACACGGTGCCCGAACATTTGAACAACAACGACAAACTCTATTACGTTTGCCAATTAATTGACAATCAGATATATAAAAACTACGCCCTCTACCCCAACAACTACATTGCTCATGACATTCTTCATCAGAATCAAGCATATTCCCATTTCTACACACCGGAGGAAAAAGCAAAATTTGAAGGCTATTTGAAGCGGCAGTCGCAAACTCCCGACGTTCCCGAGGAGAAAATGCTCGAAAATCTGCTGAAAATCTACGCCACCCCGGTCGATAATCATTATCAAGCTATATCAGAACAAAATTAATTTTTTATCGCAATATGGATGATATACAACCCCCGTCGCAATCAAAGATTTTAATTATCCGGCTTAGCTCCATTGGAGACATCGTGTTGACCACGCCCGTTGTCAGAGCGGTGAACGAACAGTTGCCGCAAATGGAAGTCCACTATTTGGTTAGAAAAGACTATGTGCCTGTCGTGGAGACCAATCCGCACATTCACAAAGTGCACGCTTACGATCCCGAAAATGTAAGTCAAACCATCGAGGAATTGAAAAACGAGCAATTCGAAGTGGTGATTGACCTGCAGAAGACCCTTCGTTCGCGTCAGGTCGTGCGCCGTCTGAAATGCCCGTCCTACACCTTCAACAAGCACAACTTCTCCAAATGGATGTGCTATCGTTTGAAGATGAACGGCCTGCCTGAGACGCATATCGTGGAGCGCTACTTCGAGGCCGTGAAGATGCTGAATGTACACAACGACCACAAAGGTTTGGAGTTTTACATTCCTGAAAACCAAGGTTTTGAAGAGGACGATTTGCCGATGATGTTCGACGACGGATTCGTGGCTATCGTGTTGGCGGCCCAGCATTTCACCAAGCGCATTCCGGTCTCCAAAGTGGTGGAGATTGCGAGCATTCTACACAAGCCCATCATGCTGTTGGGCGGCAAGGATGTGTTCGAGGAAGGCGAGCAGGTTGTGTCGCAACTGGGCGAGCGCGCCACCAACGGCTGCGGGAAATATTCCCTCTACCAGTCGGCAGCTATCTTGCAACATGCTGATTGCGTGATTACTGGCGACACTGGCTTGATGCACATCTCAGCGGCATTACATAAGCCGACCGCCGCCATTTTCGGTTCCACCATTCCCGAATACGGCTACTATCCTTATATGCCCGGCGAGCGCAATTTATTCCGCAATTTCGAAGTTTGTCCGCTCCGTTGCCGTCCCTGTTCCAAGTTCGGCAGCTCCAAATGCAAGCGGAAACACTTCAAGTGCATGAAAAACATCTCCGCAACGGAAGTGGCGGAGTGGGTAAATCGATTCTAATCTGTTAGGAATTAGATATTTGGGTGGGAGTTTCGCGAAGGTTGACCGCGTGATACCCACCCATTTTCTTGCTCCCCTTGTACGTGACGAGCTCCTGCTTGCGGAGTTCAGCCAGGCAACGTTCCACTGTGGTCGGGGAGAATTGGGTGTTTTCGGCAATTTCCTTGGTCTGGCTGCCCGCGTGCTCCTTAATGTACTGAAGCACAGCGTCTGTTTTATCCTGAGAAGGTTTGACAGGTTTCCGTCTCTTACGGTTTTGTTTGGGAGGTTTCATGGTCTCCTGCCCCTTGGAGGTGAGGAGGTAGAGGGCGATCTGTCCGGGAGCCTGGTCAAGGTACTTGGGCTCGATGGCGAAGGAGAGCGGTTCTTTCTGCCAGGGTAACCGTTTCATGAGCACCTCGGTGCCGTTGCAGGAATGGATATATCGGTAAGGAATCAGCAATGTGTTGGTGACGCGTACAAACTCCTCTGGCCCAAACAGTTGCTCAAGATACTTCATGGAGCCGTAGCGGGAGTAATATAGGTCGTCCTGCGTTACGTAGATACGGGTGTAGTTCCCGTCTTGCTGACAGTAGTAGATGTTGTCCCTGGGAATGAGGCGCGCATTGTGGTCCTTGTCAGACACATCCAACAGCCGGGCATCCTGATAGACAATCTGCACCTCCTTGTCAAGCGCTTTCTGTAGCTCTTGCCGCTCACGGAAGATAAACGGAAAAGCGTTAAAAGCCAAGTTTCGCATCACTATAAGCTTGTAATGATGGAAAAAGAAACGGGAAGCGCCGATTTCTTCAATAATCGCACCGTTGCAATACATCATAAAGCGATGGGCGATTGCAAAGTCAATTGCTGCGGCTATGATACAAAGGCTAATCAATACCACCCAATAGACTACCGGGTGCTTTTTGTGGAGTTTCGGATAGAGAAGGAAATAGTTGGCATACAAGGTGATCAGCAGAATCAGTCCCGCCAGCAGTTCCCGAGTCGTGCTACCTGCATACGGGCGGAGATAGGTGTTGCGGGCGGAAAACCAAAGCATGTAGGCGCAGAACAGAACGTTCAGCAGGACGATGATAATGGTGCGCGTTTGTTTTTTCATAACCAAAAGTGTTAAAATCAGGAGGCAAAGATACACATTATTTCCATTCAAAACCCTGTTTTCAACCCTTAAACCGTCTCAATTTACCGCTTTATTCCGTCTCACATCCACAACCTGGCGGTTTTCGACAATATCTTGATTTTCAATACTATTTTCATCCGTTAATCCTCAAAATTCAACCTGTCCGTCATATTTTTGGCTGAGACGGAACATATTTTGGAAATGACGGAATATTTGCGGGCGAAAGGATGGTATTTTTGCAGCGGAAAAATGAGCGATAATAATCAAACTAAATTATCACATATGAAAAGAATCCCATTCATCGTATTGTTTGCGATTCTCCTTTCCGTTTCCTACGGACAGGAAAACCGTTCTTTGTTTCCCGATGGGTTTCACATCGGTATTACCGGAGAAGGAAACTTGGCTCAACGAATGACGGTTGTCGCCATCGGACAAAACTGGCCCGCACCATTGTCTGAACCTACATTGGGGTGGCAGGCTGGACTGGAGTTCTCCTACCATTTCGCAAAGTATTACGGGGTCTCCGTTGGTTTGAATTACGGCACGGAGGCGCAATGGAAGCTGTGGCGGTGGGATGGTGATGGATATATGCCCATCGGGCCTGCTAATGCGCGCTTTGATGTTTATGCATTTCAAATTCCTATCAAAGCAGAGTTTCATTACCCCATAATGCATAGCAACTTCTTCTTTTATGGGGCACTAGGCGTTAACCTGATCAATGTCAGGGAAAGTATTCTGTCCAAGATCATCGGCGAGAATCTCTTCAGTTGGCATGTTTTTAGTGGTGGCCATGATCCGACATCTCCTTATAAGCACTATTTAGAAGAGTTGGATGGCGACAAAGTACGCGCAGATTTGCAACTCAACCTTGGTTTTTACTACAAACTGCCCTATAATGATCTCATTCGCTTCAGCATTCTGGCGAACTATTCGTTTAAGGACACGTTCCATGGGGAATACACATTCCTGCTAGTGGACAACGCATACGGCGCCTACAGCTACCGTCACAACCATATCGGTTTTGAGCTCGCTTACGTGCATTGTTTCAAAAAGAGGGCGCGTAAAACATCGAAATAAGACCTACCACGACAGATCTCCTCCTGTTATGAAAAGGGTTTTAGTATTTCTGTCTCTAATTGTGCTGTTCCAAGCTTGTGCCATAATTCATACGCCTGGCTTCAATAGCGGTTACAAACGATTGCCGGCTGACGAGCAAGGGAAGATCTGCTTTGTGAGTTCAGTGGATGAAATCCCTGATCAAAATAACGGAAAAATCATGGCGATCACCGCAAATCAACTGTCTGTCTTGTTGGCAAGAAGCGGAAGCACGCTACTATACCTATGGTCACCTCATTGTTCGAGCAGCGTTTGCATTCCTTTGAAAACCATTCAAGATTTTTGTGACAGCGTGAATCTTAACTTATATGTCTTAACCGAGTATTACACAGATGCATTCCTGCAGAATGAATTTTTGTCTCGTCCGATGCTGAGTGTCAACGAATTTTACTATAAAACCAGCTATTGTAATTCATACATGAAGCGATTTCTGTCGGAGTTGATTCCGAACGACCAACTACAAAGTGTTTCTCACCATCGTTTTCTGCTGTTCTCCAATGAACATTTAGTACAATCGTATGAAAAAGCCGAAGATATTTTTCCTTAAACCCCACCCGGCACTTACTCCGTTCGTTTCGTGTGGGGTTATTGAGATTTCGTACCTCTGGCATGCGGCGCAAGTTGCTGAGAATCAAGATAGTTGAGGAAAATATATCTAATGAAATAATAAGACGGTGTCTGTGACCGTTGTTATGACCGCATGACAATCCGAAAAAGCAACATTCATCAAAATCAATAACAACAATGAAAAAAGCAATGAAAAGAGTAATGTTCTTTATCGCTTGTGCGATATTGGTTACCTCCTGCGCGACGGGGAGTTTCGTGTCAACCACCCCGAAAGCCAAGAACGACACCTCAACGAAGACCATCCAGTGCTACTATTCCACAGAGAAGCCCGACAGGGCCTACGAGGTCATCGGCCACGTGGAAGCAAGCGGATTTATTTTCACCTCGAACAAGCAGCTCGTTTATGCTTTGCAGAAGCAGGCGCAGAAGCAACAGGCAGATGCCATCGTGAACGTCCGGTTCTCCTACATCCCCGCCATTCTGATAGGGATTCCGTACGCGGAAGGGGACTTGGTGAAGTATAAGTAGTTCGGACCGATGCCCTTCGACACGGTGTGTTGGATGTCTTGTTTGTTTGATTCGCCCAAAATATCGATTTTATTGTCCATAAACAATAAAAATCATATTTTTTCATTTTTGTTGTCTATGGACAATAAAAATTATTATCTTTGCCGCCAGTTATAATACAAAGGAAAATGGAAGTACTTACAAGGAAGCACTATGCGGATATTGTGGATTCGTGGATAGGCAAAGGCAACATCATCGCCTTGGTTGGCTCGCGCCGCGTTGGCAAAAGCTTTGTTCTCAAAGACTTTGTGCAGCGTCACAAGGATGAGCCGGATGTCAATATTATTTTCATAGACAAGGAAAAGAAGGCGTTCAAAGACATCAAGACCAAAGACGACTTGGATAACTGGATTGAAGCACGCTTCATCCCGGGAAAGCACAACTTTATCCTCATTGACGAGGTGCAGGAAATTGAGCACTTTGAAGAGAGCATTTGCAACTGGTACTCAGAGGATAACACGGATGTCATCATTACCGGCAGCAATTCCAAGATGCTTTCCGGCGAGTTGGCCACCTTGATTTCCGGACGACATGTGGAGGTGCGCATCCATCCGCTCACCTATTCCGAGTTTCTGGAATTTCACAACCTTCCCGACAGAGAAGAAAGCCTCATGATTTATCTGACCTACGGCGGTCTTCCTGGTCTCAGGAAAGTGGGGCTTGACAGTGACGAGCAGGTTTGGGCCTATCTCACCAGTGTCTTCAATACGATCATGCTCAAGGATATCATCGAGCGGCACGACATCCGCAACATCCCCTTCTTAAACAACCTCATCGCCTTCTATGCTGATACCACCGGCAAACTCACCTCGGCCAACAGCATTGCCAAATACATGAAGTCGCAACATGAGAATGTGTCGGCCAACCTTGTCCTACTCTATCGGGGCTTCTATGCCGAAGCTTACCTGTTAGACATCGTGCCCCGTTACGACATACACGGGAAGAAGATTTTCGAGTCCAAAGAAAAGGTCTATTGGGACGACTTGGGGCTTCGCAATCTCAAAGCGGAGGGTGGCATGGATTCTTATATTGAGAAAGTAATCGAGAATGCCATTTACAAGCATCTGCGCTTTCTCGGCTACGAGGTGAAGGTGGGCGTGCTGAATGCAGGGGAGGTGGATTTCGTCTGCACCAAGCCCGGCAAGACTGTTTACATTCAGGCGAGCTATATTATAGCCGAAGAGTCCACCCGCAAGCGGGAATTCGGCCCTTTGGAAAAGATTCGCGACAATCACCCGAAATTCGTCATCAGTGCAACACCGTTGTTGAATACAAGAGACGAAAATGGAATCACTCATTTGTCCTTAAGAAAGTTTCTCAAGGAAGGGATCCCGTCAGTGTGACGAACCCGAAAATGCCGTCTTTTTTTCTTAATTCCCTCTCAAAACCCCGCTTTATTCCGTCTCACATCCATAACCTGGCGGTTTTCGACAACATCTTGATTTTCAACGCTGTTTTTATCCGTTAAGCCTCAAATAATACCCCACTCGTCATATTTTTGGTTGAGACGGAACATATTTTAGGGATGACGGAACATTTATGGGCGAAAGAATGGTATTTTTGCAGCGGAAAATAACGTTTAACAAGTATCTTAATACAATGGAAAAAAGATCAATTTTGATGTTGGGCATAGTGCTCCTCCTGTCCTTGACGGGCTGTAAGAAAAGTTACACCATCATGGTGAAATCCAACAACACAGAATGGGGATCTGTTACAGGATCAGGCAGTTATAAGGATGGCGAAACGGTCACTATTGCGGCTGTACCTGCGGAAGGTCACTCTTTTATCCGCTGGAACGACGGCGATGCCGCCAATCCGCGCCAGATTGTGGTGTGCGGAGATGCCGAGTACGTCGCGATGTTCAGCGACACGACTGGCGGCGAGGATTTAACAGGTACCATTGTACACGATGCGGTGATAGATTACGACGGCAACCGTTATGACGCAGTATGGATAGGCAGGCAGCTGTGGATGAGAGAGAACCTGCGTACAACGCACTATGCCGATGGCACAGAAATTCCCTTCGAATGTCTCAACTCAAGTTTGACCGATCCGTACTATTACAGCTACTCCGGCCTTTATCATCCGCTGGAAAAACTGGGCCACTACTATAACTGGCCGGCGGCGATGCATGGAGAGGCTTCCAGCAGCGCCAGCCCAAGCGGCGTGCAGGGTGTCTGTCCGTCGGGTTGGCATTTGCCAAGCGATGCGGAGTGGACAACGATGGAGCAGACGCTGACCGCGATGGATGTGTCGGATTTCGATTGGCGCGGCGACCATGCGGGCAAGCTGGCAGGCGAAGGTTGGGACGCTTCCTCCAAGGTGGGGGCACCTGGCAATGAGTCAGATCCCAACCACAACGCTTCGGGTTTTTCCGCCTTTCCTGCAGGTTTTTTTGACACCGGTTTTCCTACGCCTCTTTATATGGGACGATATGCTCACTTTTGGAGTGCAACTCAGGATGTTTACAATTCCGCATGGTGCCGCGACCTGTTTTTCAACGAAGCGCGTGTAAACAGAGACCTCAGCAGTATGAAATGCGGATATTCGGTCCGTTGTGTCCGCGATTGAATAGTAGTGTGTCTCCGACACACAGCCTTTCGTACCCGCCGCTTACCCCACACGGCACTCACTCCATTCGTTTCGTGTGGGGTTATTGAGATTTCGTGCCTCTGGCACGAGGTACAGGCAAATACCATCGTGAGTGTAAGTTACGGAACGAATAAAATAGTATCTTCGCCGCATCAAACAAATCATCACAGAATTATGAAGAATAAAAGCCATATTGCAACTTTGTGTTTTGCCATCGTAATACTGCTGGCAGGCTGTGGAGTGCTGTATGGTTACAAACCCTTGAAACAGTTTGACCAAAAAGATTATGATCAGATGATTACTTCCGGCTTGGACCGGAATTTCAAAATCTGCCATTGAACCTTAATGCCTCTCAAAATCCCGCTTTATTCCATCTCACTTCCAAAATTGACAACTTTCGATAACATCTTGATTTTCAACGCTGTTTTTATCCGTTAAGCCTCAAATAATACCCCACTCGTCATATTTTTAGTTGAGACGGAACATATCTTGGGAATGACGGAATATTTTGTGGGCGAAATGATGGTATTTTTGCGGCGGAAAAATGAGCGGGATGATGTCTAAGACCTACCTGAAAAAATTTTCGATTAAGTGCAACCATTTGCATTATTTACATCATACTTGTATAAATGAACAGTTGCAAATAGAGTACCCAGAATAATTATTCATTATTTAATACAACAGTTATGAGGATTTCAATCAAAAAAACGAATGAGAAGAGAGATATCAGAAAATGGTTCGTCATCTGCTGGTTTTTGGCTCTGGCTTTCCCCGTGTGGGCGCAGTATGGGGTTGCTTTTACAGGACGCGACAATTCGGGCGGATATGTGCAAATGCATCACATTGTGGCGGAGGATGTTACACAAGGGTGGACGGACACGCTCTTTTTCCCAGACACCATCCTGCTGCTGTCCAATGTCGGTGTTCCGACACATCCGGAAGCGGGATCCTTCTCCGTGTCGCAAAACATCCCAAATCCTTTCAGCGGGGTTACGGATTTCGTGATGACTTTGCCTCAAACGGAATTGGTGGACATTGAGATTGTTGACCTTTCGGGACGTAAGGTGACGGGCTTGTCACAGCGACTGGCGGCAGGCGAACATACCTTCCGGGTGTGGTTGCGCTCCCCTCAGCCGTATCTCCTGAATGTGCGTACCTCGAATGATATCGCTTCTTTGAAGATGCTGAATAATGGTGGCAGCGGCACTGACCGCATCGTTTGGTTGGGAGAATCGGGGGTGCTGAAGTCGGGCTTCCGAGACGAGCATCCGCATAATCCGGGCGACATATTCCGCATCACAGGCTACATGCTCCTCGCCAACGGCAACTATGTCGCCAGCGAAACACTGGAGCAACCGTTTGAAGGCTCCTCTACCGTGATTCTCACTTTCTATATCTCTTCCAACCTGACGGTGGAGACGGGCAGTTGCATCGGCACGACCTACCATGAGGCGGTCTGCGAGGGCACCGTGACCTCCGACGGACTGTTGCCCGTGACGGCACGCGGTATCTGCTGGGGAACCGCATCCAACCCTACCTTGTCGGATCCACATACCGATGAAGGCGGGGAAATCGGCGTTTTCACCTCTACACTCACCGGCCTCGCCGCCGACATGACCTATCACTATCGTGCATACGCCTCCAATGCGGTTGAAACCATCTATGGCGAAGATTCGGTGCTGACCACTCTTCCGAACAGCCTCCCGACGGTTACCACAGCGTCGGTCACCAATAACGTGGGATATTCCGCAACTTGCGGAGGCACCGTCACGGATGACGGAGGACTTCCTATCCTTGAAAAAGGAATCTGTTGGAGTACTGAATCCTATCCTTATCCAACCATATCCGGACCGCATGTGATTTCCACAGACACAGGTGACACATTCACCTGTGATATGACAGGGCTTACCCCAAATACCAATTACTACCTCCGTGCCTACGCTACCAATGCACTTGGCACCTCTTACGGCAATGTGACATCTTTCAAATCTGCATACTTGCTCACCACGCATATCCTTAGTTTGTCGGACACCACAAATGTGTCCGTCAGGGCCACTGGTCGTATTGCCAATGGCAACCCCTCTTATTCGGCAAAGGGATTTTGTTGGAGCACCTCTCCGGACCCCACCTTGGCGGATCAGTATGTCGTGAACACCTCGTCGTTGACAGGAGGCGGCAATTTCTCCGGAGTCATCACGGGACTTGAGCCCGGCACCACGTATTATGTCCGCACATTCGTCACGAACATTGTCGGCACGAGCTATAGCTCAGGACAGAAGGTTTTCACGACACTGACATTGCCCGTGATTGAGACCGACTCCGTTGTTGCCGTGGCCGATTCGTCGGTGATGACGGGCGGAAATATCCTGCATAACGGCAGCCTTCCCATCATGGATGCGGGTGTTTGTTGGAGTACTTCCCCGAACCCTACTTATAGCGACAGCCATGTCAGTGTCAGCGACACCATCGGCCATTTCCTGCTGACCCTCACCGGGCTTTCCGCAGATTCAATCTACTATCTCCGCGCATACGCCACCAATAGTTTCGGTACCAGTTACGGACAGGAGTACCTGTTCCGGGCGCGTGTGAATTACGGGCAAACCTGTCCAGACGCTCCAACGGTCACCGATTACGACGGGAATGTCTATAACACCGTGCAATTGGGTACGCAATGCTGGATGGCCGAGAACCTGCGGACCACCCACTTCGCCGATGGCACTTTCATTCCCGTCGGTACGGAAGAAAGCAATTACAACTATTACCGTTATTATCCCAACGAGGACAGCACCATTGTGGATGTTTATGGTTTTCACTATAATTGGAAAGCTGCCATGCATGGTGCCGGTTCTAGTAACAGTGTCCCTTCGGGAATACAAGGTGTCTGTCCTGACGGATGGCATCTGCCAAGCAGGGCAGAGTGGCAGGCAATGAAAACCTATGTCAGCGGCCAAGACCAGTACCATTGCAACACAAGCGCGGCATCCATTGGCAAGGCCTTGGCTTCCAGATCCGGCTGGCAGTACTACGGTACCGCATGTACCGTGGGGCACATTCAGGAAGCAAACAACGAGACAGGGTTTAACGCATACCCTGCAGGCGGCGAGTACATGGATTTCGGGCGCGATGCCGCTTTTTGGACTTCCACTGCCTCGTACAGCACTGCATACGGAGGTTATGCTTACCTTTATGGGTTGGGCAGTGCCTCCAGTGAGTTTTTCGAGAACGATGATTACAACCAATGGTATCAGTGGCATTCAATTCGCTGTCTGAAGAACTGATGGCCGAATGCTGTGTCTTATAAAAATCAAAATGGTTGATAGGAAAATTATAATAAAAGGTGCAACATTCATCAAAATCAATAACAACAATGAAAAAAGTAATGAAACGAGTAATATTCTTTATCAAAAAAGAGACAACAAGATTATTCCTCTGCATAGCGGCGCTTTTTTGCTGGCTGTCCCTGATGTCCGTAGCTTGCGACCCCGCATGTCACGATAAGTTTTATTTGAAAAACACGCTGGACACCCCCATCACCTATTCGCAATTCAACACCAAAGACAGCACCCAGCGCAACCTGGTCACCATTCAACCAGGAGAAAGCAAACTGGTTTATGAGTATGTCGGAAGGGATTCACAATTTGAACCTGGCGCGGCCTCTTCTTATTGTGATGAATTACAAATACCCACCAACAACTATTGTCATACGGTCACCTTTTCGGACGGCACTCTATGGCAATGGGATTTGTCAAATCAAATCAACACCGACAAACACCCTTACCTTATAAGATGTTGGAATATATTGAGTTCCTCCGATACAAAACACAGATCTGATCACGAAGTTGAATATGCTGTTGACAGTGTTGACTATCAAAATGCCATTCAACGTTAGTATTAGGCAGGAGGGACTCCGGTGTATGACTCATAGTATAAACCCAAAAAATTCTTGATATGAAAAAAATTGCCGTTATCATTTTCAGTCTGCTCCTCGCGCAAGGCGTGAGTGCACAGAAGTTTGTTGTCCCGGAAATTCCCGGTGACATTGAAAAGTCCGAGTATGCCAAATACACGGAAGATGCCATGAACTGCATCGACTGGCTGAAAACCCATTCCCCGAGCGACCCCAAACGTCAGAATGTGGCGGCGTTTGCTTTGTGGTGGCTCTCCGGCACCCCCGACGTGCACATGGTGCTGAACACCGATGTGATGAAGTTCGAGGACGGAAACCTCCTGTTGCTGTTCCTTAGTGGCTGGGGACAGTATGCCATCCAACAGAAGGATGACAGCCAGCTGGAAGGCTGTTTTGCTGGTGTGAACACTGCGCTCGATTACTATGTGAAGTACAAGAAAGAGCTTGGAAAGGACAAGGGCGCAGAACAGTTCCTCAAGATGCGCGACAAAGGGACGCTGAAGTCCTATCTGGCCAAGTCGTTGCCGGAATAGGAATAATTCCCGCAGAACTCGCAGACTAACGCAGAATTATACGTGAAGATACGCGCGATATGCGGGGATTTTTATCTCCACATATCACGCGGATCTGCACAGGTAATCCACGAATACATACTTGAACTTCAAAATCCATAACAACATGAAAAAACTCATCACCATCGTCATCCTGACAGCTTACACCTGTCTTCCGGCCTTTTCACAAAACACCGAATATTCGCGGAGCGGGTCCGTTTGGTTTGAGGTGAGAAACGACACCGCGAATCCTTGCCGCTACACCGAAGACAACAAAATCTATCAGGCGGAGCGGGAGTTCACTTTCGGGTTCCACTATTACGATCCACAGGGCAAGGAACGTTATATGCGGTACGAACGGATTCCAAAACAGGGGTATGAACTTACAGAAATGGGTGATACCAACACATATACCTATTATGTGGCGGATTTTTCCTTTTCGGATGTTTTTGACGCGAAAGACTCTTGCATCAATCACTATGAGGTAGAAGTCTTATGCACAGCTAAGCCTTTCAGTAAAGACTATAATCAAACGGTGGAGGCTGTGGCCCAAAGCCGCATCGGAAAGACCTACCTCACAGCCTAGTACAATGACATCTACGGCTTTGTCAAGATGGACAACACCAACATTGACGGGTCAAGAATTGTCATTGATTTCATCGCATCATTCATCGTCTTTCATCCTTTTTTCACCTCTTTCACCACCACCTTCCCATCCGTCACGGCAAACCGCACCTCGTACCCGTCGAACGGGAAACCATAGACGCGGGACTCGTCGTGGTGGTAGGCGGGACGAGGGTCCTGGGCTAAGACTTCCCGCAGTTTCGTAATCTTATCCGTTGGTAACTTCTTGATTATCTGTTCGGGAATCTCCACGTTAAGCTGGTAGTCCTCGTGCTCTTGCGTGAACCCTTTCGATGCCTCCGGGTGACAGTCGGTGGTGAGCAGGTAGGGTTTGATGTCGTAAATTGGAGTGCCGTCCATAAGATCGGCACCACCCACAAGGAGGGTCGGATTCTTGGGATTGAGGTCGGCCTCGATGAGCTCCACGCAGGAGAGTCCAATTGGGTTAGGACGGAAAGGCGAGCGCGTGGCGAAGACGCCCATGCGCCGGTTGCCACCGAGCCTCGGAGGCCGCACTGTCGGTGACCATCCTTCCTGATGCACCTCCGAGAAACCCCAAATCAGCCAGAGATGGGAGAACTCCTCGATGCCGCGCAACGCCTCCGCATTGCGGAACTCGGGCTCGAACACGATGCGCGTACGCAACGACGGCACTAACCCGCTCTGCCTCGGAATCCCGAACTTCGACGGAAATTCGCTGCGGGCACGCGCAATGACAACTGTTTCAGTGATTTGCGTCTCCATATTTAATGCTCAACAATTCTCCGCAAAAATGCAAAAAATATCAAAACCGCACTTCAGGACAAGAGAAAAACCATTCTCTCCCTGTTTTTGAAAATTATGTACCTTTGCGGCGTTCAAAATGGCTTGTTATGAAAAGATTTTTATTCGTTTTCGTTGCATTGTTTTTTGTGTGTCAGGCGGTTGCACAGACCGGACAATCTTACACGCTGCAATCGTTAACTCAGTATTTACCAAATGCCGTGCAAAGCACCCAACCGAACCAATACCGAATTTTGCAAAATTTAACACTCCTTGCCGAAGACACCCTGATTCTCGAATCCTCGGCCGTATCTGTATCGGTTGATCATGACGTGACGTTGACATTCTTGGGTACGGTTCTTACCGAAAATAGGGACCAAATGCTTCTGATCCAAGGAGATTCGACCCAAAACAACTATTTTGAAATTCGTTTTGAAGATGCCGCGCCAAGTATTCTCTCTAAAGCACATATCCAATATTGCAGCCATATTACGCTGATAAACAGCAATATATTGATTGACGACTGTGAGTTGGACCATTTTTCGGGACATGTCATCAGCTATATGAACTGCAATCCTGTGATTCAGAACAGCTATATCCACGACAACCAGGCATGCGCCATACAGTCGGCTGTTAACGCGGACGGCTGTCCAAGTATTTTGAATAATGTATTCTATAACAATGTTTTAGGCAATGCCAACACGCCGCAAATCAATATCGGTCCGGGCACGACAGACACCATCCGCATCATCGGTAACACCATCGAAGGCGTGGCCAGCAACATGTCGGGCGGCATTGGCATCATGAACTTGAGTAATCCAAATGTTTCGAAGGTGCTGTTGAAGGACAATATAATTAAAAACAACCGTTACGGTTATACGCAGAACGGCTATCTTATCTCTTCAGATATATTTGATAATCAATTTATTGACAATAATTTGGAAGTTAATCCAAATAATGGTGGCAGTGGTATTAGCATCTATGGCTACGACAACACCTGTGCCGCCAAACTGCGCCGCAACCTCATCACGGGCAACCTTTGGGGCGTAACGGCCATTTATTATCACCATGTAGATATGGGTACGACAGATGAGCCCGGCTATAATCTGCTGTATAACAACGGAAACAGCGGTGTGGACTATGAATTGTACAACAATGCATTGAGCGATATGGACGCCGTGGGCAATTATTGGGGCTGCGACAATGCGGAGGCTGCAGAAGCGGTGATTTACCATCAGGCTGATGACGCTTCGTTAGGACTTGTCAACTATTTGCCTATCTACGTGTTAGAGCCAGAAGGGATAAGTTCTACTGTTTTAACGAAAATTAACCTTGCTCCGAATCCAGTTTCACAAGGCTATTTCACGTTGGAGAATCCGACAGAGGAGGTGTTGCAATGGCAAATTTTCACCTCAGCAGGACAATGTGTGATGAACGGTAAGGCACAACTGGGAACGACCCGCATCGCCACCAACACATTAAAACCGGGTGTGTATTTGGTTTATATACAAAAGGATAACACGTTTATTGCCAAGAAATTGATTGTCCGGTAGAGCCGCAATGCATTGCGTCTCTACAGAATGGATAATGTAATTGTTACGATGTAGAGACGCGCCATGGCACGTCTCTACAAAACGGAAATATTTGATAAACAAATTCTTATGAAAAAATTATTCGTCAGCATCATAACCTTCGCCCTCGCCGCTTGCACGATGGCGCAGCAGGATTTCCGAAACCCCAATCTTCCAATAGAGGAGCGTGCGCAACTGCTTCTGAACCAGCTTACTCTGGATGAGAAGTTAGGGATGATGGAGCACCGAAATCCAGCCGTGGAGCGGTTGGGAATTCCGGCTTACAGCTGGTGGAACGAGGCGCTGCATGGAGTTGCCCGCAACGGTTTCGCCACCGTCTATCCGATGCCCACGGCACTGGCCGCCACCTTCGACGACAAATTGGTGCAGGAGATGTTTGGCATGATTGCGGACGAGGCCCGGATGAAGTACTACCGTTCGCAGCAAGCCGGACAATACGACGACTACACCGGACTCACCTTCTTCACCCCGAATATCAACATTTTCCGCGATCCGCGCTGGGGTCGCGGCATGGAAACTTACGGCGAGGACCCGTATCTTACCGCACGCATGGGCACTGCCTGCGTGAACGGGTTGCAGCAGCAGGTCAACGGTCGTTACAAGGCACTGGCCTGCATCAAGCATTTCGCCGTGCACAGCGGTCCCGAAGCCGACCGCCATTCCTTCGATGCCACCGTCAGCGGACGCGCCCTATGGACCACCTATCTGCCTGCGTTTAAGTACATTGTGAAACACACGGATGTCGGCATGGTGATGTGCGGCTACAACCGATTGAACAACGTACCATGCTGCACCAACGAGAGTCTGCTGGTCGATATTCTCCAGAACCTGTGGGGGTATGACCGGATTTTCGTGACCGACTGCTGGGCGTTGAATGACTGTTGGGAGCGCGACACGGTGATTCCGAGGCACGAGACGCACGCCACCGCCGCGGATGCCGCCGCAGCCGCATTCGGCTCGGTGGTTGACTTAGAGTGCGGCAGCGGTCTGCCCGCCCTGAAAGAAGCTGTGGAACAAGGACTTATACCCGAATATATTATTGATGCTCATGTACTTAAGATTCTCAAAGCACGTATCGCCTTAGGCATGTTCGACCCAGAACAGCCCTTCAAAGAGATTCCGGACACTACGCTATTTGAGAAAAAAGCCCTCGAAATGGCGCAAAAGAGTATCGTCCTGCTGCAAAACAAGGAGAAAATTCTGCCTTTGCAGCCTGGAAAGTACAAACGGATTGCGATTCTCGGACCCAATGCGGCGGATTCCGCAATGCTGTGCGGCAATTACAACGGCACGCCGCGCCATGCCGTCACCATTTATGAGGGCATTACGAACTATATCAAAACCCTGCCTGCTAACCAACGTCCGGAAATCTACTTTGACACGGTCTGCCATCATGTGGACGGCAAGTATCTTATTCCCAACGATTTCGACAAGCAGATAGCGAAGTGCGACCTCGTTATTTTCGTCGGAGGGCTCTCCCCGGAACTGGAGGGCGAGGAGTTGAAAGTGGAGATGGACGGTTTCCATGGTGGCGACAGAACCAACATCGACCTACCACGCATTCAAGAAGGTATGTTAATGAAAATCAAGAAGATGGGAAAACCCGTTGTGTTCGTGCTCTGCTCCGGCGGCGCGGTGGCATTGGATTGGGAAGACGAAAATTTGGATGCAATTCTGGCGGCCTGGTACGGCGGACAGGCGGCGGGCACAGCCGTGGCGGATGTCCTTTTCGGCAAGGTCAATCCTAGCGGCAAATTACCCGTAACATTTTATAGCACAAAGAATTATATCCCTCCCTTTGACAGTTACGAAATGGAGCATCGCACCTATCGCTTCATGACGGAAGAGCCGCTGTATCCGTTCGGTTATGGACTGAGTTACACGAATTTCAAGTATTCGGATTTCTCATTTGATGCCGGACAACAGGTTTTCTATTGCAGAATTACGAATACGGGCAACCGCGATGGCGAAGAGGTGGCGCAACTCTATATGACCAACAAAAACGACCCGCGTAGTCCGGTGAAAACGCTGGTAGGATTTGAGCGCGTCAACATCCCGGCAGGTGCGACCCGCGTCATCACATTTACCGTAGATCCCGAATTCTTCCACACTTTCGTGGATGAATATCAACATTTTGAGAAACACTCAAACCAATATCTCTTCCGCTGCGGCGACCAAGAGCTGGAAATCAATTTGTAAGCGGCATAAAAACCAAGCGGTCGCCCCAATCGGGACGGCCGCTTGTCGTATGTATGGAAAAAACAAAATATTAAAAAAAGTCTCAATTCATTAGCCAACAGCTAAAAGCCAATAGCTAATAGCTAGAAATAGAGGTCGCGCTCGCCGGCCTTGATGCGCTCGATGCGCTTCAGCAGCTCGTCGTGGAACTTCTCATCCACGTTCACCATGTTGTTTTCAATCACCTTCCAGCCTTTGGCCGCCACTTCGGGCGTGGCGTAATCGACCAGATACTCTGACAATGTCAGGATGGCGTTGGGCGTGCAGTAGCGTTTGATGAAGCCGGGCACGCTGAACTCCATGAAGTGCTCGCCGGTGCGGCCCAAACGGTAGCAGGCGGTGCAGAAACTCGGGATGAAGTTGTTGTCCAACAGTTCGTCGATGATCTCGCCCAAAGAGCGGTCGTCGCCGATCTTGAACTGCTCGCGATGCAGGTTCTGGTCCTCCTGCTTGTCGCTGTTCTTCTCGGTCTCCTCGTGGTGGTATTTGTAGTCGCCGATCTGCAGGTTGGTGCCGCCGTCGATTTGCGAAATACCGTACTGGATGGCTTTGGCGCGGAATTCGGAGGTCTCGCGAGCCGTGAGAATCATGCCGGTGTAAGGCACGGCCAGACGGAAAATGGCGATGATCTTCTCGAAGGTGTCGTCATCCACAAAGTACTTCTTGTCAATGTCGAGGCCTGAAGCGTCCTTGATGCGCGGGAAGGAAATCGTGTGCGGTCCCACGTTGAAGCAAGCCTCTAAGTGGTTGGTATGACGAATCATAGCCAGCACCTCGAAACGCCAGTCGTAAAGACCGAAGAGGATGCCGAGGCCGTTGTCGTCGATGCCGGCCTGCTGGGCGCGGTCCATGGAGGTAAGACGCCACTCGTAGTTGCCCTTGATGGTGTTGGCGGGATGATACCAGGAGTAAGCTTCCGGATGGTAGGTCTCCTGGAAGATTTGGTAAGTGCCTATGCCGGCTTCTTTTACGGTGCGGAAACCCTCCACATCCAGCGGGGCGGCGTTGATGTTGACGCGACGGATGGAGCCGTTGCCCTTATGGACGGAGTAGGCCAATTTCGTGGTGTGCGCGATGAATTCGGGGGAGTATTTCGGCGATTCGCCATAGACGAGGATCAGTCGTTTCTGACCGTCTTCTTCCAGAGCCTCAATGTTGTGCACGAACTCCTCGTCCGTCAATGTGGTGCGCACCTGCTCGTGGTTGGAAGAACGGAAACCGCAGTATTTGCAGTTGTTCACGCAGTAGTTACCCACGTACAGCGGGGCGAACAGGACAATGCGGTTGCCATAGACGTTGCGCTTCAGCGTGCGCGCGCCCTCCTTGATCTCCTCCACCAACTCGGGGTCGGTGGTGTTGATGAGGACGGCCGTCTCTTCCATTGTCAAACGATTCTTGTTCAACGACTTGGCTATGATCTCACGAACCCGCTCGGGCGTGCTTTCGGTCTTGTTGATATAATCCCAGATCTCTTCCGGGTCGATAAAGGGTCTCCCGATTTCATCGGGGATGCGGCATTTTTCGGGGTTGAATTTCATATTGGTTTATTGTTTACTGTTTACTGTTTACCGTTTGTTGGGCCCCACACTGCGGCTTACGCCTTGTGTGGGGTTATTTGCACTTCGTGCGTTTTGCCTCTTCGAGGCTGCTTAATGAATCATTTTGTTCATCGTTTGTTCATCGTTTGTTCATCGTTTGTTCATCGTTTCATCGCCGTGTCACTACCACCTTCGTGGTCACATCCGGAATCTTCCCCAACTGTCCCGACAGGGAATTGATCTCGTTGACATCGCCTTCGACAATGAGGGAGATGACGGCCACGGGGCGGTCGTGGAAGGGCAGGCCTTGACGTGCCAAAACGATAGCGGAGTGACTGGAAATCACTTCGTTCACTTGCGGAGCGGCCGCTTTGTCTGACAATAATATAGTTATGGTGCCTATTCGCTTTTCCATCAGAACTTCTTTAGGATCAGGTTATTACACTTCAAGATGTCACGCGGGTATTGTGTACCCGAATGAGCGGGCAAAAGTATCATTTTTTTCCGTATTTTTGCAGCCTCAAAAAAATTTACTGTTTTCTGTTAAAATTAAAGTATGCAAAAATTTGCAAGACATTCTATCTTATTGGTAATGATGGGTTTATGCCTGTCTGTTTTTGCGCAGAAAACAAATGCTGATTATAAAGAACTCTATTCCGAAGCGGAGATTTTAGCTCAAAGTGCGATATATGATGTCGCTAAGGATTACTATTATGCCGCTTTGCAGGCAGGAAACACATCCAAAGCCCGGCTTTCCCGCGATGCACAGAAAACCATCAAGGCGAAAATCCAGCTGATGGAGTGCTACCAACATTTTTACCATCTTTGGAACCAAGCCCAACAATTGGAGCAGATGCAGGATTTTGAGAGCGCCTTCAAATACTACGATGATGCGCTGGATTATGCTGATTACGAGGATCTTACGATTCCTGGAAAAGACTCTTTGAGAATGCGGTTGCTGGTGGTGGAACAGACTGCCGATCTTTGCAAATCGCTTTGCCTGATTGAGATGCTGAATCTGGAGGGCGACTATGAGAAAGCCCGGAACCAGTACATGAAATGGGTGGAACAAGCGGATAGTTACGGGTATAAGTGGACAAAATACCAATTTCCCGCTGACTTTGTTCAAAAAGTCGATTCCATCACCGATTTTCTGGAAGACGAACGAAACATCATTCTCCCCTACCGGACTGTTTTTCCTGATGACTATGTGGTGATGGACAACTACCTGTTCGAGCTATTGGACAAGGCGGCCTGCGACAACCCACATCCGATTGAGTCAGATGTCACATTCGTGCTTTCGCTGGACACCAACGGCATCGTTGAGATGTATATCGATGAAAGTCAAGCAGATAACCTAAACCCATTCGGCGAACGATTGCTGGAGGCGGCACAAGTGAAGATGATGCAGCCGTATCGCTACGGTTTTTCCATACCTGTGAAGGAGGAGATTCGCTATCACATCACCTCCACCAAGACTTCCGTTTGGGTGGAGAAGTCCAAAAAAGGGTATAAGATGAAGGATGCGAACCTGAAGAAGCAGTATTTGGAGGAATTCCGCACCCAGCTGGCGGACGCCCCCGACGGCAAATACCAGTTCTTTATCCATCGCAATGTCATCGACAACAAGTCGCTCTCTTCCGTTCGGTTAACCGATGCAAAGGGGGGTAAGGCAAAGAAATGGTTGAAAACCAAATAATTGTATTTATTTCACAATATTTTTGTTACCTTTTCGTTTTTTTGCATCCTATAAGTATAAACGTATAAAAAACATGATTATGAAGAAGGTTTTGATTTTAAGTTTGTGCGCTGTGTTATGCGCCGCCCTGACCTCCTGCGAGAAGGAGAAATCCGGAGTGTACAACCCGAAAAAGAAAATCCAGAAGATTTATTACGAAAACAATGGTGAAAAAGTGCTGGACCAAGTGTGGAATTGGAATGATAAAACCCTTTCCAGCATAGATTATTATTATAACGGGGCGGTTTGGTATGTAGATCAATATTTCTATGATGAAGACAATCGAATCAAGATGATCAAAGAAGATGAGGATTTTCTTGAATTCAGCTACGAAAACGACCTCCTTACAACCATTAACTATTATTGGATAGATTATGAAGAGTTGGAGCAGACATACAAGCTGTATTATGACAATAAAAAACTGTCAAAAATCGAATTTGTGGCCTATGATATACCTGAATACAAAAACAATCATAAAAGTAACCTTAATCCTTTGTCAAGGTTGATTCCGCAGGGGGCTGAGGTTCTGGAAAAGCAGATTCAAAAGCTGAAATCCAGCCAAAAAGGAGACCAAAAAATCATCCTTGAGTTCACATGGGAAGGCAAGAATGTCAGTCGTATTTTGGCGTATCTTGAAGGGGACAACGAGGATGTCATGGAGGCCACTTTCACATACGACAACAAAATCAATCCCTTGAAAGGTTGGACTCAGCTTTGGTTTGATTATGTGATTGGGACATGGGATGACGAGTATTTCACCTATACAAACACCGGAAATGTGTTGACCGCTGTCTATAGTTATAAGGATGCAGGGACGGAATATGACCACATTGCCACGGAATACACTTACGAATACGACGGAAAATATCCTGTGAAGGTGCCACGAACGACGGCGAACCGTATTTTACCCGCTATTACGAATATTAGTCGTTGTATTAAATCAAAAAGTAACGTGATCCACAAAGCGTGCCGGAGGCACGAAATCTCAATAACCCCACATAAGCGTAACGAAGTGAAGCGCAGTGTGGGGTTATTGAGATTTCGTGCTTTCAGCACGCGCGCGACACAAAGAGCCGATGATCGGAACCTAATTCCTGCGGTTCGTTCCTAACCTAAAAATTTGTACCTTTGCGCCCTTATTTGAAAAGTACGAACATGTCTATTATAGTTAACAACGTCACTAAGGTTTTCGGAGAGCAATATGCCCTCGACAAGGTCAGTTTTGAAGCCAAAAAAGGCGAAATTGTCGGTTTTTTAGGACCGAACGGCGCCGGAAAGACCACCATGATGAAGATCATCACCGGACTGATTCCGCCCACGGAGGGCGATGTCACCGTCTGCGGTCTCGACATTTGGAAGGATTCCCTGAAACTGCGGCAAATCATCGGTTACCTCTCGGAGGCTAACCCGCTCTACTACGACATGTATGTGCGTGAGTTCCTGGAATTTGTGGCTGGCGTCTTCCACTTGAAGGAGGTAAAAAAATGTGTTGACGAAGTGATTGAGCGCACGGGGCTCACCCCCGAACAGCACAAGAAGATCGGGGCACTGTCACGCGGTTACAAACAACGCGTGGGTATCGCACAAGCCCTCATCCACAACCCCGAGGTGCTGATCCTCGACGAGCCCACCACCGGTCTCGACCCGAACCAACTCATTGAAATCCGGGAACTTATCCGTTCCTTTGGCAAAGACCGCACCGTGCTCCTCTCCACCCACATCATGCAGGAGGTGCAAGCCCTGTGCGACCACGTGGTCATCATCAACAAGGGCAAACTGGTGGCCGACACCATGACCAAGGACCTCCATCTCCTCGCCGAAAAGGTCGGCCTTAAAACCGCCGCGGACCTCGACGCGCTGGGCATGGAGCAGTTGTTCCACCGGTTAACGATGAATGAACGATGAAAAGCGATGAATCAACGAATTACAACACCATATATCAAAAAAAACGGGCAATTGATGGAAGCCTCGTTTGAGGAGGCGTTTGCGGTTGCGGCACAGAAATTACAGGCGCCTAAAGTCAACGAGACGTTGGTGATGAGTTCCGGTAGCTACTCCAACGAAACGCTCTACCTATTGCAAAGATTTGCCCGCACCGTGTTGAACACCAATGCGTTGGGGTCGTTCGACTACTACCGTCGTGGCACCGATTTTTTTGCCGACAAAAACGATCTTCTGCCGTTTGCGGAAATGTTCCTGTCGGACAAATTTTATTGCATTTTCCCGAATGTAGAGACGTTTCATGAAACGTCTCTACAGATCCCGGAAACGTTAAAGGCCGTTTATGAAATCCTTAATCGCTGCCCAGACACCCCGAAATATTGGTTCAACACCTCTGATACCCTGAATATTACGGATTATTATGCCTTTTTCCGCAGCGTCAATTTCTACCTGATCCAACATCATTTGGAAAAAGGAATTTACGTGGAAGTTTTGGGGAAGAATTACGATGCTTACAAACAGGCGCTGATGGCAGATGATTATGCTGCTCTTTTGCAGAAGAACAATCTGCAAGATGCTGATATACAAACTTTTGTTGAGGATTTGACATCTATTCCCGCCCCTGCGTTCATCGTGTGGGAGAAATGGCTGACGGAAGCGGCCTACCACGAATTGGAGAATATGTGTATGTTGCTTGACGTGCAGTCGAAGCCTGCCGCCGGGTTCCTGACCATCAAAAGCGAGCTGAACAGTCAGGGGCTGTTCGACATGGGCATGTTCCCGCACATCGCGCCTGGTGGGCACAAACTGGACGCTCCAACGAAACAGAAAATGGAGAACGTGTTGGGGGTCACCGTTTGCGCGGAAGCGGTTGACGTGCCCGCCACCCTTGATCGTGCCGGTTTCCGTAATGTCTTGCTTTGGAACGCGCTGGGTGCTGAAATACCGCAAGATATTGTCAACCAATTGGATAAGGCCGATTTTTCGGTTCTGCAAACCGCATATTTGCCCGACAATGCCAACTTGTATGATGTGATTCTGCCCGCGAATCTGCCCGAGGAGATTTCCGGCACCTACACCGATACTGCGAAAACTCCGCACAATTTCGTAACTGAAAACGATAATATCCTAGATTACAACAATTTACAACAAATTACAGAAATTGCAAAACGCTTTGGAATAATGTTTCCAGCCAACAAGGACGACATTTTTCTGGAGTACATCTCTTTCATGGAGGCGGGTTGCCATAGCAGTGAACGTCATTTTTTCAAATAATGACATTTTTGGCAAATTTTTTGCTATAACCCCTCGGCGGGTCGAATGTGGGATTCGATGCCGCACTATCATTGTGTTTGTAAGTAATTGAAAATAAGTATAGTATGGAAAACAATCAAGAAGAAATGATTCAGGATGAGCAAGTGCAGAATCCTGAAGTGCAAGAGGAAGTGCAGGAAAATACTGACAATTTGGCGGATAACGAAGAAAATACTGACAAAGGCAAAAAATCTTTTTTCTCCAAAAAGAAGGACAAAGATAAAATGAAAATCCAGGATTTGGAAAAGAAGATTGAGCAGCTGAAGGCCGAAAAAGCAGAGCTGAACGACCGTTTTCTGCGTCTTTTCTCCGAATTCGACAACTACAAAAAACGTGTCAGCAAAGAGAAGTTGGATCTGATTTCCACCGCTTCCGAAAAAGTATTGGTGAATCTGCTGCCTGTTATTGACGATTTTGAGCGTGCCATCGCCGCTAACGAAAAAGTCGATGATGTGGATTCTATTAAAGAAGGGTTTAACTTGATCTACAACAAGTTAGTCCAGATGATGAAACGCTTTGACGTGGAGGAAATTCAGGCCAAAGGCGAGGAATTTAACACTGATTTCCACGAAGCCGTGACCCACTTCCCGGCACAGAAGGAGGAAGACAAAGGTAAGGTCATCGATGTGACGGAAAAAGGCTACAAGCTGAAAGACAAGGTTATCCGTTACGCGAAAGTGGTTGTGGGTCAATAAGAAAGGAGACTGAACGATGGAAAAAAGAGATTACTACGAGGTGCTGGGCGTGTCGAAAGACGCTTCCGCCGATGAAATAAAGAAGGCCTACCGTAAAAAGGCCATGCAGTACCACCCTGACCGCAACCCCGGCGACAAGGAAGCCGAGGAGAAGTTCAAGGAGGCGGCAGAGGCGTACGACGTGCTGAGCAACCCTGACAAGAAGGCGCGTTACGACCAGTTCGGTCACGCGGGCATGGGTGCCGAAGCCAGCGACTTTTCCGGCATGAACTTCAACGACATCTTCAGCCACTTTGCAGATGTGTTCGGTGGTGGCTTCGGTGGCGGTTTCAGCGGATTTAATTTCGGCGGCTTCGGTGGCGGCGGTGGCCAGCAACGGCGCGTGCGCCGGGGCGGTGACATCCGTATCAAAGTGAAACTCACGTTGGAGGAAGTGGCCGCGCCCATCGAAAAGAAGGTGAAAATCAACAAACAGGTGGTATGTCCGCATTGCAATGGTACGGGCGCGAAGGATCCGAACAGCGTTACGACCTGTCCCGACTGTCACGGCAGCGGTCAGGTGGTGCGCCAGCAACGCAGCATGTTCGGCATCATCCAGCAGGCATCCGTCTGCCCGAGATGTGGCGGCACGGGCGAGGTCATCAAGGATCCTTGTCCACATTGTCACGGTAACGGCACAGTGTCGGGTGAGGAGATCATCACCATCAACATCCCTGCCGGCGTCGATAACGGCATGCAGATGACAGTGCCACAGAAGGGACATGCCGCGCAACGTGGCGGTGTCAATGGCGACCTGCTCGTCGTCTTCGAAGTCGCCGACCACGATGTCTTTGAGCGCGACGGTAACAACCTGTACCTCAACTACTACATCAGTGTTCCGCAGGCCGCGCTCGGTGCCTCTGTGGAGATTCCCACGCTCACCGGCAAAGCCAAGATCAAGATTGCCCCGGGCACGCAGAGCGGACAAATTCTGCGTTTGCAAGGCAAGGGATTGCCGCAGGTCAACTCGCGCATCGTCGGCGACCTCATCGTCAACGTCAACGTCTGGACTCCGAAATCGCTGACCCGCGAAGAGAAGGCCATGTTGGAACAGCTGAGCACCCACGAAAATTTTGTGCCGAAACCCGGCAAAAACGACAAGAGCGTCTTTAACCGAGTTCGGCAATTCTTCCAGTAGAGACGCAATGCATTGCGTCTCCCTGTAGGGCCGTCATATTCTGGCGGCCTTTTTTTATTTATCGTCTCGCCATTCCGCCAGGCGACGATAGGAGCCGGCGGAATCTCCGACTCGCAAGGGCACGATGTTATTCCCGGACAATTTTCCCGCCACCATGAATGGTGACCCTCCCAAGTTCGGACTTGTTGGTGAGGTAGGCGGTGCCTGTCACAGTTGCTATGATGTTGCCGACACCGGCGTGTGAGATGTGCGCAGTTGTGACTTTTAAGAGCAGATGGGCATTTCCGGCACCGATACTTTCCAGTGTCATCTCTTCTGCCTTGCCATTCATCAACTTCATATCACCGGCACCTTGATTACGCAACACCATCCTGTTTGCCGAAATATTTTGTATTGTGATATTGCTCACACCTTGGTTTTGGAGAAGCAACTCTTCGGTAGGGATGCTCATCAGGTTTACTGAGACATCGCCTGCTCCCTTATTGTTGACAATCAACGAATTACTAACGTGACTTCCGAGAATGGACACATCCCCTGCACCTGTGTTGTCGATGAGCAAGGTCTGTTGTCTGATCGGGTCAGGAGATTTGACTTTGATAGAGCCCGCGCCTTTGTTATGCAGTTCAAGCGTTCCTTCAATCTTCAGACATTGGAGAGCGCAGTCGCCCGCACCCATATTGATGATTGTCAACTGCGGTTCGTTCCGCTTTTCTACCGTCACGTCACCCGGCCCGCGCATATAGAGTTCCTCCAGCGTTGGCATATAAATCTCCACCACCAGTTTTTTCACATTGTTGAAGTTTTTATCTGCATAAACAGACAACTTTCCATTTTCCACCTGAAAACGGACATGCTGGATCACATTTTCATTCGTGGTCACCTTCGTTTTGTGATGAGGGCTCTGATGGATAATCACATCCCCCACGAAGCGGATGTCCACGGAGGTGAAGGCATCCAAATTGTATTCCTCTGTGACGATGTCCCCGCTGGCGGTGATACGTTCTTGCGCATAGATTACGCTGATGGACAATAAGATGGCGATGATTAATGTTGACTTTTTCATTGTATTTGGATTTTTAAATGATTCGATTGGGATTCCGCTCGCTCACTACGATTAGGAGCCGGTCACATTCAATGTGGTTGGAGGAAAAGGCATTCCCAGAGGTAAGACGGAGATTCCGCTCGCTCACTACGTTCGCGGCGGAATGGTGCGCACCGCTAGGCGTAGCAGGGGGAAAAAGATGGGCGGCGGGGGAGTGAGTGCCTTAACCAAAAAACTTTCGGCCGCCGCCCATCTTTTTCCCCTTTTGACCCCAAACATGATGCACCATTCCGCCAGGCGACGATAGGAGCTGGCGGAATCTCCGACTCGCAAGAGGACAACATTACTCTTCAATGATTTTCCCGCCGCCATGAATGGTCACCTTCCCGATTCTGTTTTTCTGTGTCAAGTAAGCAGTGTCCGTAACGGTCGCTATGATGTTGCCGATACCGTTTTGCGTGATGTGTGCGGTTTTCACCTTTAATATGTTTGCCCGCACATTTCCGCAGCCGCTGTTCACCAAGGTCATGTTGTCGGCTTTCCCAGACAATGTGACGTTTCCTGTTCCGCGGATCATCAGCTGCAAATCGCCGACAGACAGTTTTTTTAGGTCGATGTCACCCGTACCCAAATTCTGAATCTTCATGCTTGATGTAACGTTTTGAAGCATTTTTATGTTCATATTGCCCGCGCCGGAGTTTTGGACGGTCACGTTGTTTGGGCACATATACGACACGTCAATATTACCCGTGCCTCTGCACTGCAAAACCAGATCCTTTTCCACCACCAAACAGTCGCTTTTGAAGTTGCCAGTACCTTTAGTCGTGAGGGTGAAATACTCCTCTTTCACCGAAAGGACAGTCACATTGCCAGTACCTTTCATGACCACCTCGCTCAAATGCGGTGTGTAGATGGTGACAGTGATGTGAGGACTGTTATAGGAAAAGCCTCGTTTCATGGAGATGGTGAGAACGCCGTTCTCCACTTCGGTGAGAACGAACTCCATCAGGTTGTTGTCTGCTGTCACTTCGGCACAGGATTTCTCGTTTTTTATTATGGTGACATCCACCGTGGAGGGGGAGTTTACAGAGGTGAACGCTTCTAGTTCACGATGTTGGGTCTCAATCCTTCCGCTGCCCACAATGGTTGTTTGAGCATTTAACATGCTCATTGCCAATAATATGACGCATAACAGGGTTGATTTTTTCATAATGATTTGATTTATGGGTTATTATTTCGTCAATTCTTGCAACGGAAATTTCACCGGCACCACCTCCTTGCCGGTGATGTCGATGAAACCGTAGAATTTTCCCTTCTGCACCAATGCGCAGCCGTCGCGGTATCGCCCGAACTTCCCGATGTCGTCGTACTGCGGGGACACGACCTCCTTGCCGCTGCTATCGACAAACCCCTTGAACCCGAATATCTCCACCATTGCCCAGCCGGTCCGGTATTCGTCAAACGGCTGTATGTCCGAATATTTCGGATATACGACCACGTTCCCGCGTGCGTCCTTGAGACCGTGGAAACCGTTGCGCTCGAACTTCCTCAGGCTATGATTAGAAGCCGGCGCGGACGTCGGGGACGTTGCGGGCAATGGTGAAAGGGATGATTCGGTTCCTTTTACTTGCTGTTGAGGATTTTGGGGTTCCTGTAGAGACGCACGGCCGTGCGTCTCTACGACGGATATGGGGGTGTTCGGTAGAGACGCGGCGCGCCGCGTCTCTACAACGACGGTATCGTTGTTTACGGTTACGGAATCGGTTGAAACACACGTGGTTACCGCCGTTTCCTGCGGGGTCTGGCCTGTGGGTGTGGGTGCGGGTTGCGCTTGCCACGCGACGACGGAACCCGTCACGGCGGTGGCGACCACACCCGTGGCGATGGCGGGGGCTTTCGCAGCGGTGACGGCCATCCAGACGCCCGGCTTGGGCGCGGCGGTCCAGTTGACGGCGGACAAAGGCGACGGTGCGGCGGGCGACAACGCCAGATGTTTCAGCTTCGCACGGCAGAGACGGTCGATAGCGTGCGATTTCCAAGGGAGAAAGGGGAGCAGTATCATAAGTCCAGATTTTTTGTGGCGGACAAGGTTGTTCAGGGCGATTTGCAGCTGCTCTCGCGCCTCCGAGAGGTATCGTTTGGAACTGCGCACCCCGATTTGCAAGGTCTCCGCGATTTTCGCATGAGATTGGTTTTCAAAAATATACAGGTTGAAAACAGCCCGTTGTTTGTCGGGCAGGGCGCAGATGGCATCGAGGATTTCGGATTCGGTGAGGTCGGATTCGGAGATACAGGTTTCATCAGGTTCGTCCTGTAGAGACGCGCCATGGCACGTCTCTACAACATCGGATTCGGACGCGATAAATCGCGTCCCCACGGTATCGTCATCCATCGACAGAAATTGTGGTTGCCGCCGCAGGTAATCCATTGTGGTGTTGAGGTTGATGCGCATCAGCCAGCCGTCGAAGCTGCCGAGGCGGCGGTAAGTTTCGGACTTCTCGATAGCCTTGAGGAAGGCCTCGTGCGCGAGGTCTTCGGCCACCGCACGGTCGCCCACATAGCGGCAGCACACCCCGACCATCTTCCCGATGTTCCGCTGATACGCTTTCGTCCAAAACTGTTTCGCCTGCATTTTTGCTGTTTTATAATGAAGACGCAAAAATACGAAAAAGGGCCAAAAGTTGGCTGTTAGCTTTCGCGGAAAAGGTCGTACAACGTAATCACTTTCTGAACCACCGAGCTGTTTTCGTTGACTGCCAGTCCCTCCGCAGCAATCAATGTGAAATGAATATTTTTCTTGAATTTCTTCATTTCATTCAACAAGTCGATTTTATACTCAAAAGCCATTCTTTCTGTTCGGGTAATAGTATAAGGGCGATTGTAATATTTTATTTCACAGAGATTTATAACGTTATCTGCACGTTCAATCAACAAATCAATCTGTACTCCTGAATGCGTTTGGTCTCCTTTTGACAATAACGTGGATGTTTGAGTCACTACCCCTAATACACCCAAAGCAGCTTTGATTTGCGGAATATGGTTGAAACAGACCTGCTCAAAAGCCACACCACGCCAACTGGCCACCGACGGCAAGTTTTGGCTGTTTTGCCAATAGTGCGGATCTATGCCCTTTTTTTGATGGGCAAACCGTAAATAAAATAAACAAAAAGGATCACACAACCTAAAATATTCACTCTTCCGTTGCTGTACAATTGGAGTATAGCTGATTACGAAATCGCTATCTATCAAAGTCTTCAACATCAAAGAGAGGTTTCCACCCATAGAGATGCCACACGCTTCTGAAATCTCCTTTCGGGTAGAACCGTAGTTTCGAGTAGCTAACATGGTCACAATCTTTTGATACTCCTCGCTGTGAGTGAATAAGGATTGGAATAGTCGATTATACTCGTGAACAAGCGGACCGTTTGGCGCAAATAATATTTTATCCACATTTTGTGCAAGACTTAAACCAGGTTCAAAATATCCAAGATAGTAAGGAATACCACCGAACGCCATATAAGCTTGAACCACGTCACGCTGGGACAGCACAATGCTATTTGATTTGAAAAACGCTTCACATTCGGAAAGGGTGAAGGGCGACAGCTTCATTTCGTATGTCAAACGGCCATACAATCCACCAGGATTGTTAATCAGATTGTTCACTATCCAAGAGGAAGAGGAACCGCATACCACCAACATGATGTTATCCCTTGAAGATGCCCAACCGTTCCAAAAACTCTCAAAAGCCGTAAGAAATCCGCTTTTCGGGGTGTCCATCCATGGAAGTTCGTCCAAAAACACCACTTGACGTTTCCCATTGTCTTTTTCAACGAGCAACTTTTCCAACAAGAAAAAAGCCTCCAACCACGACTTTGGCGCTGGAGTAGATTCGTGAAGTCCACTTCGCAGCATTGAATAATGAAATGCTTGAAGTTGGTCACTCAAAGTTGGTTTTTTCCCATCCTCTAAAGGTGACAATCCCGTGTGATGGAAAATAATACGTTGCTTAAAAGTCTGGTTTACCAAAAATGTTTTGCCGACCCGCCTGCGCCCATAGACAGCAACAAATTGTGCTTTATCGCTGTTATACAGTCTGTTAAGTTCTTCAATCTCGTGTTTTCTGCCGATAAGTTTTGCCATATAGTAGTTTTATAATCCGCCGCAAAGATACATTTTTTATATGAATAGGCGGAATATAATTTTATAATCCGCCTATTCATGAAAACAACAATGCAAATAGGCGGATAATAAAATACTCATTATGTTACAAAATGATAAGAAATTTTTTCACTGCACCGTAACCTTTTTGTATTTTTGCGTCATCATTGGATAGAGGCTTTTGGCATAATGGACAAAACGAAATTTTGGTCACGGAAGTACGAGGGCAACATCGACCGGCTGGTGGCGATATGCTACCGGTATGTCGGAGAGCGGCAGACGGCGGAGGATCTCGCGCACGAGGCGTTCTTGAAGGCCATTGAACGGGCCGACACCTACCGCGCCACAGGTCCTTTCGACGCCTGGCTGACCCGCATCACGGTCAACCGGTGCATCTCCTACCTGCGCACGCGACCCGAAACCGTGCCGTTGGAGGAGGAGCTCACCCCCGACCCCACCGACCAGGAAGACGAACCCAACTGGCAGACCGGATTCACGAAGCAAGAACTGTTGGAAACCATCCAGAAACTCTCTGAACGACAACGCATGGTCTTCAACCTCCACGCCATCGACCGCGTTTCGCACCAGCAAATTGCCGACCTGATGGATATCTCCGTCACCAACTCCAAGCAGCTGTTCCTCCGAGCCCGCACGCGCCTGCAGCAGCTGCTCGCCATCAAAGCCCAAGAAAAAGAATCCAAAAAGAAAGGACTGCTTATGATTGCACTTCTATTCATGATGAAACGAAATTCCGCCCACCACCTCGATCGGCTCTACCGTTCTGAGCTGTCGCAGCTGCGGATGTCCCCCGCACACCGTCTTTCGGAAGCGGAAATCCGCTCCGCTGTCGCCGCCTCGCCCGTCAGTGCGGGAATAGCCCTTGCCACCCACAAGACCGCCGCCGTAATTGCTGCCGCAACCACCATCGCGGGAGGAATTTGCGTGTGGCAGATGGTGCGGAATACACCGGGGGAAAATGCGATGCCCCCCGGTGTAGAGACGCAAAATTTTGCGTCTCTACAACCAGAGGAACCGGAACAGACCCCTATTGCGGATACCTCGATTGCGGAAAACGTCTCCGCACCCATAGAGACACGCCATGGCACGTCTCTACAACCCGAACCGGTGGTCATCACCCGCGAGATTCCCGTCACCCGCACCGTCGTCCTACACGACACCATCACCGTTACCGACACCATTTTTTTAATGAAGAATGTAGAATGAAGAATTATTTAGGTTTCGAACTGAATTAGGATTTCGATATTTGAGTGAATTATGAACATTAGAAATATATTTCTTTTTTTCTTTTCCATCCTGTCCATCACCTGTCCTCTCGCCGCCCAGCACCGCGACACCGTGTATGTGGAGCGCGAGACCGTGACCTACGACACCGTCACCGTGTATGACACTGTGCGCGTTCACGACACCCTGAACATCGCCGACTACCTCCGCAGCGAAGAGTTCGAGCGACTCTTTTACAGTTCGGAATATGTTGACAATCTATCGCTTACGGACTCATTGAAGGAAAAGCTGCTGCAACAGACCGTAACTTTTTGGGAAAACCGCGTCCTACAGGATGAACAGCAAACTTTTTCAAGTATGGACAGCATCAAGAAATACGGATTGGCCGGACTGATCATCTTAGGACTCAACGCGATGTCGCCGGCGCAAACGGACAGCACCGCGGCAGGCAAACCGCATGATTCCCCCAAAAAGCATAAAACCCACCTTTTCGACAATCCTATAAACGGTTTCCACCTCGGCTACACTATCCAGTATGACTTGATAGAACCTGCCATGAAAAGGGACTTCGGCGCGGATTGGCAAGCATGGGGAATCCCGCATTCCGGCTTTCATGTCGGGGTGGAGTGTTCCTACCATTTCGACGACTTTTTCGGGATTTCGGCGGCACTAAACTTCGGAACTACAGCATCTCGTTTCTTACGTTTTTCCGCGCCTGTGAAATTCGAATTCCACTATCCGGTGAGCGAAAAAGTGCTGTTTACGGCTAATGCTGGCGTCCGCCTTCGCGTGCCCGCGCGGACTTTTCTGGAAGGATTCGACAGAAACAATGGGTATTGGGGTTACGGAACGGATACAGAAACAGGTGCACGTACAGAGGGTATTTACGAAAGGAATATCCCATACGCGGACATCATGCTCGATGCGGGAATCTACTATCGGTTACACAACAACGATTACTTGCGCTTCACCGCCGGACTGAACTTTGCCACGACAAACGAGAGTATTGGTTGGATTTCAATTCCCGGCCAAGATGAGCCCACCGAAACACGCCAACGGAACAACCACCTCTATTTCCAGATCGCTTATATCCAGAGTTTTGACAAACATCGGAAGCGGATGCAGGCACAACCGCACTGGAGCACTTTCGACGGGATGCACCACCGCCATGAAATTCGTTTCGAAATCAGTGATCCCTTTGGACTCTTCATCAGGATGCACTTGCATAAACTCCTTGATTACGGTCAAGCAGGATACGAAATTAATCCAGATGACGGACTGGGCTTTGCGTTCCGCACCACCCCTGTTTTCTCGTTCAACTACCATTATCGGTTGAGCAAGTGGTTTTGGGTCGGCGCCATGGTGAATTACGCCTACTACAAAGACCACACGGACTATCCGTTTCACACAGACGCCGTTTACACTCAACGGAGGATGAATTGCCTCACCTTGATGCCTGAACTGCGGTTTTCCTACTTTAACCGTCCGCACGTGACCCTTTATTCGGCCGTTGCTGCCGGAACGACCCTGTTTTTGGGGAAGGAATTGTATATGGGGAATTTTGGGGATTACCGTTGGGAAAAAAGCAGCAAGGTAACCCCTTCCTTCCAACTCACGGCTTTTGGAGTTCGGGCCGGGGGCGAACACCTCTTCGGCTCCTTTGAGCTTGGCATCGGCATCAAGGGATTTGCCTCGGCGGGAATAGGATACGCTTTTTAAATTAAGAATTAAGAATTAAGAATGATCAAAAAGGGCTGAAAGCCCGACGTATGTCAGCCTAGGGTGGAGCGAAGCGGAGCCCTGGGATCGGATGACGATGAATTAACGATGAATGATATGATGAAAAAGATTATTTGTGTTATTTTGGTAATTATCGCGATAATGGCGGCGGGATGCGGAAAAATCAGAACATGCTACTGTATGGATAATAGTTATTTTGACATTATCGACACGGCATTGCATGACAGTGTTCCTTACCCTATCTATGATAATTCTGTTCTATACGAAAGGGAATCTGCCATGGAGTGTTCCTTCTGGAACTCAAGGGATACCATTGGGCAATATATACCGAAATACGGTATTCAGATGTATTATGTCTTTGAGTGCCAGGAAAAGTGAGACCCCATTGCCCACCCCATTCCCCTCCAAAGTCTTAAGTCTCAAGTCTCAAGTCCCAAGTCCCAAGTCTTACGTCTCAAATCATAAGTCCCAAGTCTTACGTCTCACGTCTCATTTTTTCGTACTTTTGCCTTTCTTAAAAAACATCAAAGGCAATGACGAAAAAAATTCTCCTGATAGATGCTATGGGCTTGATTTTCAGAGCGTACTACGCGATGATCAAGAGTCCGCGATTCACCACCAAGGGGCTGAACACCTCCGCGATGCTCGGCTTCACCAACTCGCTGTACGAGGTGCTCAAGAACGAGAAGCCCACCCACGTGGCCGTGGCCTTCGACACCGGCGCGCCCACCTTCCGACACGTCGAGTACGAACACTACAAGGAGAACCGCGAGGCCACGCCCGACGACATCGTAACATCCATCCCTTACATCAAGCGCATCCTCGACGCCTTCCAGATCAAGATGGTCGGCATCGACGGCTATGAGGCGGACGACCTGGTCGGTTCGTTGGCCAAACACGCTGAAATCGAAGGCTTTGAGGTGCTGATGCTTACCTCCGACAAGGACTATGGCCAGCTCGTTTCCGACCACATCCGTATGTACAAGCCCGGCAAGTTCGGGCAGCCGGCGGAGATCCTCGGCGTGGCGGAAATCTGCGAGAAGTACAAGATCGAACGGCCGGAGCAGCTGATCGATATGCTCGGTCTCTGGGGCGACACCTCCGACAACATCCCCGGCGTGCCGGGCATCGGACAGGTGCGTGCCCAGAAACTGCTCGCCAACTACGGCAGCATCGAGGAAATGTACGCCCGCAATTTCGACAAGGACAACGAGAAGACGCGTGCGCTGATGAACCAGTACAAGGAGCAGGCCTTCCTCTCCAAAGAGCTGGCTACCATCATGATAGACATCCCGATGGATTACGATTTCGACCAGATGACCTATAACGGTCCCAACCCCGCGAAACTTAAAGACATCTTCGACGAACTGGAATTCAAGGCCCTCACGAAACGCATCTTCACGGATTTGTCCCTACAGGTACCGCAACCCCAAGCCGCCCCGGACCTCTTCTCTCCTATTGAGGAAACAGAGTCACATACCCCGATGGAAGTCGAAGCACCAAAAACCGTCTTCGTGCTTCCACAAACTATTGAGGTACAATCCGTTAAAGATATTCCCATAAAAAAGAATGACACCATCTTCTTTACATGGATTTTCCAACAGGAACGCATCGCCGGTTTCGCCTTCGCCACGGATGAAACGAAAACTTACTACCATTGGGTGGAGAGCGAACATCGTCACTATCAGGAGTTTATAAAGCTGATTTTCGGGGAGCCGCGCACGGTGGTGATGCACGACTGCAAGAACACTTACAAATACCTCAAATCGTTCCGTGTGGAGCCGAAATGCACCTTCTGGGACGTGCAGATTGCCCACTACCTGTTGCAGCCTGAGCGCAAGCACCAGCTCAGCGACCTCGCCCTCAGCTATTTCGACTGCGAGTTAATGGAGACAAGCAAACCGTCGCCCGCACCCGAAAACGAACAGCTCCTACTACTGCAAAAGCTCTATCCTTTGTTGGATAAAGAACTGAAAGAGAATAAATTGTCGGATTTATTTACGCAGATGGAAATGCCGCTTGTACCGGTTCTGGCCGACATGGAATACACTGGTGTGAAGGTCGATGTCGATACTTTGCAGCAGAACTCCGAAACGATGAACGCCGAGATTGCCGCCATCGAGCAGCAGATTTACGAATACGCTGGCGAGACCTTCAACATCGGTTCGCCCAAGCAGTTAGGGGAGATTCTCTTCGAGAAGATGAACCTCGTGAAGAACGCCCGTCTGACCAAGAGCAAGCAGTACCAGACTGGCGAAGAGGTGCTCAAGAAGATGGCCTACAAGCACCCGATTGTGCCGCTGATTTTGGAATGGCGCAAGCTGTCGAAGCTGAAATCCACCTACATCGATGCGCTGCCGCAGCTCATCAACCCCAAAACGGGGCGCATCCATTCGACATTCACCCAGACGATTACGGCTACGGGTCGGCTCAGCTCCCTCAACCCGAACCTGCAGAACATCCCCGTGCGCACCGAGCGCGGCCGCGACATCCGCAAGGCATTCGTGCCCTCCGACGGCAACGTGCTGCTTGCAGCCGACTACTCCCAAATCGAGCTCCGCATCGTGGCCCACGTCTGCCAGGACAAGCGCATGATCGAGACCTTCCGCAACAACGAGGACATCCACGCGACGATGGCTGCGCACATCTACGGTGTTGAAAAAGAGGAAGTTACTGCAGATATGCGCCGTGCTGCCAAAACCGTCAACTTCGGGATTTTGTACGGCATCTCTGCCTTCGGTCTCGCCGATAGGCTGCAGATACCGCAGTCAGAGGCCAAACAGCTCATCACCGACTACTTCCGCAGTTTCCCGAAAATCTCTGATTATCTGAACGACACATTGGATTTTGCCCGGGAGCACGAGTATGTGGAAACCCTCATGGGTCGTCGCCGCAATATCCGCGACATCAACGCCAAAAACGGGGTTTTACGAGCCGCCGCCGCATCTATCAAGCTATGAACGAGCGGAATATGCGCAGCAAGATGATCCTGCAAGTCCACGACGAGCTCATCTTCGACACTTGTCCCGACGAGTTGGAAACACTCACGGAAATCGTCAGAGACTGCATGTCGAACGCCATGCAGCTGTCAGTGCCGTTAGATGTGAACATCAACAGCGGAAGTAACTGGTTGGAAGCGCACTAAAGTCCGGCCACCAAACATCCGTACAGTCCGGCAGTCTCCGTGCGTAAGCGGCGAGCGCCGAGCTTCACTTCGGTATAGCCGGCTTCTCGTGCCATAGCAATCTCAGCCTCGCTGAAATCGCCTTCCGGCCCGATTAACAGAATCATTTCGGGATAATTACGTGGTGCATTCACCAATTGTTTTTGGTTGTTTTCGTCGCACCAAGCAATGAACTTATCTGCTTGTGTATCTGTGTTTTGTTTGATAAAATCTTGAAAAGTTGTCATTTTAAGTTGTGGCAGCCATGCCGTTTGTGACTGCTTTAATGCCGCTATGGCCAACCGTTGAAACCGGTCGAGGTTGAGGTGCGTGCGCTCGGAATGGTCGCACTGCAGGAACGTCAGCGAGCAGATGCCGATTTCGATGGCCTTCTCCAACAGCCACTCCATGCGGTCAGCATTCTTGGTGGGTGCGATAGCGAGATGCAATCCGTTGTGGGTGAGGACATTGTCGGTGACAGTTTCGCGAATCTCTAACAGGCACTTTTTGGGATGCGCTTCCGCTATAACAGCTTCCGCCACATGCCCACAACCGTCGGTGACGCGCACGACATCACCTTCGCGGTGGCGCATCACACGCACGCAATGTTCTGATTCTTCGTTACTTAACGTAACAAACGGTTGCGATATGTCGAGAGCGTAGAAATAATGCATGGTTACGATTCTTTTTCGGATAATTCCATCCAGCGTTCGGTCTTTTCGTCCAACAGCTGGTTGAGTTCATTGTAACGCTTGCCCCACTCGGCGAAATCTTCGGGAGAACCTTTACCAATTGACATCTTCTCTTCGAGAATCTTCTTCTCGATTTCCATATTGGCGATGTCAGTCTCCAGCATTTCCAGTTCCCGTTTCTCCTTGTAGGTCAGCTTATTGGGTTGAGGTATGCGTTGTGTTTTCACCGGCTCAGGGCGCGACGCTTTTTCGATGCGTTTCTGGATGCGCAACTCTTTCTCGCGCTGTTGCCGATAGTCCTCGTAGTTGCCCCAGCAGTCGCGAATAACGCCATCGCCCTCAAACACAAACAGATGATCCACCAGCTTGTTCATCAGCCAGCGGTCGTGGGAGACGATGAGCAGACAGCCTTCGAAGTTGCCGAGGAAGTCCTCCAACAAGTTCAGCGTGTCGATGTCGAAGTCGTTGGTAGGCTCGTCAAGGATGAGAAAATTGGGGTTTTTCAGCAGCGTAATGAGCAGGTGAAGTTTCCGTTTCTCGCCGCCGCTGAGGTCGTCGTAATAGGTATATTGCAGACTGTACGGAAAGCCGAAATGGTTCAGGAAATTGCTAGCACTCATATAGTTGCCATTTTCCATCCGAATCACCTCAGCATGTTCCTTCACCAGCTCTAACACGATTTTGTTACCCGCGTAGAGCATACCGTTCTGCGAAAAATAGCCGAATTTGATAGTCTGTCCGGGAGTGATCTTGCCGCCGTCAGGAATCACTTCGCCCATAATCATCTTCAGGAAGGTGCTCTTTCCGGAGCCGTTCTTGCCTACAATACCACATTTCTCCCCTCTCTTGAAAATGTAGGAAAAGTCCTTGACGATGGTCTGATCCGGATAAGCGAAGTCCAGATGACTGATTTCCAGAATTTTGTGACCAATACGTTCCGCTTGCACTTTGAACGCTTCGGGGGCGGCCTCGCTGCGCACACTTACCTGTTCCTGCAGTTTTTCGAAATTGTTGATGCGGGCGCGGGCCTTGGAGGTGCGGGCTTGCGGGGAGGTATGCACCCACGCGAGCTCGCGACGGTAGAGCTGCCGCAATTTCTCCTGCTCGGCAGCGGCATTGGCCAACCGTTCAGCCTTCTTCTCCAAAAAGTAGTCGTATTTGCCCCGATAATGGTACAGATTGCCGTTGGAAAGCTCGAAAATGTCGTTGCATACGCGGTCGAGGAAGGAACGGTCGTGGGTGACCATCAGCAGGGTGATGTTGGCAGAGGAGAGATAGTTCTCCAACCATTCGGTCATCTCGATATCGAGGTGGTTGGTCGGCTCGTCGAGGATGAGCAGGTCTGTGTCGGCGATGAGCGTCTTGGCAAGGGCGGCCTTTTTCCGCTGACCACCAGAGAGTTCGCCCACATTCTTCAGCACATCGTTAATACCGAACTTCGACAGGATCTCCTTGACCTTCGATTCGTAGTCCCACGCTTGCAGCCGGTCGAGGTCGGAGATAGCCTTCTCCATGCGCTCCTGCGGCACCTCATGACCACTCTCCATCAGCGTAAGGCAGGTCTCGTACTCCTTAATTGCCTCGAACACAGGAGTCTGCGTGTCGAAAAGGGTATCCAGCACCGAGCTGTCATCATTGAAGTCGTCCCGTTGCGGCAAATACGAAACCACAATATCATTGCGGATGATCACCTGTCCCTCGTCGGGGGTGTCGAATCCAGCAATGATATTGAGGAGTGTACTTTTTCCAGTGCCGTTGCGGGCGATGAGGGCACTTTTCTGTCCCTTCTCCAGACCAAAGGTGATCTGGTGGAAGAGTTCCTTTTCGCCCACGGACTTGGAAACCTTATCGACGGTTAAATAATTCATAAACAGAACGTAGAGACGCAAAATTTTGCGTCTCTACCATTTTTTCGTCCCTACAGATTGTCTTATTTCACAGCGATGACTTCAATTTCTACCATCACGCCTTTGGGGAGGTCGCGCACGGCGAAGGCGGCGCGAGCAGGCGGATTGGAGGGGAAGCGGGTCGCATAGACCTCGTTCATCGCGCCGAAGTTGGCGATGTCGCTGAGCAGACAGGTGGTCTTCACCACGTTGTCGAAGGTGTAG
>ONCM01000027.1 GCA_900316305.1 uncultured Bacteroidales bacterium | reverse complement strand
TGCGACCATATTCCCCAAGGCCAGACTAAAAAAAGAATGGATTAATAAGGGATGGCAGGAATTTATCTGCGAGGATTTCCATTTTGCGTATGAGATTACGGTTGACGTTCATGGGGAAACGGTAATCGTCGTTCATGACGCTGTCCACAGTTTTCTTTACTATTAGTTTTCTCTCCAAAGCATTTAGCGTCACCCGCCACGCCTCCCACACCCGCATCGGGCTGATGGACAGCACCGTGCCGATCGAGGCGTTGGTGAGTAGGGAGGAGGACTGAACGCGCTCCCTCCGCCAGAGCAGATTATTCCCCCGCGAACCGCTTCAACGCCTCCTCGTCCAACCGCTGCACCGTCCATTCGTCCATCGGGACGGCCCCGATGCTGCGATAGACCTTCAGGGCGGGCTCGTTCCAGTCGAGGCAGATCCACTCCATACGGCCGCAGTGGCGCTCCACGGCGATCTTGGCCAGATGCTTCAGCAGGGCTTTGCCGTATCCCCTCCCCCGCTTCTCGGGAAGGATGAACAGGTCTTCGAGATAGAGCCCCTTGCGCCCCACGAAGGTGGAGAAGTTGTGGAAGAAGAGGGCGAAGCCGACCACCGTGCCGTCTTCCTCCGCGAAGACCACCTCGGCGGAACGCTCCACGAACAGGGAGTAATAGACGGTGGCCTCGTCGGCCACCACCTCGTCGGCACATTTCTCATAGACGGCCAACTTCTTGATGAATTCTAAGACGAGACCCGCCTCTTCGGGCTTCGCCGGACGAATGTTGAAACTATTGCTCATATACTTTCGTTTTGTTATACCTTTCACCCAGCCTCGGAGAGGCTGAACGCACGCAGTGCAATTAACACCATACAAGCGCAGCGCAGTATGGTGACCGCACCGCAGCGACCGCCGCCCTCACGCCAACCGCCCCAGCAACTCGATCAGCACCCGCCCAGCACGTCCTGGAACGTGTCGCTGACCCGCTGCAGGAACGGCGACTGCTGGTCTTCCTGCCACGCCGGGGCCGACATCACGACCTCGGAAACGGCGCCTGCTTCGGCAAAGGTCGCGGCAAAGATGTTCTCTAAAATATTGCTACAATTTCAAAGAAAAGAGATTATGATTCAGAGGAAATCATCACTTCCTCATATTCCCTTTTAAACCAGGTGATCTGTCGTTTCGCATACCTCCGCGTGTGCGTCTTGATGTCCGTGACCGCCTGCTCCAACGTGCATTTGCCGTCGAAATAATCGAACAACTCCCTGTAGCCCACAGTATTGAGAGCATTGAGATCACGGTAAGGATAGAGTCCCCTAGCCTCTTCCAACAGTCCGTCGGCCATCATCTTATCGACCCGACGGTTGATGCGGTCAAAGAGCACTTCACGCGGACGGTTGAGGTAGTACTTCTCGATGTTGAAATCCCTCACCACCTGCTTTTTCTGCAACTGTTCGGAGTAGGGCTTGCCTGTCTGCAACGACACCTCCAACGCCCGCATCATGCGTTTGGAATCGTGCGGATTTACCGTGGCGGCATACTGAGGATCAAGAAGTTGCAACTGTGCATGCAAGGCTTCCACTCCATTGTTCTGGAACAGGTTGATGACGTACTGCCTCGTGCTCGGGTCGGGATCGGGCATCTCATCGACCCCATGGCACACCGCATCCAGATACTGCGGACTGCCACCCGTCATGATGACCACCGGATACTTCTGAAACAGCTCCTTCAACAGCGTGAGCACGTCCTGCTCGAACTTATAAACATTGTAATAGTCATGAATGGAGAGCATCCCGACAAAAAAATGTTGCGCAGCGGCCAGCTCCTCCTCGGTGGGATAGGCTGTGCCGATGCGCATCTCTCTATAGAACTGGCGGGAGTCTGCCGAGATGATCGGCACCTGCCAGCGTTGCGCCAACCCGATGGTGTAGGCCGTCTTGCCCACTCCCGTCGGACCGGTCAAAATGTACAAAGTGGGACTACTAAAAGTCGGAGAACTCATTCAGATCTTTATAATCCTCCTCGTTGTAGCCGTCATCGAAGCCGTCGTCGTACTCATCATCTTCCAAGTCATCCAGCAACAGCTGAGCCTCATCGACATCGGGTTGCGGCAGATCCTTGGTGGTGAGCCGCACAGGGAGCTTGCCCTTCTGGAAGGTGCAGCGCGGGAATTCCTCTGGATTCTCGGTCTGTGCCGCCTTCTGGAACTCGATGTAGAACGTCTTCGGATCGATGAAGTCGTACTCGTAAAGGATGTGCTGGTGCGGGTCGGTGATGAAGTCCTTCAAGATGGCATCCTTCATGACGAACTTCGGCAGACGCGTCTTCGTGCTGAACGAATCCTCGTCGTCGTACTCCGGCGTCTCCATCATTTCCTCGTCCTCCGACGTGTCCATAATGGTGATCTCCTTCTGCTTGTTCCATTTCTGGTCGCAGATGGAGAAAGCGGCGAATTCATTCCCCTGCAAGCCTAAGCACTCGTAGAGGAAGTGGTGGAAGTCCTCAAAGTTCGTGTTCGCGAGCACATCCACGTCGCGCACGAAGTCCTCCACCTCGTCGTAAAACACTTTGAATTTGTAATAATACATGATTTTAATGGTTATAGGTTATTGGTTATGGGTTATTGAAGCAGTTGGTAGTTAGCAGTTAGTAGTTAGCAGTTTAAGTCTAAGTCAATGTCTAAGTCTATGTCTATGTCATAGTTTAACAGCCAACAGCCAATAGCTAACAGCTAATGGCTACTCTTCCGCTTCTTCGGGTTCCTCCATATTATGATAGACGTTCGTCACATCCTCGTCCTCGTTGATCTTGTCAAGCAGCAGGTTGACCTCGGCGCGTTGCTCTTCGGTGAGGGTCTTGAGTTCCTTCGGGATACGGTCGAACTTGAAGCTCTTGATCTCGTACTTGTTGTCTTCCAGATACTTCTGGATGGGACCGAAGGCCTTGTACTCGGCAATCACAATCACCTCCTCGTCATCGGCGTCGATTTCTGCGTCGAAATCCATCATCGCGAGTTCGAACTCCTCGATGTCGAGTTCAGGAGTGCGAGCGACGGTAAAGATGCACTTGTGGTCGAACAGGAAATCGAGCATACCAGAGGTACCGAGGGAGCCGCCGAACTTGTTGAAGTAGCTGCGGACGTTGGCGACGGTGCGCTGGTTGTTATCGGTGGCCGCCTCAATCAGGATAGCGATACCGTGAGGTCCGCGACCTTCATAGACCATCTCCTTATAATCGGACATATCTTTCTCGAAGGCGCGTTTGATGGCGCGATCGATATTGTCTTTCGGCATGTTCTCGTTACGAGCCGTCTGGATGAGCAGACGCAGTTTGGAGTTCTGCTCGGGATCAGGACCACCGGCCTTGGCAGCCATCGTGATTTCCTTGCCCAGACGAGTGAAAGTCTTGGCTAAATATGCATTTCTCTTGAAGATTCTTGCCTTGCGATATTCAAAAGCTCTTCCCATTTTGTCTTAATATTTAAATATGAATACTTAGTTAGATTTGTCGGTTTCAAAAATCGCCGCAAAGATACAATTTTTTGTAATTGTTTTTGCGCAACACACAGAAAATGAGGTTTGAATTTTTTTTGGAAGAAAAATTTACGAAAAAAATTGGGCGTATCCCAAAAAATACTATCTTTGCGACCTCAATTTTTGAGGCATAAAAGTTTTTGTATCATTCTAAAAATCATTCAAATTATGCAGAAAAAAGGCAACAAATACGGTACGCATCGCGTGATCGAACCCAAGGGTGTTCTCCCGCAGCCCGCTAACAAACTCGACAATAACATGGACGAAATTTGGGATAACGAGATCCTCATCGACGTCCAAACCCTGAACATTGACTCCGCTTCATTCACCGACATCCACAACTACGCTAAGGAACAAGCCGGCCCCGGCGCTTCCGAAGAAAAGGTGATGGAAGAAGTGAAGAAAGAGATGCTCCTCAACGTCGAACTGCAGGGCAAGCACCGTAACCGCCGCACCGGTTCTGGCGGTATGTTGCTCGGCAAGGTTGAGAAGATCGGTGATGCTCTCAAGGGCAAAATCGACCTCAAAGAGGGCGACCGCATCGCCACCCTCGTCAGCCTTTCCCTGACGCCTCTGCGCATCGACGAAATCCTCGAGATCCGTCCCGAGGTTGACCAAGTCGATATCAAAGGTAAAGCTATCCTCTTCGAGAGCGGTATCTACGCCAAGATCCCGACCGACATGCCGGAGAAACTCGCTTTGAGCGCATTGGACGTCGCTGGTGCTCCTGCACAAACCGCTAAATTGTGCCAATACGGTCAAACCGTCGTCATCCTCGGTGCCGGTGGTAAGAGCGGTATGCTCTGCTGCTACGAGGCTAAGAAACGCGTCGGTGTCACCGGTAAGGTCATCGGTATCGCCAACAGCCCGAAGAGCACCCAACGTATCAAAGACCTCGGTTTCTGCGACATCGTGGAAAGCGCTGCCGGCATGACTCCCGTGCAGGTCTATGAGCTCATCGAGAAACTCACCGATGGCAAGATGGCCGACGTCACCATCAACTGCGTCAATGTTCCCGACCAGGAGATGACCGCCGTGCTCTGCACCAAAGACGATGGTATCGTCTATTTCTTCTCCATGGCTACCAGCTTCACGAAAGCTTCCCTCGGTGCTGAAGGTATCGGCAGCGACGTGAACATGATCATGGGTAACGGATATACTAAGGGACATGCTGAGTTCACCCTTCAAGAGCTGCGCGAAAGCCCTGAGCTTCGCAAGATCTTCGAAGAACTCTACGCATAAACCTTTCTATATATCATCTTAGTAATAATTATCTTAACGAATAAGCGGTGTGTAACGAGCGCCGCTTATTTTTTTAACGAAAAACGCCGGACTTTCGCCCGGCGTTTTTCGTTAAACCTTAAACATTAAACCTTAAACCTTAAACTATTAGCCTTAAACCTTAAACTATTAGCCTTCCACCTTCTTCGGCGGGAACAACACCGACGCCAAAATGCTGATCGACAAGATGGAAACGATGGCCACCAAGGAAGGAACGATGCCGATCTCAATGCCAGCATACGGCAGGAACATCTTCACACCGATGAAGGTCAACAACACCGACAACCCGATGCGCAAGTAGGCGAACTTGTCCATGATACTCTCCAACATGAAGAACATGGAACGCAGTCCGAGAATCGCGAAAATATTGGAAAAGAAGACGATGTGCGGGTCATGCGTGACCGAGAAAATAGCCGGGATAGAGTCGAAGGCGAAAATGATGTCCGAGAACTCAATAATCATCAGCACCACGAAAAGCGGCGTACACAACCAACGGCCGTCCACCTTCGTGAAGAAATTGTGTCCATCGAACGAAGAGGTACTCAAATTCCTTTTAGCTAAGAACTTGACTACCGGATGATTTTCCACATCGATGCTCTCCGTTTTGTTCCGGTCTATGAACATCTTGATACCCGAATAGATCAGGAAGGCACCGAAGACCAACAGCAACCAGTGGAACCGCTGGATAAGCGCACCCGCCGCGAAGATGAAGATGAAACGCAGCACAATCGCCCCCAAGATGCCATAAAACAGCACACGGTGGTAATACTCCTTCGCCACGCCAAACGACAAGAAAATCATGATCATCACAAAGACATTGTCAATGGAAAGCGACAGCTCGATCAGATAGCCAGTGAGATATTCCAACGAAAGCTGATTCTTGTAATGCTTGATGTTCTCGTCCCAGGAAAGCGCATCGTCATACGGTACATCGTGCTCGTATAGCTTATTCTGTTCCACAAAATGCTCCTTGTCATGCACATCCACCACCACGTCGCCATGCAAGCGGATAAACAGGAAGAACAGCAGTGAAAGCGTCACCCACACCGCCGTCCATGTGGCAGACTCCTTGAACGTCACAATGTGATCTTTTTTATGCAAAATGCCCAAATCCAAAAACAGGAGGAAGGCGATTACAACGATAAAAATTACTAAAAAGAGATTTTCTGTCATTTCTTTAAAGGTTATTGGTTATTGGTTATTGAAGTGGAGTGTTAATTGTTAATTGTTCGGGTATCGGCAATGTATTCGACATTAGTTTTTCATCGTCTATTTCATCGTTTTTTCATCGTTTTTTTCATCGTTTTTTCATCGTTTTTTCATCGTCTTTCATCGTCTTTCATCGCCTAATAGATTCTCAAGTACTCAATCCACGGCTCAATTTCATTCACCAGCAGATCCTTCTTGACAACCTTCTTGTCCTTGTCGAGGAGGAACATGTAAGGGATCGTGCGCGTGTCGAAAAGGTCGTTGTCGGCGATGGACTGGTCGAAATTCCAACCGTGGAGGTACTTCGGGTTAGCCTCGCGGGAGTTGACGTAGTTGCTCCACACCTGCGGGTCATCCTCGAAATAGACCATCACGACCTTCAGTCTGCCCGACTCAATAGCCTGATTCAGCTTCGCGAAATCCTTCATCCGGTTACGCACCTGATGACAGGTCGGACAAGTGGGATGTTGAAGGTACAGAATCGTATATTCGCTCTGGATATCGTACATGGAGGTAGTGTCGCCGTTGGCCATCACCATCGTGAAGTTCGGAATAGTGTCGCCAATGAGGTTCTTGTTGATGAAACCCAGCTCACGCGTATAACGCCGCTGACGATTTTCATCCAATTTCGGGTAGGTCACCGCATCCTTCAGCATGGCGATGTAAGTATGCTCCACCTTATAGGGGGAGATGATGCGGCCCAGCACATACTCCAGCGCATCAAACAAGTATTCGTAAGAGGTTTGGTTGACCTTGGCCTGGTTCAGCGAAGCCACCACCAAGGTGTCGTAATCGGGGTTGTCCAGCTGATAGATCATATTGCAATATTCCGCAATCTTCTGTTCCACAATGGGAGTATTGAAGATGCGCGGGTCGTTCCAAGCGAAGTTGTCGAAGAAATGCTCGATGTAATATTTCTGGAAAAGTCTGCGATTGCCGACAATCTCCTGCGGCGGATCCGGCAGATAGGTGGAAGTGGCAATGACAGAACCCACCAGCGTGTTAGGATAAGCCGCTGCGGTGCGACGTTGGAAGGCGCGCATGTCGTCATTGATGCGGCGTGCAGAAGCGGAAAGGGAATCTACAAAAACCTTCATCATGTATTGCGGCATACTCTTCTGCGCATCCGCAAAAAGCGCATTAAGGGAATCCAACTTCTTGTTGTAATTCGAAAGATCATCGATGTAATTGTAATAGGCGGTGTTCTCCTTGGAGTTCTGGAACGTAACCTTCTCACCATCAATCTTTAATGAGAATTTCTGATTCTTTTCATTCGGAATGAGGATCACACCGAGGAGTGTGCTATCGCCCAGAATCTCATACATGCCGGGCTTCAGCGACTCCTTGTCCTGCAAGGTCACGGAAGGGGCATACGCCGCACTCAACTTCTGTTTAGACTGTAACTTGGCGGCACCTTTCACATAGATGCTGTCGAACGTCTTTTCTTGCTTTAGATCGATGTGGATGTTCACTTGCGCCGTGGCGGCTATCGCGAGCACCAACATGATGGCGGTTGTCAGGGTATATTTCATATTATCTGATATTTTCGTTATATCCTAGGGCTCGACTTCGTCTCACCCTAGGTTGACACGTATCGGGCTTGCAGCCCTTTTGGAATCATTCATCGTCACATTCATCGTTTTTCATCGCCCATTCATCGTATCCTCTAATCCTCAATTCCTCAATCGCTTCCGGGAAATACTGCGGCAGGTCCGACGCGATGAGCGTGCGGGGGTCGTTGTCGCGGGCGTAGGCGTCGCCGGCGGCTCCGTGGAGCCAGACACCCAAAACGGCCGCTTTCCCGGGTTCGTAGCCTTGCGCGAGCAGCGACAGAATCAGTCCGGTGAGCACGTCACCGCTGCCGGCCGTGGCCATTCCCGCATTGCCGGTAGTGTTGAAAAACTGCCGACCGCTTGGGAAAGTGACCACCGTGTGATGGCCCTTGAGCACCAAGATTACCGAGTAGAGTTGCGCAAACGCCTTGGCACGTTCTAGACGGTCAAAGTCGTCGGAAGGTTTACCCGCGAGCCGCTCAAACTCCGCAAAATGCGGGGTTAGGATGCTGTTGGGCGGGAGGAAGGCCTGCCAAGTCTTGTTCTCCGCCAGCATATTAAGCCCGTCGGCATCGATGATGAGCGGCAACTTCACCGTGTCAAGGATATCCTTCATGGCTGCCACCGTTTGCTTGGCCGTACCCAGTCCAGGACCGAAAGCCACCGCCGTGATGTTCTCCGGCAGGTGATTCCAATCGATATGGCTGACCACCTGTTCGTTATCGTCGATGCTGTGGATGGCTTCAGGCAAGGAGACAGCGAGGATGTTGCGCACGGAGCGCACCGTGTGGACGGTCAATTTACCGATGCCGCCACGCATGGCCGCCTTAGCCGCGAGCCCCGCCGCACCGGGCATCCGGTCACAGCCTGCCACGAGCAGCCCGTGCCCGAATGTGCCTTTGTGCGCATACTTGGGCAGGGGACGCAACAGCTTCCGCATCTCCGAAGCGGTCAACAGATAGCGATCCGTATCGCGCAGACTGTCAGGTGCTTCCATCCCAATGTCCACCACCTCCACCTCTCCGTAATACGGATAGTTCTGAGGCAGAAGGAAAGCAGTCTTCATGAACTGGATGCTGAAGGTCTTGTCGGCCATGACCACCGCACCGTTTTCCGGGGTTGACTGGTCAGCGAAAAGTCCCGACGGCGTGTCAATGGAAACCGTATAAGCATCGGAAGCGTTAATATGGCGGATGACATCGGCATAGAAGCCTGTCACCGGTTTGTTGAGTCCAATGCCGAACAGCGCATCCACAATCAAGTCATCTTTAGTCGGTTGAGGCTGATTATCAGCGGAATAGCATATTAAATAGGCGTTATCTTTCTTATTTTCAAGCTTTTGCCAACGTTTGAGTTGATATTGCATCTCCTCGCTGTAACGAGCGTTCTCAGGAGCGCAAACCACTACATATATATTATACTGTACAAATGGGTCTTCGAGGAGGTGTGCGGCCATGACCACGCCGTCGCCGCCGTTGTTGCCGGTGCCGACATAGATATAGACATTTTCCGTATCGAAATGCAAGGCGGTTTCAGCCAAGGCATCGGCACAGGCGCGACCGGCATCTTCCATCAACTCCAACGAGGAGATACCACGCTTTTCCATGGTAAAGCGCTCACAATCACGGATTTCGGATACGGTAAAAAGTCTATCGTCGCACATCGTTTCTGCTTAAAAATTTAAGGGCGCAAAGGTACATAAAAAACGAATATACCTATGTGGTAAAAAAAATCTTAAAAGGTGCAAAATGTATAAAAAAATAGTATCTTTGCAGCGTGTTTTATTGTGTAAAATAGGTAAGAAAGAATACAAAAAAAACATAGTTTTATTAACCTAATTATTCATCAAAACCAAAAAAAAATGAAAAAGATTTTTACTCTTATGCTTGCCTTGTTTGCCATGGTGGCAGTACAAGCGCAAAATCTTCTTTATGAAGATTTTGAGAACGGCATCCCAACCACTTGGGTGAACATTGATGCCGACAATGACACCTATGCATGGATGGAAGGTACGGCTCCCGGTGTCGCTGGACACAACGGTTCCAACGGCTGTGCTTATTCCTGCTCGTACTACGACGGTTCAGTGCTTACTCCTAACAACTGGTTAATTACCCCTGCTGTGACCCTTACCTCCAACGCCACTCTGTCTTTCTGGGTTGCCGCTCAGGACGCCAGCTATGCTGCCGAGCACTATGGTGTGTACATCTCCACCACTGCAAGCACAACCCCCGCTGATTTCACCCTCCTCTTTGAGGAAACCCTTGATGCCAACGGCGGTGCCCGTACCCAAGGTACTTGGAAAGAGAAAACCGTCGATTTGTCCAGCTACACTGGCCAAACGGTTCGTATTGCCTTCCGTCACTTCAACTGCACGGATATGTTCTACATCGATCTGGACGATGTTGTGATCTTCGCACAACCCACCGGCCCGACAATCTCCGCCGCTCCCACGTCCATCGACTTCGGTTCCACCCTTATTGGTGGCAGCCATGATGCCTCTGTGGATATCACCACCTACAACCTTACCGCTCCCGTGGCCGCTACTACCACTGCTCCGTTCAGTGTTTCTGCTGACGGCACCACTTTCGGCACCACCGCTAATGTGGCTGCCACCGGTGGCACTCTTTATGTTCGCTATACTCCCACCGCTGTTGGCGCCAACAACGGCACTGTAACTCTCTCTACCACTGGTGCCACCGACCAGACGATTACAGTGACTGGTACTGGTATCGAATGCAATACCACTATTCCTTACAGCTACAGCTTCACCGATGCTGGCTTAAACGATTGTTGGACGATCGTCAATGCCAACAACGACGACTACACTTTCGAATTTAACACCACCGATGGATGGGCTTCCATTCGCTATAACAGCTCCATGGCTATGGACGACTGGTTGATTTCTCCCGTATTCGCCCTCACTGGCGGACAAACCGGTTCTGTTGACTATCGTTCCGGTAGCGCATCTTGGTTTGAGAAACTCCAAATCTTTGCCATTGGTGTAAACGACACAGTGGCCTTGACTCCTGTGATTGAGGCTCACAACACGACGTTCGAAACCGTCTATTTCGACCTCTCTTCCCTGACCGGCAACTACCAACTCGGTATCCACGGTATTTCTGATGCTGACCAGCTGAGATTGTATGTCACCAACGTCAATGTGTACAACGGTGCTCCTACGGCCAGCATGACCACGAATGTAACAGACGTGAACTTTGGTATGGTGGCTGTTGGCACTACCTCTAATGTCCAAGCAGTGGTGTTGAGCACCGTTAACATGAACGAAGCTATCACGTTAGCCACTGCCGCTCCTTTCGAAGTTTCTCTCGACGGTACCACCTTCGCTGCTACACAAACCATTCCGGCCAACTCCGCCATGGTTGTTGACGACACCATCTATGTGCGTTTCGCCCCCACGGCTGTCGGCGCTGCCACTCAGAACCTGACCATCACGGCCACCAGCCAGAACGACACCGTCGCTCTTACCGGTACGGGCTTCCAGTGCAACACTATCACCAATTTCCCGTTCACTGAGACTTTCCTGGAGAACTCTGCTACGGCTCCTTGCTGGGATATTGTTGACCACAACAATGACGGTTCTACGTTCCTGTTGAACACCACCAATGGTTATGCTATTTATCAATACAATAGCTCCAACAATGCTGATGATTATCTGATTTCTCCTGAAATCACTCTTACAGGCAACCTCTATGGTCATGTGGACTATACTTGCTATTCTTCTAATTATCCTGAGAAATTCTCCATCTATGTTATTCCCGCGAACGGTACTATTGAAAGTGCTATCAATATTGTTCCCACTGTGACTGTCACCAACACCACATGGGAGACTCAGAACTTCGCTCTTTCCGCATACGCCAACCAGACCATCCGCATCGCCATCAAAGCTGAATCCGATGCTAACATGGCCCTGCTTGGTATCACCAACTTCGTTATTGAAGAAGTTCCTGCCGCTTCCATCACCGTGGATCCCACTTCCATGACTTTCTCAGCTATTGCTGGTTCTCCCTCCGCCGCTCAAGCTGCTAATGTCACCGCTTACTCCCTGACCAGCAACATCACCGTGAGCACGACCGCTCCGTTTGAGGTTTCCACCAACGGTACCTCCTTCAACACCACCGCCACCATCCCGGCCGGAGATTTCGTGAACCAAGTGCTCTACGTCCGTTACAACGCTGCTGCTGCCGGCACAAACAATGGCACTGTGACGCTGACCAGCGGTTCCCTCTCCGCAACCATCAACGTTAGCGGCTCTGCTATGGACTGCTCACAAGCACAAGCCCTGCCGTTCATCGAAGACTTCGACAATGGTATGCCTTCTTGCTGGACCATCCTCGATGAAGACGGCGACGGTTATTCTTGGGAACACAGTTCTGCACCCTATTCCTATTTTGACCCGAGTGTTGATCTCTCCGGTTCTGGCAATGACGGTTCCACCGGTTTCATCCTTTCCGGTTCTTTCAGCAATGTCACGGAAGAAGCTCTCAATCCTGACAACTGGTTGATTTCTCCTACGTTGGCAATCCCGAGCCAAGGTGGTAAACTGTCATTCTACGTTGCTGCACAAGATGCCAGCTACGCTGAAGAGCACTATGGTGTCTATGTTTCCACTACCGGTGTTGCCCCGAGCAACTTCACCCTCCTCTATGAAGAAACCATTGACGAAGACGGTGGTCCTCGTACACAAGGCGCTTGGAAACAGAAAAACGTTAACCTGCCTTACGCTGGTCAGAACATCCACATCGCTATCCGTCACTTCAACTGCACCGACATGTTCCTGTTGAACCTCGACGATTTCACCGTGACCGCTGGTACCGGTGTTGAGAGCCACGGTGTCAAGACCGTTGTTTTCCCGAACCCTGCCAACAATGTGATCAACATCAATTCAAGCTCCAACATCAACCGTGTTGAGATCTTCAACATGATGGGTCAGATGGTCGGCAACTACAATGTCAACGATGTCAACACCCAAATCAACACCAGCAACTTCGCTAACGGTGTTTATACGGTGAAGATTGAGACCGAAAACGGCATGTCAACCAAAAAATTCACGGTTGCCCGCTAATCATTCGGTTTAATACCATTCTACAAAAATCCCGGACCTCACGGCCCGGGATTTTTTTTATCGATTTGTTTCATCGATTTATTCATCGGTTATACGTCATTACATTCCGTATTTGATCCCATTATAACCCCAGGGCTCGGCTCCGCCTCACCCTGGGCTGACATAGGTCGGGCTTTCAGCCCTTTTTGGAAGGAGTTTTGAATAATTTTGCGAAATTGTGAGAATTTTGGGGTGATGGAGAATTTATTCAAAAAATTAGACTGTCCACCTCTCCAAATTAACGGTATCGGTAACCATGTACATGTTTTGTTCACATTGTCTAAAAACATAACATTGGCCAAAGTTATGGAATCGGTCAAATCGGTGAGCAGCAAATGGATAAAAACCAAAAGCGACCACTATATTGGATTCGCCTGGCAACAGGGCTGAAAGCCCGACCTATGCTAACCTAGGGTGAGGCGTAGCCGAGCCCTAGGTTAAAAAAAAATGAAAAAAGTTCATACATCGTATCAACAAAAAAATATATCTTTGCCGTTTGGAAAAATTAGGCGTATTATGCCCTGTGACATAGACCCCGCCTGATTAGTGAAATAGTAACAACGAAAAGAGAGAAATATAAGATGAGTTATATCGCGTTTGACAAAGACAAATTGGTGAATATCGGCTTCTCGAAGGAAAGGGAAATCCTGCGCTGCAGCAGGACGGGCGCCTTCGCCACCACCACCTTGTGCGGACTGAACACCCGGAAATACCATGGACTGTTCATCGTGCCCCAAGACAACTTTAACGGGGAACGACACCTGCTGGTCTCCGGTCTTAACGAGAACATTGTGGTGAACGACATGGACTTCCATCTCGGCATCCACCAATACAAAGGCAATGTCATCAACCCTTTGGGAAACAAATACCTGCAACACTTCTCCGCTGACAGCGTACCGGTCTATGACTATCGCGTCGGAAAGTTCAACTTCCAGAAATCCTTGCTGTTCCAGAACGACGCCGACCGCCTAATCATCAAATATACCTTCCTGGACGATGTGGAGGAGGTCTCCCTGCAGGTGGAGCCGCTGCTGGCCTTCCGCAACATCCACCAACTCACTCACGCCAACGATGGAGTGAACACCAATTACGAAATCGTGGACAACGGAGTGGGGTTCTGCATGTACGACCGCTACACGCCCGTCTATTTTCAATTCTCCGACAATGTGCTCTACCAGCACCAGCCTGACTGGTATTACAATCTTGAATACGAAGAAGAGCTGAAACGTGGCTATGACGGACACGAGGATCTTTGGCGTCCCGGCACCCTCACGGTGAAGGTGAACGGCAAGGAGCTCTACCTCGCCATCGGCACCGAACCGATAGATCCCGCCGAGATTGCCGACCTTTACAAGGCTGAAGAGAAGAAGCACACGCCTCGTTTCAATTTCGCCAGCTGCCTGCAGAACGCCGCCGAGCAATTCATCGTAAAACGCAACGGCCGTACCGATATCATTGCCGGCTACCCGTGGTTCGGACGCTGGGGTCGCGACACCTTCATCGCCCTTCCAGGACTCACCCTGCCGCTGGGCAAATTCGACCTTTTCGAAGAAATCACCGACACGATGCTCGCCGACCTCAAAGAGGGTCTCTTCCCCAATATCGGCACTGGCACCGCAGCAGCCTACAATTCCGTGGATGCCCCGCTATGGTTCCTCCGCAGTCTGCAAATCTATTGTGATTATATCAATAAGCCCAAGAAAGTGTGGGCAAAATATGGTGAGGCAGTCAAGAGTATCCTTTGTGCATACCGTGACGGCACGATGAACAACATCCGAATGCTGGAGAACGGTCTGATCTATGCCGGAAACAACGGTCTGGCCCTCACCTGGATGGATGCCATCGTCAATGGTCATCCCGTAACCCCGCGTACCGGCTGTCAGGTGGAAATCAATGCATTATGGTATAACGGCATCAAATTCGCCTTGGATCTCGCACGCGAGAGCAAGGACAAGGAGTTCCTCATTGAATGGGAACCTATCGCCTCCACCTTCCCAGCCGTTTTCAAGGACACTTTCTGGTCGAAAGAGATGGGTTATCTCGCCGACTATGTCGATGGGGACTACCGGAACTTCCAAGTGCGCCCGAACATGCTCATCGCCGCCTCCCTGCCCTTCGCACCCATCAGCGAGAAAATCCGCCAGTTGGTGCTGAAGCGCGTCACGGAAGAGCTGCTGGTCGATAAGGGCATCCGCACCCTCTCGCCCAAAGATCCCGAATACAAGGGTCACTACAGAGGCGGACAGGCAGAGCGCGACGCCGCCTACCATCAGGGCACGGTGTGGCCGTGGCTGCTGTTCCCGTTCACCGATTGTATCATGAAAGTGCACCCGGAAAGCGCTCCTGACGTGCTCCACAAGATTCTCTACCGTTTCGACAGCTGCATGAGTTCCTACGGACTCTCCACCGTTGCCGAAATCACAGACGGCGACCCGCCTTACAAACCCAACGGCTGCATCTCGCAGGCTTGGAGCGTGGCCGCTCTGCTCTATATGAAATGGAAAATTGAACAAATCAAGAAATAGACGACAACTACCATTATGGCGATAAAAGTATTAATGTTCGGTTGGGAATTTCCACCCCACATCTCCGGGGGGTTGGGGACCGCCTGCTATGGGCTGACCAAAGGCTTGGCACTCAACGGTGTCAAGGTGACTTTCGTGATGCCCAAGGCTTCCGGCGATGAAGACACTTCGTATGTCAAGATCATCAACGGCAGCGATGTGGAAGTTGACCCGCGTACTTCTGACTATTTCCTGCACTCCGAACAGACTTCATATATTCAGGTAAACAGCAAACTTGTTCCTTACGTGGGCTTGGACGACTACTACAATGTCATCAATCAGTTGGAAAGCGGCGTTTTTCCTGTCTCTGGGGAGAAGCGTAGATACGTCTTCTCCGGCAAATACGGCCCGAATCTGATGCAAGAGGTCAACCAATACGCCAATATTGCCGCCGAGATTGCGCGGAACGAGGATTTCGATCTTATCCACGCACACGACTGGCTCACCTACCGCGCTGGTATCGCCGCCAAGCGCGCCACGGGAAAACCGCTGGTGGTGCACATGCACGCCACGGAGTTCGACCGTTCCGGTGAGACCAATTACAACGATATCGTCTATGGCATGGAGAAGGAAGGTATGATGGCCGCCGACGCGGTGTGCGCCGTCAGCGACCTCACCCGCAACATCGTCATCAACAAATATGGCATCCCCGCCGAGAAAGTCTTCACTCTACATAACGCCGTGGAACCCAATGAAAAAAAGGTGGAACGGCAGAAGTTCGTCTCCGAGAAGATCGTCACCTTCTTGGGTCGTGTGACGTTCCAAAAAGGTCCCGACTATTTCGTGGAGACTGCCAAACGCGTCTTGGAAAAAGACTCGAACGTGCGCTTTGTGCTGGCCGGCGACGGCGACATGATGCCGCACATCATCGAACGCGTGGCCGAGTTGGGCATCTCCGACCGCTTCCACTTCACCGGCTTTCTGCGCGGTGACGACATCAACAAGATGTTCGGCATGAGCGACGTCTATGTGATGCCCTCCATCTCCGAACCTTTCGGCATTTCCCCGCTGGAAGCTATGCGCGCCCACGTGCCCGTGGTCATCTCCAAGCAGTCCGGTGTTTCTGAAGTGCTCACCCACGCCATCAAGGTCGATTTCTGGGACATAGATGCCACCGCCGACGCCATCTATGGTCTGCTGCACTACCCCGCCCTCTCGAAACTCTTTGCCGAAGAGGGTGCCGCCGAGGTTGACAACCTCAAATGGGAGTATGTGGCCAAAAAATTAATCAAAATTTACGAAAAAACGATCCACTATGAATAAAGTATGTTTCCACTTTCAGATTAGCCAGCCGTACCGTCTGCGCACGTACCGCTTTTTCGACATCAATCAGGACCACCACTACTTTGACGACTACCAGAACCAGTATCTGACGAAACGTCTGGCAGAGCGCTGCTACCTGCCGACGAACAAGATGTTGCTGGAGATCATCAAGAGCAATCCTGACCAGTTCCGCTGCAGCTTCAGCATCTCCGGCAGCTCCATCATGCTGTTCAAGAACTACTGTCCCGAAGTCATTGAAAGCTTCAAGGAGCTCATCGCCACGGGCTGCGTCGAAATCACGGGCAGCACCTATACGCACAGTATTGCCTCCCTGCACGGCGAAAGCGCCTTTATGGAGCAGGTCAGACTGCAGGAGGAACTGCTGATGGAGACCTTTGGCGTAAAACCGATCTCTTTCTGCAATACTGAGATTATCTACTCTGACGAGATCGGCGAATGGTTGGGCAACGCCGGCTACCGCGTCATCCTCACCGAAGGCGCCCGCCACATCCTCGGTTGGAAGAGTCCCACCTACCTCTACTGCAACCCCTACCAGACCGATGTAAAGCTGTTGCTCCGCTCTTACCAGCTGTGCGACGACATCACCCTGCGGTTCGCCGACCAAGGTTGGGATCAGTACCCGCTGACAGCCGAAAAATACATGCGCTTCCTCAATTCCATCCATACTGAAAGCGAGACCCCGTTTATCAACCTTTTCTGGGACTATGAGACCATCGGTGAGCACTACACTGCCGACACCGGCATCTTCGATTTCTTCAAGTCGCTGGTCACCGCCCTCATCAACCACGAGAATTACACCTTCATCACCCCGAAAGAGGTTTTGGATATGGACATCAGTGCCTCCACGATGCACGCCCCGTGGCCTATTTCCTGCTCCGGCGAAGAGAAGGACACCAACGAATGGCTCGGCAACGAACTGCAACAAGAGGCTTTCAACCAACTGTTTAAGTTGGAACCGCTCTATAAGAAATCCGACAATATGGAAGCTAAGCTGAGCTGGCTGCGTCTCCAAGCCGCCGACCACTTCAACTTTATGAGTTCCAAATGGTTCGGCCACCGCTTCGTGAAACGCAACTTCGAAGTCTATTCGTCACCGTATCAGGCGTTCATCAATTATATGAATGTGCTGAATGATGTGAAATTGCAATTGGAGGCTAAATAAGACAAAAAACATGAATCAGTAATGATGTAGAGACGCAAAAATTTTGCGTCTCTACTACGTTTTAATCCAGAACAATGTTATTAACCGACCTACAACAATACCAGATCTATCTCGCCTCGAAATCCCCTCGGCGACGTGAATTGCTCGCAGGCATGGGCATAGATTTCGATGTCCTTACCACCGATGTGGAGGAGACATACGACCCGTCGTGGTCTCCCGAACAGATTGTGATGCACCTTTCCAAGCTCAAGTTGTCGCCCATCGACATGGCACAATACGACCCGCAGACCATCTTTATCGCCTGCGACACCATCGTGGTGGTCAATGGACAGATTATCGGGAAGCCCAAAGACCGGGCAGATGCCGAGCGGATGCTCAAGATGTTGTCGGGAAATTCCCATACGGTCTATAGCGGTCTGACGGTGGCCACCCCACGCAAGACCCTCACTGACTACCGCGCCACCGAAGTGTTCTTCGACAACCTTTCGGACGAAATCATACAATATTATATAGATACCTACAAGCCGTTCGACAAGGCCGGCTCATACGGAGTACAGGAATGGATTGGACGCGTCGGCATTCGTGAAATTCACGGTTCCTTCTATAATGTCATGGGACTGCCCACCCGACTGCTATGGCAGATGCTGTCGGACATTGACCATTGACTGTTGACCATTGACCGTTGACAGCTAGAACGCGTAGCCGATGGCGAGTTTGAATCCGTTGCCGAACCGCCAGCGATGGGGGGAACGCAACCAATTGATGTTAATCACCCGGCCCTGCTCGTCAGTACGCGTGGGATCGTAAATGGGGACAGCATAGTCGAGGCGGATGACAAAGAAGTTGAAGTCCAAACGGAGACCCACACCAACATCCACGGCAATTTCTTCATAAAAACGGCTGAACGAGAAGTCTGCCCCAGGCATGTCTTTGTTCTTCTTTGACAACCAGATATTACCGGCATCCACGAAAAAGGCATATTTGAACGACCGGTAGAGGGTTCCGCGATATTCGACATTCAATTCCAATTTGATATCGCCAGTATATAGCGTATCATTTTCATGCTTGTAGCTTCCAGGGCCCAAACCACGGTATCCCCAACCGCGCATGCTGTTGCTCGTACCCATATAAAATCCTCTGTCGTATGGAATCTCCGACTCCTTGTCCACTGGAATCATCGCGCCCACATCGGCCCTCATAGCCACCGAATTGTTATTGTTGATCGTATAGGTATAATTCCACAACACCTCCACTTTCTCGAATGTAGTGTAGTCATACCCCTCTTTGTCAAGACCGTTTTGGCTGATTATCCAACGCTTATTCGGAGAAAAAAGCTTATTCAGTCCTTTAATCAGCAATCCAGTCGATTCGAGATTCACCATCAGATGCATATTATGCTTACGGGAATCCAAAAACTTGGGCACCAAATAGCTGAACGAATATTTTGAAGAAAGCAGGAAAAATTTACCAAACTTCTTCTGGTAGGATTCAGGATAACTGAGGTAATTCAACAGCGTGTAAAGACTTTTATTGCTGTTATTGATCGTACTTACTTCTACCGGAATAAAAACGTGAGAAACATTGTACGAGGGATCCCAACGGTAAACAAGCGACGTGTTATACATCAACCGTTGATAGAGACCTGAATAGTTGACACCAAAGTTCAACGAAGTGCTTTTGGAAACGGAATTGTCAATGCCATGGTTATTGAAGAGGAACAACCTGTTCGGGAAATCCAATGAAGCGGAGAGACCGAATTCCGGATAGGAATATTGAGCCCCTTTGAAAAGATTACTAAGAGAATAGTAGAAATAACCACCCGTCAGGTTGATAGTCAAATGCTCCGCCCCCTTGAAAAGGTTCCGGTTGGTGTAGGTAAAGGAGAGGGCCGATTTGTCATTACGCAACTCCACCTGACCTCCGACACTATGCTGTTTCTTGCGAATCATGCTGTAATAGACATCCAGCATACCCCTTTTGTTCACAGTATCCAGCAAGGATTCGTTCTCCTTGTAGGTGATGCTGATATAATCGAAATTATCCAGACTGTTAAGGGCACGGCTACTGCTGTTTCGAGAGAGCTGCATATAAGGATTACCCGTTCGGGTATAGATGGCATTGGCCAACACCTTGTAGGAAAAATAGGGCTTGATTTTTCCATCCACCAAATCCTCCACAAAGTAGTATCTTACGCTGTCGCTAGTAGGTCTCCAGAGATAAAAAACGGTATCCACATCACGTCCTCCCTTGGCGACAGGACGGGCGTCAGGATCCACATGAATATCGTTGAAATAGTACTTGTAGAGGTATCGGGATGCATTCTCGTTCTGCGGAATATTCATCATGATAGTCAAACTCACCGACCTCGGGTCGTTCCCCAAACTGTCCAACGGATCGTAGGAAACCTCGCAACGGATAATGGACTTCTCGACATAAAAGTACCCCTCATCACGTATAAGGTTGATGATACGGGTCAACTCGTCATTGATGACATCCTCGTTATACTGCATTCCCGGATACAGCAGTGACCCCTTCTGATTGATCACTATGATACGCTTGTATTCCGAAATAGGGATGTCGTATTCGATATGGCTGATGGTATAAGGCAGATGGGCTTCCACAAAATAGTCCACCTTGGCTTTGTTCTGCTTTTTTCCCAAATAGGTGACTTTGTAGTCGATTTCAGCATCGAAATAGCCGAGCTGCTTCATCACAATCTTCAACTGGTCCACCGAATTAGCGACCTCAACGGAATCGAACAGAGCAGGCGGTTCACCCATTTTTTCACGAAGAAAACGGCGAAACTTGCTGTCTTTGGTATTCCCATTTTTATCGTAAGTCGGCCGTCCCCAGTCGTAAAAAACCGTCTTGATACGGAACAAGTCCATGAATTTCTTGTTGGTGACCGGTCGGACGTAGGATCTAAGATTGTCAAAATCAGGACTTTTCTGATCTTTTACCTCCACATTGTTGCGCACCAGCATCACCTCCCCTTCTGGCAGATGCTTGACGGAGCTACAGGAGCATAATGCTATACTACTGAATATCAGAAAAATAAAAGTCCTAATGTTAAATTTCATTCTTCAGACGGGGATAGAAAATATATTCCACACAAAGTATGACAAATACCGTAAAGAAGATATTTCCGAGAATGACGAGCAGCGTATGTCCAAAATTGCGGAAGGTCATGGTACCCAGCATCACTGCGGAAATCTGATAAATGGACGTGAGGATGAGGGTGTAGAGAAATATCCAACGGAAGTCTTTCACTCCAGGAACCGGACGGTCGATGTTCTCGAACTTGTTATTGCTACCATTCAGAAGATGAGCGATATAGGGACGGAAGAACATCATCAGGGTGCAGGAGAATGTGGAAACGCCGAGGGTGTGGGCGAAGGAGTCCACCACGAACCCCGTGGCAAATCCGATGAGATATTGCAGGGAGAGCGGCAGCTCCAACGGCAGGAGAAAAAGAGCCAGCAAGAAAAGCGCCGGCGACATATATCCAAACAGGCAAATATGCTGACATATAGCAACTTGCACAATCAGAAGGATGATAAATCTTAGGAGGTTGGATATAATGTTATTCATCTTTGAAGTTTGCTTTCAGGGTGTCTAATTCAGATTTGAACAGATTCTCAACCAGATAGACGGTGTAGATATCTGTATATTTCGTAGCCAGTTTCACCTTGATAGTCAGGAAACTGGCGTTATTACCAACTTGGACCTCCTTTACGGTTCCGATGAGGAGTCCTTTCGGGAAGATGTTGGAATAGCCGTTCGTGAAAACGGAGTCCCCGATATTGATTTCGGAGTGTTGTGGGATGGCTTCGAGGTAGGCCACACGCGGGTCGTCGCCCTCCCAGATGACCGTACCGTTCTGGTTAGCGGGGGTCACCACTGCACTGATACGGGACTCGGGGTGCAAGATCGGGCGCACTGTGGCGAAGTTGGAGGAGACATCCGTCACCACACCCGCCACGCCGGAGGGAGAAAGCACCGCCATATCACGACAGATGCCGTCCTTGGCCCCTTTATCCACGATCATGTAGTTAAAGGCACGATCCACCGTCCGGAAAATCACATGCGCGTACGTATAGTCGTACATGCGGATACGTTCGCGATGAAGGGAGTCAGGCTGGCTCATCTCGGTCAGCGTGGTGTCATCTTTCTCGATGTACATGTTCTCCCGCTCGCGCATCAGCTCAATGTTCTGTTTGACGAGTTCCTCGTTCTCCGGTCCCAAACGGAAACGGTGTATCATACCCGCGCCGCTCTTCTGAATCGGTCCCACGATGCTCTGCACGCCACGTGCAAGGCTATGCTCGTTGAACGACAACGATGTGCCCAGCATCACGATACTCAGAATCAGAAGAACGGCGAGTACGATGATATGAAATGCCTTCTTGAAAAATTCTATGAGATTATTCATCAGGCAGGGAGTAAACTATTTCTTTTCGGCGAGTTCGCGACCGGCCTTCATGCAAGCGAGGTTCACGTTCACGATATCCTCACCCTTGCGGGCGAAGTTCTCGCGGACAGCGTTCTCGATTTCCTCGTAAGGCAGCTGCAAGTACGGGGAAGCAGCACCGAGGATCACCATGTTGGAGGAGCGGGCGGAACCCAGGTCCTTGGCAATCTGGTCGGCGTTGATAGCCACGCAGTTCTGCACCTTGGCCAGCTCGGCCTTCAAGGCGTCGAAATCGGGGTAGTTCGGGATGTTCACGAAGGGTTGGTCGTTGGTGATCAACCAGCCGTCCTTCTTCAGCCACGGCAGATAGCGCAGTGACTCCATGGGCTCCACGGAGATGATCATGTCGGCCTTGCCGAGCGGGATCAGGTCGGAAGCGATGGGTTGATCGGAGAGACGGAAATGGGACTGCACATCGCCGCCGCGCTGGCTCATGCCGTGCACTTCAGCCTGTTTCATGTACATTCCTCTTTTAATAGCGGCCGCACCTACGATGGTGGCGATGGAGAGGATACCCTGGCCGCCTACACCTGCTAAAATTATGTCGATTTTCATTTTTTTGTTCGTTTTTTATTTGTTATTCCCCCTGTAGAGACGCAAAATTTTGCGTCTCTACAACGGTCGTTTTACGTTAAATTACTTCTTCGCAGCTTGTTGTTTCTTCATTCTGCGGCTCAGCGTCTGGATACATTCGCGGGTCGGGATGATGACGGAAACGCCTTGGTATTCAAGCTCTTTCTCGATGATGGCGACATTCTCGTCCAGATGTGCCTTCAGCGGGTTGATGCGGTGGATGTGGTCTTCCTTAACGCCGAGGCCCTTGCAGATCTCGCCGAGCACGCCGAGGGCGTGGGAATCCTGACCGCCGGTCATACCCGTGGTGCTGTTGTCAAGGATGAGCACCGTGATCGGGGTGTTCTCGTAGATGGCATCCAACAGGGAGGTCATACCGCTGTGGGTGAAGGTGGAGTCACCGATGACAGCCACGCAGGGGCTCATGCCGGCATCCGCAGCACCCTTGGCCATCGTGATGGAAGCGCCCATATCAACGGTGGTGTAGATGGCGTTGTAAGGCGGAAGTGCGCCGAGAGTGTAGCAACCGATATCTGAGAAAACTTTGCCCTTGCCGTATTTCTCCATCGCCTTGTTGAGGGCAGTGTAGGAGTCGATATGCGGGCAGCCCACGCACAATGCGGGCGGACGCGGAACGACCAGTTCGGGAACCGGAGCACCGTAAGTGTCGGGCAGACCGAGGGCCTTGGCCACGAGGTTCGGGTTGAGTTCGCCGTCGCGAGGCAGCTCGCCGCTCAGACGACCCATGATATTGCCAGTGCGGTTCAGCACGCCACGGACTTGCTCTTCGATGAAGGGATAACCCTCTTCTGCGATGAGCACCTTGCCGCATTCGTCAACCATCTTGGCGATGAGCTTGGTGGGCAGCGGATATTGGGAGATCTTCAGCACGGGGTATGGACATTTGCCGCCCTCGAAGTTCTCCATCAGGTAGTTGAAGGCGATACCGGAAGCGATGATACCCATGCTCTTGTCGGCACCATCGATGTATTGGTTGAACGGAGAATTGAGAGAGTCGTTCTCAAATTCGGGTTGTTTGTCCAACAATTTGCGATAGTGACGGCGGGCGTTGGCGGGCAGCAGGATGAATTGCTTCGGATCCTTCTCCACGTTAAGGGGATTCTGCGGGCGCTCAGCCTTGCGCTCCACGCCGGAACGGGAGTGGGAGAGACGCGTGGTCAGACGGATCAGCACGGGAGTGCGGAACTTCTCGGACATCTCGAACGCATAGTAAGTGATGTCGTAAGCCTCTTGTTGGTTAGAGGGCTCAAAGCACGGAATGAGGGCGAACTTCGCGTAGTAACGGGAGTCCTGCTCGTCCTGAGAGGAGTGCATGGAGGGGTCATCGGCGACCACGACCACCAGACCGCCGTTGGCGCCGGTGATGGAAGAGTTCATGAACGGGTCAGCAGCCACGTTCAAACCCACGTGCTTCATGCAGACCATCGCGCGCTTGCCAGCGTAGGACATGCCGATGGCGGACTCCATGGCGGTCTTCTCGTTGCCAGCCCAGATGCTGTGCACCTCACCAGCCTTGCCCTGCTTGGAGTTCTGAATAAATTCGGTGATTTCTGTTGACGGAGTGCCTGGATAGGCATACACTCCGGATAATCCGGCATCCAAAGCGGCTTGTGCCACCGCCTCGTCGCCTAAAAACAATGCTTTTGACATAATCTAAAGTACTTTATTGATTGTATATTAATAATTTAAGTTCCCTTTACACGAATCCGCAAAAGTACAAAAATTATTCGAATTTGACAATATATATAGGGAGAAATATTGTCATTTTTGCCGCTTCCCTCGCAACTGATTGATACGCTTTCTGTTCTCAGGTTTGTCGGCGAAAAAGAAGAGGTGCTGGTCCTGGCGTTCCTGCTTGCTTTTGGGAATATAGACTTTCTTGCCCGTATAAGGGTCATAACCAAGGTAATACATGGCTGTGGCGTAGGTCATCGGTGTGGGGGTGAAGTCCTGCACCTGGTCGGTCATTAGATGGTACTTGTGGGTGATGTCGCACAATTTGCTCATCTTTTCGATGGTGCAGCCCGGATGCGAAGCGATGAAGTAGGGGATCAGCTGCTGGTTTTTGCCGCAACTACGATTTTCAGCGTTGAAATCCTTCAAAAAGTCGAGAAAATGGTCGAAGGAGGGTTTGCGCATGAGCTTGAGCACCTCGGGATCCGTATGCTCCGGGGCCACCTTCAGGCGACCCGAGACGTGATGGCGCACCACCTGCCTCAGATATTCACCCAAGCCGAGCTTAGCACGCTCTTTCTCATTATCTGTCAGCAACATATCGTAACGGATGCCGCTACCGATAGTGATGTGTTTCACGCCGTTCGTGTTCATCACTTTCTGATAAAGCGCGGTAATTTCGTGGTGGTCGGGATGCAGGTTCGGACACATTTTCGGTACCAGACAGGAAGGTCGGGGACACTTCTCGCACTGCGACAGATCTTTCCCATGCATCCGGTACATATTGGCCGAGGGACCGCCCAAGTCGCTGATATGTCCCTTAAAATAAGGACGTTGCACTAAATCTTCTACTTCTCGCATGATGGACGCTTCCGAGCGGGAGGCGATGGCCTTGCCCTGATGTGCGGCGATGGCGCAGAAACTGCAACCGCCAAAGCATCCGCGATGGATAGTAATGGAGTTCTTGATCATCTCGAAAGCGGGGATGTCGCCGCGTTTCAGGTATTTGGGGTGCGGAGCGTTCTTCATCCGGTCGAAAAGCGCAAAACTGTCCATTTCCTCTTCCGTTGCCACAGGGAACGGCGGACGTACTACCACATATTTGTCCGTATAAGGCTGTATCAGTGTGCGTTGCACCCGCTTGTTGGACTCCTTCTCCATCAACACGAAATTCTCGCCATATTTGCGTTTGTCCTTCAATTCTTCGGCATAATCCTGCAAAAGAATCGGATTTTCCGACTGATATTGGTCGATGTGATCGTCCAGATAAGCAATTTGCGAACATTCGTGAAGATGCTTGCGCCAATCGGGTTTTTGCATCAACCGTGCCAGCTGCACAATGGGGCGTTCACCCATGCCATAGACTAGCACATCCGCTTGACTGTCAATAAGTATGGAGGGTTTGAGGGTGTCGCTCCAGTAGTCGTAATGGGAGAGGCGCCGCATGGAGGCTTCCACGCCACCAAGCACGATGGGCGTGTCGGGGAAAAGCTGGCGGAGGATGCGGGAATAAACCGTGGTGGCATAGTCGGGACGGAAGCCCGCCTTGCCGCCTGCCGTGTAAGCATCGTCGCTGCGGAGCCGCTTGTTGGCCGTGTAGTGGTTCACCATGGAGTCCATATTGCCGGAGGTGACCCCGAAAAAAAGTCGCGGCGTGCCGAGCTTCTTGAAATCTCGGAGGTCGTCCTGCCAGTTGGGCTGCGGCAAAATCGCCACGCGCAGTCCCTCGCGTTCGAGCACACGCCCAATAACGGCCGCCCCAAACGAGGGATGATCTACGTAGGCGTCACCGTTCACGATGATGACATCCACATAATCCCAGCCCAGGTAGTCGAGCTCCTTCTTGGTAATCGGCAGAAAATGTACGGCGTCGGCCATTGTCGTTGTTTTTCAGGGTGCAAAGATACAATTTTTGCAGTTAGCAGTTAGTAGTTAGCAGTTAGCAGTTCAAGTGTCAACAGTCAATTGTCTATGGTCAATAGTCAATATATGAATGTATCGAAAAAAATTGTATCTTTGCCGCCTGAATTTTGGCACTGTAGAGACGTTTCATGAAACGTTTCCACCGCCGGGTCCCATAGCTCAGTTGGTTAGAGCATCTGACTCATAATCAGAGGGTCCTAGGTTCGAGCCCTAGTGGGACCACCATTTATTCTATACCAGTTCACTATTCATCCCACAGGAGGAAAGTGATGTCCATTAAAAGAAAAATATTGCTATTTCTGTCGCTCGTCGTGCTGATCACGGGCATAATTTGCTTGTGCAAAAAATGCGGGCATGATAAGACGAAAGTTCAGACAGAGACTACAAACAGCTGTCCGGACAGTACTGGTGTTGATATCACCGAGCTCGAGCAATTCGACTGCATCAAAGTCAACACCCTCGACTATTTTCTCGGGGAAGTTGATGGACAACCCTGCGTGTTGAAGCTCGATTTTGCCAGCAGTACCCAAATCCAAGGAAAATTCTACCCTATCGACTCCACCCGGAACACCGTCTCCCCCATCGCTTTTACCATCCGGCCCGGCGATAACGCCTACCTGTTTTCGTACAAAGGGAAAAGCGTACCGGTACAGTTCACCATCACTTTCGATCCTGAATCTATCTCTGGAACCATCACCGCCCTTGGGGAAGAGAGCCGCAAGCACCAGTTTGCCTTCGACCGCCATCGTGAACCCGCCTTCCAAGAGGTTACGTCCACCCGCTACCGCGAACCGCAGTACCCCTTCACGAAAATCCCGGACGTCCAATACGGCCATGCAAAAGGGTTCTGGTCCAGCTACCCCATGGAGGACGAAAACTACACCAAAATGATTTTCGAGCTGTTGCCCCAAACGGTAATCCCCAAGAAATTGAACCTGTATCTGGATCTGTACGTTCCCGACGACAGCATGCCGAAACATCCGCTATTCGTGCTGCTGCATGGCGGGGCATTCTTCTTCGGTGACAAAGGCAACCTTAACATGCGGAAATGGTGCGAGCATTTCGCGCAGAGCGGCTATGTGGTGGCCTCCGTCAACTACCGCATGGGGTTCGCCATCTCCAAGGCCTCCATCCAACAATGTGGATACCAAGCTATTCAGGATGCGCACGCCGCACTTCGATACTTGGCGGCGAACGCTGAGGAGTACCACATTGACCCCGACTACATCTTCCTCGCGGGAACCAGCGCGGGCTCCATCACCGCCTTGGGGACCGCGTTCATGAACAACGAGAACTGTCCTCCCTTCGTGACCAAAAACAAGTTGACGAAAAAATGCGGTATGCTGCACGCCGGTAGCAACGAGCTTCGCAACCCGGTAAAGATCAAGGCTTTGGCCAATATGTGGGGTGCCATCTATGACCTGCACGAGATTGACGGCCATCCAATCCCGGTGATCTCGTTCCACGGCACCAACGACCAAGTCGTCCCCTTCGACCACGGTTTCCCCTTCTCGAGTCTAAAGGGCAACGTTGGAGAAATGATGTTTGACGAGATGTACGGCTCACAGAGCATCCATCACTACCTCGACTCATTGCACGTGCGCAACCGGTTCTATCCGATCGAAGGCTGCGGCCACGCGCCTTACCAAGAAAAAGGCGGTGCCCTCAACGACCACTACTGGTTCATCCAGAAGAAGATGCAGGAGTTCTTCTACCCCGAACTCGTGTCGAAAGCCAAGCTGAAGCATGACGACCATGACCCGCAACTGTACTGTCTTGACGATGAAGAGGTCACCCATCTAAGCTGGCAGGTGGAAGGCGGAATGATTTTGGACAATTCCGGCAACAGCGTCCGAGTGATTTGGTTCGACGACGCGCCCAAACACCTGCTGCGAGCCAGCGGACTCAATGCGCTCGGCGTACCCTTCAGACAGGAGTGGAAAAACTGTTGAAAAAATATTTTGATAAGGGGTTGATTATGTGTGAAAAAATTCTATTTTTGCAGCCCGAAATTTTAGAACGTAAAAAATTTAAAACAGTTAGAAAATAATGGCAAATCACAAGTCATCTTTAAAGAGAATTAGAGCAAACGAAAGAAAAAGATTAGCAAACCGTTACTACTCCAAGACGATGCGTAACGCTTTGAGAGACATCCGCGCCATCGAAGACAAGGGCGAAGCTACCCAGAAACTGTCCACGATGACGGCCATGATTGACAAGTTGGCAAAGAGAGGCATGATCCACAAGAACAAAGCCGCCAACCTCAAATCTGGCTTGATGAAGAAAATCAATGCTCTCTAAACCACTTCCCGACACAGATTTCCGTGTATCCGTTCCCATTCAGGTGCGGATGAGTGATTTAGACCCCTTCGTCCACGTCAACAACGGTGTGCAATGCCACTATTTTGACTTTGGACGGAGTTTTTATTTGGAAAAAGTGCTACAGGACCAGGTCGATTGGAAAACCCTCGACCTGGTTTTGGTGCATATAGAGCTGGACTTCGCGGCACCCGTGGAGTTCCATGACCAGCTGGTCTGCGAAACCAAAATCGTGGAAATCGGGCACAAAAGTCTGAAAATGATCCAACAGCTCCGCGAAACCCGCACCAACACCGTGAAAACCACCTGCTACAGCGTCCTCGCCGGCTTCGACCGCCAAACGCACCAATCCATCCCCATCCAGGAGGAGTATAAGAGGAGGATTCGGGAATTCGAGGGAATGTAGCGACGTGCACTGGCGAGAACGAGATTCCGCCGCCTCCTATCGTCGGCAGCGGAATGGCATACCTCTTACGAAACATATTCCATAAAGGGCCGTAGGCCTGACCTATGACAGCCTAGGGTGAGGCGAAGCCGAGCCCTAGGATCGAAAAAAAAATGTAAAAACGATGATCAGCAAAAATAAAATTTCCCAAATCCGTAAATTGCACGCCAAGAAATTCCGCGACGAGAGCGGATTGTTTTTAGTTGAGGGTTATAAGAGCGTGGAGATGCTCTGCGACTCCGATTTTGCGGTGGAGGAGATTTTTGCCACGGAGAATGCGCTCCGCGACAACGATTCTTGGCTAAAAGATCGTGCGATAACAATGGTTTCCGTTGAGGAGATGTCGCGCATCAGCACCATGCAGACCCCACCGGAGCTGCTGGCCATCGCGCAACAGCGCACCACCCTTCCCGAAATCCCTGGCGACCAACCCGTTCTCGTCCTTGACCATATCTCGGACCCCGGCAACCTGGGCACCATCATCCGCACCGCCGACTGGTTCGACATCCGTCACATCGTCTGCTCCCCCGACTGCGTGGAGTTTTACAACCCGAAAACAATCCAGGCTACCATGGGTTCGTTTGCGCACATTTGCGTGCACCGGACACCGTTGGTTCCGTTCCTGCAACGGGAACGTTCCCGCCGCCGAATCCTCGGCACCTTCCTAAATGGCGAGAGCATTCGCGATTTCGAGTTGCAATCTTCTGATATGGTGATTATTGGCAACGAATCGAACGGCATCTCCGACGAGGTGGCGGAAACCGTGACGCACCGCATCACCATTCCCTCGCCCGCACGCGACCGCGCCACCGCCGAATCCCTCAACGCCGCCATTGCCGCTGCCATCGTGATGTCGCATATTGACCATTGACTGTTGACCATTGACCATTAAACCCAGGCTCACTTCGTTCACCCTAGGCTAGCATAGGTCAGGCTTTCAGCCCTTTTGGAACAACATTTCATCGTTTTTCATCGCATTTCATCGTTTTTTTTTCACCAACCTAACGAAAAAAAATTATAACTTTGCCGTGTCATTAAAAATCTTATGCTTATGAAAAAATCTTTACTATTTTTGCTGTTAATGTTTGCCGCAATTTCCTACGGATTTGCGCAGAATGTCGTATTTAGCGACAACTTCGATTCCTACACGGCCGGCAGCCATCTGGCACAATCGAATTCAGCATGGACTACGTGGAACAACCATCCAGGTACCGCTGAGGATGGAGTAATCTCCAACGCGCAGGCCGTCTCACAGCCCAACTCACTGTATATTTCCGGAAGTAACGACCAAGTCTATCCTTTCGGCAACTACACTACGGGGCACTACACCCTCACCTTCAACTACTACGTTCCTTCTTCCGGCAACGGCGCCTATTTCAACATCCAGCACGTGCTGCTCAGCCAATGGGCGTTGGAATGCTACTTCCATAGCACTGGTGGTGGCTATCTCAGCGTGGGCGGCTCCGAGTACAACTTCTCCTCCCCCACCAACGCCTGGTTCCCCATCGAGTTTGATGTGGATATGGACAACGACCAAGCCTCACTCACCGTCAACAACGTGCTTGTCCACACATGGCCGTTCCACTACCAACAGGGCAACACCAACGGCACCAACCAACTGGCAGGCATCAACTTCTACGCTGGCTCCCCCATTAGCGGCAGCACTTCCGGCACTTACTATGTGGATGACTTTGTTGTGACAGAGGTCTCCGCTGCCCTCATCGGCGAATTTTCGGTGAACACCGAGAGCCTCTCTCTTACCGCAAACCCGAACACCTCGACAACAGGAACGGTTGAACTTGGCAACACGGGCACCGGTGGTACTGACTTCTATGTCATCCCCACCTACGACATCCCGAACCCCAACCCCGCCTCCACCGGTGAGACGAACCTCCAATACTATCTCGACGACCCTTACACGTATGTCGGTTGGACGAGTGGGGCTACCGATGTGGATCTCGCAATCTGCTACCCCGCCTCCGCCCTTCAGCAGCATATCGGCAAGACACTCAACGAGATCCATTTCTTTTTTAGTAGAGCGCTTCCCACCGCAAAAATCCGTGTCTATGCCATGAACAATTCGCTCCTGCACCCAGGACCCGGTGCCGTAGTCTATGAACAGACGTTCGTCCCTGACAGCGGTTGGAACTCCATCCCGCTCACCACGCCCTACTTGATTGACGGCAGCGACCTCTGGTTCGGAGTTTGGTACTCACAGCCCGAAGGCGCATACCTCGTTGCTTTGGACGGTTACCCAGCCAACGATTTTGGCTGCTGGTACAAGATAAGTGCCGCCTGGAACAACCGTTTCACCAATTCTGACTACGACTACAACCTCTGCCTCGGCGGCGAGATCGACGGCACACCCATCACTCCGTGGCTGACCGTCAATCCTGCCAATGGCAGTATCAACGCCGGCGCTAACGTGAACAGCACGGTGACCGCCAACACCAACGGCATGGCCGTCGGGGATACCAAAACAGCCAAGCTGCACTACTTCTCCAGCGACCTGGAGAACGCTGCCGTCATCGTGCCCGTCACCCTGACCGTCACCAATGTCTCCGTCAACGAGCACAACCAGATCGAGGTTTCCGTCTATCCGAACCCGGCCTCAGACTTCGTGCAGGTGACTTCCGAACAAATCGAGCGTGTGGAGATCTATAACATGATGGGACAGAAGGTGTTCGACAACAATTACGTTGACAGCCATGTGGTGATTTCCACCAACGGCTTTGCCCCCGGCACCTACACCGTGACTGTCTACACCCACGACCAAAAGGTCACCAAACAGGTGATTGTAAAATAATTTGTAGAGACGCATGCGACCACGGGCGGAATTTTCTCCGCCCGTTTTTTTATTTCCGGTAAATTTTCCACAAATTTTGTATCTTTGCAGGTTTTTTAGAAAAAGACCATTTTCCTATGTTCGCCAAAATAAAGAAATATTTTCTCCGCAAGCATCTAGCCACGAAGAAGCCCAATAAAATCAGGGAGGTTTGTTCGCTGGAACGCGCCAACTCCGTTGGGGTGTTGTGCGAAATCACCGACGAGGACTCCTACAAGGCCATCTTCCGGATTTTCACGCAACTGCAGCAGGGAGGACGAATTGTGCATCTCATCGGATACATTGATGAGAAATATGTGCCGTTCTATTGCCTGCAACAGCTTTCCGCCGACTATTTCTGCCAGAAACAGCTCAACTGGTGCGGCGAACCCAACATGATCCAAGTCACCGACTTCATCAACCGAGACTTCGACATCCTCATCGACTTCAACTACCGCTATCATGCTCCCATCGAAGCTATCCTGGCCACTGCCCACTCGAAATTCATCATCGGCAGTTGCGCCGACTACCAACAGCAGTACGACCTCACCCTTCAGACCGAAAACGGAAATTACACCCAATTCTTAGGCTCCGCATTCACATACACGTCAAAACTTGCCGGCAAATGAGAAACGATATCCAACAGTCATTCAAAGGTTTAGGCGTCGCTCTAATCACGCCCTTCAAAAAAGATGGACAGATTGACTTCAAACGTTTGGCCGAGTTGGTCAACCGCGTGATTGACAATGGGGTGGATTACCTGCTCGCCCTCGGCACTACGAGCGAATATCCGACACTCGCACCAGACGAAAAAGACGACTTGCTGCGCTGTATTCTGGAGACAAACGCGAAACGGCTGCCCGTGATGGTGGGTCTTGGCGGTCCCAACACTCAGTTCATGATCCGCAAATTAGACCACCTCGCCGCCTTCGACGTGGATGCGATTTTGACAGTCACCCCCTATTACAACAAGCCGTCTCAGGCGGGTTTAATCGCTCATTACAAAGCATTTGCTGCCGCCACGGATATGCCGGTGTTTCTTTACAACGTGCCCGGCCGTACCTCTTGTAATCTGGAAGCAGCCACCACCCTTCGCATCGCTGAGGAATGTCCCAACGTGGTCGGTATCAAGGAGGCTTCCGGCATGATGAAGCAGATTCTGCAGCTGCTTGCCAAACGTCCCGATGGATTCTTGGTGATTTCCGGTGACGACCTGCTTACGCTGCCGCTTATGGCTGCCGGTGCCGACGGACTTATCTCCGTGATGGCCAACGCGTTCCCCGCAAAAGTGGCCGACATGGTGCACCATATCATGGATCAGGAATTGGACGAAGCGCGTAAAATCCACCAGCAGTTGGTGCCGCTCACCGTCGATTGCTTCAAAGAGGGCAGTCCCGCCGGCGTGAAAGCCATTATGTCTGCTATGGGTTTGATTGACAATACATTACGTTTACCGTTGGTGCCGGTGTCAGAGAAGCTGCAAGAAGAGATTGAGAAATTGGTAGCGCTGTAGAGAAGTAGTGCACTACGTCTCTACCATGAACAATGTGCCATGTTGTTTTTCGAAAAATACGGTAATGCATTTTTTAGGATAGCTGCTTTCATCCAGGCGCTGGTTTTCGCTTTGGTGCCGTTTCTTTTCATTAAAGAAAAATTGTCGGACCCTTCATGGTCGCCCGGTTTCTTTGCTTATTTCGTTATAGCTTTGATGATTGGTGGTTCGCTGTACATGCTCTATTTCACCCTGTTTTTCAATCGGATAAAACGCAAATGGGAATTACAAGACCGACTTCTCAAACGGGAGCAGCTCAAAGAGTTGGCTGCCATTCAAGAGGAGCGGTTTCGCAACCCCATAGACACCACCACCGTTATCCTGTTAGATAACGTAACCGATTACGGGCAGCTGGAGAAACTGATTTTGGACAGTATGACAGGTTACGAGGGTACTCTTGAAAATGTGCCGTTACTTTGGAAACGTGGTGAAGGCAGATATGCCATCACATTTCCATGCGGTGTGTCACGACAGGTGCTCTACGATTTGGCGGACGATATATGGTGTTTTTGCTCCTGTACTGTTCAGGCGTGGTGCCAACCGGAACTGTTCAAAAAGCACATTGGAGAATGGCTGTACCTCTGTTTCGGGGCGGAAGATTTGTTAGTCGCCATCACTGAAGACGAAACGCAATGGAACATCAATCCCGAAGACGCCATGCTATACCGTTCCAAAAGGCATGACAAATATTTCCAGCCTCGACCGGAAATCGATTGGACGAGATTGGAGAAAATGATGATTTAAAAGTCTATTTGATTTTCCCGCTGAACTCGCAGATTAGCGCAGAAAAAAACTCTGCGTAATTCTGCGAGTTCTGCGAGAAATAGTTTCACACTACTTCACAACCTTCTCACGCAAAAATTCTATGAATCCCTCCGGTAGCGGCTTCTTCATCATAATACCTTGGGAATCAGAGTACATGATGTAAACGTTGGTTTTCGTCTCGATGATGTTCTTTATCTTGTCGTAACCGATACTGGTAGTGCCGCTTTTTGTGATGGCATCGAAATGGTCCTCGAAAAACTGGAACTCGCACTTCTGCCCGGCAATCTCCGTATTCCGCATGAACACTTTGGCCATGCGCTGGTCGATGCCTCGGAACAAGTACCAGTTGAGGAAAACCAGATAAAAACCGGCAACCGCGGCCCAGATGTAGTTGCCGCTAATCAGACAAAACAGGGTCAAAGCAACCAACAGGCCATCTAATATGGAGAGGAAAACAACAATTTTCTTATTCCGGAAGCGCAGGGTTCTGTTGAACCGCATGAACTCCTCCTTAGAGTAAAGGCTTTTTATGGTGTATAAGGGCTTCCTATCCATTATTCTATCATCTTATCATCTTATCATCTTATCCTCTTCCTCTTATCTTCTTATCCTCTCATCCTCTCATCCTCCTTCATCGCGCCACCACTACCTTCGCCATTGCGCCGCTCTGTTCGCGCACGAAATAAACACCGTCGGGGTGACGGGACAAGTCAATTTGTACGGTCTGCAGGGACGATGTGCACATCGTCTCTACAACATCAACCAATTTTCCATAGATATCAAACACCCGAATTTCGATATTAGGAGAATCGCATTCAAACAATTGGACATTGAAGAAGCCTGTGTTTGGATTCGGATAAATCACTATATGGGATTTCTCACGAACAGGGGTTCTTGACGGGGCAATGTGTCCTGTGAAAAATTCATAGATAACATCTTCATATCCAACATCATACAGGTCGGCATCATGATACCATTTGTGCGTACCGCCTACCACTTTCAAATGCTGCAAGTCCGTGTCGCAATTGTAGGTGTAGCGGATGAAACGCAGTCCGTCGATCTTGAGGTTGGGCAGTGTGTCGATGGCAAATTCGCCGTTGCAATCGTTGGCATTCTGCCAATAATCGAGGATGGCATCGACTCCGAGGCCGAGCGTAGATCCGTAAGAAATCCCGTTATATCCTACAATATTGTCGTTAGTGCCATGGATGTGGAGAATGCGGACAGGTGTAACGGGTGTTTTGGTGGCATCCGCAGTGGAAATCAGTCCGCTGACGGGTGCGCAGGCCGTGATACGGTCTCCATGCTCAATAGCCATGCGATAGGTCATGAAGCCGCCCATGGAGAAGCCAGTGAAGAATACGCTGTCGGGGTCAAGTTGGTACTGTTCAGTCAGCGAATCAAGAAGTGCCAATAGAAAGCCAGCATCGTCAATCGAGCTGCTCAACAGCCCCGCGTTCCACATAGTGCCGAAAATACCTTGGGTGAGGGCTTGCGGCACCACAATCGCCCAACCGAAATCCTCGGCTAACTGCCCGAAATCAAACTCCCCGTCACAATCGGTGATATTGTCACCCAATCCGTGCAGGAAGAACAGAACCGGTAGCGTACCGTCATGATTCGCGGGGGTGCGCACGAGGTACTCGCGCTGTACGTTCTGCCAGGTGAAATGCTGGACCTGGGCGGAGAGGTTGCCGAACAGGATGACTGCCAATAAGAGGCAGAGGGATAGGGGCTTTTTCATTAGTTTGAGGTTATGCTTCGTTAATATATATTTGGGCATGAGGTCATGTCGTAGAGACGTGCCATGGCGCGTCTCTACAGGTCCTTGTCCGTGATTTCCTCGGCATTCAAAACGAAGGCGCGCAACCCTTGTTGCTCGGCGGACATGTCCAATTCGTGGATGTCGTGGAGCAACGGTTTGACCTTCTCATCCGGCATAAAGGCCAAGATGGCGGAGTTCAGAGTCGGCCATGCATGAGTGCCATAGTGCGGTTCTCCATCGTGGCTACCGCGGCCCTGCACCTCGTTCCAGAAGGTGAATCCGCGGATTTCGTTTTTGTCTAAAATTTCCATCACCTCATCGTAGAAGGCTTGGTATAATGATATGAAGACGGCTTTCATTTTTAGTATCTATTTGTTTATTTGTTTCTACCTGCCCCATACTCGCGCGTTTTGCCTCTCCGAGGCTGCTTAAGGAAGTTGTTTAATAATATGGAGGCTTTTTCGTTTCAACTGCTAACTACTAACTGCTAACTACTAACTAAACTTCGTTGACGCCGAGGGCTTTGTTGCGTTCGCGGCGGGCACGGCGGCGTTCGGCACCGCGGGCGTTCCATTCGGCGAACTTGCTGAAGAGGATCGGGATGAGGATCAGGGTGACCATCGTGGAGAAGGTAAGACCCCAGGCCACGACCATACCCATGGAGTTCCACATCTCGGCACCCTCGCCCTTATCAACGGCCAACGGGATCATACCCAAGACCGTGGTCAGGGTGGTCATCAAGATGGGACGCAAACGGGAACGACCGCCGGCGACAACAGCGTCTTTGATGCTCATGCCGCGCTCGACACACAAACTGGTGTAGTCAATCAGCACGATACCGTTCTTCACCACAATACCGATCAGCATCATCACGCCGATCAACGCCATGATACCCAAGGCGGTGCGCGTGACGGCCAAGCCAATCAACACACCGGTGAGGGCGAAAAGGATGGAGCCCATGATGACGAACGGATAGCTGAACGATTCGAACTGGGCGGCCATCACCACATAGACCAACATGATAATCAGGGCCATCAAGACGAACATATCGCCGAAAGCATCCTGTTGGTCTTCCCACGTACCACCAATCTTGTAATCGAGGGTGGCGGGGATGTCCATCTGGTCGAGTTCCTTCTGTGCAGATTCCACCAGTTCACTCAGCACAGCGCCCTTGGCGACCACACAGGAGACTTTGACCATACGCTCACGGTCCTTACGGACGATGGTCGGCGGGGTGAAGGTTTCTTCCACGGTGGCCACATCACCAATACGGATGCCTTTGCCCATATTGTTGTACATCAAGATGTTCTCGATGGCGTGTATATCGTTACGGAACTCAGGAGCGTAACGCACACGGATGTTGTACTCGTCACCATCTTCACGGAACTGCGAAGCCGTGTAACCGTTGAAGCGGTTGCGCACGTAACCGGCAGCCGTTGTGGAGTTGAGTCCGTTCTCGGCCAGTTTCTGGCGGTCGAAAACAACCTCCAGCTCGGGGGTGTATTCGTCACGGCTGATCACCACTTCGGAACAGCCCGGCACTTGTCGCATACGATCAGCGAGGTCAGCGGCGAACTGGTCGGTGGTGTTGAAGTCGTAACAGTAAAGCTCAATATCGACGGTAGATTGTCCACCCATGTTACCCTGTCCGGTGGTGACCGTGGAGGAGACAATCTCGATATGCTGGCGCAGAATGGCGCGAACACCATCGGCAATCTCCGTAATGAACTTCTCACGTTCCGTCTTCTTGACCAAGCGGATGTTGTAGGAAAGCAAATTCGTGCCGTTATCACGCATCAGGCTCCAGGTGTTGTCCTCATCGGGCATACCCACGGAATAGTTGATGGATTTGATTTCGTCCGGATACTTTTCACGGATCTCCTTCACAATCTGGTCGCCCAACGCCTTGGTGGTCTCCACACGCGTGCCCTGCGGCAGCTTCACGGTGGCACTCAAACGGGCGTTGTCCTGCGTCGGGAAAAACTCGGTAGGAATCACCTTCAGCAGGGTCAAGCTGGCGAGGAAGATGACCGTGGCGAGACCGACAACCGTCTTCCGGTGGTTCACGCACCAGCGGAGCAGTTTGGCGTAGCCGTTGTCCAGACGGGCCAGGAATCGCTCGATGGGGCCGTAAACTGTGGCGAACCACTTGCTCTTTTTCGGGTTCTTCTTCAACAAGAGGGAACAGAGCATCGGGGTCAGCGTCATAGCGGCCGCCAAGGAGACCGCAATCACGATGGTGACAATCCATCCCAACTGTTTGAAGAGCACGCCGGCCATACCGGTAAGGAAGGTCAACGGCAAGAACACAGCGATAATCACCAAGGTGGAAGCGATAATGGAGAGGGACACCTCACTGGTGGCGAACACGGCCGCCGCCTTGGGCTTCGACCCTCGCTCGATATGCGTGGTGATGTTCTCCAACACCACGATGGAGTCATCGACCACCAAACCGATGGCAATGGAGATAGATGACAACGAAATGATATTCAGAGTATTACCCGTAGCCAAGAGGTAAATAAATGCCGCAATCAAGGAGACGGGCACCACAATGGCGATGATGATGGTGGCGCGCCATCTACCGAGGAAGAAGAGCACCACGATGACCACCAACAACAGGATGATGAGGATGGTTTCCTCCAAACTGTCGATGGTGTTGGTGATGTTGTCAGAGTTATCAACCAGCACGCTCAGGTTCACGTCGGCGGGCAGAGAACGTTGGATACCAGGCAATTCCTTCAACACTTTCTTACAGATCTGCACCGTATTGGCACCGGTCTGCTTTTGGATGATGATCATAGCACCGCGTTGTCCGTCGGTATAGGACTCCTGCATACGTTCCTGTAGCGTGTCTTTCACCACGGCCACATCCTTCAGATAGACGTTCTTGTTGTTGTAGCTGCCGACCACCACGTCTTCCATCTCATCCGCGCTGTTGAACTCGCCATCCACACGCATGGAGTAGGTCTTGGAACCCACATCCATGACACCGAGGGAGACGTTGCGGTTCTCCGCGCCTAAAATGGAGGCGATGGTCTCGATGGTAAGGTTGTAACTTTCCAACTTGTAGGGGTCGCAATAGACCTGGATCTCACGCTGCGGGGCACCGGAGATGGAGACCGCACCCACACCGCTGATACGCGACAGCGGGGAGGAGACCTTGTCGTCCAGGATCTTATACAACGCCTGCGTGCTCTGTCCAGACTGCACCGACAGCATCATAATGGGCATGTCGTCGGCGCTGAATTTGAACAGATAGGGCTGGTTGGCACCGTCGGGCAATGCCGACTTCACCATGTCCAACTTGTCTCGTACATCGTTGGTTTTCTGTTCGATATCCACACCATACTCGAACTCCAGATAGACGATGGAGTAGTTCTCCTTGGAGTTGGAGGTGATGTGCTTGAGGTCGCTCAGTGTGTTGAGCACGTTCTCGATGGGTTTGGACACGTTGTCCTCGATGTCCTCCGCGCTCGCGCCGCCATAGACGGTGAGCACCATGATGGTGTTGCTGTCCATGTGGGGGAAGAGGTCCACCGGCAGCCGGGTCAGGGAGAATATGCCGATGATGATGACGGCAATGTAAATCAACCCTGTCATGATAGGTCTCGCGACCGATTTCTGGTATAAACTCATATTTCTTGCTATTGGCTATTGGCTGTTGGCTATTAGCTGTTGGCTGTTGGCTGTTAGCTTTTTACCATAAACCTTAAACTATAAACTATAACTAAAAACTATAAACTATAAACTTCAATAACCTATAACCATTATTTTTCGACATTCACTTCCAACCCGTCTTTCAGTCGTGCAAGTCCCGTGGTGGCCACCATGTCGCCGTCCTGGACGTTGCCGGAGATGAGTTCGTAGGCTCTGTCGAGGTGGCGACCGATTTCAACCTGGTTGAAGGAAACCTTACCGTCTTTATAAACATAAACATAGCGGTTGCCGGAACCTTGCTGACGGAAGATGGCCTCGTCGGGGACAACCACGTGTTTCTCCTTGCCGAAGTTCATGGTCACGCGGGCATACATACCCGGGCGCACGCGGCTGTCGGTGTTGGCCAGCTGCACTTCCACGGGGAAGGTGTGCGTGGCACCGTCCATGGTCGGGTAGATGAGGCTGATCTTGCCCTTGAACTCCTCGTCACCGTAGGCATCCACCTTGACTGTAACCGGCGTGCCCACTTTCACCTGCTTGAACAGCGTTTCGGAGATGTTAATGTTCATCTTCACGGGCGTGATTTGCTGCACCTGTACCACGGGCAGACCGCCGTAGAGGTCGCCGCTGTCGTAGTTGCGTTGCGTCACCACACCAGAAATCGGGCTGATCAACTGCGTGTTTTCCAAGAGGTTGTCGTAGGTGGTTTGCGCCACATCCAGTTGGGTCTTCATTGCGTCCCAATCGGATTTGGAAACGCCACCGACCTTGTAGAGCTCGTCCACGCGCTTGAAGCTGGCCTTGAGGTTGTCAAGCTGTGATTTGGACTGTTTGAGGCTGTTCTCGTTCATCTGCACGAGGACCTTGCCCTTGCTGACACGGTCGCCGACCTCCACATAGATTCTGTCGATACGGCCGCCCGTGAGCGGGGCGATGTTGTTGACGGCGTTAGCCTCCACGATAGCGGTGTACTCGTAGGGTTGGTCAACCTCCTCCACGTGCACCTCCTGCGTGCGGATGGTCATCTTCTGGTCACCGGCGGTGACAGCCTCTTTCTTCTTGCAACCCACCATCACTAACATGGTGACTGCCAATAAAATGGTGATTTTTTTCATATTTCAATTTATTTATTTCGAATTAAATATTCATAATTCAGCATTCATAATTCATCATTGTTCCACGCCGAGGGTCGCATCCAAGTTCGCCTTCGCCACGAGGTAGTCGAAGATGGACTGGCAGTAGGAGAGCTGGCTGGTGAGGAGGGCAAGTTCGGTGGTGCGCAGGTCGAGCCAGGTGTTCATGCCCACTTCGTACTGCTTCTGGGCAATGTCGTAAGCTTTCTGTGCCTGACGCATGGTTTCGCTGTTGGAAGCAAGGTCTTCGATAGCCTGCTCCATGTCGTTGACGCAACTTTGCACGCCCAGACGGAGATTGCGTTCCAGATCCAGCCGTTGGTCTTGCATGTTCTGGATGCTCAAATCCGACTGTTTCAGCTTGTAATGGGTGGATGCCCAGCCGACGATCGGCACTTGCAAGGACAACGCCACGTAGGAGTAAGGATAGTTGGTGAATGTGCCGCCATCGTCACCCATACCGGAATACTGGAAGGCTCCGGCCAACGCAAGCATCGGCAGAGAGGAACCACGGATAATCTTTTTGGACTGTTCCAACTGTTCAATGCCCATTTCCATCTGACGCAACGCGGAGTTGTAGGCCAATTGCAGATCCTGTTCGGAAGGCTTGGTAGCATTCAGTACTAACTGCTCATAGTCAGAGAGTTGACCGTCAAAAATCACGGGTTCGTTAACATCCATGCCCAATACCACTTTGAGTCGCATAGCGGACAACCTTACGGCTGTGGCAGCAGAGTTGACTGTTGGCTTTTGGTTCTGCAATGCCACTTCGGAACGCAGTTTCTCATATTCGGAAACCAAGCCCTGCTCGTACGAATGCAAGACCAGCTGGTTGCTAGCATCCAAGTTGTCGTAGTTTGCTTTCAGCACACTGTACGACTGTTTTGCCAGCAAGTAAGTGTAGTAGGCCTGCTTCACCTGGTTGATCAGGTCGATTTTGGAGGAGCGGGCCGATTCTAATGCCAAGTCGATGTCCATAGAGCTGAGTTTCAGGCTCGACCAGAGCGGGAAAGAGACTATCGGGAGACTCAGGTTCGCACCCAGCGAGTAGGTGTTGTCGCGACCCACCTTGATGTTCATCGTCTGCCCGCCCATATCCATCGACATGGTCTGCTTCAGCAGCGTACGGTTGTAGTTCGAAGCCAGCGAAACGTCAGGGAAGAGCGACACAATCTGCTCTTTCTTGTATTCCCGCTTGATATCGACCGTACGGTCAGCGATGCGCATCGTCGGAGCCTCGGAGAGGGCGATTTCGATAGCTTTGTTAAGATCAATATGGACAGAATCCTGTGCGTGCAACGTCATCATTCCGCACGCAAGCAATCCTGCCAAGAGGAGGGATAAGCATTTTTTATTCATTATCTGCATTTTCTGTTTCTTTGCAAAATCCTATAAAACAACAACTTAAATATTATATTTCATAAAATTTAAGAGGCTGCAAAAATAGCAAAAAAACGTTACGATGTGTAAGTTTTACACAATAAAAAAAATGTATTTTTGCCGCGTGTAAAAATCACACAGAATTATGGGAGAAAAAGGAGTTTACACCTACGACTATTGGCGTCCCGCGGTGACGGTTGACAATGTGGTGTTCAGTTTCGACGGCACGCATCTCAACGTGCTGCTAATCAAACGAGGAAATGAGCCGTTCAAAGACTGTTGGGCGTTCCCGGGTGGTTTTTTGGATGAAGACGAGACCTTGGAGGAGGCTGCGCGTCGCGAATTGAAAGAGGAGACGGGGCTCACCACCAAATACCTCAACGAGGTAGGGGCGTTCAGTGACCTAGACCGCGACCCGCGTGGGCGCACCATTACCGTCGCGTTCGCATCCGTCGTCCAACCGAACAAGACCGCTGCCGTTGCCGGCGACGACGCGAAGGACGCCCGTTGGTTCAACATTCACGAGATGCCCAAGTTGGCCTTCGACCACGAAAAGATCTGTCGCATGGCGCTGTGGAAGCTCCGCATCGCCTTCATCAACACGCCGGTCGTTTTCGCCCTCCTCAACGACATCTTCACGCTCCCGGAGATGCAACGGCTCTACACAGATGTCTTCAGCCGTGAGTTCGACCGCCGAAACTTTCAAAAGAAATTCCTCGCTTCCGGCATCCTCACCCCAGTGGCGCAAAGCGACGAGGAGAAGAAGTCGCCGCACTCCCCCATCCAGTACCGTTTCAACGAAGCGAGCTACGCGCACCTGCGGGAGAAGATGCTGCGCTGCTAAAAGATTTCGCTGACGCGGAGACCATGTATATTATTGGCACTCATGCGCACACCGGTTCGGGAATCAGCATCGCGCATCGGTCGATAATAACATTGGCATATTCAAAACCAGAGTCACAAGTTTTCTTGTTCTTTGTTCCATCGTATCCCATGTGCAGATGCATGGTGTCATAGCCGGCCACGATAGCCGCCATCAGTTTCTTGTCGCGTTTGGTGGCAGCATCCTTATACTTCTTGATGTCCGGCCGGCCTTTGCCCTTGCTGATTCCCAGCGCCGCATCTAAGGCTATAAGGCAGCCGTTCCACAAGGTAATCCCTGCCATTTTGATGTACTTCCCGTCGGTGTAAATGTTCAGTTCAGTGTCGTAATTTGCTTTCTTGATGACCTCCTCCGCATTCGCCACATACCTTCGGGCTTCTTCAATAGGATCTTTCTTTTCCATAATACTTTTTGTTTTAAGGGTTAAAAATACTACTAAATTTAATGCCGAGATTGTTACGCGCACGCCACTTTCGGCATCAGCGAGGCGCAATGGCTGATAATCTCGTTGGCAAGTTCGAACCCCCTGTCGCAGATTTTCTTATCCAAAGTGCCGTCATAGCCCATATACAGATGGGTGACATCGTATCCATTATTCACGAGCCGCAACAGTTTGCCATCGCGTTTCGCGACAACATCCCTATACTTGTCTATCGACGGGCGCCCTTTCCCCTTGCGCACGTTAAATACAGTGTCAAGGGCGATGAGACAGCCTTTCCAGAGGTAGTCGCCCGCGGCTCTCACGTATTTGCTATCCATGTACGATCTTGTCTCCTGGTCATACTTGGCTTTTAGGATAACCTCCTCAGCATTAGCCACATACCTTCTTGCTTCTTCGATGGAATAAGTGATTTTAGTATCTTTCATTTTTTCAGTTTTAGTAAGTAAAATTCAACGCCGCAAAGATACACTTTTTCCAATTCGCTCTGACAATAAAATTAAAATATTTTTTCAGAATATTATTTAACAATTAACAGTTAAATTTGCAAAATGTATTACGACACCCCCCCCCAACTGCTAACTGCTAACTACTAACTACTAACTAAAAAGGATCCGACGCACGCGCACCGCACCGGGACCTTCCGTTTCATTCAGGGTTATTGGATCCGCCTACTCGTCGCGGAAGTAGCGGACGGAAGAGGCCATATCGCAATCTTCACGCGCACACCGGCTCCGTGTACATCTTGGCGCATTTGTCGATGATGTCATTAGCAACCTCAAACCCCGTATCGCAGACCTTTTTATTCTTAACCCCGTCATAGCCCATGGAAAGATGGGCGACATCGTATCCATTATTCACTATCCGCAACAGTCTGCCGTCGCGTTTCGCGATAACTTCGCGATACTTGTCGATGGACGGGCGGCCTTTGCCCTTGCGCACATGAAAGGCAGCCTCAAGAGCAACAAGGCAGCCGTTCCACAGTATGTTCCCGGCCGTCTTGACGTATTTGCTGTCAGTGTAAGACTTGGTTTCAGGGTCATAGTCGGCTTTCTTGATGACCTCCTCCGCATTCGCCACATATCTTCGGGCTTCTTCGATAGGATCTTTCTTTTCCATAATACTTTTTGTTTTAAGGGTTAGAGATATAATAAAAATTCAACGCCGCAAAGATACACTTTTTCCAATTCGCTCCGACAATAAAATTAAAATAATTTTTCAGAGCATTATTTAACGATTAACAGTTAAATTTGCAAAATGTATTACGACACCCCACCCAACTGCTAACTGCCAACTACTAACTACTAACTAAAACGCTCTCTCGCAAGCGTCTGCTCTGGCGGGCCGCCCGCCTTTTTCGTATTATCACGCACTGGCGGGCGCGGGATTCCGTTTGGCACGCTTTCACTTGCGAGACAATGTTTGCTTTGGCAAGGCCAAACGGAATGGAGGGGGCTCTTTCGTTAGCGCAGGGGGTGACGAAAAGCGGGATTCACGCAAGAGCAATCCATAACGCTCTCCCCACCTCCATTCCGTTTGGCCACCACACTTTTCCGAAAAAGACAAACAACCACGAGCACCAAGCATTAACGAAACAGCCCAACCAGAACCGGCCAAACGGAACCTCGGACTCGCAAGAGCGTAGCACCACGCTCAACTGCTAACTTCTAACTACTAACTGCTAACTAAAAAGGCCCCGCCATTCCGTTTGGCCACCCTCCGACAACGAAACCCCCACGCATTTCCGACCCCGACAACCGTAACGTCAAAGCAAGACATTTTCCGGCCAAACGGAACCCCGGACTCGCAAGGGCACGCGGTGTCGTAAGAGCGGACTTTCTCGCCAGGGCACCCCATATCGAAAAAGCGACTCTCCCGCCAGGGCAGTTCCCTGGCGAGTTCCAGGTTCCGTTTTGCGTGACCGCCCTGGCGGGCAACCCCCTGCCTTTACGGTTCTTCCTGCCCTCGCGATTCAGCGCCTCCCTTTTCCGGCAAAACGGAATGGCGGTGGTTGCCGGGCCGCGCGGAATCCACTATTTCGCCTTAAAAAAAAAGGCCGCCCGAAACGGGACGGTCTTTTTGAGTATCATACCTAATGCTTTTCTCGCCTATTCGCTGTCGCGGACGCAGCGGACGGAATACTCCTTGGACGTATCCTTGAAATCAGAAGAGACATCTACATCGTCGTTTTTCAGAATTCTGACATAGCGAAAAGATGCATCGTTATGAGATGTAGTCGTCCAAAAATACGCATTTTCTCCGACACCGTTGAAACGGTAGCCGCCCGAAGGTGCTGGAGCGGCACTAAATTCAGAATAGCCTGTCGGCAACACGCCGAACCCCGAGCTATTCCGATTTGGATCATAATAGCTATTAGGCCTGTTCGGAAGTGTACTTGATCCAGCCCAATCACAGCTCTTGGACAGTTTTCCAGCACCACCTACGGCAGTTTCCATCTGTGTCCATTCTTCAGAAGTTGGCACATGCCAACCTTTGGGACAAATGCCCCGTCGTGGCCCATTGAAAGTGCAAGCCCACCAGTGACCCGTTTCTGTTGTCACTGTAGCGCCTTCATTCGCATTGAACGTGTCCACTGCCGCACACCAGTTGTACAGCAAACCATACCCTTGGGATGCGTATGAGGCATCGTTCGTGTACCATTGGGCGGCTTGGGAACTATGGCGATTTGAGGATCTAATGTCTGAAAGATTATCCGGATTTAAGATGCTGACACCACCATGGGAAGGGCTATGTTCACAACGCATGTTTTCAGCCATCCAGCATTGGCTGCCAATTTGAACAACGGGATAGATGTTGCCGTCATAGTCGGTGACCGTATTGACTTTACCGTCAACAACTGTTTCTTTACCATCGTCAGCGTTACCATATCCACCACCCGAATAATTCGTATGAGGATTTGCCACCGTGCAAGGTGCCAGCATGGAATTGCCCAATTTAACCGTTCTGATTATGTTACAACCGTCATTACTTGTAGCTGTGATATTGTACTCTCCTTCCGAAGCATAAGTGTGGGAAAGACTCGTTTCAAGAGCAGTACCGTCGCCCCATGTAAGAGATGCAGTGTTCTTACTCTCATTGACAGTAACGGTAAGACCTGTTTCACAAATAGCCAATGAAGGTTGTGAACCAACGCCCACGTTTTGAACATAAATAACCGCATTAGGTCCAGAACCATTTTCCGCCGTACATGTAACCTCGTATGTGCCTGCTGAGGTATAAGTAACTGAAAAACGACTATTATCCAATGCATCCACCTCACCCGTTATTCCTGCGGAAGTGCTCCAAGAGTAGGAATAGCCTCCAACCAAATTACCATTCTCTTTCACTTTTGCTTGATAGGTCACGGACACGGAACTGCCTGTGCAAAGGGAAACATTACTTGGCGTCGCTTCAATTATTACCTCTGTAGTGGCAGGGGTAGTAATTACATCGCGTAAACAGCGAACCGAATAACCAAAGCCCATAGAAGTTCCATTATCACTAGAATTGTTATTATCACCAGAAGTAGCACCAACAACGCTAATGTTGCTTTGATCATATACCAATTTTAAATATCGAGATGCCTCAGCGCGGTCACCGTAATATATCATAGGGGTTGAACTCCAAAAGAGGGCTTGTTTTGTCATAGAACTATTGCCATTGTTATCGCTATTACCGAAGTATCCGGCAGGTATAGCTCCAAAGCCCGAAGAATTACGCTCCGAATGTGAATAATTACCAGGTTGAGCTCCATTGGCGTTGTTAGGAGCTTCCCAATAGCAACTGGTTGATAACTTCCCAGCATTATCAGACCCTACATGATTTATTAATTCATCCCATTCCTCTTTAGTTGGAATATGCCAACCTTTGGGACAAATGCCCCTGCGAATATTAGGATTATAACCACCAACATCCACAGATCCATCCCCTAGGGTACTGGAATAAAACGTGTCTACTGCCGCAAACCAATTATATAATAATCCATATTGGCTATAATTAGTAGAATCGTTCTCCCTCCAATGCGCCACCCTGATTTTTTTAGCTATTGTATACTGCTGTCCTGACTGGTTTTTTGGATTAACTATATAATTTCCTTTAGGAGAATGTGTACATCGCATATTCTCCGCCATCCAACATTGGGTGCCGATTTGCGCCACAGGATATACATTACCCTCATAGTCCGTAACACTGTCGATTTGGCTTGTTGCTCCTGCCACTGTCTTTTCGAAACCGTCATTCGCACCATTGTAGCCGCCTCCGATGTAATGATGGTATGACTGGACTAAGCATGGGGTACGAGTAGGAGTGGTTGGCAACAACGTCACGTCTTCTGTTGTAGAACAACCATTATTATTCGTTGCTGTAATAGTATAGGTGCCCATACCTGAATAGGTATGGGAAGTATTCGTATTCGTATCCCCTTCCGCCCAAACATATTTGCTAATATCCTCTGGATCTTTAATTGTGACGGTTAGTCCGTCTGTGCAAGTGGTGAACGATGGTGACGATGTGGTGACTGTCGTTTCAATCGTTTTTTCCAAATGAATCGTACCATTTGTGGCCGTACAGGTAACAGTATAAGTTCCCGTGGTCGTATAAACAACAGTAAAGGATGGATCGGTGCTCGGAGAACTCCCATTCCACGAGTAAGTGTACCCCGTAGCTTCCTCTCCATACTCCGTGACGGAAGCAGAATACGTAACCGACACCTCGCCGCCTCCCTGACAAATGGATGGATTATCCGGGCTACTGGAAAGCGTTAATATCTCATACTGGTCACGTAAACAACGCACCGAAAAACCATTGTGTTTTGGTTGATTATCGAGAACTGTAACATCAGGGGTACCATTCTGGATATTCATACCCTTGACTTGGTTGTTATTGTCGCTGTTTTGGGTAACACTCCAAAAATAAGCTCTTCTATTCAAGTGGCCGCCACTTCCATCTTTAAAAAAACCTGCAGGTAATGCTCCAAAACCAGACAAGTTTCTATATATATCAGAGTAATCATTTGGTTGATGAGTATTAGTTGTGGAATTAGACCAAGAGCATCCCTTAACTAATTCAGACGCATAAGATATTTGACCAATCAACTCATTCCACTCCCCTTCTGACGGAATGTGCCATCCTTTTGGACAGACCCCCCTACGGTATAGGGTATTAAAAGCACAATTCCATCCTTTATCTTTATCATTCTTACTACCGCCTCCCTTCGCAGTTGCATTATAATTGCCTTCTTTATAGAACGTATCTACTGCAGCACACCAGTTATACAACAAACCATACATACTGTTGTTAACATCATTATCATTATTCCACCAATGAGCAGCCATCCATCGACTTGACTGGGTGTAATCATCGTCGCTTTTCGACTGTGGATTTAGGATAGATACATTATTGCTTGGAGAGTAAGAACAACGCATGTTCTCCGCCAGCCAGCACTGACTTCCAATCATTACTACAGAATAAATATTCCCTTCAAAGTCTGTGACGGCTGTAATACTATCTACTCCACCATATTCATATCCATCATTGATGGCGGAAGTATGTCCATTACCTTCATAACTTGTTCCAGTGCGAGGAGTTCCCTTGCAAGGCGCGATGGAACCCTTACCCACCGCCACCCTTTTGGTAGCGGTGCAGCCGTCGCTACCGCTTGCGATAATAGTATATACGGTATCTTTTCCCGCAGGATAAGAATTATTGTCCCCAACTTGTGGATTAGATTTTGTCGTATTGTCACCCCAATCAAGCAAGGTTGTTTCAGAAACCGATTTCACAGTCACCGTGTTTCCGTTTTCACAAGTGGTGAATGACGGGATATGATCTGTTCCATTTGTGACAGTGGTTCTTATCTCCGCAGACAGCACAAAATTGTCACTCGAACGTGTGAGGGTACATTTAATGAGGGAATCGGAAGCCACATCGCTAAATGAGACAATATTCTTAAGTCCCGTACTGTCACTGTTATTCCAGACAACAGTGAAATTGGCCACATCGTCCCCGTCAAGCTCAGCCAAATAGGTGGCTTCCTTCGTACTTCCACAGAGGTTCATGCTGGTTGGTCCAGAAAGGTTCAACGTTAAATCTTTACCTGTTTTCACCTCCCCAAAATAAACATAATTGCTGTCTTCATTGCTCACAATCACTTTCACACAATAATACTCTTCAGGATCTTTTCCTGTAATATTTTGAGAGTTTGTTTTCTGAGTGGAATCTATCTCCACTGCTGTCTCACAGTTGCTTATGATTTCAGGGCAATCATCATTTTCTTTTTTCAGATAGCAAACCTGCACAGAGCCAACCGCTGCGCCTCCCAATGTTATGTCGCTCAAAGCCACGGAAAAACCAGCAGGAGTTGTAGAATTGAGCACTACCGTTGCATTAGGTTTGTTGGCTTTTGTGCGAACGTCTATAGTATCGGTGGCATTTGTGGTACCCGCGAGATTTGTGGCAGAAGCTGTCACATAGTAATGGGTGTTCGGCGTTAAATTTTGGAGTGTTATCTCATTTGTTGCATTGGAAATGCAGGTAGAATTGCTCATGTCCGCATTTTTGGAATAGCAGAACTGGTAAGAGGTGATGGGCACATCGCTTGTAAAAGAAGCTGTCACTTTTACGGAGTTGGCTGTGGTATCCGATGCCACCAAACCGTTCGGGGTAGTGTAGGTAGGCGGCACCGCGTTCTTAACGGCCGCCAATTCCGTACTAAGATCATTAACTACGCCCTCCAAATTTTCAATCCTCTTTCTCAAACTGTCGAACACCGCCCACAAATCGCAAGCGTTCACCACAATATTGTTGCAGTTGTCGCCATTGGTGGCGTTGTTGCCAGATATGACGAAACCACGCGGCACGGTGTTGGTGCCGGTGAATTGGTTATCGGCAGCCACTTTGGCATAGTTGGCTTCATCGGTGAGTTCAGCCACGGTGGTGGGAACCGTGATGTTTATCGCTTTGTCAGTTTGCTGGTTCAAGCGGAATGAATCCAACTCTACATTATTCTTCTTGAGGGTGATCTTCGAGTTGTAGGCCGCATCGCCCATCATGGCGCGCAACGCGGTGGCGGTGTCGCTGATGACGCTCTTGGTGTGGGTGGTGTCGTAATAGGCGCCCAGCAACGTGTCAATTTTGTTGCTGGTGGTATATTTGCCCAAGGTGTCCTTGATGCAATCTTTCACGTCGCCGCAAAGCTCGGATTTTTTCTCGTAGTCGTTCAGCTTGCTGTCAATGTTGTTCTTCGTGTAGTAGCTGTCGAGGGTGTCGTTCAGCTTGTCTTTCCCGACATAGCGGCTTAACGAGTCTTTCAGAGCGTTGGTGGTGGCGTAAACGCTCAGGTCGGGTTTGTTCAGGATCTCGGCCGGACCGCCGGTCGCGTTCCAGTCGGCGTTGACCTGCGAGGCGGGGATGGCCGCGCGGATGGCGTCCGCCGTGTCGCTGATGACGCTCTTCACTTGCGAGCTGTCGTAGTAGGCTTTCAGTGTGTCGTTGATTTTTTTGCTGGTGTAATAATAGCTCAGCGTGTCGAAAGCGTTGCCCAGACTGTCGCGCATGTCCTTGA
>ONCM01000054.1 GCA_900316305.1 uncultured Bacteroidales bacterium | reverse complement strand
TCTCTTCTTTGCCGACTCCACCTTTTCCACCCCGAGTGTCTCCCAGGTAGGACTGGCCCTGGCACAGTGGGACTACGACGGTCACGAGGTGGCCATCCACGACTTCCATTGCAACGGTGAAGATTGTATGTCCGGCCACTTACTCCTGCTCGACACAGCACTCTACATCACTGGCAACAGTTTCAGCTCCACAACCACTTTCGGCGGTATAGCCTGCGGTGCGGGGCAGTATATCGCCAAGCTGGTCGACACCTCGATGCGCTCGCCATTTGTTTATCACGAAGGTGGCGGAGAGAGTATTACACCAGTAGAGGTCAGCAATACTATTGTGGTGTATCCCAACCCCTTCCGGCAGAGGGTGACCATCGCGAGCAGCGAGACCTTGGCAGAGACCGCCTGGCTCACCGACCTCTTAGGCCGCCGCGAGCAGGTGCGCCTCACAGCCGATGGCCCCGGCCGCTACAGTCTCGACCTCACCTCGCGCCCACAGGCTACCTACCTCCTTACCCTCACCACCGCAGCAGGGAAAATGCATACCGTAAAACTACTAAAACAATCAGACATCTTTTCACGGTAATTATCAAAACCTTGTTCAATCGGTCTCGCTTGCCGCAACCGACAAGCATATTCGTACTGCCAAACCGAAGACTCTCAATGAGCGCCGCCGTGCAGCATGTCTGCCGTCAGCAAGATAGAATTTATTCGTAGCAAATAGTGCAAAGCTGCTCACTGAGTTCAAACAGCCGTGCGGCATTTTCCGTTGTCACCTGTTTGCTGTACCTTTTAGATTTGCCATGATGAAAATACAACCCTGCCGGCGGCTCGCATTGCTCGCATAGGTACAGATAGTCCTGCGCGGGTACGGATGGATACACTCCGAAGCGTTTGCGGAATTTCCACACAAAATCCACGATTCCCGTTGTTTTGTTTCCGATGTCCGTGTTCACAAGGCCCGGATCCACCCCGTAGGCATGGAGCTCCTGGGCCCCGTAGCGGTCGTTCAGTCCCTGGGCGAACAGCATGTTGCAAAGTTTTGACTGCTTGTAGGCGAGAAGCGGATTGTAGTGCTTTCTCATCATCACATCACGCCAACGTACTTTCATGTTCTTGTGGGATTCGCTGCTGGTCATGATCACGCGCCCTCCTTCCTTCAGAAGATAAGGCAGCAGTTCATAGGTAAGCCGAAATCCGGCAAGATGATTTAAGGCAAATTGCTGCTCATAGCCATCTTCGGTGGTCATATATCGGCTTCGGGCGCATCCGGCATTGTTGATGAGCGCGTGCAACGATTCGGCGCCTCTCTCCTTCAGCCGTTTTTTTATCTCACCGGCCACGCGAACGACCTCCCGCTGCTGCATCAAGTCCCCAGCGAACCAAGAAATATCGGCATCAGGTATGCCGAACCTGATATCCCGGTCGGCTTTTTCACAATTGGCGGTGCTGTGGCCCACGGCGAGAAGGCAATAGCCCTTGCCCGCCAGAAGACGGGTGGTTTCAAGGCCTATTCCAGAGGTGGCGCCGGTGATGATGATGGTCTTTTTCATAATGGCGGCAAAAGTACTTTTTTTCGCAATGATTTGAGCCGATTCTCAGCGAGTTCTTCACCCGCGTCAGCATTTCCACCAGTTGGTAGCCGGGCAAAAAAGGCTGAAGAATTTCGTATTATCTAAAACCGAACCCCGTTAGGGGTTCCCTATCTGTAGCCGTTGGCGATGCGGCATCCCCCACAACCCCGCATGGGGATGAGTCACCCTTTCATCAATGCTCCACCGGCACGTTTGAAAGAAATGCTTATTTTTGCGGACTGAAAAGCAGGAAGATGGAAGAAGCCCAACCCAGACAATATCCCCGTTATGTTCGGACTATCCGCCGAAGCAAACGCAAATTATCCATAGTGTCAAGATGGTATCTCCGTCTTGCCATTATTACGTTCATTATTCTTGTAGGCTTATTTTTGGTCTCTTTGTTTGATAAGGGCTTGATGTCTTCTTTTAAAGGGCCGCTCGTTTATCTCATATCTATGGGCATAGCCTTGTACTATTCCCTTATCAACAAGGGGAGCTTAGTGGAATCTGTAAGTTTTGATTATTTGAGAAAGGAAATCAGAGTCGTGCATTTCACGCTTTTGAACCGTCAGCATAAAGTGGTGGTTCCATTCGAAGGGATGAGTTGGTCTGTGCTTCCGGGCGGACGCAGCCTTGACAGACTTCGGATTTTCCCCAAGCAAGGAGACCGAATAGTGATTTGTGAGGGTGGGCTCGGATGGACGGGAGAGGATGTCGATCGATTGGAATCTGCTTTGTCAAGGATAGTAGAACGGGAGCCTTGGCTTTTGAAGACATAGAAACAAGTCATTAGACCCTGTTATTCCGTAATGTTGCCGCCAGACCAGGTCAGATTCATCGTGATTGTTTCTTTTGGGTTTAAGAATTCGTCTAAAAACACTATCTTTGCCGCCTCAAATAACTACCATAGTATGAGTGTTCAAAACCCCATATTCAACCGTTTGAACCTGCTTTTGGGCGAGGAGACGATGGAGCGTGTCTCGAACAAACGCGTCATCATCTTTGGCGTGGGCGGAGTGGGCAGCTGGTGTGCCGAGAGTCTGGTGCGAAGCGGAATCAGCCACCTTACCATAGTGGATAGCGATCGCGTGTGCATCACCAATATCAACCGGCAGTTGCAAGCCACCACCAAGACGGTGGGAAAAGTTAAGGTGGAGGCACTAAAGGAACGTCTTTTGGAGATTAATCCCAAAGCCGAAATCAACGCTGTGCAGGAGATTTATTCCGCCGAGAACGCCGAGTTTTTCCAACTCGAGACTTACGACTACATCATTGACGCCATCGACAGCCTCAAGGACAAGATTCACCTTATCCTGCACGCCACGGAATGTCCGGGCAAACTATTCTCCGCCATGGGGGCCGCACTCAAAATGGATCCGACCAAGATTCAGGTGGCCGAGTTTTGGAAGGTGTATGGTTGTCCTTTGGCCAGCATCATTCGCAGGCGTCTCAGAAAAGCGAAAACCTATCCGAAGAAAAAGTTCCTCTGCGTGTTCTCGCCCGAGGTGCTGCCGAACAAAGGTACCGCAAGCACCTGTGGCACAAGCGCCTGCATGTGTCCCAAGGCCACTATCGCCGCCGGCAATCCCAATCTCATCAATCACGAATGGTGCTCATCGAAAGCACAGATCAACGGCACCTCGGCACATATCACGGCCATTTTCGGCTTTATGCTTGCCGGATTAGTGATGAATGACATCAATTCATCAGACATTTAAAGACAATTGTTCGTCTAAACATTTGCCCCGTCATTCTCTTCCAACCATTTCTCCAAAATCGCGCAGTACTTGTCGGTCTGTTCCACAAAGCAGGTGTGACGGGCGCCTTTGAAGACCTCCCAGCGGCTATTCGGGATGTTCTCGTAGAGCGAGGCGGCCACCACTGGGGTGCAGATGTCGCGGGTGCCGCTGCAGATTAGACAGGGCTGTTTGATTTCGTGGAGGCGGTCAGTGTATTCGAAATCGGCCAAGTCGCCCAGCGGCTGGTACTCGTTGGGCCCCCAGCCGTAGAGGTAGGCTTCGTCGCCCGCACGTTTGGGACGGCGGATGCATTCGGGCGAATTCTCATCGACACTGATGACGTAACGCTCGTAATAGTGGTCGTTGGCGCGAAGATAGTCGGGGTCGTCCCATTTGCCAGAGGCTTCGGCGCGACGGATGGCCTCTTGGTCCTCCTCCGGCATGTATTGGATGAGACGGTGCTGCTCGCTGGCCCATAGCGAACTGGAGGCGTGACCTGAAGAGAGAATCACCGATTTGATGCCTTCCGGCTTACAATCAATGATATAGGCGATGGCCTGCATGGCGCCCCACGACTGACCGAGCAGGTGGATTTGGTCAAGGTGCAGGTATTCGCGCATGGCGATGAGTTCGTTGATCCAGGTCTCCTGGGTCCACAACTCAGGATGCCCGTCGAGATAGGAGTTGCCGCATCCGATCTGGTCGTAGGAAATCACCTGACGACCTGTGTCGGCGATACGATCCAGCACTTCGAAATAGTTGTGCGTGCTGCCCGGTCCGCCGTGCAACAGCAACAACGCCGGTTTGTTTGACGGTTCGCCGACGATGCGGTAATAGGTTTGATAGCCCAAGAAGGGCATATATCCTTCGCTGATAAGATGTTGTTTCATAATGGGACAGATATTATGACCGCAAAAATACCACTTTTTCGCGAATTATCGGCTCAGGCCGTACTGACAATCGTGTTTTTCAAGAAAAAATGCCGACTCGTTGGTGAAACCGGCCTCAAACTTCTTGACCTGTTCGAAGTCAAGTTCCATTTTCATTTGGTCGAGCATAAAATGCCCTATGTAGCTGTCGGAATGGATCTTGACTCCACACCGGAAAAAATTCCGTCCCGACGATTATCGTTTTTATTGATCAGAGGTCGTTTTCGATGGTCTTGATGACTTTCGCGGGCACGCCGCCGACCAAGGTATTGTCCGGCACGTCTTTCGTCACCACCGCACCGGCGGCGACAACGGCATTCCGACCTATCGTCACACCCGGACAAATGGTGGCGCCTCATTTCCCTCTCCACGTCACGCATGCGGGGGTCGTCTTTGCGGGCAGTGCCCGTGGCATCTATAACGTCAAACATATTAAATCCTACAGTGTATTATTCACACGGCAAAAATACGCTTTTTTTATAGGATGTAAGAAAAATGAAAAGGTTGCAGTTCGTTTTTTAAACAATCGTTCCCTCCCACAATTCTTTGAAAAAGTCCGTCACATAATACAAATCGACATCCCCTCTCCGTCGGGTGACCCGGTCGCGTGATACCAGAATCTGCTTCACATTGGGATGTTCCTTGGCAAATTCGGCAAGACCTTTCTTGTGACTTGCTTGAACCGAATCGGTCGATTTGATTTCGATGGCCACCCGCGCATCACCGATGACGGCGTCCACCTCCAGATTATCATACGTGTGCCAATACGTCAACTTCTCCTCGCTGTCGCTGTAACCGAGATACGCCACAATTTCCTGCATCACAAGATGCTCGAAAGCATGACCGTATTCAGGAGTCTTTGGGGCGAGATGATGACGACCTGTCAGATAGTTGGCGATACCCACGTCAAAGAAATAGAATCGCGAGGCCTTGGTCAGCTTCCGTTTGATGACTTTCGAGTAAGCGGGCACCTCGAATCCTAACAAGGTGTCACAAAGTATCTTGTAATAAGATTTGACCGTATTGGCTGAAACGCCACAATCCGCTGCCACATTCTCATAATTGAGCATCTCGCCGTCCGAGATGGCAGCCAACTCCAGAAAACGGACAAAGTCATCCACATTGTGCACAACGGCTTCCTCCATGATTTCCTCCTTCAGGTAGAGTTCTATATAGGATTTAAGGCGGTTGCGGGCATTCGCGACCATATAGTGCCGTGGAATCATACCGTTTTATTGGCTTTCAAGATGCCATAGTCTTTATAAACCTCTTTCACCACATCGTCCCAGTTGATATAGAGGTCGTTATGAGCGGCTTTCGCGACGCGCTCATAGCCCTCGGCATCGGCCAGAATATCCATGATGGCTTGGGCGTAGTTGTCCTCACCTGCGGGCGACACGTAGCCGTTGACGCCGGCCTTCACCGTGGCGGCTGTCCGCGCACCTTCCAAGAACAACGTGGGGGTACTTTGGCAGGCGGCCTCGATTTGCACGAGCGAATTGGCGTCGTAGAGCGACGGGAAGAGGAAAAGCTTGGCGCGTGAGTACAAGTTTTCCAGCATCGTTTTGTCTGAGACGAGGCCGCACATCACTACCTCGTCAATCAGGCCTTGCTCTTTGTCCAATTCTGCCAATTTTTCCTCGTCTTGTCCCTTGCCTACAAAGAGCATACGGAAGTTCTTCAGCCCCAACTTCTTGGCACGAGCCAACGAACGCACAGTGAAATCGATGTTCTTGATGAAATTGATGCGTCCCACGAAAAGGAAAACCGTGGTGTCGGCGGAGATATGGTACGTCTCGTTGACGATACGAGCAGCCTCTTGCGGGTCGGCCACGGGATGATGGTCGGTGCCGTTGAGGCGCACTTTGCATGGGGCAGTGAGGCCGTATTCCTTCTGATAAAGCTCCTTGATGCCTTCGTTCACGGCCCAACATTCGTCGCATTGGTTGAATACGTTCATGATGGTGTTCAACGCCACATTGACGGCAGGCTTGAAGTTGCCCAAAGGCTTCTCGAAGTCCTGCTTGTATTGGCTGTGCAAGGTGGCCACCACAGGCAGCTTGTGCATCTTGGCATAAAGCACGCCGGCCAGTCCGACGGTGAAAGGCGAATGGATATGGACGAAATCGATGCCGCTGCGCATCAGCTGTGCGTTAAACTTGGGGTCCAAGGCCGACATGGGGATGTCGTAGTCGTTGTTAATCAACGGCAAAGAGGAACAGCGCACCACCTTGTAGGGCAATTTGTTGTCTTCAGCCTTGCTGTAGCCGCGAGTGGCGGGACAAAACACCACCACGTCGCAATATTGCATGAGTCGGCGGGCATAGTTGTCCACCACTTTGATGACACCGTCCACCATGGGATACCAAGTGTCGATGAAGAGACCTACTTTTTTCATATCGGCCGGTTGTTTCATAATGGATCTTCTTTTCTTTGATGATGGTTGCAAAAGTACGAAAAACTTTCTTTCTGGTCACCACTTTTTCCCGTTTCTTCCAACGCATGAAGGGCATGACCCCGAGGGAGTTTAGGAAAGGAAAATAAACCAAGCCAGCAGTCGCTCAGCATTTTTCACACCATCAACTCTCCTTTCGCCACGATGGTCGCAGTGCCACCGACATAGATTACACCGTCTCCACTGATTCGCGTGGCGACCACCGAAGGCCGTCCCATAGCTTCGCCCTGCAGGAATGAGAAATCTCCCGTCGATGGAATGCGGCCGTTCTGTTGCAAATAGTGGGTTAAGGCGGCATTGGCGGTACCCGTGGCCGACTCCTCCGGAATGTCGTAGAGCGGGGCAAAGTCGCGCACATGAGCTGTGTGGCCATCGCCCGCGAAGGCAAACACGTGGAAACTGACCGCATCGTATTTGCGGGTAATTGCCGTGATAGCCTCCATGTCAGGTTTCAAGGATTGCAGCATCGATAAATCACGCAGCGGGATCATAATATCGGGCAATCCGGAATAGGCAATCTGCACCGGCAGCGTCGGCTGATAGTCCGTCACACCGATGGCCCTATAGATCTCTTCGGCATCCAGGATGGTATCGACGATACGCGGCGTTGCCATCTGCATCAGCACTTTTTCACCTACCTCAATACGGAGGTCGCCTGCCAACGTGTGGCAAATGCATCCGTCCTTCGCCAGCTGCAACTGGTACAGCAACGAAAAGGCGGCGATGGTGGCGTGTCCGCACAGCTCCACCTCGGCCTTTGGCGTGAAGTAGCGCACAGTGTATTCACTATCGGAATGTCGCCTCACGAAAGCCGTTTCCGAATACCTTAATTCGGCTGCAACCTGCAGCATGAGTTCTTCCTTTGGGAAGGAGTCCCCATCCAAAAGCACCACGCCTGCGGGATTGCCCCCAAAGGGCTGGTCGGTGAATGCATCAACGATAAAGTATTTCATATATGTTGAAGATAATTAAATGCAATGCTCAACAAACCAAGAAAATATAGCCGAACTATCCGAATCAGTTTTGAACATATATTCAGGGTGCCATTGGACAGCCCAGACGAAACGCCTGTTTGTCATTTGTGCCGCTTCGATGATGCCATCCAAATAATCCGGCAGCATCCAAACGCTCTTGCACTCCGCATCCCATAGCGGCGTAACGCCTATGATTGGTGATTTGTTCATGGCCGCAAAAATACGTTTTTTCCCACTATGCGGAAAACAAAATACCGCCGCAAAGGTGCGAAGCCCTTGCGGCACTCACTCCATCCGTCCCCACGTCATCTCCTCGCCCTGCTTATCGTACTGCTTGCGCTTGCCAACAGGAGGCTCGGTCAGAGTGATGCGCACCACGGCGGTCCGTTCAAGACTGCGGGCAATGGCAGCATCGAAAGCGTCCATGTGTTTGGGGAGGAACCGCTGGCAGATGACCCGCAGACCCTCGATTTTCTCTTCGCGGTCGGTCACCATCTCTGCCTTTCCAACGGCAGTGGCTGATTTGTACTGCAGCGTGAAATTGCCGTCTTTCGGACCAACGGTAGGCGCACATTTGGTGACGGCCGACAGGAACACCGTCGGACAGTGTGCTATGCAGTCGAGTTTCTTGCCCTCCAAAGCACAATGGAAATAGAACGTCCTCTCGTCGGTGCGCGCCAACGACAGGGGCAATCCGTAAGGTGTCCCATCGGGACGGGTGAAACTGACGGTAACGTATGGAGCCTTGTCCAACACCTCCAATGCGAAGGCGGCATCCATTTGTCTGCTTGCTTTTCTCATAATTTTATTGTTATCTCTAGTTGGCTTGCTATTTACTTTCTCCGTCTATTTCACCCCTTTGAACTCGAAGCCCGCCTGCTCCACGGCTTTGCGGATGTCGTTCTCGCTTGCGGTGCCCGTGACCACAAGCGTGTTGGCGGCCGGGGTGGCCTCGCAGGTTTCGACACCTTTCAGCTTGCCCACCGACTGCTCGACGGCGGCCTTGCAGTGGTTACAGTGCATACCCTCGACGGCGTAAACCACCGTCCCGGCTTCGGTTTTCTGTTTCTTGAATTTGTCAAAGAATTTCATACCCAGTGCAGTTATGATGAATAAAACTAATAATGACGAACATACGATTTGGAACACGCTGGGCGTGGCGGCCTCGGCGTGGCAGCAGGCACCGTGCATTCCGCAACTTTCGGACATGCCGACGACATTGATGCCGAAAGCGTTGATCAGCAGTCCAAAGAGAATGGAGAAGCCCACGATGGTGAACAGGTAGATCCAAGTGAAACGGCTGCCCATCGACTTTTTCACCACGAGGATGGAGGCGATGTTGACCGCCGGACCGGCCATCAGCATCACCAAGGCGGCACCGGGCGAGAGGCCTTTCATCATCAGGGCCGCCGCCACGGGGATGCTGCCGGTGGAGCAGATGTACATCGGCACCGCCACCGCCAAGATGACCAGCATCTGCAACAGCGGCTGGCTCCCGAAGGAGAGGAAGAACTCGTCGGGCACGGCCACATTGATGAGGGCGGCCACCAACAGCCCGATGACCAATCGCAGCCCGATGTCCTGAATCATGTCGAAGTAGGCGTACTTGAGCACGCGCCACAGTCGGTTGCCGCTTTCCACTTTGCAGAATGACTCGGAAACCTGTCCGCCCTCGTCGGCTTTCACGAAACGGTTCACCAGGAAGCCGCCACAGATACCGGTGACCAGTGCGGCCACGGGGCGAACGATGGCGAAGCCCAGCCCCATCAGCGAGAAGGTGGCCAAGATGGAGTCGATGCCCGTCTGCGGCGTGGCGATGAGGAACGAGGCCACCGCCCCTTTCGAGGCACCCTCGTTCTTGAGCCCGACGGCCGTGGGGATGACACCGCACGAGCAGAGCGGCAGCGGGATGCCCAACAACGCCGCCCACAGCACCGAAAGCTTGTTGTCGCGCGACAGATACTTGGCATAGAACCGCTTCGGCACGAACACGTGCAGGATTCCGGCGATAAGGAATCCCAGCAGCAGATAGGGGCTCATGGCGTTGAGCACAGACAGGAACGATAGCAAAAAATTGCCGATTGTCATATCATTTCATTTACGGTTATTTCTAAACTCGTATCAAATCCTCGCCAAGCACAAGCGAAATTTTGGCCAAAGTCCGAAGGGTGAAATTGTGTGTGCCGCCAAGCCAACGCGAAACCTCGGCTTCGGTCTTATTGGTTTTTTTCGCCAATTCGCGCTGCGACATGCCTCTCGCTTTGAGTATGCCGTCGATTTTTTCAGCAATAGAATCCGAGAAGCGCAACTGCGTCTTCAGTTCCGCCGGGGTTTCGTCAACAATTTGCCGAAACAGTTTCCGTCCTTCCAAGTCTTGTTTCATCATACTCCTTATAGAGTTCGTTCCTTCCCTTTTCATCGACAATGCATACACGAGGAATGTGATGTTGAAACCGATCATACGCATGCACTGTACGGCCTCTATATCCTGCATCTCATTTTCGACGATATGACCGTATACCATGTTTCGTCACATGCCTTTCATGCAAGTTCCAGTGCTGGAATAAGGACATCTTCTCCTATAGGAACATCTTTCAATTCTCTAATATCAATAACAGCTCCAAATTGAAGAAAAATATTTCGGAATCCTTCAACATTATTTCCCCAATAAATCATACAACAGGCCATAGGTGCACCTTTCCCTGTGTCATACCCATTTTCAAGAAAACGAAGACGTGTATCATATAGAAAACAGATGGCATCGGCTACGCCAAAAATACACTTCTTCCAATGTGAGGTATTTGTGGCTACAGGAATGAGGGCTATGACTTCTGAACCATATTCACGATGAGTGGTAGCACATTTTGCTAACCAATTCTTAATAGTAGTTCCACGTTCTCTATCAGCTCCATAAGGCGGGTTGACATACACAGTAGGATAGTTCCAGCTTTCTTTCAGCCCATCGTGCTCGGGCAAACGATATTCTATTTCAGCCTTAACAACAGAGTAGTCGTTGGAACATGGGTCCAAATCAATGCGACCATTCCAAAAACGCTTGATAGCATTGACATACTTAGGAGGCGTACACCAACTCTGACTTAATGTATTCACATGTCTTCCTGCTGTCATAGTATAGTCCTCCAATCTTTGTTTTTGAGTGTTTTAAGAATGTGTTTTAATTCATGCAGTGTGCCGTCATTGGGCGATATAATATTGAACCAGCTCTCAATACTGGATATGTTCTCTGCAAAGTATGCATCCAATGCGAAATGGGCAGTTTGCTCCATCTTCTTCTTGGTAAAAGCATTATCCACTTTGGGACCTCCTGCAGGTGGGTAGCTGGCAATAAATGCATCTCGGACAGCTTTGAATCTACGTTGCGGGGAACGTAGCAAATCAATGATAAACTGTGCTAATCCCTCGTCGGTAAGAAACAGCAACCAGTCGTAACTCTGAGCGAGAACTTTCATTTCCTTATTCTGATTGCCCGATGTGAACCAATTGCCGTGATTACTCACAACGCCAATGGACAGGGTGAAATCTCTCAACTGCTGTGGCTCTCCGTTGAAAATAATTTCGTTGAGTAATTGAGAATATGGACCGACATGTGCATTGCCGTTCACATAATAAACACCGTCGAGTCCACCTTGGTCATTGCGTACTTTCTGTAGCGAAGATGTTGTTTTGGCAACATAAGCACCCTGTTTGGCCTTCTCGATTGTCTGAGGTCCTTTAGCATCTCCTTCTTTTCCCACACGTTTACACTCAATCATCGCGTAAGCATGTTTATCAAGAATATATGCATGTAAAATTGTAGATTCTGAAGTAATTCTATCGGGAGAAACAATAGCTATTGAATTGTTGTTTTCCCCAACCACACATGCATTTTGTATAATTCCATTGTTAATGACTTTGTTTGATTTTAGATTAAATGATTCAGGTAGCTGTATGTGATTTGCAATACACTTGGATGTTGGAGATATATTTGCAGATAGTTCAAATGAAGGAATAATCTTACGAAGAGGATGTAATGTAAACTCCACATTATGAGTAATTTCTTCTCTTCCATATTCAGCTAAAGGCCTCTCAATAGCGATGGAGTCGTTCTCTCCCCATTGGCGAAGCAAATAAAAAACAATTGTCTCTATGAACGTGCCCAATGCCCGCCCAGCTGCCTTTTTACTGTCCTGCCTGTCGCCAAACACCTCTTGACTTAAAAGAGTTTGCAGTTCATCTATAGATTGATAAGACATATTATATTATTTAAAATTTCAATCCGCAAAGATACTTATTTCTCCGATTCTATTTATAATCCCAACCATATTTTTCTACACACGTTCATCAAAACTTATGCAAGTCCTTTGGGATGAATCCTTGCACGCGGGTGTTCTGCGGAGCGATGTACTGGCACACGCGGGCGTTGTCAGTGTATTCCACGTGTCCGAAATGGGTGAATTGAAGCACCACGTAAACAATTCCCGCTATCAGAAGCAGGATAATCACAGCGTTGTAGATGTAGGAACGGAGTTCTGTCTTTTCCATAAAGCAGTCCTATAATTTGTTAATAATCAGTGGAATATTATAGGGCTACCCCTCGCCTTTACCAAGGCTCAAAAACGGCGGCAAAAGTACGAAAATTTCGTGAGGCGTTATCCTCTTGTTTCGGAAAAAATTGCTTAAAATACCATGAATTAAACATCGCCGCAAAGGTCATGGGAAGCCCTGCGGTGGTAAGCCCCCCCTCGCCGCGTGTTACCAACACAATTCGGGGCTTGTGCCCGTTATTTCACTTTCCTTCCTGATTTTCTTTCGCCTCAGCTCAATTCTCCCAAATAGCACCAACCAGTTTTGCTCATTTGTTTTTATATGTTCTTCCCCATCTCAAACGCCTCCTGCAGCTTGGCGTTGCCGGCAATCTCGTTCGGGCCGCCCACGCCGCCGCAGAAGATGTGGCCTTTGAGTGCGGACTTGCCGTAGCAGTCTATCCAGCCGGTGAGGCCACCCTCGGCACGTTTCGGCACGAACTCCTCGTTCTCGGCCGCGGTGGTCAGCAGATAGACCTCGCGGAACTTGTAGTCCTTGGGGTACATCGCGTTCATG
>ONCM01000019.1 GCA_900316305.1 uncultured Bacteroidales bacterium | reverse complement strand
TCCGTTGACTCGAAAAATCTCTACAACTAACTATATATCAATCGTTTCAAAGAACATTTTTAAGTTTTAACGGGACAGCAGTGCCTTAAACCCTAAACCTTAAACTAACTTAGTCTTCTCCTTCAGCATTTCAATCACCTCCAAATCCGCCGGTAGCCACTGCACGCTGTCCAGTTCGTCGGGGGCGAGCCAGCGGGCGGCCTCATGTTCGAGGAGGGTCAGCGAGCCGCTCTCGATGGTGCAGAGGAAGCAGTGCATGGTAAGGTGGAATTTGGGATAATCCCACTCGATGGTGTGCAGCAGTTCCCCGACGGAGATACGGGTTTCCAATTCCTCCCAAATCTCGCGTCGGACAGCCTCCTCGGGAGTCTCCCCAGGCTCGATTTTGCCGCCCGGGAACTCCCACCAGTCCTTCCAATCCCCGCTTCCCCTTTGTGTGGCGAAGATGCGGTTCTCCTCATCGTGGATAATAGCTGCTGCTACGGTAATATGTTTCATAATCGTTCTGTTTATTGTCCATACTCTTCTGGATCCTCTGCCACCATCGGCAGGTTTTCCTCTTCGATATGAATGTACGATTTCGACCGGTAGTTGAAGGTTTTGAGGTAGAAGTCGTGGAGTTGGATTTCCACTTGTAACATCGTCTGCTCCAGTTTTTTGGGCTTCAGTTGACACTCCCACAGCACAATCACCTGCCACCCATTCTCCTCCAACACCTTGTAATTTTGCTGGTCCCGCTCCTGATTCCGCTGTATCTTCGCCACCCAGAATTCCCTATTGGTTTTGGGTATCTTACAACATTTCGAATCCTCAATTGTACATTGTACATTGTTCATTGTACATTGGACGTGGTGCCCGTGCCAGAAGCATCCGTTCACGAAAATCGCCGTCCGATACTTCCGCATTACGATGTCAGGTTTCCCTGGAACCCCCTTCACGCAAAGCCGGTAGCGGTAGCCGTGTTGCCACAACCATTGTCGTACGCGCCTCTCGGGCGTAGTATCCTTACTGCGTATCCGCGACATGCAGTAGTGGCGTTGCTGGGGAGTCATCGTGTCGGTCATGATAGCTACCAGATATACGGAAAAACTTTGTATTTCACCCGTTGTTTGTACTCGCGGTAGCCCTCGAGGCCTTCTTCCAAAACAACTTCCTCGTTGCGGATGCGTTTGGCGATGAGGGGAATATAGAGCAGCATGATCAGGAAGGAGATGGGCGAGGCCAGCACCAGAGGCATTGCCAGGAAGAGGATGATCGTGGCCGTGTACATCGGGTGGCGGACGATGCCGTAGAGTCCCGTATCGATAACTTTTTGGTCTTCCTGCACCTCGATGGTGCGTGAGAGGTAGGTGTTTTCGCGCAGCACTATCCCATACAGGACATAGCCGAACAGGAAGAGTGCGGCGGCGACCCAAACGGCCCAATCGGGCAGCACCAACCATTGAAAGCGCCAGTTGAGTCCTGCAACCACAAATGCGACGACAAACATCCCACCACTAAGCGCCACAACGGACTTCTGCTCCTTCTCTTCTTCTTTGGCATTCAATCTTTTACGCAGCAAATAAGGATTCTTTACCATCAATATTAGTCCGGCCACGAACATCGGCACAATAAGAACCCCCATCATCAGCCACCCCTGCCAATATTGGAACGAGCCCGCCGGCAGGAAGATGAGTAGGCCGAAGATGATGACCCCGAGGAGGAATTTAGTTAGGGCTTGGAAAAAGAGTTTGGCATCCATAGTGTACAAATCTGGTTGGATGGTTAATTATTCGTTTTTGATTCTGTCGCCCAATTTCTGTTCTAATTCCTCAATGGTCGGGATGGTTCCTTCCACTTTTTCCGGGTAGAGTTTGGCCAGTTCGTACTCCGAAATGCCTAAAGGCTGACTGCTGGCCTCCAAAGCATATTGAGCCACAAGGTTGTCTTTTTCCTTACAAATCAGGATGCCGATGGTAGGATTATCTCTACCCTCTTTTTTCAGGATATGGTTGCAGGCAACCACATATCCTCCGAGTTGTCCGGCATCAGCAAACTCAAACTTGCCAATTTTCACCTCAATCACTACGTAGCACGACAAGTTCAAATTGTAGAACAGCAGGTCGATGAAGTTCTCCGTATCACCTATCTGCAGACGGTATTCCTTGCCGACGTAAGCGAATCCTGTGCCCAGTTCTACCAGAAACTGTGTGATATTATTAAGTAGCTTATCCTTCAACAAGCGTTCGTTGTAACGCCCCGTGATACCGGTGAAAGCGAAGTCGTAAGGATCTTTTGTCAGTTCTTGTGCCAAATCGCTCGACTCTTCAGGAAATGTGCGGCTGAAGTTGGTCAAAGCTTTCCCTTGACGTTCGTAGAGGTCGGTGTCGAGAAAATTGAGCAGTATATTACGGCTCCAACCATTTTGCACTGTTTGATGAACAAAAAACAAAGCTTTCTGAGGATTGCCTTTGCACTTGTCTATCAGCAACATATGATGTCCCCAAGGAACAGAGAATAACTCTTGCTTGATTTGCTCAGCAACTTGCTGAGTAATTACGTTTCCATTAAAATTCTCAGCAACTTGCTGAGTAAAATGTTCCCCAAGTTGGGGGACTATTTCTGTATAGGGCTGGTAAAGCAGATAAAAGTTCTTCATATACAGAAGATTTTATTGTTTGAAGTGGCGTTGCCAAAGGAGAACTTCACAATTGGCAAAAATACAAAAAGTCCACCAAACATGGTCACGTATTTTTGTTCAGGATGACCAGCGCTCCGATGACGCCCGGCACCCATCCGCAGAGGGTAAGCAGGAACACAATGAGCACGGACCCGCACCCGCGGTCGATGACGGCCAGCGGCGGGAAGATGATGGAGAGGATGACGCGGAAGAGGGACATAGTGGCTTCGGTTTTTTGAATCGGCAAAAGTACGAAATTATGCTTTTCCAGACGGCATCCATTTTGGGACCAGCATTCCGGCAAGGATGAACCAACCTCCGCCGAGGACAGCCAGGAGCGGGAACCACGGGAGCGCCTCGCAGGGCAGCAACGCCGGCACAATGGCGATGGCCAAAGCCGGGGCGAAGGGTTTGAACCGACGGAACAGCAGAAGCATAAGAGACACTGTCACGAACGTGCCCAATGCCAGCGGAAGGCCCCACCGATGATGGAGCAGCATACAAGTGAGGGTGCCCAAGCCGGCGGCGGCGACGATGAGCGCCCAGATGGTCCACGGGCGTTCGCGGAAGCCGCTGCGGCGGTTGGAGAACTCGATCATAGTGACCACCAGAGGAGGCACTGCGAGAAAACGGAAGGTGGGATTGGAGAGGCAGAGGGTGACGGCCAGGGGGAGGCACACGGAGGCCGTGAGCAGAACCAGCTGGAGTCCTCCGAAGGAGTGGTATTCCGTACGTTCCTCTTGTCGGAGCCAGCCTCTGCCGAGGGCCAGCAGCACCGAAATCACCAGTACGCAGGCGGGATAGAGCCACGAGGTAGTCCCCACCAGCACGGGCAGCATAGCCGCCGAGACGGTGGGATACATATTGCACCGCACCAACCGCAGCAGTCCCATCACGATGACGAAGGCCAGCGCAAAGCGGATTTCGAAGCCGGCGGGCAGCAGCAGGTTGAGGGCCAGTCCGATAGTGGCCGCGGCCGTCAGGTAGAGGGGGATTTGCCACCCTTGCATGTTCCACACCGCCTTGGGCATCAGCCAGAGTCCGACGCACAGCGCCGCCGCCTCGGGGAAGATGACCTCGCTTTGTCCCGAAACATCCGCCACAACCACCATCAGCGTGAGGAACAGCGCGACCGAGAGATTCCGTTTTATGGAAGAGGAGGGCATCAGGGGGTGTTATTTTTCTTGTGCGGACTGCTTCAGCGATTCCAGTGCGCGGCAGAGCTGGTCGGGGCAGGAGGTGGGCTTCCCTCCGCAGCGGATGCCGTTGAGTTTTGGGATGACATCGTCGATTTTCTGTCCGATGACTAATCGGCAGATGGCCTGGAGGTTTCCGTCGCATCCGCCATAAAAGAAGACCTGCCGGATGACGCCGTCGTCATCGACGGTCACATCGATGAACTGCGAGCAGGTGCCTTGGGTTTTGTAGAGGGTGTGGGGCATAGGATATTTGTGTTTTTTTTAGGTGAAAAATCATAAACTCTTTTTTAGAATACTCACCAACGGGGCGACATAAGGTTTTTGGGTATGACTGAATTGTTCCGGCTTCCAGCGATAGTTACGTAACTCTTTCTCAACATCGTTGTCTTGAAACAATTCAAAAAGCAGATAAATTCGATCCTTTTCTTGTTCTTCACGCCAATTGTCTATAACGCCGCCTTTCATATAAGTTGGGTAGCCCATTTTTATGAGTTGCTTTCGTGTGAAAATTTTCGGTCCTTTCTTTTTGATGCGAATCAGTGAGCGCACCTCCTTATTGCTATGCAGTAGCAAATATCGAGCGTTCATCAGTTCTTTATCTAATTCAACAGATCCCTTATCATCACCAGCACGCATATTGTACAAGTGATGTTCCAAAATCCAATCAAGATGTTCTTGGTTCTTGAAATAGGCCACTATGACATAGGTTTCATCGGGTAGGAAATCGCGATTTTCACCAACAGGTTCTGGCATATTATCCATCACCATAGAGGTGCTCTCTTCACGGTGTATATCATACTCATAGTATGACAGTTTCTCACGGTCAGAAGTGCGGTCAAGCAAGTGAGCCTTCACTTCGGCAAGGAATTGTTTCAAATAGACGGAGTCTTCTTGCCAATGACCTGGTCGGATGCTGAATGCACCCAAACCAGGTACGATTTCATGAAAACCACGTAACTCTTTGTTTTTTTCGCCGGGATATAGCACATAGGCGCCACTTGTCCTACGGATAGCATCTTTGTATGCGTGCATTTTCAACAGGTCACCACGTTTATATATTTTCATTTCTTGCTCTTGTTTTTCTTCGGCCAGTTCTTTGTCAATATCCGATCCCGCGTCTTTATCTTCCAGTAACACTTTATCTAAACGGTATTTTGCGTCGAAGTGTATGTGGGTGACTAATTCCTGTCGCTCGGCCTCTATCTCTGTTATCTCACCTGGCCAAAGTGATAATGTATAATCTGGACGCATGGTCATAGTCCAACTACCGGCAGAATGAATTGGATCTTTGTCATTGGCCATCCTGCTAAAGGAACGGTTGTAATAGAACGCCACATTCAGTATGCGCGAGAAGGTTTCCTGTCGTCCACTCACCATCCTCATCTTGCCCTGTTTTAGGTTTAGGTTGATGCCGTCATTATCCATCTGCACCAATTCGTGCTTAGCTTTCGAATCAATGTGGAAGAATTCGCTCACCAACTCCATCAATTTGAAAAATAGCCAGTATTCGTAAAGCGTTGCCACATTCTTCTTGCCAGCGTCGTAAACATCATCCCCTCCTGTCCAGTTCAACCTCGCCGCTAAGTCGAAAAGCAGCCAAGCTTGCAGTACTTCACGATAGCCCTCTTTGCGTTGCAGCACAGGGCTGTTCATGTTTAAGTGTGTGGGAAGTGAGATTTGACGAAAAAACTGGTTGTCAAGGTGGCTATATAATTGTTCCAAAGTTTGGTCTGCCTCCGCTTTTAGTTGCTCGTTGGTATTGGTAAAGCCTTTGATGTCAGAGCAAAAATTCACGAATGTCCGTAGCACGAATTTCACGAACTGGTTTTCTTGGTTATCCGTTGTATCTCGTTTATATTCAACATCAATGTTTCGAGGTACGCTTGTCAAGGATTCAGGCAAACCTGACCGTAATCCAGCAGGGAGATGGATTCTATCGGTTCTTGATGCAATCTGACGGATATTGTTGCGCGATAACCGCCTTACTCCAACGATGCTTCTTTCAATGTTGGCATCCGTCCATTTTCTCACCGGATTGGATATGATTTTATGGATGGCCTCCGAGAACGCCTCGCTGTCAATCAGCGAACGCACGAAAGAAAACCTCTGGTACAGCGTCTGCGATGAGCAGTTTTGATCAATTTCCAGCTGCTGCGTCACAGGCGACCCCTGTTGCAGCACAAGGTCGGTATAGTATTCAGCTATTTCATTTAGCATCAGTCGGTAGTCGTGATGGTAGTCAGACTTTATGCTCCTTATTTCCATGCTTACGCGTCCCACTTGTTCCTTGGTATCCACATTCACCACGTTCAGCGTCAAGTGGCCGACGAAGATGCCCGTCGTTAGTGTGCCTTCACAAGCATGACTTATCATATTGCGATGAAATTGCACAATTTCACTCTCTTTTTCAAACTGGCAACGATGGCTGTTAGATTCGCCCACAAACTCGTAAGTGTAGGTACATCCTTCCACCAATTGATACCTCGATTCACCTGCATACGGCTTATCCTCTTCAAAGACCTTCGCCTTTGAAGATTGCGGATATACCACCAATTTCAAGTTGCTGGCTTTTCCTGTAATTGGTATTTCGAGATGGTCTAACATACAGTCTGTTTGTTTATAGTTCATTTAAACTGTTGTGTTTGTAAATTGTTGATTTATATACAAATACACACCTACTTTGTTTAAACTATGCATTTTTCATTTAAATCTCTCTAAACCAAAATCCATCTTTTTTTCCCATTTGTTTTTATCACGTTGTGGATTCTCAGATAGGACAAGAGATTTGTAATTTTGTTTTCTTTTTGTGTGTCAGTTAAAGCATCTGAAAGTTTCTCTTTCAACAGCATAACGATTTCAGCCCTGCTGGCAGATCCAAACTTTTGAATATATTGGACTATCAATCTTCGAAAATATTCATCATCAAAACTTTTGTTTTTGACATAAGTGGACTTTAACCCCACATTACCAGTACTACGAGTAAGAACCTTAGAGAGGAACAGGTTGTTTTTTCGACCTTCGATGAATTTTTTCTTCCTCAAATATTTCACCTCTTCGTCTGTTAAACGTTTCTGCTTCTGCACTTTGTCAAGTAAAATCAAGTCCGACATGGACAGTTCGGGAACACTGACCAATATTCTCGCAAACTGTTCGTCAATGACTTTGCCTTCGATGTCCACCGTCACTTTGCCACCAGAAGTGTCATACTCCGGCATGGGGAAAAAGCGTTTTTTCTGTTGTTCGTACAGCTTTTTAATACCCCCACCTTCGGTGTCAACCATGTGAATATTTCTCATGGCCTCAACCAGGAACGGATTCCGGTAAATTGACTCTGGGCTGTCATCTAAAACCACCTTTTCCACAGATTCGGGCAAAAACACGCCATGGTTTCTAAACATCAAATGGTCGTTTTCGTATTCTATCACCTCAATTCTTGCACCTTTGTCATAGTCTTGGTGGGCGATGGCGTTATTTAGAGGCTCTCTCAGGGTAAACTCATCATAACGCAGCATTTTCTCAGGGAAAATGTTGCCGCTGATTGTAAACTCGTATGAGGTGTTTCTGATTTGTCTCCCTATATCCTCAATTGCCAAAATCATTGGGATTGAAAACACCTTGAAATCTAGGTTTTCGGACTTCTCGTTTTTCAGAGACCACCTAACCTTACAGACAGCAGGTAACAAATAATGTTCCGACTCTTCTCTTCCCAACAAAATAATGGCTGCAATTGTAATCTTGTCTTTAATCGTAATGTGAGCTTTATTCAAGAATGTCTTGTCGTCCCATGCATCCACTTCCTTTTCTTTTTGGGGATACACCTCTTTATACTTTTCTCGTGCTTTCAATATGGCAGCAGGGTCTAGGTCATCAATGGTGGCGTCTGGAAGTATTTTTGCTGTCCAATCCTGTTGCAATAAGCCTTCGTTCAGAATTGTCTCTTCACGCTCAGGTGTTAGGGGCACGAGGTTGTCCTTTATCCTTTGCCATGCCTTTTTGTGTGCATAAACGGGTTTGCGAGGCAAATGCTTGGGAATATGAATAATCCACACCACCTTGTGGGTGTCAGAAGTGATATATTCGTCAATATTTAAGCCCTCAGAAGAGACATTTGTACAGTTTTCCTTGATTCTATAAACGGCAGAACTAGTATCGAGATTAAACTGCGACAGGTCTGTCCCCACAATATCCATTGTCTGATCCACAACACCAATTACAAGAGCCCCTCCCTCCATGTTCGCAATGCCCGACACATACGACATCACATCCTCCCCTTCGTGTCCATTGAAAGAGTTCTTCAAGTTTTTCATTTCCTTCCAGTCGCATTTTTCATCCTCTTTAGGATAATTGTCAAACAAGAATTCTTTTAGTTCTTTTTCCGTCATGTTGGTAGTTTTAATGTTTTCCTTTTCTCAAATTTCAATCTTCGTTTCACGTCTTCTTTTTCTTTAAGCCTCCGCAAAACTCGTGAATCCATTAGCAATAGCCGATTCGTACATTCTACGTATCTTGTCGGCGCTTTCTTTGAATCGGGCTTTGCTGACATTTGAAGCATTTACTGCCATTGTATCTCGCATTTCTTGAACGAAGCAAAGTTTCCACAACTGTTGTAAAACAGGTTCCAGTTTTTTACGCGAGCCGTGCAGTTTGGGAAGCATTTTTTGCACAATAGCGGCATCCAGTATCTCATTATCTGATAGTTTTTTATCAGTATCGTCATTTGCCTTGGCCTGGCAAATAAAGCGTAAAATCTCCGTGGCCGATCGATAACCGAATTCTGCGTTCACGCCTTTCAATTCCTTAAAGAAACTATTTAGCGCGTTCACAGCTTGTTTATCTTCTGCCAGTTCTTTTTGACAGGCTATTTCCACAAAACTGGCTCCCATGCCCACAGCTTTACCAATGATGCTTTCACGATTTACTTCTTTTATCTTGGCCAAAAATCCAGCCATTTCTTCTTCTGAAATCTTGAACTCAATCACATTGGCACGGTCAAGCACTTTTGGACTGAACATATAGGTGGTCTCGTCCACGTTGATAGTGCCGATGATAAATAAGTTCTTGGGCAAGGTCACTTTTTGTGGTACGCCATCAATTTCCTCAGCATCTTCTGCTCCATTTGTGTTCCATAAGGAAATCGCTTCCTTGCTTTCCATTGCCGACAGGAAATCGGCAAAGTAACGTTCCACATAGCTCATATTCATTTCGTCCAAAATCAAGAAGAAAGGCTTACTGGCATTTTCCGGTCGATTAGCCTCAATCAACAGATCAAGTACGCCGCTTTCTGGCTTAACATATTTCCCTTGTTGAAGTGCATTTGGAAAACCGAGCAAAGGCTCACGGTTTGTCCAGTCAGCGCCTACGCTTACCACGCACATCTGTTCGTCCTTGTTTTTAACCAAAGCGCTGGCGAACGCTAACGCCAATTGTGTTTTCCCCGAACCCGCGAGACCGCTTAAAATCAAAAAACGCTTAGACATCAGTGAGAAAACAAAACGCTTAATCAAGTTGTCGGCGTAAAGTAAACCTGTTTCTTGGATATATCCTATGATTTTCTTGATGGAGAAAGGTTCTGCAAGAATCTCCGTTTTAAGCAGTCCTGTAACGGTTTGTTCCAACAATTGGATGTTGGAACTATCTGCAGGTAAGAGTGTCAGTGTTTTCTGAGGAAGGTGGTAGGGAGCCTCCCAGTCGCCCACATTTGTCCATTTAACACGTCGGGTATTTTTAAACTCATCCAAACTGTCATTAAACTCATAATCTCCTTCCACAACACCTCTTCCTATGATATGATACATTCCTCGTTTTGCATATACAATGTCTCCAATTTGCATATCGTTTATGAACTGCCATACTGCTAACGTATCATTGCTGTTATTATCAACACCATATATTTCTTTCATCTTGGCAATCACCGACTGGCGAGAATCAAACTGGCTGAAATCGCCAAGGTCATCCCACCCAAGACGCATCAAGCCTTGTCGCTGGCATTCCTCCCAAAGACTGGCTTGCGCACCGGGAGAGTAGATCCATACACGGGAATTGACGTTTTCAAATACAGGATTCTCAATCACAGATGAAACGAAAGAATCGCCATATAACTGGGCTGCTTCATCAGTTTCCAAAAAATCAATAAAGTCCTTATAGTTACTGACAGACGCGCTATAGACATTATTACGTGATTTATTCTCTGGCAATTGGTTACATCCTTTATAGATTTTCTCAATTTGAAACAAGTCGACAACTTCATACATATTATTCTTCCCTGATTCTTTTTTGACCACATTAAGTACTGCATTGTTTACTAAATGATACTGAACGTATTGTTTTATCGTACTTTCTGATAAGCCCCTTGATTCAAGATATTTGCGGAACATTGCCTTTCGTTCTTCCAAATTACCTTCTTGATACATTTTCATTGGGTCAATTTGCTGAGAAGTAAAATTATCGAAAAATGCTTTCTTGTCATTTCTATCCATAAAGCCAAATATGTTTTGTGTATTATTATCTTTTATTTTTAATCCTCCGTCTTTTGTCATTTCCATAACCTTGGAATATCTATTGATATAGTTCCTTACGATATCATCATTGTTTTTTGCCTCTTCTTTGAAGACAGCTTGATATGCTGTAGCATAATCAGTACCAGAATTAGCCAGTGTATAATCGTATAAAGACTTAAGGACGTATGTGGGACAAGCTATATTATTGAACCCATCCTTACCTACATAAGGATTAGGAACATAATATCTGGGTAACCAATGGTATAGATATTCTTCGGCTTCTTTTTCATTGATATCATGATCAAATCTTGGATAATAATAGCCATCATCAGCTTCACAATATAATCCAAGTTGACATGCCAACTGATATGGAGTGGTGAAGAAGTCGATCCATTTAGAATCCATATAACGTCTAAACGCACCTGTTTCCATCGTTTGATGGGGCAAGGCATTTACCAACTCAACTACATTCTTGGGCGTTCCGTTACGCCACCTACATATTATATCTGCCATAGGTTAATTGAAATTTGGATCATAATACAATTTGGCATAATAGCCAATAGGACTATTGTCCTCGATTTTGGTCAACATTAGAAATGAAACTTCAGGAATAGAGATCCTTCGTATCAAATCATAAACATAAGCTTTATGATCAGTTACTAATGAATAGAATTTAGCACGTTTATAAGTTAATTCCTGGGCATACACTCTACCATGTTTGTCGAATTGCCTTTTGCGAGTTAAATCAAAGTAGAGTTCCTCTGGCAATGAATTAATCTCATTGTAGTTTTCACCCCAGGTTCTTAGACTTACTTCGTTTCTGTAAATGCGGCAGTTATGAGCATACTCGATTTTAACCTGTTGAAGATAATCCAGCATGTCGTCCCTAAGTATCATGCAATGAGCATCAAAATTTTCACATTCGAAGAATCTGAATATGTCAGGGTCATACTTGCTCCCAAGATATAATGCGGCTTCGCCATTACCAGTACCAGCCTTGTTTATTTTCACAAAGCTATCGGCAAGCCTTATTACAGCCCAATCATTTATATATCGAAAGTTGTTATTCTGCATATTTTGTAATATCTAACTCCTTTAAGAGAGCAATCAGAACATCTACAATAATACTATTCCCTGCTTGTTTATACGCCTCAGTATCATTAACTACAATCTTAAAAGAATCATCAAATCCCATCAATCTTAAGCATTCCCTTGGAGTCAATTTTCTAAATCGACCATAATCCATATCAATGTTATTCAACGAATCTTTGTGAATTGTATAATGCCCATTACCATCGTCAGTTATCGCATACTTTTCAGGGTGAGATTTCACATAATACATCTCTTCAAAATCAGAGACTTTGAAAAGTGTGTCATCAACAGGCATTCTTCGATCATCACACTTTGTTAAAGGGTGAAAAATGAAGTCGCCATGCCAATTAAATTGCTGATTCCTTTTTTGGCATAAAAGCACATCACCGTTTATTTGAGTATAACTCTTTTGATGATTTATACTACGAGTTATGAAATTAACCCCTTTTTGTTTGAGCAAATACTTCTTGTCAAATGTTTCTTGCAAAAAGTCATAGGCCGTTCTCTGCAGCGGAATTGGTGTTGGGAAAGAAAAACTAGTAGCCTCCTTAAAACCTATACAAAACAATCTTTCTCTACTTTGAGGAATGCCGTAATCTTTTCCATTAAGAAGCTGGAAATGCACGTCATATCCACAATCCTTTTCAAATGTTTCCTTGATAACTTTCCATGTTCGTCCCTTGTCGTGACTTAACATCCCTTTTACATTTTCAAAAATAAAGACACGAGGATTACATTCCATTACAATTCTTGCAAACTCTCTGAATAGAGTTCCTCTTGTATCTTCGAATCCACCATGTTTACCACGAAGTGAAAAAGCTTGACATGGGGCACCGCCAACAAACAAGTCAATTAAGCCTTTATATGGCTTTGCATCAAAATCATGAACATCTGTATGCCATTGTTTTTCTGAAATCTTATAGTTTGCAAAATATGATTTCTTACAATTGGCATCAATATCTCCAGCAAACATGATTTTATGCTTGATGCCCAATCTGACGAAGGCGTGTTCAATTGCTCCAATACCACTAAACGAGGTGCCTATACGGACAACACCATTCGGACAGGAAAAAGCTTTATTTCTCCAATCTTTATTCTCAAACAAATTACGAGTATTGCCAGTTGTTGTATGCTTCTTATTCGCCATAATCTATACCATATTTTGTGATATCAACTTGTTTAAGAATGGCTATGAGGACATCTACCACGATACTGTTTCCAGCTTGCATATACAATGCTGTATTTGACACAACCTCGTTGAACTCATCTGTAAACCCCATAAGACGAAGACATTCTTTAGGAGTAAGTCTTCTTAAACCATTAATTCCTTTCTTCTTTGTGTATGAAACATAGTTATCAACCCCCGCTCTGTGCATTTTATGCATAGATTGGAGTAAGGGTCTTGCTATTCTAAGATCTGTTTTTGTTGAAGTCTTAAAGTTTTTGGAGCCTCCAGCCAAAACATAATTTGCAACAGATTCTGATAAGTAATACTTATCATCCACATCAGCACACTTGAAAACAAACTCATTATACTCAGGCTTCACCTTTCCCGAAGCTAAATCTGTTTTACGTTCAGAGCGAGGTGTGAGCACCTTGCAATCGTATTTTTTGATATAATAGTTTCCGCCTCTGTAATCCTCCATAAAATCATACATGATATATGGGCACTCTATGGGAGCCGGAAACTGAAATTTGGTTTGTCTCCTGAAGCCAATACAGTATAGTCTTTCTCTATGCTGGGGTATTCCATAGTTTTTACTATTCAACCTTCTGAAATAGATGTGATAGCCACAATAATCTTTAAATGTATTACTAATGACTTCCCAAGTTTGCCCATCATCATGATTGTATAACCCTTGAACGTTTTCAAACAGAAAAACCTTGGGCTTACATTCTCTTATAATACGAGCAAATTCCCTAAATAATGTTCCTCTCGTATCTTCAAATCCTTTCCTGTTTCCGACAATAGAGAAAGCCTGACAAGGAGCACCTCCGACTAATAAATCTACTTGGTTTCTGTATGGCTTTGCATTAAACTGATGGATATCGCTATGCCATATTTTAGGAGATATATCGTAATTGGCAAAATATGATGCTTTGCAATTGTCGTTTATGTCTCCTGCGAATACTATTTTGTAATTTAACCCCAAACGCTTAAAAGCATACTCAATTGCACCTATTCCACTGAATGTTGTGGCTAGGCGGATGGTCTTATCTGGCGATTCGAATTGCCGTAACGACCAATTCAATCCTTCATCGTCCAAAGGCGTTTCTTGTATATTCTTATTCAATTCTTTCCAGCTTATCGTTTATGTAATAAAAGGGATCGTTTTCTCTATTTTGCACTTTCGCTACACCTTCAATGAAAGGACCAATGTAAAAGTATTTAGGTTTGACTTTCACAGTGCCATTCTTCAGCATAATGCCCCATTTGCCATTCTGTTTGAAAGGGATATATCCATTGCAGTAGGGTTGCATGTCTTCATATACCGGTGGCACCAAAGTGCGGTTGTTGTGGTCGCAGACGCCATATAGACCTCCTTTTCGAAAAATGTTGTACTCTCCTAAAGCAACAGCATTGTTGGCATCTTCCGTACGTATCTGTTTACCTCCATTAGTGTGCTCAACCACCACCATTTCTTCATTCCCCTCGCTATAATCAGGCTCTCGTTCCTGTGCGTCGAAAACGATGTCGCGATTAACACCGGATCCATCGTTGTAACCTTCTCCTTCATCGTGCCCCAGAAAATGATAACGCCAACGGCGGTTGGCCATAGGAGTGCCAAAGCGGTTATAGAGTCCTACGTTGTCAAGAATAATGGAACTCATCTTGTTATCTGAGATACGTAACGCGCGGCCTATCTGCTGCAGGTAAAGTGCCAGTGACTTAGTAGGACGGGCCAACTGAACGAATTCGATGTCTGGACAGTCGAAGCCTTCGGAGAAGATGTTCACATTAACAATCACTTCAACACTACCAGCCTTAAACGCATCTATCAAATTCTTGCGCTCATTGGCGGGTGTTGTGCCATCAATCATACAGGCCTTAACACCATTCACGGAATACAATTCTGTAATATTGGCGGCATGCCTACGATCGATAGCATAGACGATGCCTTTCTTTCCTTTGGCAAATTGTTTGTAACTCTTATATAGCTCTGCGCGAATCTTGTCCTTGTCAAACAAGTTACTCAATTCTGCCTCAAGATAGTCGCCATCGGCTCCATAGCGTTCAATGGAATTGATCTCATGCTGCAACTCCGAATCACGATTGATGGAGATATAGTCGTAGTTAGACAAATAGCCATTATTTACGAACCATTCTATGCTGCGAGATAAGACTATGTCGCCGAAAAGCGATGTGAATCCAGAATGCGACATTCGCCACGGGGTTGCCGTTACTCCAAGTTTTTTACTGTTTGGAAACATATCCCACAGTTTTTGGTAGCCAGGAGCCAAAGAGTGGTGCGCCTCATCGATGATAATGAAATCGAATCGTTGACGGCGCATAGTTTCATAGTTCCTCCGGCTCATAAAGGTTTGGATGGAAGCCACTTGGACAGGCAAAGACAGCTGCTGCGGTTTACCGCTTTGTATGATGCCATGCGACAGTTTTCCCAGTTTGTTACTTGCTTGGTCAATGAGTTCTTTGCGGTGGGCAATAATCAGTATCTTTGAGTCTTTGCTATGATTTCGACACCACTTAAGAATATCATGGACAATGGAGGCGAAAACGATGGTCTTTCCTGTGCCTGTTGGCATTTGGAGCATGACATTGTCTATCTTATCCCAAAGGTCATAGACCTGTTTTTTTATGTTGGCTTGATATGGGCGCAAACCACTATCATCCGCTTCTATATGTGAGAAGCGAATTTCTGGACCTTCAAAGGGTTGAACCACGTCAACTTCCTCATCTAGATATGACTCGCGCATCGGATCCTCATTCATCTTTTCCCCAACCGGCCTCTTTTGCTTTATCGTAAATGTCTAATGCCCATTTAGCTTGCTTATAGGTCAATGGCTTTTTTCGTTTTAGGTTGAATCCAACCTGGGCAACAAATGCCTGCTCCTTGGGTGTGAGTTCACCAGGATTATCTTTTGACCATTTGTTGATACTGAACCAAAAAGCAGGGTCTATTTCAGATGCCTCATTGATGAATTTCTGCTGTCCTTCTGTCACCTCGATATCCATGTCGCCAGTAGCAGAACAAAGATCTTGAGGAATATTGTATTTGGCACTCAAGTTTGATGCTTTAACTTTGAGAGAATCCCAGCAGGTTGTTTTTTTTGTCCACTCGTTAATGTTTTCGCCCTCATTGACATCAAAGATATGGCTGTATACTACAGGTTCAATCAATTTTACATACTGCAGAACTTGATAGAGCATAGTTTCTTTAATCTGTCTAAGGTCTATTGCGGGGATGCTTTTGGGCACATAGCGATTTCTACGCTTACCGTCAGTTGCAGAATACGTCTCCTTAACCTTGTATGTGATATGTTCAGCACCGTTAATTAACTTGGCATAAATGCTGTAAATATCAATGTTCAGTTCGTTATAAACTGCAGAAGAAATCACGCATTGCTCTTTCCAAATAGTATCAAGATCTAGTGCTTTCCCAGAAAGGTATGAGAGCAGAGACACGGTGTATGCCACCATATTGGACTTATAACCAGGCAAAGCCAACCCGTCTTTGCCATAGAATGCGTCAATAGCCTTGAATAGAATGGCCTTTGCTACAGTACGGTGATACCGGGTGGCATCGAAGCGAATAGCCTGCTGTTTCATACGATTGAAGAATACGCCATAATTGTTTTCACCACCTTTACAAACACTGGCAGGATTCTGATCCCATGCCATCATAAATTTAGACAACATCGTTTTGTCAAACATCTGGCACTTAGGATATTCGGCATAAAACTCTTTTTCGGCTTTGGGACCGCCGCCACGTTTGGCTTTGTCAAGATATTGGCCACGAGTCCGTTCGAAGAACCACTTAGAAACGGGTTTGCCTGATGAATTGACAACCCATTCCTCGCGGGAACGTTGCTCCAGTTCTACTAGAAATTGTTCGTTAATATTAAAGTCTGATTTCTTGACGGCAGACTGTGTGTTGGCAAATCTTGAGATGCGAGGGACAATGTATGGTAGGTTTTCTTTGTCCTTAATAACAGATATTTTCATTGCCACATACACCTTTGTCAAATCGGAGATGTCCACATCTTTCATACTCATTACAGCATGGATGGCAGCAGTGGTTTGACCTCCATTCACAATCTGCCAAGATTTGATTCGAGTAATGGCGTTTCCTTCCTCGTTCAACTTGATTTCTGAAGCGGTGGCAGATATACCGTTGTTGTAGGCAAAGAACATATCTGGTTCTGCTTCCGAATCTTCAACACCTTTTCTCCGCTCGATGGGCGTGGCTTTGTGGCCGATTAGGGTATCGCGAATACCTTTATTGGAGGCTCCTTTGAATTGGAGGAAGGTACGCACATTCATCTCCAAGATTTGTTGGTGATATTTGTGATAGACCTGAGACAAAACTATACCCGGAATTATACAAAGGTAACACGATACGTTTTCAGACACGTCAGGCATCTTTATGCACGGGAGCGTTATGTTGTAGTCACCTTCAAAATCCACCACGATAGGACTCTTACCAGAGATGATGTGGTCTTGCTGCATAACACGTTTGGCATCCCATACATAAAACTCGCAGCTAGTACCTGACTCCAATTCAGTATTGGGCTTATCGTAGTTTGTAGGCATAATAGCATTGGACAGCAAAAAAAGACGAATACGATCAATATTGTTAGTTTGGTTAATAAGCTGGGCCACTTGATAGAGATCGCTTTTTTCTTCGTCAATCTTTGAAAAGATCGTCCCTGCTTTGGACTGATCATAAAAACGATTAAGCCAGTTAAAATGACGGTCCAAATCGTTGGCAGAAATTTTGACGTTTTCGTCCGGGTCAACGTAAAGCGTTAGAAACAGATCAATAGTGGTCAAATCCTCGTCACCATTGAACCCCCAAGCGTCAATGCCAACACCATTTTTTGCCCGATAAGAGCAGATGTTCACTTGGTTCACATCACCGGCACCTTGAATGTATCCTATAATCATCTCTGTCAGTTCGTCCTTAGGGCTGTCTGCCATCATAAGCTGGTCGTCAAGATCTCTTTTAAACTGTTCCACTTCAGTGAGCTCTTTTTGAACCACCCTGCCAATAGTTTCATTCACATAGGTTGCGGTCTCCGGTGTCTTAAAATCGTCAAATTGTTCTTCGTTATCGTTCATATTCGGATATCGTGTTTATTTGTTTATTACAACTTTTTAAAAGAAAAAGCCCCCTTTTTCTTTTTTTGAAAAGAGGGCGCAGATGTCAGATTGCGATACCAAGGCATAGGACTGCCCGCATCAGACAACAACCATTCTGTCCACGCCCTCAGATTGAAGAGCGCAAACACCCGTTGCCTTGTCTGAACTGATGCTTTCGCAGTGTCCTATTTCTGGTATATCAGTCTAATCAAGGATGTTTATGACGCTATGTTTCTTTTTATCTCATTTTTTTTGTATTTTATTGAAATTAAATCAATTAATTCTAATTTCGTTGACGTATTCACCAACAATACTTCGTTGCAAAAATACAAAATTCTCGTAAATCTCGTGTTGTGGTGTAATTATCGTTGTCAAAAATACGTGCTTACAGGATAGGCGACGCTTTCGAGCGCCGTGGCAAGGGGTTGGCAAGGGGTTGGCAAGGATATGGCAAGTATATGGCAAGGATATGGCAAGCTCAACCAAGGCTTTGGACTTGGCAAGTTCTAGGCAACTACTGTATGACTACTTGCCTGCTACTTGGGTAAGTGGGTCGAGCGCTTTGCCCGGAGCTTTGATGCGGCGGTGCGGTAGGTCACCCCTTCGGCCAAAAGCGCCCCGTCCGCCGGCAGTATTCCTCGTACTCCGCGCCGAAGTCCTGGAGAAGGCGCTTCTCTTCGCTGCGAACCTGCAAAAGCATGATGGCGATGAAGGCCGCGAAGACCAGCAAGGCCTGCCAGGTCCAAAGGCAGAAGCAGACGCCGGCGTAATAGACAAAACTGCCGGTCAACATGGGGTTGCGGCTCAAGCGGTAGGGACCGTCGGTCATCAGGTGCCTGGTGCGGGGCGCGACCTCGTGGCCGAAGGCGTCCATCGGGTTGCCGTCGCCTTTGTGCCGCATATAGACTATCGACCAGACACTTAGCGCGATGCCGACCACCGCTATCACTACGGCAATCACTATCCGCCAGACAGGGATGTCCCCAAAATCGGGCCTGCCAGAGGCCAGCCACATCACGGTCGGAATCAACAGCACGAACATCAAACCGCCGAGCACGTAGCCAGCTATTTCTCTCATTTTCTTCATATTGCGTGTTTTTTTCGTTTCTTTGATTCCTTTTTCTTTCTCGTTAGCAGCCGCCCGATCCGGTTCTTGCCGTTCAGTTCCATCACCGCCAAAATGCCGAAGGCGATGGCCACGGTGACCTTCAATGCCACGAAGCCGGTCCCGACGGCGGCGGAGTATTCGTTGGCGACGATGTTGTAGCTGGTCCAGAAGATGCCCGCGCCGGGCACCAGCGGGAAAATGCCACAGATAAGGAACACCGTGACGGGACATTTGCGCAGGATGGACAACAATAACGCCGTGAAGGCGACTTGCGCGGTGGCGAAGAAGACCACGAAGGGCACCGACAGGTCCGTGTGGCGCACCAAGATGAGGTAAAGCAGCCAGCCTAGCATGCCGCATAATCCGCTGTCGAGGTAATACTTACGGGGAACACCAAAGAGTACGGCAAAGGCCAACGTGCCGACAAAGGCCGCTATCAGCTGGACGAACATTCCTGCTGTCTCTGGGGCCGCTGCCAGATTCTCCATGAGTTGCATCTTTCCAGCCACGGTTTCGTCTAAGAGAAAGGCCAATGCCACGCCCATGGCTATGCAAAAGAAGACGAGCAAGGCATCCAACAGGCGCGTGATGCCCGCAATGTAGTCCTCGTTGGCGATGTCGCGGATGCCGTTGGTGAAAGGCACTCCCGGTATCAGCGGAATGATGGCCCCGATGATCATGTTGCTCAGGTGCGTGCCTAAGCCTAATTTGTACATCACCCCGCAGATCACGGTAGCCAACAAACCGCCCGTGATGTTGCTTGCGATGCGCGAAAGGTGCTGGGAACCGACATACAGCAGATAGCACCAGAGCACCAGTCCCGCGATGAACGCCACGAGACAGTCGGCAAAACCGCCGCCGAAGATGATGCAAAAGGCTGCGCTGCCGAACGCCGATGCTGCCACCTGTTCCCATATGGGCTTGTGTCTCATGTCCCGGATTTTTTTCAGTCGCTGTTCCAGTTGCTCCAAATCGCACTTGCCTTCTGTCACCTCACGGGATAACTGGTTCACCGCCACCACCTTGTCGAGACTCGCGCCCTTGATGGGGATAAACTTCGTGCGGGCGAACCCTTTCGCTGTGGCCATGATGCCGTTGCTGAGCACAAAAAAGCTCTCGTCATCTACACCGTAATGTCCGGCGATGCGTCGCATGGTCTCGTCCACGCGCGAAATCTCCGCCCCGTTCTCCAAGAGGATGCTGCCGGCCTCGTAGGCCAAATCCATTATTTTGCTGTTGTCGTCCATATGGGTTATTACTGCTCGTTGAGGTACTTGAGAAATTCAGTCATGATTTTCGGCATCGGATACTGATGGATGTCATCAAAACGTATTACTATTTGTTTATCAGCTGTTTGGGGAAGTTTATTGACGGTTTTGATGTGGAAATTGGCATGGATGATCTGGTGGCTGAGAACTTCCCGTATTTGATGCGCTGGCGTGTCTTGACAGTCATCAGAGTCGGTTTCGATGAGCGGGAACTGGTACATGTTTTTCCAGATGTCCGAGCCTGTTCGCTTCTCGATAATGGTATGATTATCACATAGATATACGCTGTAATGGAAATAGCGGTGTTTCTGTTCGGCCTTCTTCTTCTTGACAGGCAAGATGTCCGTCAACTGATGGTGCAGGGCGTAACACTCTCGCATAAACGGACATTCTCCGCATTGCGGGTTTTTCGGTGTGCACTGCATCGCTCCGAAGTCCATGGCCGCTTGGTTGAAAATGCCGGGTTGCTTACCGTCAATGTGAGTTTCGCAAATATTCGTAATCTGCTTTACAACAGCGGGTTGTGTCACGTCATCGCAAATTCCGAAGATACGGCTGATGATGCGGATGACGTTGCCATCCACGGCGGGGTAGGGCAGATGGAAGGCGATGGAGGCAATGGCTGCAGCGGTATATTTCCCGATGCCCTTGAGCGCCAGGATGCTGTCGTAGTCTTGCGGGAACTGACCTCCGTGTTTGGTCATGATTTCTCGCGCGGCGGTATGCATGTTTCGGGCACGCGAGTAGTAGCCGAGTCCCTGCCACACTTTCAGCACGCGCTCCTCTTCCGCCTCAGCTAACGCTTTGACATTCGGAAAGTTGTCGATAAAACGCAGATAGTAATCCCAACCCTGCTGCACACGGGTCTGCTGCAGGATGATTTCGGATACCCAGATCTTGTAAGGGTCGTTTTCGCCGCGCCAGGGGAGGTCGCGCTTGTGCTCCTCATACCAGCGGATAAGCGTGTCGGCGAAAGCCATAACTTATTTGTTTTGAATCAATTGGAACAGTTGGTCCAAGTTGGGGGTGAGGATAATTTCCGTGCGACGGTTCTTGGCGCGCGCTTCGGGTGTATTGTTCTCATCCAAAGGCAGATACTCGCTTCGGCCGGAGGCGGACAGGCGGGTGGGAGCAATATTGCCGCTTTGCAACAAAGCCTTCACCACGGAGGTAGCGCGCATCACGCTGAGGTCCCAGTTGTCCTTGATTTGACCGCTGCCGCGATAAGGTACATTGTCGGTGTGACCCTCAATGAGCACGGAGATTTCGGGCTCGTTCTCAAGCACTTTCGCCAAATTTTGGATGGCTTGGAGACCTTGTTCGTTGATGGTCCAGCTGCCGGAGGCGAACAGCAGTTTGTCGTCCATGGAGACATACACTTTGCCGTCCTTTTCATGGACGTTGAGGCCGCTGCCTTCAAAGCCTTTCAGCGCATTGCTGACTTTGTCTTTCAGGGCTTTCATCTCTGCTTCATTTTGCGCCAAAATATTCTGCATTTCACTGATACGCTGCTCTTTAAGTGCTAATTCGGCACGAGATCTCGCGAGGGAATCTTGTTGCATGGCCAGCATCTTCTCCTTCACGGTCAGCTCGTCCTTGTACTTGTCAAGGTTGCCCAGCAGGTCGTTGATGGTGCTTTGGTTGGTGCTGGAAACGTCGGTGAAATTCTGCAACAGTTCGTCATAGTCCTGCTTTGATTTTTCGTACTCGCGTTCTGCACTCCGGGCTTTCCGATAAAGACGCATCGTGTCGTTTTGCAGCTGCTCGACTTCCGCTTTGAGGGTGTTCAGCTGGTTGGTCAGATCCTTTTTCACATCCTGACATTTCTGATTTTCGGAGGTCATGAAGGTCAGTTCATCCTGACAGCGTTGCTGCTTGAGCAACAGATCGTTATATTTCGCTTGGCTCACACAACCGGACATAAGAGCCGTAACGGTGAATAAAATGGCAATAATGCTGTATCTTTTTTTCATATCTATGAATATTTTACACTAAAAATGCAAAAATACGCTATAAAGCGATGCTTTTTTTGTAGAAAAAAGAAAGATATAAACAATGAAAATTGAATAAAACTACAGGGCGGTGACCTCGGTCATGGGTACTTTACGGAGGGCGTTGGTGACGCGGTCGGCATCGCGCTGACGCACGGAGATGGTATATGTGCAACGTAGGTCGCTTTGACGGTCAAGTACTTGTATTTCAGGATCTTTCAAGATCTGCATAACATCATTCATCTTCACGTATTCGAAGACCACGCGATACTGTTCCTGGATGGTTCGCTCTTCTATGACGGCCGCATCCAGCGCTTCCTTTGCAGCCACCTTGTAGGCGTTCTGCAAACCGCTGACCCCTAGCTTGATACCACCAAAATAACGGACTACAATCACGAGCGTGTTGGTAAGATCTTTAGAGAGCAACTGGCCATAGATGGGGCGGCCGGCAGTGCCAGAAGGTTCGCCGTTGTCGTTCAAGCGGTAGGCATCTTTGTGCGGACCAAGGATGTAGGCGTAGCAGTGGTGGCGGGCATCCCAGTGCTTTTTCTGGATTTCCGCCAGCCGTTGTTTCACCTCCTGCTCATTCTGAACAGGGAAAGCGTAAGCCAAGAACTTGCTCCGCTTCTCACTGTAGCTGCCTTCAGCCGGCTTTGCTATGGTTTTATAGGTGTCTTCGAACATAAATCAGCAGATTATCGTCAATAGTGGTTGTCTTTTCAGGAGTTCCAGGCATTTTCGGGGCGGGAAGTCCTTTTTCCCACGTTTGGTTTCCTACCAAAATTCTGGTTTCGTCCCAAAGACCTGCTTCAATGAATTTTTCCAGCGTGTTTTCCCCTCCTTCAATGATAACCGATTGTATATTAAGTTGATATAAAGCATTGATAGCCTCTTCGGCATTATTGGGCAGTGGAGTGTAGGGCAGGGGCGAAATAATATCTGTACCACGCTGCATGACAAAGCGTTGTGGGTCTTTGCCAGGATATTCCCGTGTGGTGAGTTGGGGCTGGTCGTTCTTCATTGTCCGGTATCCGACGAGAATGGCATCCTCTTCCCCGCGCCACTTGTGCACCAGCACCTTTAATGCCGGATTGGTAATCCAGTAAGTGGTTGTGGTTGAACTACTTCTGTCAATGTCCATATAGCCGTCACGGGTTTGCGCCCACTTAAGGATAATATAGGGTCTGTGTTGGCGATGGAAGGTGAAAAATCGCTTGTTGAGCTCTTCGCAGTCCTTTTCGCAGACGTTTTCGACCACTTCCACGCCTGCTTCGCGCAGTTTTCGCACCCCGGCACCGTTCACCTTGTCATGATAATCGATAGATCCGATGACCACTTTGGGAATTCCGTATCGGATGATGGCATCCGCGCAGGGCGGCGTTTTTCCGAAATGCGAGCAGGGCTCAAGGTTGACATACAAAGTGCTTTCGGTCAGCAATGATTTGTCTTTCACGGAGTTGATAGCATTGATTTCCGCATGGGCCTCTCCACAGCGGTGATGGTATCCTTCCCCGATAATGCGGTCGTTGTGCACGATGACGGCTCCCACCATCGGATTTGGACTTGTCTTGCCCAACCCCAAGGCGGCCAGTTGCAGGCAGCGTTGCATGTAGGTTTCGTCGGTCATGCTACTGTTGTTGTTTCAGGAAGTAGGAAAGAGGTTGGTTCTGTCGGTCGAAGTGAAAATATTGGCACTGAACCAGATTCTTGGTGTTGCCGTTCAGTACGGCGTAGAATTTGTCGCGGTTATAAGGCTCCTCTTCAGCGCGCTCCATTCCTCCGATGATGGCGTCCAGATAGTAAGGATCCGGCTCCAACTTGCGGTACATGTCCAGCGTGGTTTTCTTTCCATTGACATCTGTCAACGTGATGGTTTTGAAGTGGTTATATCTGATGATAGAGTCTTTTGCGCTTTCCGAGAGGCCGGTGACAAAGATTTCGTAGTTTTTATCTCTGTATTCGGCCAGCATGTCCAATAACTTTACGGTATCATAGTCTGCAATCAGCTCATTATGAACATTATAGAGACTAAAGAAACGAGGTCCCGATTTTTCCACGTAGTAGGATTCCTCAGGATTTTCGAAATCTTCCACCAGCAGTGACTGAATACGGGTGATTTTCGTGTCAAAGAGGTCGCAATTGTACCAATCGACGGGCTTGAAAGAGTAGAAGGGGGTCAGGAAGCCGCGGAATCCGGGAATATGCACGATGCAGGGCTCCTTGAAGCCTTCGAGGATAGCATAGTTCGAGAGGTTGTTCATGGTGGCCGGCCCCATGTAGTAGGTCTTCACATTGCGTTCTTTTTTGAAAAATGGGATACCGAAAATGGTGAATTTCGGGGCGTTTTGGTAGATTTCCACCTTGATGGCATTCACCGACATCATCTTATTGATGTTGGACTGGGCGGTTTTGGCCACCGTCTGTTCCAGCGTGACATTATGGATGGTGGAGAGCAGATCGTTGATCTTCGCGGGCATGGCTTTCACGGAATCCTGCACGTACCAACCGTCCTCATGGCGGACCAAAAGGGAATACTCCCCATTCATGTCAGCGATGAAGATTTTGGTGATATTATTGGTGTCTTTGACCGCAAAAATGTCGGATTTTGGTTGGTCTTTGCTGTTTAACACACCCGTTTTTGATAAAATTAGAAGTAATGAGACAATCAGCAGAACTGCCGCCAGAATCAGGTAAATGGTTTTTTTCTTCATATTTTGAACCGTAATTTTTGAGCCGCAAAAGTACAAAATTATCCGTTGAAAACGCCGCCGGAGATGCTCCTACAATTAAAAACAAGCTGTTTATAAGTAATCGCTTGAACAATATTTTACCATAATGAAAGTTGTATCTTTGTTCGTTTGTAAAATAGGTTATAATCAAAAACTATATGAGAGTATTCAAGACAGGCTTGCTGCTTCTGATTGCAGGCATCTTTACCATCAGTGGCGCCTTTGCGCAGCGCACAGAAAATTTTAAATCACCGCAGTACGAATACCAAATGGCGGTGGATTTGTTTAACAAAGAGAAGTACGGATCGGCACAGCAATACTTCAAAGCTGTATATGAAAGCACCGACGACCGCCAGCATGACTTGAGAACCAATTCGCTTTTCTATCAGGGCGTTTGTGCCGCCAAGCTGGACAACCAGGATGCCGGTTATCTGCTCCAAACGTTCATTGATCGTTACCCCGTGCACACCTCCGTGCCCGAGGCGCATTACTATTTGGGCCGTTTCTATTTCGCCCGGAAAGATTACAAGAAAACGATCGCCCAGTTTGACGAGATTTACGAGGCGGAGATCCAGCCTGAAAATGTGCAGGAGTACCATTTCAAGAAAGCGTACGCCTATTTCATGACCAAGGATTATGACAACGCCAAGATGCTGTTCCGCAAGGCGCAGCAGGAGGAGGGTCCGTACAAGGACCGCAGCACTTACTATCTGGCGTACATGGCCTACCAGAGCGGCCAGTACGATGTTGCACTGGAGGATTTCCTGACCTTGCGCGGCAATCCGGACTTCAAGGATGAGGTGCCCTATTTCCTGACGCAGATTTATTTCAAAGAAAAACAGTATGACGAGGTGCTTAAGGTGGCGCCCGAAGTGAATGTCCCCAGAGACCAGAACCAAGCGCAGGTGGTCCGTTGCCTCGCCCTCTCGCATTATAACCTCAATGAGTATGAGGAAGCCGCCGAGATGTTTGCCAAATTGCAGAATAACAGTAAGATAACCTTGGATCGAAACGATTATTTCGCCATGGGTTTCACCGATTACCGTGTGCAGAAATATAACGAGGCCATCACGAGTCTCTCCCGTGCGGCCAACGACAAAGATCCCGACCGCATGACCCAGCAGTGCTATTTTCTCATCGCCGACTGCTATATGAAAACGGGTCAACATGTGCTTGCAGCCCAGAGTTTCAAGGAGGCATCGAAGTATGATTTCGATGCGAGTATCAAAGAAGAGGCGCTTTTCAACTATGCCAAACTGCAGTGCGAGACCTCCACAAGTCCGTTCAACAACGGCATTGAGGCATTGCAGGAGTACCTGAACCAGTATCCGCATTCCCAGCATAGCGAGGAGGCTTCGGAGTACCTCTCCCGGATTTACCTCTCCACCAAGAATTATCAGGCGGCAATCGCCTCCATCGAGAAACTGAAGACGAAAAGTCCTGCAATTCTGAAAGCCTACCAACGCTGCACCTACAACCGCGCCTTGGAGCAAATCAATAACAAGAACTATAAAGAGGCTATAGCCCTGCTGAACAAGTCGTTGGCTTCTCCGTCCGACAAGAAAACCCATGTGGATGCGCTCTACTGGAAAGCCGAGGCGCTCTATCGCAATGAACAGTTCAAGGATGCTTACTATGCTTTCCAAACCTATCAAAATGCCGATCGCGCTTCTTCCAATGAATATTACGTAAATTCTTATTACTCTTTGGGTTACGCTGCTTTGAAGATGAAACGCTACAAGGATGCCGCCAATAATTTCAAGACCTATTTGAACAAATCTAAAAACTCGGAAGATATTGATATCCAAGCGGATGCTTCTGCGAGACTGGCAGATTGCTACTTTATGCAAATGGATCTCCCGAGTGCGGTCAAATATTATGACCAGTGCGAGCGTCTGGGTCAGTCGAATGCTGACTACGCCGTGTATCAGCTGGCGAAATGTTACGGCTACCAGAAGAACAACGGCAAAAAAATCCAGACGTTGGAACGCTTGTTAAATTCTTATTCGTCATCAAGTTACAAGGATGATGCCGAGTTTGACCTCGCTGTGACGTATCACACGCAGAACGATTACGCCAGCGCTATTTCCGCCTATAAGTCCTTCATCAAAAACAATCCGAAAAGCCAGTATATCCGTCAGGCGCACACGCGTCTGGCACAGGCTTACCTGAACAGCGACAATCCGCAGATGGCTATCTCCACGTACAAGTATGTGGTCGAGACCTACCCCGGATCGCAGGAGGCGAAGGACGCTCTTGCCAACTTGGAAACCATCTACACGGAAAACGGCAACACCAGCGAGTTCTTCGACTATGTACGTTCCAAGAATATGAACATCTCTGCCGACCGTCAGGATTCCATCACCTTCAAAGCAGCAGAAACCAAATATAACCGTGGAGACTGTGAGGCCTCTATCGCCGCATGTCAGGATTACATCCGTCAGTTCCCGAATGGTTCGTTTGTGGCCAAAGCCCACTTCTACAAAGGAGAATGTGAATACGGAATGCGCCGTTATGATGAGGCGTTGAGCGATTATGAAGCGATTATCAAGAAATACAAGACGGAATATAATGTCACGGCCTTGCATAAAGCCGCTTCTATATTATATAATGACAAGAAATACTCCAAGGCGTTGACTTATTTCAATAAATTGATGGAAAACACTACGGCCGAGGAGGAAATCATCTACGCCAACAATGGGGCTATGCGCTGCGCTTACTTCCTGAAGGAGTATCGTTCCGCGTTGACCAGTGCGGAGAGTATCATCCGCGCCAACCAGCCCGACCAGGATCTTTTGTCGGAGGCACTGCTCATAGCGGGCAACTCTGCGATGGAGTTGAAAGAGGTCTCCACCGCGAAAAATTACTACAGCCAACTGATGCCGAAAGGCAGCAACGACCTCTGTGCCGAAGCCGCCTACCATTTGGCCGACATCGCCCTCAACTACGATAAGAATCTGGATGAGTGCGAGTCACGCATCAAGGCCATCCTCGGCAGCGACTACTCTTCCGAGTATTGGTACGCTCGTACCTTCATCTTGTACGGCGACCTCTATCGTGCGAAAGGGAACTACTTCCAGGCACGCCACACCTACCAGAGCATTGTCGATAACTATGCCGGTGAGGATCTTGTGAAGCTTGCGAAACAGAAAATTGCGGAAGTGGATGCGCTTGACAATTAGGATTTTTGAATTAGGAATGCTGAATTATGAATATTAATAAAATGAAAAAGATAACGGTTTTATTGTCAATTATGTTGGTTTGTGGTGCCAGTCTGCAGGCGCAGGTGGTGGATTCGGCGCAATTGTTGATCAAGTACGTGCCGAAGTTGGCCAATTCTAATAAAATCAACCAACAAGCGGTGTTGAAAGACACCGTGGTGAGCGATCCGATAGAGTTCAACTATGTCATCGCGCCAACCAAGCCGGCGTTGGAGTTTGCAGCAGGCGACATGCAGGTGGGCAAGCTCAATCCGGAAGTCAAGGAGCGTTATTACCGCAATTATATCAAGCTCGGGTTCGGCTATCCGATTACGCCGCTGGCGGAGTTGTCAATGCATAACTGCCAGAATCCCAAGTACTCCTATGGCTTGAATTTCCATCATTTCTCTTCATGGGCTCCTCCCATCGGCAAAGAGCAGAAGAAATACGCCTACGCTCCGACAAGTGACACGCGGGTGCACCTTTTCTTCAACCGTATTTTCAAGAACTATACGCTTTATTCTTCCATCGACTACAACCACGAGTTGGCCAATCTTTATGGCTATTCCACCGATTGGGTGCGTCCCGAACTTTATTACAATCCGGAATATTACTATAGCAAAGAATATAGGGACAGCATCAAGAACAATTTCAACCATGTGCGCGCCGAGGTCGGTTTCCGTTCCAATTACACGGCTGACGACAAGGACCATCATTTTAAGGAGGATGTGCGGGTTAACTACGACTTCCTCCATACCAGCTGGAAAAATATGGAACATATTGTAGGTCTGCATGGTATGTTCGCTTACGATGAGAAATTCCTTAAAATTTCGGGTTATCAGCATTATCAGCTGGATATGAACATTGCCTATTTCAATGAGTTATGGAGCGACAGCACGAATATGGGGACCGACGGAGCGCTGATGAAACGTCGTAGCAGTAATGCGTTCATGTTCGAGTTGAAACCGACTATGAGCTTCAGCATTCGGGAGTATCACCTGATGGTGGGTGTCGGTGTGCCGTTGATCAACCAGTATAACAAGACGAAATGCCCGGTTTATCCCATGGCGGAATTGCAGATGGGTCTGATTCGCGAGGTCCTGAACCTCTATGTCGGTATTGACGGCAAAACCGAATACACTTCCTTGAAGAAACTGTTGTACGAAAACCCTTATGTGAAACCCAATATTGACACGTTGCGCTTTTCCAAATGCCAGATCAGTATCTATGGCGGCGTGAAAGGCAAAATCACCGACAAATTGAACTATCACGTGTCGGCTCGCTACTCCTATCGTCGTGATCTGCCATTCTTTATGTTGGATACTGCCAGTTTGTTGAAGAATCAGTTCGATGTGGTCTATGCCTCGAAAGGTACGGAGTTGGATGTCAATGCCAATTTGAGTTGGGAGGCCATCAACCATCTCTATCTGACCTTGAATGCCCGTTATCATGACTACTTTTTCTTGGAAGGTTACGACTGGTTTGGTTCCGATATCATTACCGGAGGCAAACCGCTCTACACCCCGCGCTGGGAGATCGGTTTCGAAGGCAAGTACATTTTCCGCAACCGCTTCATCTTCACTGCCAATGCCAAGGTTGGATTGGACAGATGGGTGGTTATTCCGACGTGGGTCCCATATACGGATGAATATGGCAATCCTATTTTGGATTTTAATGGCAACGAAATGGGTGATCTTTCCTATTCAGTGGAGAATGATTTGCGTGGAAATGGCATGGGTGAGAAGGGTAGAGTCAAGCCGGTCCTGAATTTCGGAGTAGGATTTGAGTACCTGATTACCAAGCAGTTTACGGCATTTGCCAATATCAATAATATCGGTTGCCAGTATGCCACCAACTACTATGGATTCAACAACTTTGGTATTAATGCCATTGTTGGTATTACATACTCATTTGGAAATGAGGCTATTAAGCCGTTAAGGAAGAAATCTACAACCCAAAATCAATAATGGTGAAACGGAGAATCATCATAGTGGCTTTGCTGGTGCCGATGTTGTTCATCATGTCTTGTGATGACATCAATCATCCGACCATCCCTTACAAAAAGGTGGATTTTATCATCTACCCGAATGATGTAATGTATTACAGATTAAATACATACGGTGGTTATGAGTATTTTACAGGCGGTGTAAACGGGATTGTCGTGTATCGCTTGGACGAGTGGAGTTTCTATGCTTTCGACCGCGCCTGTTCCTACGATTGGGAAAATCCGGATTCTTGGTTGTGGATGCATCCGAATGGCATCATGTTGATTGACTCGTGCTGCGGTTCCATCTTTAATATTTTGGACGGTTCAGTGGTTTCGGGTCCGGCTCGCTACGAGTTGCGGCAGTATTATACTCGCTACGACGGATGGCAGTTGCGAGTCTATAATTAGCGGAAAAGTGACAGAAATATGCGATTATTTTCTGTTATACGGCGGCATAATTTATGCCGCCGTATATATTTAAATGAATAAATAGTATATATATTATTATGGTATAGCGTAATAACAAACTTACACGTTTTTTTTGAATAATTCATTGAAGCAACGCGGCGTATTAAAAAATTTTATATTTTTGCAAGCTTATTATAGAGTGGAAAAAAAGTTTAATGTTTAATATAAATTAGTGGCTATGATTAAAAAATTACTCGCAACTTTAGGAGTAATCATCCTTTTCACAGGTGCGGCATTTTCACAGAGCCGAATTAAAGGCACAGTGACTGACCAAACGAAAGCGCCATTGGCTTACACCAGGGTGTTTTTAAAGGATGGTGACCGTGTTATTAACATGGCAACCGCCGATGATAAAGGTGATTACGAATTGTTTAATGTTGAAGCGGGAACGTATGACTTGTTCTGCGATGCCGTGATGATCAACAAGTCCATGACGAAGACCAAGGTCCAAGTGCCTTCCGATCAAGTCGTGTTCATTGATTTCGAGTTTGACCTTACCAACGATGTGGATGAGGTCGTTATCGTGTGGGAACCCCCTGTGTTCTCGCAAGATAACACTACATCTTCCAGCCGTTTGTCCGGTGAGAACATCCGTACGACCCCTGGTCGTTCCGTGACCAACGCACTGGCTAACTTGGAAGGTGTCACCTCCGTGGACGGTGCCATGACCAGTGTCCGTGGTAACCGTTCTGATGGTCAGCAAACCATCGTCGATGGTATGCGTGTCCGCGGTGGTACCGGTGTCTCAATGTCCACCATTGAGGAGGTGCAGCTGATTCAAGGTGGTGTGCCGGCTGAATATGGTGACGGTACTTCCTTCACGGTGATTACCACCAAACAGGCCCCGAAAGACTTCCACGGTTCTGTGGAGTTGCGCGGATCCATTGACGGATACAACAACTTCCTCGCCGCCGTGTCCATTACCGGTCCCCTGTTGAAAGGTAAACGCCCGAACGACCCGACCCGTATCGGTTTCCTGTTCAGCGGTGAGGTTTCCTACGACCACGATGGTGCCCCGGCACGTGGTGGCACATGGTTGGCTAACGATGAGACAATCGATGCCCTCATCGCCAACCCTCTTCGTTATGACCCCGCCCAATTCGGTGTCTTCTATCAGGAGGCTGCTTATCTGACCAGCGATGCTTTCCATAAAGAACGCGTCAGAAAAAATGCTGGTGTTTGGGATTACCTCGGCCAGTTGAAATTTGACTTCATCATGGGCAAGAGCCACAATATGAAACTCACGCTCAGTGGTTCTTACGAATACAGTAAAGGTAAATCTTGGGGTGGTACCTACGCTTTGTTCGATGGTGCTCACAACCCGATTTCCACCTCCAGCAACGCCCGCGTGAATGCCCGTTTCAGTCACCGTGTTGTGACGGATACCACGGGTAGCGCTACGCTCAAGAACTTGTCGTATGACATTAATGCTACCTACGCTCATGTCACTAGCGAGTCATACGATGCTAACCATAAAGATCGTATTTTTGAATACGGCTATGTTGGCCAGTTCACCACCCACAAAGCAAAAAGCTATCAGTACAATTCAGAGTTGACCCTGACGGATACCGCTGGCAACCCGATCATCCTTTACGGTGCTAACGAGTTCCAAGGTTGGTATGACTCTATCGTGACCTTCAGAGTCAATCCTCAATTCAACGTCAACCCGATTCTCTCCCAATATACGTTGAACTTCATTGAACAATTCCCGTCTGAAGTTATTAACGATTACTACGGTGTGACAGTTCCTTATGACCTTACCTTATACCAAACGTTTGGCGCGTTGAGAAACGGTGATTCTCCTGACATGGTTTATTCTATGTACTTTTCCCCTGGTACCGTGTTGAGTGGCTATAGCAAATCCAGCATGGATCAGATCGGTTTGAAAGCCAGCGTCTCCATGAACATCAAGGATCATGAGCTCAAGTTCGGTTACGATTTTGAAAAACTGACCTATCGTGGCTATGGCGTAAACGAGGGTTACTATTCTGGTGGTGGCTTATGGAATCTTATGCGTACCGAAGCCAACACTCATATAACGGAGTTGGATAAGAGCAATCCGATTATCTATGATAATGGTGAACAAATTTACGTTGACTACAACCAATTGGTTCTTCTGGAAGACCAGACTGTATTTGACAGAAATCTTCGTACTCACCTCGGACTTAATCCGGATGGTGATGATTGGATTGATATTGATAACCTTGCTCCCAGCACGTTCAGCATTGACATGTTCTCTCCTGAAGAACTGTTGTTGGGTACCTCTTCCGGTCAAAACCCCTTGGTGAGCTACTATGGTTATGATTATACCGGCAAGAAATACAACAAGAAAACCTCCATTGACGACTTCTTCAACAATGTGGACAAGAATGGTCAGAAGACTTACAACATCGGTGCATACGAACCTATTTACATGGCTTTCTACATTCAAGATAAGTTCGCTATCAACAGCTTGCTTTTCAACGTTGGTATTCGTGTTGACCGTTTCGACGCTAACCAATCTGTCTTGAAAGACCCGTATCTGTTCCGTGAAGCTTATACCGTTGGTGACTTGAAGAACATCAACTCCTCCCTCTCTGACAAGTTCGTGCAGAACGCTGGTGATGACTGGGTGGTTTATTATTCTGGCAACGATGTTTACATGAGCGAGGCTGATATCGCCGCTGACAACCAAATGTACACCTCCATCGTTGGTTATCGTAATGGTGACACCTGGTACAATGCAAATGGTGAAGAGGTTATTGACCCTGAAAAAGCCCTTTCTCTTAACGTGAACGGACCTATCCTCAAGAACCTGATCGATCCCGACGCTATCACGAAAGTGGAATCCGGCGCTTTCACCGACTATAAAGCTCAATGGTCTGTGATGCCTCGTATCTCCTTCTCCTTCCCTGTGAACGACAACTCTTTGTTCTACGCTCACTATAACATTATCACTTCACGTCCTACTAACCTGCAAATTTCTCCGGTGGACTATCTGTTCATCTCCAAGCGTAACTCCGCAAGAGACATTATCAACAATCCGAACATGAGACCGCAACAGAGTATTGACTACGAAATCGGTTTCCGTCAGAAAGTTGGTGCGAAGTCCGCTGTCAGTATCAGTGCTTACTATTCTGAGAAACGTAACCAGATTCAGGCTTACCGCTTCTCCGGCGCTTATCCGAACACCTATTATTCTTACAAGAACATTGACTTCGGTACTGTTCAAGGTTTCACCTTCTCCTACAAAATGCAGAGAACCAAAAATATGACTCTTTCTGCTAACTACACGTTGCAGTTCGCAAAAGGTACGGGTTCCAGCACCACTTCTCAGTTGAACATCTTGGCTGCCGGCCAACCTAACTTGAGAACGCTGACCAACCTCTCCTTCGACCAACGTCATAGAATCGGTGTCAACTTCGACTATCGTTTCACGAGCGGTCAAGACTATAAAGACAACGGTGGTCCTATCTCAACTAAGGTTGTTGTGAATGAAAGTGGTGAAGAGACTGTTAAGGAGATTGAATGGTTGGCTAACACTGGTTTCACCTTGTTGCTCTCTGCCGCTTCCGGTACTCCTTACACCCGTTCCAGCACACCTTATTCTACGATTGTTTCTGGTACGAACTCTACTCTCGCCGGTACCATCAATGGTTCCAACATGCCTTGGCAATATCAATGCGACTTGCGTATCGACAAGACCTTCATGTTCAACTTCAACAAGAACAAGAAAGACGAGAATGGCAAGACCAAAGCTGCCAAGATGGGTTACATGACCATTTATGTGGATATCCAGAACCTGTTCAACTTCAAGAACGTTATTTCTGTGTATGACTACACTGGCAATGCTGATGACGATGGTTATCTCTCTGCTGCCGCTTACCAACAGCAAATCAACTCTCAAATCTATGTTCCTTCATACGTTAACTACTATGAGATGAGAGTCCAAAACCCGTATAACTACAGTCGCCCGTTCCGTGCTAGTTTAGGTATTCAATTCGGCTTTTAATCAATAGAAAAAAATAATAAGATATATGAAAAGTTTAAAACAAATTTTCTGCTTGACACTTCTGACAGTGTTCGTGATGACTGGTTCATTACGCGCTGAAAAAGTTAAAGGAGTGGTTAGAAGTTCTTCCTCACCGAAAGCGGAGTCTGCTACCTGTCTTCCTGCAAGTAGCTCCAATGAGTTGACGGTGAACAATGTACGCGCCTACATCGAAACTGGTGGTACAATGTGGTTCAAGGAGGTTGCCGAATATGAAGTACCGAGAGGCTCTGGTAAAACGTCCATGTTCTGCGCCGCATTGTGGATTGGTGGTAAAGACTCCAACGGTCAGCTGAAATTGGCCGCCGTGCGTTTCAGACAAGTCGGTGACGACTACTGGACCGGTCCTCTGAAGATCACCGGTGCCAGCACGACACAGTCCATGTGTATCAAATTCGATAAACACTTCAAAATCACCCGTGCCGAGGTTGACCAGCATATCAATGCCTATAACACCTCCGGTTATGTGATGCCCGCAAGCATTGCCAACTGGCCTGCACATGGTGACGAAGGTTATTCCTACTACCTTGCTCCTTTTAAGGATGTCAATGACAACGGTGTCTATGATCCTGAAAATGGTGACTATCCGTATTATGACATTAACAATGACCTCTGTCCTTGGACGGAGGACAATATTGCCCGCGCCGCTAACCACACCCTTCCCAGAACTCCTGAGGATGTGTACTATTATGGTGATGATTGGCATAACTCCAATGGTATGATTTACGCAGACCACGTCCTGAAAGGTGACGAAACCCTCTTCTGGATCTTCAACGATAATGCTGGTGCTCACACCGAGTCTCAAGGTCAGCCTATCGGTTTGGAAATCCGTGGTCAGGCTTTCGGCTTCTCCACCAACGACGAACTTAACAACATGACGTTCTACTCCTACGAAATCATCAACCGTTCTACTTATACTTTAACGAACACATACTTCTCTCAGTGGGTTGACCCCGATTTGGGTTATGCTAACGATGACTATGTAGGTTGTGATGTTGCCCGTGGTTTGGGTTACTGCTACAATGGTTCCAATGTCGATGGTTCCGGTCAAAGCTGGGCTTACGGTGACCAACCGCCTGCCGTCGGTGTTGACTTCTTCCAAGGACCTTATATGGATCCCGATGGTCGTGATAACCCCAAATTCTATCCTGATAGCGCCAGTGAAATCGGTTACTGTGATAAATACCTGTTCAGCAACTATGAGCTTGACCAAATGGCTATCAATGGTGTGAACTTTGGTGATAGCATTGTTGATAACGAACGTTTCGGTATGAGAAGATTCGTGTATCACAACAATAATAATAGTGTCACGGGTGACCCTGATGTGGCTTTCGAGTATTACAACATGCTGCAAGGTATTTGGAAAGATAACTCCAAGATGCGTTATGGCGGTAACGCCCACACCTCCAATGGTGGTAACGGCCCTGAGTGTGACTTCATGTTCCCCGGTCTGACCGATGTCTGTAACTGGGGTACCAAGGGTGTTGATCCCAATCCTCTGCAATATGGTAACCATATTGACGGATGGACGGAAGCCAACGTTGGTAACGCTCCTTACGACCGTCGTTTCATGCAGTCTGCAGGTCCCTTCACCTTGAAACCGGGTTCTGTGAACTACATCACCGTCGGTATTCCGTGGGCACGCGCTTCACAAGGTGGTGCACAGGCTTCTGTGGAACTGCTGAAACGCGCCGATGATAAGTGTCAGTCTTTGTTCGAGAACTGTTTCAAGACCCTTGACGGTCCTGACGCTCCTGATGTGACGATTCGTGAGCTCGAGAACCAACTGGTCCTCTACATCACCAACAATAATCCTAACAGCAACAACTATCATGAGACCTACACGGAAGTTGATCCTCAAATCCCGAGAACTCTCGAAACTTCCAAGTTGGTTGAGACTGTTGATTCTCTCCACACTTATACTGAAACGGGTGAAGACACCACGATAGCCGTTCATTCTTATGAGACTGTTACGGAAATTGACTCTTTGACTCACAAACAGCGTTCATACGTTTTCGAAGGTTACCAAATTTACCAATTGGCCAATGCTTCTGTCAGTGTCACTGACTTGGGAGATGCAGACAAAGCTCTTCTGATTGCTCAATGTGATATCCAGAATGGTGTCAACCAATTGATTAACTGGATTTACAATGACGCTCTTGGTACTGCTGTTGCCACTGAAATGGTTAATGGTAGCGATATCGGAATTTCTCACTCCTTCGTCATTACGGAAGATAAGTTTGCTTCCGGTACGGACAAAAAGCTGGTCAACCACAAGGAGTACTACTTCCTCGTGTTGGCATACGGTTACAATGAGTACAAGAAGTTCAGCTTGAATGCTGAAAATCTGGATGGTCAGCAAACTACCTATCTGGCTGGTCGTAGAAACATTAAGACCACGGTTGGTATTCCGCACAAACCTGTTGAGTCTATACTTAACAGCAAGTACGGCGATGTGCCTATGATTACTCGTGTTGAGGGTCAGGGTAATGGTGGCTTATTCCTGGATATGACGGATGAGAGCCGTGACCTTATTCTCCAAAACAATGTTTACAATGATATTCAATACAAGAACAACTATGGTCCTCTGAACATTCAGGTGATTGACCCGTTAAAGGTGAAACCTTACGACTACACCATCAAGTTCCTTGCCAATTCTATTAGCGAAGATGTCAACGATAGCACCATGTGGGAGTTGAACATTTCTGATGAGGTGAGCGACAGAGAATTGATCGACAATGGTCTTTTCACCACTGAGAATGGTGATACTGTTCCTACCCGTTCCTTTATGGCAAGCATGCCGATTAGCATGACCAATGAACAGCTGTTCTTGGATTTAGGTATCTCTGTTTCCATCAAAAACGCCAACTTCAAGATTTATCAACAAAATCTTGATGAGTTTGTCCGTGATGGTAAGGGTTATACTTATCAAAATGTAACCCATTTTGCACAACCCGATGTAATCGGATCTGTAATCACGTTCAGCAATGATATTCCGTGGATTACCGGTTTGGTTGACCAAGAGGGTGACTATCCTGCCAACTGGATTCGCTCCGGTTCACAGACTGCTTCCAACTATTGGGAGTGCAACTCTGTCCAAGATGGTGCTGAGTGCGACTATATGAAGTGGCGTGCTGAGGACTTCTTCAACCTCTTTGATGTTCCCGATGAGCAAAGTGGTGGCACTAAGACGGTTCGTGGTTTCATGGATCCAAACCAACAGTTCGAAAGTCTTGTCGGTGGTACTTGGGCTCCATACGTGCTCTCTTCTCCTTACGATGGCGGTCCTAAGGCTAAGTTCCTCGTGAAAGATATTACGGAAAGCACTATCCAACCTTCTCCTGAAGAATTTACTTTCAAGGCATTGGATGCCGGTGTCCCGAATAAAGCTGCTTACAACCAGACGTTAACTAACCTCTATTCTGTTGATATCGTCTTGACACCGGATAAGAGTAAGTGGACCCGCGCCCTCGTCTTGGAATCTGGTTCAGCTGATTTGAATTCCGATTACATTGTCACTCAAGAGTTCCACGGCAATACTTATCAGAACATTCGTATGGAACCCAAGAAATGTCCTTCTGTTGATAAAGACGGTAATCCTGAAACGACTTCTACTGGTTTCGGCTGGTTCCCTGGTTACGCCATCAACGTGGAGACTGGTGAACGTTTGAACATTATGTTTGCTGAAAACTCTGAGGATGAGTTGAACAATGGTAACGACATGATTTTCAACCCCACCACTGTTTATGCATTCTATAGAGATATGGAAGCTGATACCCTTATGCTTGATGAAGATGGTGAACCGATGGCTATGAGCGAAAGCGTTTACAACTCTTACAGAGATGTTTATGGTGTTGCCTTTGGTGAGCCTCTGAACGGTGGTCGTCACTATGTCTATATTTGCGGTAGCTCCGGAAATACGGCTAACAACTACTATCAGTCCTCTACCAGAAAGAGAAACTTCAACGATAGTGGTATTATCACGACTGTCAGCAGCTATCCTCATGGTGGAACTATTGGCAATGGTATGCCTTACTATGAGTGCGGTCCTTACGATAAGGGTGAGTGGTTGAAGGCTAAGTTTGCTACGCTTACGGAAACCAACTATTCAGCTAGATCTCGTATGGCCAAGAAGATGCAAATCTTCAACAACGTCATGTGGACCAGCATTGCGGTTCCTGTTCAATTGCAGGAAGCTAATTGGCTCTCATCTGACGCTATGATCAAGTTGCGTGTCTCTCGTCCGTATATGAGATATTCTTCTCGTTGGTATGATGATCCTTCACAATCCGCTAACGCTAGTGAGAACAACGGTTACCCGATGTATGAGTTCACAACGAAGAACATTGCACCTACTAAGGTTGAGTATGTTGAGGAAGTTGATGCTCTGCTGCAAGACATTAACATTGTCCCGAATCCGTACTACGGTTACTCCAACTATGAGCACACTGCTCTGGAGAACTATGTACGTATTGTCAACCTTCCTACAAACTGTAAGATTTCCATCTATACGGTTAACGGTACTCTGATCAGAACGCTGACACACGGTACTGATGCTACCTCATTTGTGGAATGGGATCTGAAGAATCACGCTAACATTCCTATCGCCAGCGGCGTGTACATCATTCACGTGAATGCTCCTGGTTACGGCGAGCGTACGTTGAAATTCTTCTGTAATATGCGTCCTACTGACTTGAATGGTTTCTAAAATTATTAATCTTAAAAATCAGAGAATATGAAAAATCTATATAAATCATTAATAATTTATACAATTATCGCTCTCGTATCTGCAAGTACCTCTATGGTATTTGCAGGTAACAGAGACCGTTCGGGTCAAGCAGGTGCGTCCCATCTGTTGATCGATCCTTGGGCTCGTACCAGTGGTATGGCCGGGGCTGGTGTTGCTGAGGTGCGCGGTTTGGAATCCGTTTTTTCCAATGTTGCTGGTCTGACCTCTGTTAGAAAAACGGAGATTAGCTTCAACAGAACCCAATATCTGGTGGGTTCCCAAGCGAATATTGCCCTCAACTCCTTTGGCATTGCCCAACATCTGGGTAAGAACAAGGATTTCGGTGTCATTTCCTTGACCTTCTTCTCTCAGAGCTTCGGTGACATTCTTGTTACCACGACGGAGCAACCTGAAGGTGGTTTGGGTACGTTTAGTCCTACTCTGACCTACATCGGTTTGCACTATGCCAAGTCTTTCAACAACTTTATCAAGGGTGGTATTTCTATCAAAGTGATCAACGAGCGTATTTCCGACTCCCGTGCAACGGGCTTTGCCATTGACGCAGGTGTCCAATACGTGACCGGTAAGTTTGAGAACTTCAAAATCGGTGTCACTTTGAAGAATATTGGTCTGCCTATGAGCTACAAGGGTGATGGTCTTTCCGTCCGCGGCACCACGTATAGCCAAGATTTCGAGCAAACCTTGGAAATGCGTTCTGCGGAATTTGAAATGCCTTCTCTCTTGTCCATCGGCCTCTCCTACGACCTTCTCTTCTTCGGCGCTGATTACGCTGAATTCTCCAAGGAGGATCTCGCTGCTGAAGGTCTGACCCGTGATGATGCTGAGCACAGAATCACCTTCGCTGGTGCATTCACCGCAAACTCTTATACCAGAGACGTTTTCTCTCTTGGTATTGAGTACGGTTTCAGAAACTTCTTCATGGTTCGTGCCGGTTACTCTCTTGAGAGCATTACCAAAGGCGCTCAGTCTGATATGTATGAGACCGCTGCCATCCTCTTCAACAGCGAAACTTTCTTCGCCGGTCCTTCAGTAGGTGCTACTGCTGTGATTCCGTTGACTAAAGAGCGCGTGAAGAAGACGATTGGTCCCAGAATCTACATTGATTATGGTTATCGCTTCACGAACAAGTGGAGAGGCAACCATTACATGGGTATCAAGGTTACTTTGTAATAGAGTATAGTTTTATTGTTATAACGAAATAGAAGGGACTGTTAACCAGTCTCTTCTATTTTATGTAAAAGTAGTACCAAATATGGAAGATGTAAAGTATTATTCGCAAGAGGGCTTGGATGCTCTCAAGCGTGAATTAAGTCAGCTGGAAGCTGTCGAAAGACCTAAGATTTCGCAAGCCATCGCTGAAGCACGCGACAAAGGTGATCTTTCTGAAAATGCAGAATATGATGCAGCCAAAGAAGCCCAAGGTCTTCTCGAATTGAAGATTGCCAATCTGAAGAATTTGATTGCCAAAGCTCGCGTTTTGGATGAATCCAAGATTGATGTCTCCAAGGTGTTGATCTATTCTATTGTTAAGATTAAGAATATGAAGAACAACGCCGAAATGACCTATACGATTGTTCCTGAGTCTGAATCTGATCTCAAAGCTGGCAAGATTTCCGTTTCCAGCCCTATTGCCAAGGCGTTGATTGGGAACTCCAAGGGCGATGTGGTCACCGTTCAAGCTCCTGCGGGAACTATGGATTTTCAAATTTTAGACATTTCACGTTAATTTATCATGGAAGAGACTATTTTCACCAAGATTGTCAAGGGTGAGATCCCTTGCTATAAAATCGCCGAGGATGACCGTTTTTTCGCCTTTTTGGACATTTCTCCTATCGCGAAGGGTCATACGTTGGTGATCACGAAATTGCAGAATGACTACATCTTTGACCTTGAGGATAAGATGCTTGGCGACATGATGGTGTTTGCCAAGAAAGTGGCCAAGGCCATTGAGAAAACGATTCCGTGCCAGCGTATCGGTGTTGCGGTTATCGGTATTGATGTTCCGCACAACCATATCCACCTTGTTCCTATTAATGGAGTGGGGGATTTGGACTTCAAAGGTCCGCGCGTGAACCTCACCAAAGAGGAGTTTGCCGACCTCGCCGCGAAAATTTCCGCTGCCGTTCAATAAACAATCATAGTTCAGGTGGCGCATTTATGTGCCACCTTTTTTATCTTTATTATCATGAAAATCATAGGTATAACAGGCACATTGGGTGCCGGTAAAGGTACAATAGTCGATTATTTGAGAAACCATTACGGTTATGCGCATTATTCGGTGCGTGGTTACCTCATTGAGGAGGCGCTGCGGCGGGGTATGGAGCTCAACCGTGATACATTTGTGGTGGTTGCGAACGATTTGCGGGCCAAACACTCCCCCTCCTATATCACTGACCAACTCTATCTGCAGGCGGCCGAAAAGGGCGAAAATGCCATCATTGAGAGCATACGCACGCCCGGGGAGGTGGATTCCCTCCGCCAACATGAACATTTCTTGCTCTTTGGGGTGGATGCTGACCCGCATATCCGTTATGGACGTATTGTGGAGCGTGCCTCCGAAACCGACAAGGTCTCCTACGAGACGTTTATCGCCAACGAAGAGCGCGAAATGTCCTCCACCGACCCGAACCACCAAAACGTAGGTCGTTGCATGCAGATGGCCGACTATGTGTTCCATAATGACGGAGATTTTGAAGATTTGTACCGTCAAGTGGAAAAAGTGATGCAGGGTTTGAACATGTAAAAAAAAGAAGGGCTGCCGGATTTTTATGAGTAATTGCCAAATAAGTAAGGTGGGATGTAAAAAATGTATATTTAAGGTGGGACTTACCGGCCGCCCTTTCTTTGTTGCTTTCGAGACGCAAATATACAAATTTTTTAATACAATATTTATCTGAAAAATAATTTTATTATAAAAACATATTTACAATTAACTCTTAAAAAACAACTTTTGCAACTAAATCCAACAAAATGACGCCTGAAGAACAAATTTTATCAGAATTGAACGATCAACAGCAGGTTGCGGTGACCCAAACGCAGGGTCCAGTGATGGTTTTGGCAGGAGCCGGATCTGGAAAAACTCGCGTTTTGACCTATAGAATCGCCTATATGTTGGCGGTGAACAATATCAGCCCTTATCGGATTTTGGCGTTGACGTTCACCAACAAGGCAGCCGCCGAGATGCGGGAGAGAATTGTGCAACTGGTGGGTGGCGAACTGGCCAAGGCGGTTACGATGGGTACCTTCCACTCCGTATTTTACCGGATTCTCCGTGCAGAGGCGGAGAAAATCGGTTTCAACAACAACATCACCATCTATGACACGGATGATGCGAAATCGCTGATTAAGAACATCGTGAAAGAGATGGGGTTGGATCCGAAGCAATATACACCCGGCTTTATTCTGAGTCGTATTTCCATGGCGAAATCCAGTTTGTTATCCGCACAGGAATACGCGGACAATCCGGATATCCAAGCTGCCGACCGAATGTCCAATAAACCGATGATTGCGCAGATTTTCGCCAAATACAACGATCGTCTGCATAAGTCGAACGCTATGGATTTTGACGATTTGCTTTACTTTATGAACGTCTTGTTGCGTGATTCGCCAGAGGCGCTGTTCAAGTATCAGAATCGTTTCAACTATATTCTTATTGATGAGTACCAAGATACCAACTATGCACAATATTTGATTATCAAACGATTGGCAGCATTGAATCAAAATATTTGTGTGGTTGGCGACGATGCACAGAGCATTTACGGCTTCCGTGGTGCCGATATCCAGAATATCCTCAATTTTAAGCGGGATTATCCCAATACGCGTATTTTCAAGTTGGAGCAGAACTACCGTTCTACCCAGAATATCGTCAATGCGGCCAATGCGGTGATCAGTCACAATAAGGATCGCATGCCCAAGGAGGTCTGGACTGAAAATGCGGAAGGTCCTAAGATTGAGGTCATTCGGGCGGCTTCTGACTTGGAAGAGGCTGGCGAGATTGCCAACAAGATTTTCGAGTTGCAGATGCGGGATCATGTGGAAAACCGTCAGTTTGCCATCCTTTATCGCACCAATACGCAGTCACGTGCGTTAGAGGAGGCAATGGTGAAACGCCATATCCCCTACAAGATATTTGGCAGCATCTCATTCTATAACCGTAAGGAAATCAAAACGTTGCTGGCTTATTTCCGATTGGTTATCAACCACTACGATGAAGAGTCGTTGCGGCGGGTGATCAACTTCCCCATGCGCGGCATAGGAGATACCACAGTGGCGAGAATGGCTGCCGCCGCGCAAGAATCGCGCGTTCAGCTGTGGGACGTGGTAGAACACCCCGAAAATTTCAATACGGGGCTGAATGGCCCTACAATGGCTCGCTTGCGTGATTTTGCCGCACTAATCAACGGTTTTTCGGTCCAGCTGACCACCAAAGACGCCTACGAACTGGGTATGCAAATCTGTACAAAAACGGGATTCGCCCAGGCTTTGAACGAGAATATTGAGGAAAAGGAGCGCGTGGATCACGTGACGGAACTTTTTAATGCTATCCAGAGTTTTGTGGGACGTGAACCTGAAAATATTCTCAACGAGGAGACGGGTGAGATGTTGGAGACCTATTTTCCGTCACTGGACCAGTATATGCAGTCCGTTTCTTTGCTGGATGACAAGGACTTGAACAAAAGTGAGGATGCGGCGGAACAGGACGTGGTGCGCCTGATGACGATCCATTCGGCCAAGGGTTTGGAGTTCGATTATGTGTTCGTGTCGGGTATGGAGGAGAACCTTTTCCCATCGTCGATGAGTTTGGATTCGCGGCATGAGATGGAGGAGGAGCGCCGGCTGTTTTACGTGGCGCTGACGCGTGCGCGTAAGCAGGTGTTCCTTACGATGGCCATGTCCCGTTTCCAGTATGGGCAACGTCGTCCATGCGAAAGCAGCCGTTTCTTGGAGGAAATTCCCACGCGATTCCTCAAAATCACGCAGAAAGCGTCTGAGGGGAGCGGTATATTTGGGCAGTTTGCGCCCAAGAGCTCTTCTGGCTCTTTCCGTTTCAACACAGGCTCTCAAGGTCTTTCCGGCGGTTACAGTCGTGAAGTGCGCAAGCCCCTTACGCCTGCGCCAAAGCCAGTGATGAAGACCAAAACGGAGGTGCAGCTCGACCAGATTGGCGATCTTGCCGCCCCGGAATCCATCCAACCGGGCGTGCGCGTCTATCACAGCAAGTTCGGATTTGGTCGCGTTGATTCGGTTTCCGGAGTCGGCCCCGATGCCCGTGCCGTGGTCATTTTCGACACCGTTGGCAGCAAAACATTAGTCCTTAAATTCGCTAAATTATTGATACCCAAATAATAGAGTATGCAATTCAGAACAATAATCCCCGCCCCGCAATATCCCTTCCATATCGAAGAGACGGATCCGGTAATGTTGGTAGGTTCCTGTTTTTCAGACAACATGGGCCACTATTTCGACACGCATCGCTTTGACGTGTGTTCCAATCCGTTTGGGGTGCTTTTCAATCCCATTTCCATTGACAGAGCGTTACGTTTCATGCTTCAGCCCGACCTTTTCGACAAAAACCGTTACTTTTACAAGTATCGCGACCTTTGGGTGAGCTTTGCGCATCATGGACGCTTTTCCAAGGAGAATTTTGAAGATTTTGAAGCCAACATTGACGATAATCTGCAACAGAGTGCCGATTTCTTGCGCAAAACCCGCTACCTGTTCATCACGTTCGGTACCGCTTTCTGCTATAAGTTCATCGCTCGCGATTTGATTGTCTCCAATTGCCATAAAATTCCCAATCATCAATTCGATAGAATCCGATTGGACGTGAAAAAGATTGTCACTCAATGGAATGGTACGCTTGCGTTGTTAAAGGAGAATTGTCCTGACATGAAAGTGATTTTCACGGTGAGTCCGGTGCGGCATCTCGGCGATGGTGCGCATGAAAACACCTTGAGCAAGTCGGTGTTGCTGTTAGCTATCGAAAAACTGATGGATAATGAGTTTACGTACTATTTTCCGGCTTACGAGTATCTGATGGATGATTTGCGCGACTATCGTTTCTATGCCAAAGATTTGTGCCATCCTAACGATATGGCCATCAGTTATTTGGAAGAGAAGTTGGCGGAATCGTTCTTCACACCTGAGACGATAGAGCATTTGGCGGAAATTGAGAAGGAAAACCGTTTCTTGAATCATCGGAAGTTCAGATAAACAGTTTTTATTATTTTTGCAGTTTTGAATGATTGTGGTATGAATCTCGAAATAAAGAAAAAACTCATTGCTGGAACCGCTGTACTGCTGCTTTCCGCGCTTCTTATTGGGTGCCGGCACGAGGAGAAGTACTCCATTATTCCGTATATTGAGTTCCTTTCGTTGGAAAAAGTTGATAATGGGACTAGTCATGACAGTCAGGCCACGCTGACCATCCATTTTCAGGATGGCGATGGTGACATTGGTCTGGATAGTCGTGACAGAGATCCCGTATTTGCTGTTGATTCGCCGTATTACTACAATTTCTTCATCGATTTTTACGAGAAACAGCAAGGCGAGTGGGTTAAAATTGACCTGCCTACGCCGTTACATGCCCGTGTGCCCCATCTCAGTGAAGATGTTCCCGAATCGATAGAGGGCAAACTTTCTATCGTCACCTACATCAACAATCCGATGTCCCCTTACGACACGGTGCGTCTCTCCTGTTATCTTGTCGATCGGGCATTGCACCATAGTGATACCATTGTTACCCCTGAAATAATTGTGAACAAATGAATATTACAGAACAAGTTAAAGAACTGATAGCGTTGACGTTGAAAGAGGATATCGGCAACGGCGACCACTCCTCGCTTTCCTGCATCCCTGCGGAGGCGCAAGGCGATATGAAGTTGCTCATCAAGCAGGACGGTGTGCTTGCAGGTGTGGATGTGGCGCGCGAGGTGCTGCGTCAAGTGGATGAAAACATTCGGATGGAACTGTTTCTTCCCGACGGCACCGTGGTCCGCAAGGGCGATATTGCATTTACGTTGCATGGTTCGTCGCGCAACATGCTCACTGCCGAGCGCACGCTGCTCAACTTTATGCAACGTATGAGCGGCATTGCCACCACCACTCGCGAATATGTTGATTTGGTGAGCGATACGAATGTCACGCTGTTGGATACCCGTAAGACGACACCCAATATGCGCATTTTCGAGAAATATGCCGTGACGGTTGGCGGAGCCCAAAACCACCGTTTCGGGCTTTACGATATGATGATGTTGAAAGACAACCATATCGATTTTGCCGGAGGCATAGAGAATGCCATTGATGCGGCCAACCAATATCTGAAAGACCATAATATGCAGTTGAATATTGAGGTGGAAACCCGTAGTTTGGACGATGTGGCGAGAGTTCTGAAACATGGCGGGGTGCAGCGCATCATGTTCGATAATTTCACCCCGGATATGATTCGTGAGGGCGTGAAAATGGTCGATCACCGTATGGAAACGGAGGCTTCCGGCGGCATCGTGAAAGAAACCTTGCACGACTATGCCGTCACGGGTGTTGATTTCATCTCCGTCGGTGCTTTCACCCACCAGATTAAAAGTCTGGATATGAGCCTGAAGGCTTGTTGACCATTGACCATTGACTATTGACCATTGACTGTTAACCCTAAAGAATGAAGCAGTATTTCCGATATATGAAAATTAAGTTTCGCCAGTGGAAGAGCGACATGGAGCGTATTCCTGTCGTGGGGAAGTTTGTGGCGAAATCGAAGACTATGACGCTTCCGGGGTTGATGAAAGTGCCGTTGTATGATGTGATGCGGTTTTTTGGGCAGTCTTTGAGCAAAGGAGTGGTTTTTCAGCGCGCGGCGGCCATCACATACCGCGTATTTGTTGCTATGATTCCCATGCTTATTGGTCTGTTCTCTGCCATTGCATTTCTCGGGGAGGATTTCAGACTTACTTTAATATCCTTGTTGGAGTCCATTGTGCCTCCATACGTTTGGCCGGCCGTTTCCGGTATGATTACCGATGTAGTGATGCGGCAAAACGGTACGTTGTCCTTCTCAATGTTTATTATCGGTATCTATTTCACTGTCGTTTGCATTAACGGTATTTTGGTAGCGATGACCTCTTCGTACTATACGGAAGAGAAACGCAACATTATACAACAGATAGTGTTAAGTGCGAAATTGATGATATTGACCTTCATCATCATTGTTTTTGTGGCGTTGTTCTTCATTTTGGCATCGTTGGCACTCCGATATGTGCACACTAATTTTGTCAACAGTCCCGGACTATATGCTTTTGTGGTGCATTTCTTGAAATGGGTGTTAGTATATGCTGCCATTTATTTCTTGATCAGCACTTTTTATTATCTTGCTCCAGTAAAACGGGGTGATTACCGTTTTTTCTCTGCTGGTTCATCCACTTGCACCATTCTTTTGGTCATATTACTTTGGATAATTAACCTGTATTTCTCCAATTTCGATAATTACAATCTGATATATGGTTCATTAGGTGCCATATTTGCCATTTTGCTGTGGATTAACTGGAGTTGTTCTATCTTTTTGATTTGCTATGACCTTAACGTAAGTATTGCAAAGGCAAAAAGCGAAAACAAGAAGTTAGCTGATCATTTGGAGTTAAAGGAAGCGAATAATCAAGAATAAACCTTTAAACATTTGATATTATGGATTTTAGCTCAATCATTGACATCCTTTTTATTATCGGTGCGATTGCATTAGGCTTTTTCCCGGGTGTTAAAAAAATGCTTGGAGAGGAGAAAGCGCCCAAAAAGGTTGTACGGCCTGTATATCACGAGCCTGAGGAAGAGCCGGAGGAGGTGCATCCAAAAAGGAAGAAGAAAACGCATGTTGCTCCTCCCCAACCGGAGCAGAACAACGAGTATTTCTCATACGAGACAATGAATGAGAAAGATTTTGAGCAGGCGTTTTCTGAAAATGTGGAGGAAAACAAGCACGTTGCCAATGCTGAAACGCCGCACTCTGACATCCAACTCAACATGGATGAGGAGGAAATTTATAAAGGGGTGATATGGTCGGAGATTCTGAAACGGAAATATTAATAGTTAGCAGTTAGTAGTTAGCAGTTAGTAGTTTGTTCGCAGAACGGGAAAAGCAAACAAAAAAAGGAATCCAATACGGGTTCCTTTTTTTTCATTTTAAAAGTTTATTGTCTGAACGTGACGGGCACTTGGTAGTAGCAGCGGACGGGGCGGCCGTTCTTTTTGCCGGGGCTCCATTTTGGCATGGCCATGACTCCACGGATAGCTTCCTTGTCGCATTCCGGGAACAACGGAACTTTGACTTTGGCGTTGCTCACGCGGCCGTCCTTTTCCACGACGAATTCGATGAGCACAGTGCCGGTGATGCCGGTATTGCGCGCCAGTTCAGGATATTGGATTTCGCGGGTCAGGAAGGCGTTGAGCGCTTCGGAACCGCCAGGGAATTCAGGCATTATCTCCGTCCAGGTCTCCGGGGGCTCTTCGGTAGAGGTTTCATCCAACAACTCCACTTTTGTGTCATCTAATTCCGGAATGATGTCATCTTGCGTAATATCAACGTCAAAGGAAATATCCATGTCCACGTGCACATTGTTGTCCACAAGTTGGAGGATGACTTCCGTTTGAACTGGTTGTTGGGGTTGTGGTGGCGGTGGGGTTTGGTCAGTGGGGAGCACATCATCATCCAAGACGGTGATGAATTCGTCGTCTGGCAGTTCAAATGCGGGAGCTTTGTCTTCATTGGCGAACAGCTCGAAACCGGCATATACAAGGCTGAAGACCACGACGAAACCAACTAACGCGAACAGTTCGCGTTTGTTTTCAAGATTACCTTTGTCTGATTTCTTTGTAACCATTGTTGCGTGTTTTAAGGTGAAACATTCTTGTTATTATAGTAGAACAACGCGGACGTAATAAAAAATATTGTATAAAAAAAAGGAACCCGATTGGATTCCTCTTTTTATTTTAAAAGTTTAGGGTTTAAGGTTTAGCGTTTAGTGTTTAGGGATTAAAGCTGATCTGTTCTGATGCCTTAAACTATAAACTATAAACTATAAACTATAAACTATAAACCTTAAACTTATTGTCTGAAGGTGACGGGCACCTGGTAGAAACAACGCACGGGCTTACCCATGTTCTTACCGGGTTTCCATTTCGGCATGGCCATGACACCGCGGACAGCTTCCTTGTCGCACTCAGGGAACAAGGGAACTTTGACCTTGGCGTTACTGACGCGGCCGTCTTTCTCGACGACGAACTCAATCAGCACGGTACCGGTGATACCGTTGTTACGAGCCACCTCAGGATATTGGATCTCGCGGGTCAGGAAAGCGTTGAGGGCTTCGGGACCGCCAGGATACTCAGGCATCTCTTCGGTGAACAGCATCGGAGGCTCATTGTCGGTCTCTTCTTCGACCACTTCGACCACATCGTCCGTGACTTCCACAACCTCTTCGTTTTCATCAAATTCTACGGAGAAGTCCAGATCAGTGGTAACTTGGATGTTGTTTTCCACGATGTTCAGCACCACCTCTTGTTGCTGCTGGGGAGCTTCTGGTGGCGGGGGAGGAGTTTGGTCGGTGGCGATGACATCATCATCGACGACGGTGATGAAATCGTCATCTTGCAACTCAAAAGCAGGAGCTTTATCCTCATTGGCAAAAAGTTCGAAACCTGCGTAAATGAGGGCTAAAACCACGGCAAATCCGACAAGAAGGAACAAGCCGCGCTTGTTTTCCAAATTTCCTTTGTCTGTTTTCTTTGCAATCATATTGATTTGTTTTTAACGTTAATATACACTTTTAATCAGTCTGCAAAAATACTCTTTTTTTTGATACAAAACGATGGTTTTTGAAAATTATTTTGTGGCAGTTTTTTTATGACCATCGGCGGACGTATGCGATAGGACGTATGCGATAGGACGTATGCGATACGTCCCTACGGTTCTAATGAATATGGTTTTTCCGTGAACCATTTCTTGTTCGGCTTGCTGCCCATGGTGAAGACGAGCTCGCCGCCAGCCATGATCTGCTCGTAGGTGATGTAGGCGGTGTGCAGCGGTTTACCGTTGAGCGTCACCGACTGGATGTAGCAGTTTTGGTCGCTGACGTTGGGAGCCTTGATAGTCAGGGTGTTGCCGTTTTGCAGACGGAGGACATTCTCGGGCAGGTAGGGCGCACCGAAGACGTACTGGCCGCTGGCGGGACAGACGGGGTAGAAGCCCATCGCGCTGAAAATGTACCATGCCGACATCTGTCCGCAGTCGTCGTTGCCGCACAGCCCGTCGAGGTGATTGCGGTACATCTTGTTCATCACCTCGCGCACGCGCAGCTGCGTCTTCCACGGCTGGGAGGTCCACATGTAGAGGTACGGAATGTGGTGGCTGGGCTCGTTGCCGTGTACGTAGCCGCCCAGCATGCCCTCGCGGGTAACGTCCTCGGTCTCAGCGAAGAATTTGTCTGGCACGTACATTGTGAAAAGCTCGTCCAAGCGGTTCACGAAGACCTTGTCGCCGCCCATGATCTTGATCAGCCCGTTGACATCGTGCGGCACGTAGAACGAATAGTTCCAGCTGTTGCCCTCGATGAAGCCCTCGTTGGAGGTGGAGAGCAGGTCGGCGGGCGTCTTCCACGAGCCGTCCTCGTAACGTGCCTGCGCGAAACCCGTCTCGGGATTGAAGACGTTCTTGAAGTTCAGCGCTCGCTGACGGTAGGACTCCTTCATCTCTTCATATAAGGATGCAATTTTGCCTTTGTCAATCAGATTGTAAATCACCCAATCTTCGTATGCGTTTTCCAAAGTAATGGAAGTGCCGACAGCTGACTGGTTATAAGGTACATAGCCTAACTTTTTGTAGGTGTCCGTATGGTCATAATAGTTCAGATTCGCACTGTTGATCAGATATTCCATCACATTGGTGAGAGCTTCGTACACTTTCACGTTTTCCCCGTGAAAGTTCGGATGATGGCAAAGATAGTTGTCCGCCACCGCCGACACGCCGTGATAGCCGATCATGCACCAATTTTCATTGCCTGCGTGACTCCAAACGGGAAGAACTTGGTGTACACTTTGTTCGGCGTGGTCAATCATGGAGGAGACCATGTCGCATGCAGCCTTCGGTTCGATAATGTTCAGTAACGGATGTTCGGCGCGGTATGTGTCCCACAAGGAAAAAATCGTGTAATTGGTGTATCCTTCCAAGTTTTGGTGGATATTGTGGTCCACCCCGCGATATTGTCCGTCAACATCCTGATAGATAGAGGGATTGATCATTGTATGGTAGAGCGAAGTGTAGAACATCGCAAGTTGATCGGGGGTGCCTTGTGCATCATAGATGCCGAGTTTGTCATTCCATTCTCGTTTGGTCCTACGGCATAATTCTTCAAAT
>ONCM01000030.1 GCA_900316305.1 uncultured Bacteroidales bacterium | reverse complement strand
GGTGGAGACTATGAAGCGTAACAACTACGACCTGGAACGACTCACCCGCGAGGAAGCTACTGCAGACCTGTTGGGCAGTCTGGACTCCATCGACACCAATCCGATTCCGTTGATTTACCAAAGCGGTTACCTTACCATAAAAGGATATGATCCCGAGTTTGGAACCTATCGGTTGGGATTCCCGAACCAAGAGGTGGAAAGAGGTTTTTACCGATTTCTTTTTAGATACTATACTCCGGCCAGCCAAGGTCAAGATAGTTTTGTTAAAGATTTTGTGTTGGCGGTAAGAGCCGGGCAGATTGAGAAATTCATGTCTTTCTTGGAAACATTGTTCGCGGGGCAGGACTACCAGATTGCGGGTGATGCCGAGCTCTACTTCCACAATGCGGGTACGCCTTGCCGTTCGCAACCGATCCGCGCAAGCTTTACAAAATAGGGGTCAACTTCTCCTCCAAAACCCGCAGAATTGAGAGCTGGAAGATGGTAGAGCGGTAATTTCCAGTTGTTTTCGCGCCATGATTCCCTCCGTCACATACCCGCTGCCGACCCCAGGTTACGATTTGGGGCGTTATCGGATGTTTTTTTGGATATTTGCATCATATTAAAAAATGTGTATCTTTGCCCCTTGAATTTTTGAGTGTTTACAATTTAAAAAACAAACAATATGAGCAAATTAGTTTCAATTGAAGACGCTGTTGCGCACGTAAAAGACGGAATGACCCTGATGATTGGCGGTTTCTTGGGAGCCGGCACGGGAGTGAAAATGGTGGAAGCCATTGCCAACAAAGGAGTTAAGGATTTGACCCTGATCTGCAACGATACGGCCTATCCGAACAAGTTCATCGGCATGTTGATCGCCAACAAGCAGGTGAAGAAGCTCTACGCCTCCCACATCGGCACCAACGCCGACACCATCCAGCAGTTCAACGACAAGACCTTAGAGACCTCCACGCCGACGTCGCCATCATCGGCGCCAGCATCTGCGACGAGATGGGCAACGCCATCTACAAAGGCACGACCCAGAACTTCAACCCCATGATGGCCGCCGCTGCCGACACCGTCATCCTGGAGACCAAGGAACTCGTCCCCACCGGCTCCATCCCGATGGAACAGATCCACACCCCGGGAATCTATGTCGATTACATCGTAAAATAAGACGTGAGACGTACGACGAATAACGTTATAGAGACGCGGTGCACCGCGTCTCTACTTCTTACCGTAATTATTCTCGTAACCCTATTCCGTTCGGGCTTCGCGCAAAGTCCGAACGGTTTTGATATTGCCCTGGACAAAAGGGTAAAGGAGGCCGTCACGGTGCCGTGCGGCGAAAACGGGTTCTGTCTCGTGACGGATAAGAAAAACCGGAGCATCCATGAGATGACCTTCGTACACTTCGACACGCTGATGAAACGACAGCGGCAGGAGACCTTGAGTCTCCCTGACGACTGGAAGTTCCAGCAGGCTTTCTACGAGGACGGCACGCTGGTCATCCATTACCACACCTACCAGAAGTCGCGGCCCACCGATGCCAGCACCCTCCTACTCTACCGTCCGGGCAGTCCGGATCGGAAGCTGGACACGCTGACGATGGTAGGCATCCCCACCAAAGAGGTGACGACGCAATGGCACTACCATCAGGGCAACTTCCTGTTCACGACCTTAGCGAAACACGGCGACCGTGTCTGGTTCCTGCCCGCCGGTGCCGAACGCCCCGTTGTCTTCCCCTTCACGCAAGATTCCCCCGGGCATGTATTGCTCACCGACATAGACACGTCGCAGCACCGGGCGGTCATCTGCTTCTCGTCAGGAGGTCACACCATGTATTTCGAAACGGACTTCCAGGGGAAGTCCTCGTTCGCCAACATGATCAACGAGCCCGCCACGCACGCGCAATGGATTCCCGTGGGCAAGAATCATTCCGTGCTGATGCTCACCAACCACGATGACGATGTATTCTATATGCATCCTGTCAATATCCTGAACCACAAGGTAATACCATCCGAAACAGTCTATTGCGCTGACATCTTGGTACCGAAAACGCTGCCTGCCGGAGTCAAGCAAAAGCAGACCGTCATCATCGTCCCCCACTCCGCCGTCAACTTCCTGCCGTCACAGTTCAGCGTGGACAATGGGAAAATCGCCTTGGCGACAGAACTTTACTACTTGGAATACCACAACTACTTCAACGGCTGGTACGTGGAGCCGCGTTTCAACGGCTACCGCTATGAGCGCGCCGATGTACACTTTTTCGACACCAACGGTGTCTTCCTGACGAACGTCATCTTCCCCTACGATGAATTGTCGTCGTTGCACACCAAACTCGTCAAGAAACTGAGAATCTGTCCTTTGGAGAACCACAACCTGTTATTGTACCAGCAGAGCGGCTTGGAATTGACCACCATGCTGCTGGATTCGGTTGGCAAGGTGATCGATCCGATACGCTCCTCCGAGCTCCCCCTGCCGAAAGTCCCGATGAAGAACCAGAAATTCGCGGTGGACCGCTTCGTGCAGTGGTACGGATGCAACGAATTCCTGCTCACTGTATTCCGGATCAATTCCGCCTCCATGCGAAAAACCGGGTATATGGCAAGAAAGATCTCCTATAGGTAGCCACACCATTCCAAAAAAAGTGTATTTTTGCCCCATTATTTTGAACATTCAATTTAACATCAAAATTAAACCCAAATATGGAAAAATTCGATCCCGCAACCAATCTTGAAAGATTGGACAAGAAAGATGCCTACCGTGGCGTCAACCCGGCTATCTGCGATAGCGCAACGTTCATGTTCGAGCATGCCAAAACCATGACCGACACCTTCCATGGTGAGACCGAGGGCTACTTCCTCTATTCTCGTCACTGGAACCCCAGCACCCTCTCCTTGGCACAGTCATTGGCCGCCATCGAGGGCACTGAGTTGGCTTGGACGACCGGTTCCGGTATGGCTGCCATCACCGTTGCCTTGTTGCACGAAGTGAAGAGCGGCGACCATATCGTCTCCAGCATGACCACCTACGGCGGCACCTTCGCCTTTCTGAACAACTACCTCAAGAAGTTCAACGTGGATGTCACTTTCGTGAACATGCAGGACCTCGACGCCGTGAAAAAGGCCATCCGTCCGAATACGAAAGTCCTCTACACCGAGACGATGAACAACCCGTTGCTGCGTATCGCTAACCTTCCCGAGCTGTCGAAGATTGCGCACGCTGCCGGTGCCAAACTATTGGTTGACAACACCTTCACCCCGATGATTTTCTCTCCCTACCGTTTGGGCGCAGACGTGGTGATCTACAGTATGACCAAGTATGTGAACGGTATGAACGACTGCGTGGCCGGCGCCATCTGCGGTTCTGCTGAATATATCAACTCTTTGATCGATGTGAACACCGGCACCGCTATGCTGCTGGGTCCTGTGCTCGACACTTTCCGCTCCACGAGCATCCAGAAGAACCTGCACACGCTGCATATCCGTATGAAGAAGCACAGCGAAAATGCCATGTACTTGGCAAAACGCTTCAAAGAGACCGGCATCAAGTACAACTATCCCGGCCTTCCTGAGCATCCCGACCACGAGCTGTTCAAATCGATGATGAACGACGGTTACGGCTTCGGCGGCATGATCTCCATCGACATGGGCACGGCCGAGAGAGCCAGCGCCATCATGGAGAAGATGCAGGAGCTCGGCGTGGGTTACCTCGCCGTCAGTCTCGGCTACTTCAAAACCCTGTTCAGCAACTCCGGCAAATCCACCTCTTCCGAGGTTCCCGAAGACATCCAGAAGGAAATGGGCATGAGCGAAGGCCTCATCCGCTTCTCCATGGGTCTCGACAACGATCCGGAAGCCACCTTCCAGCTGATCAAACAGGCCATCGACTCCACGAAATAGTATCGATGATGCGATGAGACGATGACACGATGAAGTGTTAACGTCAACAATCAACTCACAAAGCAACCAAAAACGGACACGCCATCACTGACGTGTCCGTTTTTTCATCGCCCCTTCATCGTTCATTCATCGTCTTTCATCGTCTTTCATCGTCTTTCATCGTTTTTTTCATCGCCTATTCATCGTTTTTTCATCGTTCATTCATCGTTTTTTGTATCTTTGCGCTTTCATTCTGTCAACAACAAAACAACCAATAATGAACAAGAAGACCCTACAACGTATCCGGCGGGTGCTCGCGGCGATCTTTTTCCTCGGCATCACGCTGATGTTCCTAGATTTTACGGGCACTTTGCACAAGTTTCTAGCTTGGATGGCTAAGGCGCAATTCCTGCCTGCCGTGCTGGCCCTCAACTTCATTGTGATTGCCCTTTTGCTGATTCTCACCTTGCTGTTCGGACGAATCTATTGTTCCGTCATTTGTCCCTTGGGCGTGTTCCAAGACGGGGTGGCGCACGTGCACAATTGGGCGAAGAAGAACCGCCACACCTTCTCGAAGGCGCACAACATCCTGCGTTACATCATGTTAGGCCTCTTTGTGGTGTTACTTATCGCGGGGGTAAACTCGGTGGCCGTATTATTGGCACCCTATTCCGCCTACGGACGCATGGTGCAGAGTCTCTTAGGCCCCATCTACCAGTGGTGCAACAACGGTTTGGCGGCTCTCAGCGAGCATTTTCACAGCTATGCCTTCTACACTAAAGAGGTGTGGATGAGAAGTTTACCGACCTTCATTGTTGCAGCAGTGACTTTTGTAGTCATCGTGATTTTAGCTTGGCGCAACGGCCGCACCTACTGCAACAACATCTGTCCTGTGGGCACCTTCCTCAGCTTCTTCAGCCGTTTTTCCTGGTTCAAGATGCACATCAACGAGGAAAAATGCATCAAATGCGGTTTATGCACGAAAAATTGCAAATCCTCCTGCATCGACGGCGAGAACGGTTTTGTGGATTATTCGCGGTGCGTGACCTGCGGCAATTGCATGGCGGCATGCCCGAAGGGGGCGATTGAATTCAAACACGCCGCAGCGAAACCCGCCCCCGTAGAGACGTTTCATGAAACGTCTCTACAGACGGACGAAAACGGAAATAAAATGGGCAAAACGGAAACCGTCGATACCTCCAAACGCGCGTTCCTGATCGGTTCCGCCGTGGCCATTGGCACGGCCGCCTTCGCCCAGGAGAAGAAAAAGGTGGACGGTGGTTTGGCGGCCATTGAGGACAAGGTCACGCCCGTGCGCACCGTGCCCATCGTACCAGCCGGCGCAGGTTCTCTCCAGCATTTCCGCACGCACTGTACGGGCTGCCAACTCTGTGTATCACAGTGTCCTAACGACGTACTGCGTCCTTCCACCGAGTTGCTTCACCTGATGCAACCGGTGATGTCGTACGAGCGTGGCTGGTGCCGTCCCGAATGCACCGCTTGCAGCGATGTCTGTCCCACAGGGGCCATCCGCAAGCTCCTCAAGGAGGAGAAGGCCGTCACCAAGAAGGGGCAGGCCTACTGGATTTCCCAGAACTGCCTCGTGGTCGCCGACGGCATATCCTGCGGCAACTGTGCCCGCCACTGTCCCGCCATGGCCATCGAGATGGTCCCGAAACGCGGTGATGCCACCGGCCGCCTGCTGATCCCGGCCATCAACGAAACCCGATGCATCGGCTGCGGTGCCTGCGAGTACGTCTGCCCCGCCCGCCCGCTCTCCGCAATAGTTGTGGAAGGCGTGGAGCAACAGAGGACGATCTAACGATGAGATGATGAGATGATGAGATGAAGGACGATGAAGGACGATGAAAAACGATGAAAAACGATGAAAAACGATGAAAAAACTAATTAACACGAAGTAATCAACAGCGAAGCTAATTAACAGCGAAGCTAATTAACACGAAGTAATCAACAGCGAAGCTTACCAACACGAAGTAATCAACACGAAGTAATCAACACGAAGTAATCAACACGAAGTAATCAACACGAAGTATAAATATGAAAGACATATCCAGACGAGACTTCCTGAAACTCCTCGGTGCCGGCACGGTAGCGACCGCCGCGACGATGGCCGGATGCCAGAACAAGGACGGCGACCTCAACCTGAGAGGTACCCTCCAACCGCAGAAAGGTCAGATGACCTACCGCACCAATCCCAACACCGGCGACAAAGTGTCGCTGCTGGGCTTCGGCATGATGCGCCTGCCCGTCGTGGAGGAGAATGCCCCGAAGGGCGCTTCCGGTCGCGAGGCCAAATCCGCCCCCATCGACCAGGAGATGGTCAACAAGATGGTCGATAAGGCCATCGAATACGGGGTCAACTACTTCGACACCTCCCCGGTCTATTGCCAGGGGCGCAGCGAGAAAGCCACCGGCATCGCCCTGTCGCGACACAAACGCGACAGCTACTACCTCGCCACCAAGATGTCGAACTTCGCGCCCGGCACATGGCCCCGCGAAGAGTCCATCAAGATGTTCTATAACTCCCTCAAGGAGCTGCAGACCGACTACATCGACTACATGCTGCTGCACAGCGTGGGCGGTGGTCAAGACGGCATGGAGATGCTCCGCCAGCGCTACTACGACAACGGCATCCTCGATTTCCTGTTAGAGCAGCGCGAGAAGGGCGTCATCCGCAACCTTGGCTTCTCCTACCACGGCGATGTCAAGGTGTTCGACTACCTGCTGTCGCGACACGACGAGTACAAGTGGGACTTCGTGCAGATCGAGATGAACTACCTCGACTGGCATTTCGCCCACGAGATTGAAGCGGAGAACACGAGAGCCGACTACCTCTATAACGAACTGGCCAAAAGGAAGATACCGGCTGTCATCATGGAACCGCTGTTGGGCGGCCGCCTCGCCAACGTGCCCGACCACATCGTACGGGAGATGAAGGAGCGCGAACCCGAGCGCAGCGTCGCCTCCTGGGCGTTCCGCTTCTGCGGCACCTTCCCCGACGTGCTCACCTCCCTCAGTGGCATGACCTACATGGACCATCTGGACGACAACCTCGCCACCCACTGTCCGCTGAAACCGTTGACACAAGAGGAACTTGACTTCCTCGAAGACATCGCCAAGAAAATCTACGATTTGAAAAATATCCCCTGCACGGCTTGCCAATACTGTATGCCCTGTCCTTACGGTTTGGACATCCCCGGCATCTTCACGCACTACAACAAGTGCATCAAGGAGGGGAACTTCGCTAAATCTCATGAGGATAGCGAGTTCCAGAAGATGCGCAAAGCTTTTCTGGTGGGTTACGACCGCAGCGTGCCGAAACTGCGCCAGGCCGACCACTGCATCCACTGCGGTGCCTGCACCATGCACTGCCCGCAACGTATCAACATCCCGGAGATGATGCAGAAGGTGGATGAATATGTGGAGAAACTAAAACAGGGAACGCTGTAAACCGTCTATTCTTCGTCTGAAGCGGGCCAGGGGTTGACTTCAATCCCGGCCATTTCAACCATTGCCGCATGAGCCTCCCGACACACGCGGTCGAGTTCTTGTTTGCGGTTGGCACTCTTGTCGAACCAAATCGGATCCCCGACATGCAACGTCACACAGGGGTCGTTCTTCTTACCGAAAAGACGGTAAATACCCTTGCGTTCACGATAGGTATAAACGAACGGAATCACCGGACGGTCGTACTTGTAGGCCATGGAGAAAGCGCCACGCTTGAACGGCCGGATGGGCACGTACATGTTCCAGCGCACGGCTTCCGGGAAGATGATGAACCAGAACTTACGACGGGCAAACTCGTCGAAAGCCTCGTTGTACTTGCGGATGCCCTCGCGGGTCTCGGGAATGGGAATGCCACCCGCCTGCTGCAAAATCCAACGACCATGACCGTTGAAATGCTTGGCGAACATCGGAATGCGCACCTGACGGAACTTCTGGCAAGCGGCATTGACTCCCAACGCGTCGAACACGAAAACGTGGTTGCAGACACACACCGCACCGTCACGGAGTTTTTCCTTCATCTTGCGCAATTTCCGGGCACCTTTAATCTGCAAGCCGTAATGGCAACGGTTGTGAACCCCCACCAGACACCATTTCACAAACCAGCCCGCAATCGTGTTGAGCATGTGCTTGAACGAATCGTCCAAATAGGGATAGGTCTCATCGAACTGATATCGTCCTTTCGAAGAATCCTCCACCTCCACCGCCAACAGGCGGCGGTGCGGATCGTCAGTCGGATAGTCGATACCGACGTCGGGAATATAGACTCCCTCTTTTACCTTAAATTCGCCAAATTCCATCGTGGTAGGGTTTTATTGGATTATTTCAAAATTCTTTTTTGCATGAACGGCAGCTTCATCAGCCATTGGAAAAACAGCGGCTGCAGCGTGTAGGTGATGAATATGGTGGAGGCCATACCGATAATCGTGCAGATGCCGATGGACTTGATGGCCGGATGGATGGCGAAGAGCATCGTCACCATCACCACAGCGAGAACCAGCGCGGAGAAGAAAATGGCCACCTTGTGATACTGGAGGAGCCGTGTGCCCTCGTTATTCTGGGCAGCAATCAGCCCTTGCATCACGAAAATGCTGTAATCGACACCGATTCCGAAAATAAAGGTGGAAATCACGATGTTGATTAGGTTGAACGGCAGTCCGAAAATGGCCATCCAGCCTTGCACGACGTACCAGCTGAGGAACATCGGCAGGAAAGCCAGCAAGGCCAGAAACACATTCTGGAAGGAGAAGAGCAGCACCACCAACACGAAGATGGCGGAGATGAGCAATGCGGTATTGAAGTCGCTGCGAATCAGCGTGATCATGCTGCCGGTGTAGTAGAACGGATCGACGACCAGCGCGTGAGACATCCCCGCAATGCGCTCGTCAACCTCGGCCTTCCTTTCAGGATTCATCTGCACGGAATTGAAAATCAGGAATTTGCCGTCATTCTCCTCGATAAAGTTGCAGATCAGACCTTCAGGCACTATTTCGGATTCATAGAGATTGCCGGGTTCGTATTCCGCTTCCACCATGCTCTGGAACGGTTCGAAAATGTCGGTGGGCAGGTCGTTATCCTTGGCCGCCTTTCGTATGGCGGTCATGGCCTCCGAAACTTTTGCCGGAGTCCAATAGCGGTTCCACGCTGCTATGCGGCGTTCCTGCTCCTTCTCGGACTGGAACAGCACCGACACCGCAGGCGTATATTGTGTGAGCACCCCTGCACGACGCAACGAATCCAGCGCATCGGACAACACATTGTTGGCATCCAACGCCTCGTCCAACGTGGGCGCGATGACCGCATAATGGCGCTGCAACGCCCCGTGGTTGTTCTTCTCGGCATAGAGATTTTCCGACTTATGGAGATTCTTGCTCTCGTATCCGATATTTTTCAAGTTGTTGTCGAACTGCACTTTCGGCGAAAAGATAATGCCAATGAGGATAAAAATGCTCAGCAAGGCAACCCAATAGGGATTCCGCTCGTAAGCATAGTTGTTAATCTTGGATACATACTTGAAAACCTTCTCGTTACGCTTGCATTCCTGCTCGCTGAGGAAGTGAGGCAGGAAGACCAATACGAAGAAGGTGTTGCCGACGAGGGCGAAGGTGGAGAAAAGGCCGAAGTCCTTCAGCAGGTCGCTTTGGGTGAACATCAGTCCGACGAAAGCACCGATGGTCGTCAGGCAACCCAGACACACCGGCAGGGCTTCTTCCTTGAGCATCTGTTCAATGCTTCCCACAAATCTTTGGTGCACAATCACATGGAGGCAGTAGCTAATGGCAACTCCCAGCACCACAGAGGCAATGCCCATGGACATCAGCGACATACTACCCTTGACCCAGTACATGCAGGCCATCGCGAAGAAGGTGCCGTAAGCCACTGGCAGGGCGTTTTGCCAGATCATGCCAACGCTCTTGAAGCTGAAACAGAGGATGATAAGGATGATCAGCATCGAAATGCCGACCGTGATGGCGATGTCACGCTTCATCACGCGGGAGTTGTCGCCAGAGCGGACCGCCGCACCGTGCATCAGCACTTCCACATCGGGATGCTTCTGGTTGAAAAGCTTGATCTGATGGTTGATATGGTGGATAAGACGGTCGCCCGCCTCAGAGTTAAACGATTGGAAATCAGGAGAGATGAAAATCAACGCCACGGTACTGTCGGCACAGAAGAGGTGGTCGTTGACCAACGTGAAGCCCACGCCACTAGAGAGATCGGGCATGAGGCATTTTCGGAGGTTGAGCGGGTCAGTGGAAACCATCTGGGTGATGGTGCCTGTCTCGTCGTTCATGATGAGTTCCTGGTTGTGCGCCATCGTCTCCCCCACGTGGGCGATGGCCGAGTCGAATTGGGGATACAGGGCGGTATCCACGAATGCCGGCACATGCATCAGGGCGAAATCGAGGGCATTCAACGCAATGTCCGGCTCTATGCGGTAAAGGGTGTTGGCGATGCCTTCCTCATCTGTCAGGATGGAATCCATCAGCTCATCGACGTACTCGGCCAGCACCTCGGGCTCCGCACCCGTCATCTGCATGAAAATCTTATCCTTCACCTTGAGGTTGCCGAACACATGTCCCGCCTCCGACGATTCCGACACCGGCAGCAACTTCGACAAATCCTCCTCATAATGCAATTTCAAGCCATAATACACAAAGACAACGCCACTCAGCACCATCAATGTGTACAGTAACCACTTTTTCTTCTTAAAAAATCTATATAACCCTACAAACAACATATCATTTCATCGTTCATTCATCGTTTTTCCTCCCCAAACAGTTCCCAATAATCATCGCACCACCACACCAGCGTATCGAACTTCGCCGCAAAGCCGCTCCAGTGTCCGAGCACCTCATCGCTATCGAAATTGGTGACGGCGGGGGTGGAATTCATGAACGGACTGCTACCAAAGGCAGCCTCTGCTCCTGCAGATGTCAGGAACTGGCAGGTGTGGCGGTCTATCTGAGTGTGTTTCACATAAACGGTGTCGCCGGGACGGAAGGTGACGCGGCGGAAGCTCTGTTGATCCTCCTCGCTGAGCAATCCGCTCATCAGCATGGGGTAGCCGGCACGTGAAACCTCGTAGTTAAACGTCAATCCATTGAACACCAAATCATTAAAAGCCACAGGAAGACTACAGCACCACAGCCGGTCATGCACCTTCGGGCTGCTCACCTTGCAGAAAAAGGCGTAGAAGTTCTCCTCGTCGGCGGGGTCCGTCATAGCCACCCGGATGGAGGCCATCGTATCGGCCATAATCTCCATGGTGTGGGCAAACCCGATGGAATCGAGGTCAAAAGTCTTGGGAATATAGGTCACGGCCGTGTAAGTTTTGCCCTCGTATTCAACCGTCAAAGTGTAATGGGTTTCCTCTTTGCCGATGACATTATGGCCCATGAAAGCCACATAATACGGGGCATCAGGCGACAGCTGCCAGGTCAGTTCTTCGGTTTCACCAGTCTCAGAAGTGACAAACACCCGCGCCTTCGTGCCGTCCACCAGCACCTCGTTCATCAGGGTGCTCAGGTTGACCTCGGAGAAATAGGGGATGCTCCTCGACAGCATGACCATCGCGGGGGAGCCGTTCTCAATGGTACCCTCCACCACCAGCTTCGGCTGATAGTCAGGCAAATCCAAATCAATTTCCCGTTGGCAACCGAACGCCAAAAGACAGACCGTCATAAGGAGCAACTTACACCAGTTATTCATTATACAATAAGCGCATAAAAACGGCCGCGAAAATACAAAAAAAATTGTATTTTTGCGCATCTTTTTTTGTTAAGAGCGACAACCGCGAACGGTTAAGAGAATAAGCGAATTATGAGCAATAACGGTATTGACAATGCGATGGTGGACCTGCTGGCAAGCGCTGCGGGGCCGCACATTTGGGACGAGCAACCCGTATTCTGTTTCACTTCCGACATCGACTGGGCTTCCGAAGCGGTAATTGAGCACTACTTCCAACGCCTTCCTTTGGATCTGCTGAAGCTGACCGTCTTCGTTACTCACAAATCGGATGTCATTGAGTGTGAGTTCCTTGCAGGGAGGCTGCAACGCGGCATACACCCCAATTTCCTGCCCGGTTCCTCGCATGGCGACACTTTCCGCGAAGTGATCGAGACCTGCATGACCTTCGCGCCGGAGGCCACCTGCACGCGCTCACACCGTGCCTTCGATGTCACCGACACCGCCCATCTGCTCCGCAACGAATTCCACTTCAAATGCTGCTCCAACACCATCACGACACTGACCCCGCGAATCACCCCTTACTGGCTGGAATCCAAATTGTTGCAGATTCCCGTATTCTTTGAGGAGGGCAGCTTCCTCTACAACAAACTGGGGCTGTCGATACAGCCTTACCGAAAGTATTTCACCGCGCCGGGACTGAAAGTCATCAGCTTCCATCCGATCAACATGGCCTTCAACACGCCCGAGATCGCTTGGATGCGGCAAATTAAGGACTCGCTGACCCGCGAGGAATTCAACCACATCGACGCGGAGATGATTGAGCAACGCCGGAACCGCGAACGTGGCGCCTTCGACCTCGTGACCGAAATCATCGACCTCGCCCAACAACTTGGAGCACCGATACTTACTTTGGACGAAATCTATAATGAAACCATTAACCGTTAAGAAATGAGAATATTAGAAAGCGAACGCCTGATTTTGAAACCCATTGAGCCCGAAGACCTGCCCTATCTGATGGAGCAGCGTTGGGACGCCGACCTCACCGACTATATCATCCACAACCCGATATCGTCTTACAACCAGCAGCAGTGGTACGAGAAGATCTGTCGCAACGGGGATGTGGCGATGTCCATCTTTTACAAGGAGAAGCCGGGCGAGAAGCCTGTGTTGCTCGGTGCTGTCGGACTTTACGACTTCAACTACCGGCACCAGCGTGCCACCTGGAAGACCCTGCGCATCCCGAAGCAGTACCAGGGGCTCGGTCTGGCCTACGAAGCATCGGCCATGCTCATTGAATACGGATTCAACACCCTCAACCTCAACAAGATAACTAGCGATGTATTCCCCGACAACGAAAGCATCCTCCATCTGCTTGAGCGGGTGGGCTTCAAGAAAGAAGGTCGGCTCAAACAGCACTACTTCCATCAGGGAAAATTCAAAGACGTGCTGATTTACAGCTTGGTACGGAGCGACTTTATCAAAATGAAATCCAAAAAACAATAGGTATCAGCAATATGTTTTACCAGAATGTCATAGAGCCCTATATCCGTCAGACGGAGCAGAATCCCGACCAGACTGTGGCACGCATCGGCGGGCAAGTCTATTCGTATGCGCAGTTGGCGCAGCGTATTGCCCCGATAATGAACGAGTTGGACGCACTATCCATCCCGCGCGCCGGCATTGTGATGAAGCAGGATCTGACCGCCTTCGCCGCCCTTCTGGCCTGCCTGTTCGGCGGCGTGGTGGCGGTGCCGTTGCCGGAAAACCTCACCGAAAGCCAGTTGGAGGCCGTCGCCCGCGAACTTGACCTGCCGCAAGTGCTGACGGTGGAGCGTATGCATTACTACTTCCGCATGACCTTCGAGGATGCCCTCTGCCGTATTGACAACGGGCTATACCATATTGACGAGCAGCAACTTATGTGCATCGTTCCTCACTTCGACCCCAACGGAAAACTAATCTCGCAGCAGCCGCTCCGCGCCGGTGACTTCCAACGGCAGAAGCGCTTCTCCCTGGCACCCGTTTTCCAACAACTGATCCCCGATTTCCCGACACTATGTTCCATCTTCTAAATAAGAACCTCAACCTGCAGCTCTTTTTCCTGACCGTGCTGGCTTTCTGGGCGGCATGGACCATTTTCGCCCAGATGACGCTGATGCCGGCGGAAGGCACTGCTATTCTGTACCATTATGTGGCAAAACTTTGGACTTGGAGTCCCATCGTGGTCCGCATTCTGGTGCTGGGCATTGTGCTGACCATGACCATCGGCATCAACCACCACTTCCAAGTGAACCACCTCGCGGAAAACCGAACCTACATACCGGGCGTTTTCTTGCTGCTGATGCTCAATTCCGGCAAATTTCTTTACATGCTCACTCCGGCTCTGCTGACCTCCTTCTTTCTGGCTCTGACCATGATCATTTACGCGCCCAGCGAGCCTTCCGCGAAAATGAAAGACCGCATTTTCACGTTCGGTCTGGTTATCGCCATTGCCACTTTGTTGGATATCAGCGCGTTCGGCATCGTCCTATTCCTCATACTGATGATTGCCGTCAACAGTGTGAATGCGTTCAAAGACATTCTGATCCTGCTCATCGGACTCGCCTTTCCCTATATTTACTGCTTCGCTATCGCCTTCATTGCCAGCGGGATGCCGAAATTTCTGCAATCGTGGGCCGACCTCACCATTTTTGTGCCCTACAAGCAGTTCCTCTCCATGCGGGTGATGGATTACATTTTGCTGGCCTATTTCATCATCCTGACTATTGTGCTCATTGTTCGAGGCAAACGCATGTATGACAACAAGTTGATTGTCATCCGTCAGGCGTTCAACAACGTCCATCTGTTGCTGATTTCCATGCTGCTGTTCTTGGGTTTGGGCATCGTGCCCCTGCCTATGGCGCTGCTCTACCTCCTGCTGCCCGTCGCCATCTACCTGACTGTGGCCGTCATCCCCAAGAAATACCGGTTCGTCTATGATTTTCTGATTGTGGCACTCTGCGTACTCCTATGGCTTTAAAATCGAACTACTCCCCCACCCCGACGCTGGAATGCGGCTGTGACGAAGCTGGACGCGGATGCCTCGCCGGACCTGTATGCGCCGCCGCCGTCATCTTCCCCTACGGCTACACCAACGAGGAAATCAATGATTCCAAGCAACTTACGGAAAAGAAACGCAATCAACTACGCGAGATCATCCTGCGCGATGCACTGGCCTACGCGGTCGTGGAGGTGTCCGAAACGGACATTGACCAAATGAACATCCTGCGAGCCTCCATCCACGGCATGAACCTCGCCATCGGACAGCTGTCCGTGAAACCCGAACTCATCCTGGTCGATGGCAACCGATTCACCGACCGTTGGGGCATCCCGTACCACTGCATCGTCAAGGGCGACGCCACCTACCTCTCCATCGCCGCCGCCTCAATTCTGGCCAAGACCCACCGCGACGAGCTGATGACCCGCCTCGCCGACGAATACCCCGCCTACGACTGGAAACACAACAAAGGATACCCCGCGCCCAAACATATTGCCGCCGTAAACCAATATGGTCTAACTCCTTATCACAGAAAGAGTTTCCATCTCAAAAACCAGCTATCGCTGGATCTTTGACATCCCAAACAGAAAAAACATCATTTTCCTTCATTTTTTTTGTAATAATTTCCCTTGAATTTCGTCTAGAAATAGTAGAAATCAAATGCTGACTGAAAAAGAGATAGAGATCATAGACGGTTGTCAGAAAGGCGACGTGCACAGTCAGAAGCTGCTGTATGACACCTACGGACCGATGGTCAAGGGTACCTGCCTGCGTTACATTCAGGACATCCAGGAAGCCGAGGACCTCTTCCATGACATCTTCATCTTTATCCTGACGCATTTCGAGCAATACACCCATATCAACTCGCTCGACGGGTGGCTGCATCGCATCACCGTCAACAAATTGGTTGACTATCTGCGACATAAGAAAACGCAGCCCACGATTCTGATGAGTCACTTCGAGCAGGAGTTAGGTGAGGCGGTCGAACATGAGTATGACGGCATCCCGATGGATGTGTTGCAAGGATTCATCAACGATCTCCCCCAGAAGGCGCGGACAGCCTTCAATTTGTATGTCATCGACGACATTCCCCAGGCGGAGATCGCGGAGATGATGCAGGAGAGCCAGAACAATGTCAGGACGATGATTTCACGAGCCCGCGCGACTTTGCGCAACAGTATTCAAAAATTCTGGAAGAATGAAGAAAACCGATAATATGAACAACCCGATAGAGGAGCTGCGCCGGATGGAGGTGCCCGTCACGGAGGAGGAATGGACCTCCATCGTGAACGACAAGCGATACGTGCAGAAGTTCGGCCGCAAGCCCGGACTCACGCCGAAAGGCCGAGCCGCCATGGTTGCCGGCATCGCCGCCGTCTTGATTACCGTTCCCATACTGGTGAAGACTTTGCGTCAACAGCCTGCCGATCAGGCACAATCCGCGACACCCGCCACGGAGATTGCCACCCCGCAACCGACTGAAAACCAATCGGTAGCCACCATCGCAACTTCTCCGAGCACTTCCGCCCAGAAGCCTACGACAACGCCTTCCGCCACTCCCGAGACGAAACCTACCGTAGCCACCACCACAGAGGCGGCCGCACACGAAGGTTCCACCATGGCCTCTATCATTGAAAAGCGCCATCCAGCCGTCACACCGACAAACACCCCCGCTCAAGACAATAACGAGCTCTCTTACGAAACCATCAAGGTTTCCCCAAAAAATTCAACGCCCATACAAGAAGTTCAGCAAATCAAAACCGTCTATTCCTGTTCACCCTCCAACAAGGACAAGTCCTCTGTCAGTGAGACCACGGTCACGGGTGACGGCGAAGAGGTTGCGAAATCCGAGTATTCCCCGGAGGAACCCGAGGCAACAACCGAAGAGTTCTATATTCCTTCTGCCTTCACGCCCAACGGCGACGGTCTGAACGACATTTTCTACGTGACCGCCAACTTCGAACCGCAACATTTTGCCATGTACATATTAAACCGCAACGGCGAACTGATTTTCTCCACCACCGACATACGCATCGGCTGGGACGGCACCCTGCACGGCAGTTTCCTGCCCAGCGATGTCTATGTTTATATGATCAAATATGTTGACCGGAATGGCGATCATCAACAACGTCGCGGACAAATATTGCTAATACCATAATGACGCCAATCAACCGAGCCATACCGCCCACCATCCGCCCTATCGAGTCCTTTTCGCTGCCCACGCCGCGGAAAGAGCTGCTCAACAACGGCATCCCCATCTTCTATTTCGACAATCCCAACCTGGATCTGATCCACCTGCTCGTGCAAGTGCGGACTGGTTCGTTATACCAACCAGCGAAACATGTCTGCAATTTCGCCTACACCCTGCTTCGGGAGAGTTCCCCGCGACTTTCCACGCATGAGATGTCGGAAAAGCTGGACTTTTACGGCACAAATATCACCGTAAACGTCGGGATGGAGAATGTGCAGCTATTGATCTCCATGCCGAAGAACAACCTTCCCGACATTCTGCCCCTGATCGCAGAGTGCATCCTCACGCCCAAGTATAATCCTGATAATCTGAGGATTATGCAGGATAAAGAGATTAAAAACTTAGCCTACAATGAGCATAAAACCGACTACCGTTCCTGGCGGATTATGTGGAAGGAAATGTTGGGCGACCACTACCCTGCCGTGTCGGAATTTGCTTCTACTGATACCTTAAACGCAGTCACTGTCAAGCAGTTGCAGGATTTTCACAAAGAGAGTTTCTGTGCGGAGAACGTCACCCTGATGGTCACCGGTAATCTGGATCCGACCTTAGAGCAACACATCCGGAACATCTGGTCTGTGGTGCCGCACGGGGTTCGCAGCTCTGACATTCCTCACATTCCCGCGCCTGCGCATCGGGACCTCATTTACGACCCGATGCCCGACTGTCTGCAGTCCTCCATCGTTCTCTTCTGCAACTCCATCGGGTACAATGATCCCGAGCGCACCAAATTCTCCGTACTGAACACCCTGACGGGCGGCTATTTCAGTTCCCGTCTGATGCAGAACCTGCGTGAGCGACAAGGGCTGACCTACGGAGTCTCCTCCGCCAACACCTTTTTCGGAAGCCAGTCCGTCTTCACCATCAACAGTGATGTGAACGCCGACCAGACGCAGGAAGCGCTGGACTCCTGTTACGAAGAACTGCAACGGCTTCAGGAAGAGCCGGTTACCGAGGATGAACTCAACATGGTGAAGAACTACATGGCCGGTATTTTGCTGCGTGCCGTCGATACCACGGTAAACGCCATGCAGAAGTTTGCCTACTGGTACCGTTTCGGTTTGGACGAGTCCGAAATGCAACGCTATTTCTCTGAAATCAAGAACGTTACACCAGATGATATTTTATTTTTAGCAAAAAAGCACTTTGAACACAATAAATTCACTAATATTGTCGTTGGACGTTATTTGGCAGAAAAATGAGCAGTCTGAAAAAACATATACTTCTTACGTTCTCGCTGATGGCCGTCGTCATCAGCTGTTTTGCTTACCAGCCGCCCAAGATGCAGTGTCTCAAGCTGATGAACAACAACCAGCGCATCAAAATGGCTTGGAGCAACACCAACGACTGCAGTCATTTCAAAGTTTACTACTTCTATATCAACGGCATCCTCTGCGATAGTCTGTTTGGCTACACCAGTGCCACCCAAACCTATAACCTCTGCGATTACGGTTCGAAGGACATCAACAACATCCCGGTGGCCAGCGAATACTACTGCTACATCATTGCCGTGGACTCGAACGGGAACCAGTACTATTCTGACACTATCCAGTCCATCAGTCTGACTGTCACGCCGTCATCCAACAACACGATGGCTTTCCTTCAGTGGGAATCTCCCAGCAGCACCATGGATGCGTCCTGGGGCAACACCTTTGATATTTACAAGAAGCGCGCTTTCGAGGCGGATTTCCCGCCACAGCCGTTCGCTTCCGTGCCCAACACCCAGCTAACCTACACGGACACCTCCGATGTCTGTGACAACATCATCTCCTATCAGGTCAGTATCACCAACATCTACGGCGTGAATGAGCAGTGTCCGTTTATGACCACCATTGCTTCCGCACATCTGGTGGACAGTACCAGTCCGAACCCTCCGGTTTTGGACAGCGTGACGGTCACCCCGAACAACGAGGTGATGTTAGGATTCCACGCGCCCGACCCCTACATGCAGGCCTTCATCATCTACTACCTCAACCCCTACGGCACTATCCCGTTGGACACCATCTATGGGCAAACCACCTGGATTGACCCTGTCATTGACCCCATGTTCGACTCGCGCGACTACCGTATCGCCGTCATGGACTCTTGCGGCAACGTCTCCGCGCTCACCAATGATCCGCAGCGCAATATGGGACTGCGTGTCAACAATACGGATGCCTGCCATCGGGCCGTCAGCCTGCAATGGACCACTTACGCCAACCTGATTGACGGCATCGACCACTTCGAGGTGTTGCTCAGCGGCGACCAGGGGCTGAGTTGGCAGACCGTCGGGAATACCACGGGCACCAACTTCCTTGTTGAGAATCTGAATCTTAACCACGAATACATCGCCTACGTGCGCGTGGTCAACAATGGCGGAACCATCATGGCCAGTTCCAACCGCGTCACCATCAACATCACCGCCGAAGAGTCGCAGGACTTCACCTACATCCGTTCCGTGTCGGTTATTGACAACGGTTTCGTGCAAGTCAGTGTGCTGACCAGCGGCGACACGTTGCCGTTCAACACCATCACGCTCCAGCGCAGTGAGAACGGTGTCGATTTCGAAAATTTCCGGACGAGGACCTTCAACCCCGCCTCCTCCGAATACATTTTCAACGACAGCACGGCGGAATTCGCCAAGCGGATGTACTACTACCGCGCGTTCGTCGTGAACAGTTGCGGCACGGAGGTCGGTTATTCGAACGTCTCGCACAACATTCTGCTGCAGGGTGAGAACAACGCCCAGAACAACATCCTCTCGTGGCACGGATACGACAGCTGGGCCGGCGGTGTTGAGCACTATTTCGTTATGCGCCGGGTGGAGAGCGAGGAACTTTTCAATACGGTCGGGGATCCGATGCCCACGGTTATGAACAGCTACAGCGACGACATCTCCTCCATGTACGAGTCGGGCTCTAAGTTCTACTACTACATTGAGGCGCAAGAGGGTCCGAACACCTTCGGCGAGCCCGCCATCAGCTACTCCAACCAGATTACGCTCACGCAGCCGCCGACCATGTACATTCCGAATGCCTTCCGTCCATTGGGCGCCAACAATAATGTCTTCCGTCCAGTCAACTCCTTCGTCTCCTTGGACGGTTACTGTTTCACGATTTTCACGCGCACCGGCGAGTGCATCTTCCTGACCACCAATCCCCAGGAGGGCTGGAACGGCCGCATCAACGGCGTGGTGGCCCCGATGAACGTCTATGTCTGGCACCTCAACTACAAGCTCCCCGACGGCACGGTGATGGAAAAGACGGGGACGGTGACGCTGGTGAAATAAGTTAGCAGTTAGTAGTTAGTAGTTAGCAGTTGCTGAGGAACTCGCTACATTCTACATTCTTCATTTTTCATTCTACATTATTTTTTTGTATCTTTGCCGCATGATGAAGAACAATAAAATAATTATAGCCTTATTGCTGTCGGCGGCGCTGCTGACGGCCTGTTTTGACAAACACAATTTCGATTTCTCACAGCTCGAATCCATCGACGCGGAGGGAACTTGGGGCATTCCGTTGGTGAACGCCTCCTATACCATCGGCGATATTCTGGCGATGACCGACACTCCCGACCACCTGACCACGGGAGAGGACGGTGTGCTGCAGATCGAGTATTCGTTTTCTAAAGATTCGCTGCTGTCAGCGTCCAAGTTTATGAACGATCTTCTGGAGGAAGTCCATTTTTCGGGCGGACTGACGTTCCCGACCTTCGAGTTGCCCATCAGCGAGGGCACGAATCTGTCGCTTTACAAGGACACGATCGAAGTTTCGTTCCCTGATGATGAGGTTCTGGTGTCAAGCGCCACGCTGAAGTCCGGATTGCTCTCCTTGAGCATCGACTACAACCTCACCCACGAGGTCAGCGTGACCGTCGGCTGTCCCCAATTGCACTCGGGCGACGGCCTGCCGTTCCATTTGGAGGCAGTCTCCACGGGTGGCCATTACGAACTGTCCCTCAACATCGCCAATTACATCCTCACGCCCACGAACAACTCCATCGAAATCTCCTTTGAGGTGGCTTACACCTCCGACGGATCCCCGCTCCCCGAGCAGCTCGTCTTCAACTACGATGCCAGTCTCCAAAACATCGGTTTCCATGAGATCAGGGGAAAATTCGCCACTATAGAGTTGCCGTTGGATTTAAACACGAATCTCAACCTCGAATACCTCGCCGAACATCTTGCAGGCTCCATCGAAATTTTGGATCCCATCATTGCATTGGAGATCATGAACACCTTCCCTGTGGATGCGAAGGTCGATCTAAACGAAGCCTCCCTGAACGGTCCCGGCATCACTTCCTCACTGCTCGCCAGCACTCCGACCACCGTGTGGCTGCCGGCCAACACGGGAACTTACACCGATGTACCGTTCCCCATCGCCTCCCACATCACGATCACTCCGAATATCCAATCCTTCAATCTCAGCGGTGAGGCCGCCGTCAACACCAGCGGTATGGCCGGTCCTATACTGGTCATCAACGAGGATCAGATCATCCAGATGCGCTTCAAGGTTACCCTGCCGATCAAAATGCGAGTTGACCACCTGACCTTCTGCGACACCCTCGATATGGGCCACATCGAAATCCCCGACGTGAACGGCTTCTCCAACATCCTGCTGCGACTCGGCATCCACAACGGACTTCCGCTGACCTTCGCCGCACAAGCCTACTTCTATGATTCACAGACCCATACCGTCAAAGACAGTCTCTTTACCCAATACCAGCCGGTACTCTGCGCCGTGAATGGCGTGGAACGGCTGACAGAGCTCTATGTCGAAAAAGACAATCTGGAGGAGGTGCAACGGCTGCTCAACTGCGATAAAATCATCGTGAGGGCGATGCTCGACACGGAAGGCAAACCGGCCGCCATCTGCGCTGACCAGAAATTACGCGTGGAGCTTGGTGCCCGCTTCAATATGGATGTAAACAGTTTAGTCAGTATCAATAACTAAAAAACCACCGCTATGAGAAGATTTTTTACCTTATTGATAATCATTGGTTTAGGTATTGGATTCACGGCAAAAGGACAAACGCCGGACATTACCAGCTTCATGCAGATCAACCCTTTTCAGAATTTCGACAATCCCTCCTGTTCCACCATTTATGATGGCTATGTCAGTCTTCCAACCGGACAGATTCACGTCGGTTTCAACTTCGGTCCCATCCGCTACAACAACCTCTTTGAGACAAACGCTGATGGCTATCCTGTCACCATCACCGCCAACAAGTTTGTCAACAAGCTGTCTAAAAACAACTTATTGGGTTTCAACGCCTCTATGGAATTGTGGGGATTCGGGTTCCGCGCCGGCAAGAAGTTCTTCATCACGATGGACCACCGGCTGCGGATCAACGGGGATATCCGTTACTCCAAAGACCTGTTCGGACTTCCGGTTCTGGGCAATATGGCCTACGTGGACGATCCGGCCAACATCAACCTGTGCGCGAACATCAATGCTTACCAGGAATTGGGCATCAGCTTCCGTCACGAGGTCAACGAAGAGTGGTCGTGGGGCGTCCGTCCAAAATTGTTGATGGGACTGGCCAACCTCCGCACCGAAAGGCTCTCTGCCCTACTCTACACCGATCCTGACAGCTACGAGCTCACCATGCAGTACGACGCACTAATCAAAGCCGCCGCCATCGTCCCCTTCTCCATGACCTTCGACCGCGAGCACGGCTTTTCCTTCGAGACGGACATGAATGCAAAAGCCATCACAGCCAACCTGTTCAAGAATCCGGGATTCGGAATCGATCTGGGTCTTTCCTACCGACCGATTCCTGAGCTCAACCTTTCGTTCAGCGCCATGGATTTAGGCTTTATCTTCTGGAAATCTTCCGCCACGGAAATGACCAGTCAGCTGAATGATGCCGGGCCTTACTACAATGACGGATCGTTGGTTTTCTCGGGCCTGACCGAAGAGGAACTCCAAGTTCTGATTGACGGCGGCAACGCCCAAGAGCTTTTGGATACGCTGGCCTACTATTTCCCGTTGGACGTGCACGCAACGGACGGCTATGTCGCTCCCATTCCGGCACGTGTGGCGTTACAGGCTGACTATGAGTTTGCCAAAGGTCAACGGGTCAGCGCGGCCGCACAGCTCCGTTTCGCCAGCCACTATGTGCAACCTTCCCTGACCATCGCCTATGACGGTTGCTTCTTCAACATGATTGACGTATGCGTGGCCTACACCATGCAACGACGCTCGTTCGACAACCTCGGCATCGGTCTCGGCTTCAATTTGGGCTACCTGAACATCTATTTCGGAACCCAGAACCTCATCTCGGCCCTCAATTATCGAAACTGCTCCCGTCTGACGGCCACCGCTGGACTGGTCTTCAACTGGGGCCACATGAAAGAGCTGGTAAAGAAGAAACCCAAAAAACAAGAATAACTGAAACTCACTATCCTATAGAACGAAGGGCTGCCATTCCGACAGCCCTTTATTCATAATTCATCATTCATAATTCATCATTATTCAACGGAGTCTCCTCCTGAACTCTCCCCTTCCTGTACCTTCTTCTCCAACTCCATCTTGCCGAAACGCAAGGTGATGCCGGCCGCAATGTATCGGCTGTTCAGCGTCTTGTTGGTGCTGTTGCTCAGGTAGTAAGGGTTCGTGTTCTCGGAACCGGAACCGTATTTGGCGCCCCAGTTGAAGATATCCTGCACGTTGACGTAGATGGACAGCTTGCGTTTGAAGAGGTCGCTGCGCAGACCGAAATTCAGCGCGTAACGGGCTTTGCGCTCGCTCATCAGACTGAGCGTCGGGGAGTTGTAGAATCCGGAAGCGGTGAACTGCAACCAGTCGAAGGCTTTCGCCCAGAAGTTCAAACGCACACTCCATGACCATTTGTCACGCTGGTCGTATTGCATCTCGCCGTCACGTAGATAAGCCATCTTGTAACCGTAATCATAGACGTTAGCATAGAGACGCAGGTTGATGAAGCCGGTCGGACGGTAGGTGGCGTTCAACGACGCACCGTAACGCCACGAGGAACCGAGATTGTAAGGCGTGGAGTAGCTGATCACACGGTCCAAGAACTCATCGTATTTGGAGTCGGTCAGCGAGCTGATCTCGTTCGTGCTCATACGTCCGTACAGTTCCACGCCGACATTGCCAAACTTGTTGAAATATTTCTGCCAGCCGGCCTCCATGCTGTGCGTGAAACCGCTCTTCACCCCCGGATTACCTGTGGAATAGCTGTTGTCGCCGTATCGGCGATAGGTGCTCACCTGCTCCTCGCTCGGATGGAGCATACGCATGGAGTAGTTGAGTTTGAAGTTGTGCATGCTTTCGGTGCGATAGGAAAGGTGAATGGAGGGGCGTGCCGAAAAGTAAATGGGCGCGCCGGCATCCGCAAACGGCATATCGCTGATGTACTCGTAGGCGTCACGTAAGATTCCAAGACCCAAGCCTGTGCTGAGGGTAAAACCGCCCCAACGGTGCGTCCAGTTCACGTCGCCGTTGACGTTGGTCGAGCTCCCGTTGAAGTGGTAGGTACGCAACGTATCCACCAACACGCCGATGGTGTCGTTGTAGCGTTTGTAATCGTTGTTCATGGAAGACTGATCGACGCGAAGACCGTAACTCATCTCCCCATTCTCGCTGTAGGGACGGTTGTAGCGGGCATCCAAGCTGCCTCCGAAACCATAGTTGCGTGTCAGCAGGTAACGGTGCTCGTCAAGGTCGTAATAGGTATCGTAGTAACGGTTATACCACTGGTCGCTGGCATTATGATTGAAACGCGTGTTCAAACTGAGGCGCAGATTATGACCTTTTTTGTCGAACTTTTTGGTGTAATCGACCCCCGCATGGGTAAAAATGGACTGTCCTTTAGTCTTGCTGTATGTCGTATCAATTAAGTTCTGATCATACGGTTCCTCCTCATAGACATCGTAGTAGGTCTGGTCCTCAGCCTTGGTCAGGCCGGTGGCATTGTAGTTGTAAAATCCGCCGGCATCGAAGGAAATCTCACTGGTGGTGTCAATTTCGTAGTTGATGCCGAGGAAAAAGTTTCCACTGGCCCGACGATTAATATCTATCTGGGAGGTCTGAGCCGACCAAGTGGTGTCGTAATCGCCCTCCGTTTCCGCATCACGGCGCTGGTAGGAGGTCGTCTCATCGGTATTGCGGCGGGCATTGTAACGTCCTGAAAGGAAGAAGTTTATACTCAGCTGTTCCTTCGTCCACATGTAGCTGACCCATGGTGAGATGAACGGCTGGTTGGAACCGTTGATACCAAAGCTGACGAAGTGGTTGCTCTTCACGTGCGCGGAGGTGACGATGTTGATCACCGCTTCTGCATCCGTGGCGTACTTCGCCGACGGGTTGGTGATGGCCTCGATGCGCTCCAATGCGTTGGCCGGCAGCGTCTGCAGGTAGGTCTTGAGGTTCTCCTCCGTAAGTTTGGAGGGTTTGTCATTAATCCAGATCTCCACGCTCGACACGCCGCGCAGGGTGATGTTGCCTTCCACATCGACCTCCACACCGGGCGCATTCTGCAACGCATCCTCGGTGGTACCCGTCTGGATAGAGGCATCCTCGCTAACATTGTAGATGAGTTTCTCGCCGTCCTGGGCATACAAAGGCTTCTCCGACTTGATAGTCACCTCGTTAAGCGTGGTGGAGATGGGCATCAACTTGATAACATCCAAATTGGTGTTATTTTTCACCGTGAAGGGAACGTGTTTCGGGGTGTAGTTGAAGGTCCAGATACGCAAAATACATGCTCCCAACGGAATACCGTCGAGTTCGAAGTATCCGTTGCTGTTGGCCGACGTGCCCTTGATGAGCATGGAGTCCTCCGCATCAAGCACGGCCACATTGGCGTAAGCCAATGGAGTTCCGGCGATGGAGTCGCGCAAGAGACCCACCACCTTGAAAGTAGAACCTTCACGCACCTTCTTCTTCGGCTTCACCTGAGGGGTCTGTTGGGGCATCTGCTGATTCCAACCGCCACGGTCACCGGGGGGACGACCGGGAAATCCTCCAGGAGGTCTTCCACCACCCGGAAAACCACCGGGAGGCGGCTGCGCAATACCACAAATGGCCAGCAGCATCACCGCCACCAGCATACACATTCTCAAAAAATTTATTTTCTTGGGAAGATCCTTCAATATCATTTGATTCTAATAAAAAGACAACAATGCGTTATTGACAAAATATTTTAAATATAGTTTAATGACAGAATGATGTTTTTTTATTCTTCATTCTACATTCTTCATTCTACATTAATCCAGTTTCAGCACCGCCAAGAACGCCGACTGCGGCACTTCTACATTACCGACCTGACGCATACGCTTTTTACCCTTCTTCTGCTTCTCCAACAGCTTGCGCTTACGGGTGATATCGCCGCCGTAACACTTGGCCGTCACATCCTTACGCACCTGCTTGACCGTTTCGCGGGCGATAATCTTGGATCCGATAGCGGCCTGGATAGCGATGTCGAACTGCTGACGCGGGATCAACTCCTTGAGTTTCTCGCAGATACGGCGTCCGAAGGTGTAGGCATTGTCCACGTGAATCAACGCCGACAACGCATCCACTGATTCACCATTGAACAGGATATCCAGCTTCACGAGGTGCGCCGGCTTGTAGTCAGTGATATGGTAATCGAAAGAGGCATAACCTTTGGAGATGCTCTTCAGCTTGTCGTAAAAGTCGAAGACGATTTCGCCGAGCGGCAGATCAAAGGTAAGTTCCACACGATTGGCGGCCACATACATTTGGTTGATCAAGGTGCCGCGCTTGTCGATGCAAAGCTTGATGACGGGGCCGATGTAGTCGTCCTTGGTGATGATCTGGGCACGAATGTACGGTTCCTCTACATGGTCGATTTCGTTGGGTGCCGGCATTCCTGACGGGTTATAGACATCCAACCACTGTTTCTTGGTAGTCAGCACTTTATACGAGACATTCGGCACCGTGGCAATCACATCCTGGTCGAACTCGCGATCCAGACGCTCTTGGATGATCTCCATGTGCAGCAGTCCAAGGAAGCCGCAACGGAAGCCGAATCCCAAGGCTAATGACGATTCCGGAACGAACGTCAACGAAGCGTCGTTGAGCTGCAATTTTTCGAGAGAAGCACGCAATTCCTCATACTGGTCGGCTTCGGTGGGGTAAATACCGGCAAACAGCATCGGTTTCACCTCTTGGAAACCTTCGATGGCGGTTTCGCAGGGATTTTCCACGTGCGTGATGGTATCGCCGACCTTCACCTCCGTAGAGGTCTTGATGCCGGTGATGAGGTAGCCCACATCGCCCGCCGACAGCACATCTTTGGGCACGCGGTCCATCTTGAGGATGCCGATTTCGTCGGCGTCATACTCGTGTTTGGTGGCGAAGAACTTCACCATATCGTGGGTGCTGATGGTACCGTTGAAGATTCGGAAATAGGCGATGATGCCGCGGAAGGAGTTGAAGATGGAGTCGAAAATGAGGGCCTGCAGCGGTGCATCGGGGTCGCCTTTGGGCGCGGGAATGCGCTCGATGATAGCCTCCAGAATCTGCTCCACTCCCTGACCCGTCTTGCCGGAAGCCTCGATGATGTCGCTGGCATCACAACCAATCAAATCCACAATCTGGTCCTTCACCTCTTCGGGCATCGCCGCGGGCATGTCCATCTTGTTGATGACGGGGATAATCTCCAAATCGTTGTCGATAGCCTGATAGAGGTTCGAAATGGTCTGAGCCTGAACACCTTGCGTGGCGTCCACGAGCAACAGCGCTCCCTCGCACGCCGCGATGGAACGAGACACCTCGTAGGAAAAGTCCACGTGACCTGGAGTGTCGATCAGGTTGAGAACGTACTTCTCCCCCTTGTACACGTAGTCCATTTGGATGGCGTGACTCTTGATGGTGATGCCGCGTTCGCGCTCCAGATCCATGTCGTCGAGCACCTGGTTCTGGAAATCGCGGTCGTTCACAGTCTTGGTATATTGCAACAAACGGTCGGCCAACGTGCTCTTACCGTGGTCAATATGGGCGATGATGCAGAAGTTCCGTATATGCTTCATTATAATGGTTATAGGTTATGGGTTATAGGTTATAGAACAGAGTTAGCAGTTAGTAGTTAGTAGTTAGCAGTCAATGGTCAAAAGCTAAAAGCCGAGCTTATGTCCCATTTTCGCCTGTTTGGTCTTCAGATATTTCTCATTAATCTTATTGGGTTTGATGATAATCGGGACGGTTTCGACGATTTGGATGCCGTGGGCGGAGAGGCCGACGCGTTTGGCGGGGTTGTTGGTGATGAGGCGGACGCTGGTGGCGTTGAGGTCGCGGAGAATCTGTGCTCCCACGCCGTAGTCGCGCTCGTCGGCCTTGAAGCCGAGTTCGAGGTTGGCCTCCACGGTGTCGCGGCCAAGTTCTTGTAAGTGGTAGGCTCTCAGCTTGTTGATGAGTCCGATACCACGGCCTTCTTGACTCATGTAGAGTACGAGGCCCTTGCCCTCCTTATCCACCATCTCCATGGCGCGGTGCAGCTGTTCGCCACAATCGCACTTGCAGGAGCCGAAGATATCGCCGGTGGCACAGGAGGAGTGCACGCGCACCATCACGGGCTCGCCGTCCTCCCAATCGCCCTTCTTGAGGGCCAGATGGGTGGCGCCGTTGTTCAGCTGCGTGTAGGCAATCAATTGGAAATCACCCCATTGCGTGGGCAGTTTCACTTCCTGCTCGCGGCGGATGAGGGTCTCCTTTTCCAGACGGTAGGCGATCAGTTTCTCGATACTGGTGATGGTGATGCCATACTCTTCGGCCACCTTCAGCAGTTCGGGCAGACGCGCCATCGTGCCGTCGGGGTTGATGATCTCGATGAGGGCACCCACTGGTTCCAGACCGGCGAGTTTCAGCAGATCGACGGTACCTTCGGTGTGGCCGGCGCGGACCAGCACACCACCGTCACGGGCGCGCAAGGGGTTCACGTGTCCCGGGCGACCGAAATCAGTGGCCTTCATCGTCTTGTCGGCCAGCGCGTTGATAGAAGCGGCGCGGTCGTGCATGGAAACGCCCGTGGTGCAACCGTGTCCCAAAAGGTCAACGGTTACGGTGAAGGGTGTTTCATGAATGGAGGTGTTGTTGGAGACCTGCATTTCGAGGTCGAGCTCGCGGCAGCGTTCGGAAGTCATGGGCACGCAGAGCACCCCGCGGCCGCGCGAGAGCATGAAGTTCACCTTGTCGGCGTCAATATGTTGGGCGGCGATGATGAAATCGCCTTCATTTTCGCGCTCTTCATCGTCAACGAGGATGACGAATTTCCCTGCTTTCAGGTCCTCAATGGCCTGTTCAATGGACTGTAATTTAGACTCTTGCATATCTAGTATCGCTATTTTCAGAAAATTGGCAAAGATACACAAAATTCAAATACACTCAGAATGGTGTTTTCGTTGGGGCTTCCATTATTTAATATTTCACGTTTCCACCAATCTTAATGCGAAACCCGTTCAACATCAAGTCAGGCAAACTAGGTCATCATACACTTTTGCAACAGCTCACCGAACTGTTCTCTGCCAACATTTGGATAACGGTGCGCTAACACATTCTCATCCACTGTAATATTATATGTGCACATCTTCTATTGTTCTTTATGTTTCAGGGTGCAAAATAGTATTTATTCCCATATTTTGAAAAAAAAATCACAATATGAGACTAACTACAACTCATATTCAAAGTGATGAGGCTGTAGGCTCATCTTTTTAATGGTGAGAATCAGGCCTTCTAAACTATGGTAACCAAAATGATAAGAAAATTTATCAGACCCTTTATTTTCAGAAAAATGCTCAGCACATTGATTTAACTCGTCCAATACAACATTGATATCTTCTGTCCGAGCCCTGAGTATATAATATTTCTGAATCAGATCATCCAATCCTGGAGTATATAACTCCGAATAGTGCTTTTGAGCCATCTTATTGACAGGAAAGGTCGTATCACTAGCTAATGCGGATTGTGCCTTTATGTCTCTCTCATATTTTTGCTGTAAGGATTTATTGATACTATCGTATGATAATAAATCATTGTTTTTCAGATATTTTGCGCTTAACAAAGTGGTTATATAAAACTCTCGATTCCGTAGAGTAAGTTCGTATTCGTTTGCGGGATGTTCGGTAATGAATTGAATACCTTCATCGTAATGTTGATTGAGCATACATACTGCAAATTTGTATTCAATGAAATATCTCAGTTGTTGTTGCTCTTTGCAGAAATCGCAATAGGTTTCAATTAAAGAGTCCGCTTTGTTTAAGCATTCTTGATTCGTCGTAATTTTATATCCTTTAAAAAAGTAGTCAATGTCGTTAACCACCAAGACACAGGTGTCTTTATGAAAACCTATCGGAGGATGTTTTGAAGGTGGATTGTCGCAGCTGCCTTGTCCCTTACATGTAAAGACACAAATACACATACCGAAAAACAAAAGCACGCTCGTCAAATTTGTATCACGATACAGATTTTTCATAACATGATTTTTTATTGAAAACCTATTTAATAGTATGGAGACGCGATAATTTGCTCAAAGTTTAAAACGCTCCCGTACTGCGGGCTCCCTTTCTAAATCAGAAAAACCTGCCCGTTACATTATTCTTCATTCTTAATTCTGAATTCTGAATTATCAGTGGAACTGCATCAGATACGCTTTGATGAAACCGTCGAGGTCGCCGTCCATCACCGCGTTGACGTTGCCGGTCTCGTATTGCGTGCGCAAGTCCTTCACGAGCTTGTAGGGCTGCATCACGTAGCTGCGGATCTGGCTCCCCCACTCGATGCGCTTCTTGGAACTCTCAATCTCGTTGAGTTTCTCGCGCTTCTTCTCTAACTCAATTTGGTAGAGCTGCGACTTCAGCATCTGCATGGCCTTCTCGCGGTTCTGCGACTGCGAGCGCGTTACCTGGCACTCGATGATGATGCCCGTGGGATGGTGGTGCAGGCGCACGGCTGTCTCCACCTTGTTGACGTTCTGCCCGCCAGGACCGCTGCTGCGGTAGGTGTCCCATGAGATGTCCGCCGGACTGACCTCGATCTCGATGTCGTCGTTGATGACGGGATAGGCGAAGACAGAGGCGAAGGAGGTGTGCCGCCGCGCCGCTGAATCGAAGGGGGAGATGCGCACCAAACGATGCACTCCATTCTCGCTCTTGAGGTAACCGTAAGCGTAGGAGCCCTCGATTTCGATGGAGGCGGACTTGATGCCGGCCACGTCACCTTCCTGACGGTCAATGAGTTTCACGGAGAAGTTGTGGCGTTCCGCCCAGCGCATGTACATACGCAGGAGCATCTCGGCCCAGTCGCAGCTTTCGGTGCCGCCCGCGCCGGAGTTGATGTTGAGGATGGCGTCGAAGGAGTCCTCCTCGTCGCGCATCATGTTCTTGAACTCCAGCTTCTCCACGGCCTCCATCGTCTTGTTGTAGGCCTCGTCGAGTTCGGCTTCCGTGGCATCACCCGACTGCTGGAACTCGCTGACCACCAGCAGTTCATCGTTCAGCTCGGCAGCTTTGTAGTAGTCGGCCACCCACGCCTTGATGCTGCTGATCTCCTTCAGCAATTTCTCGGCGGCCTTGGGGTCGTCCCAGAAGCCGTCTTGTTGGGTTATTTGTTCTTTGTCTTTAATTTCCTGCTCTTTGGCATCTACGTCAAAGATACCTCCTTAGCTCACTGAGCCTCGTTTGAACCGCTTTGATTTGGTCGGATGTTGTCATATCTTATTACTTTATTTATTATCGTTGTTGTCGCCCCCACACTGCGCTTCTTCCCTTTTCGTCCCTGTTTACCCCCACACTGCGCTTCGCTTGTGTGGGGTAAATTCTATATCTTTCACATCTGTTTGATATTCATATTGATACGCGATTTTAGGCATACGCGGGGTACAAATTAGGTTCAAAAAGCACCGTCAAAAATGGCTTGGCGGTGCCGGGATTTAAAGTGAATATGCCTCGGCATATCGGTGGCAAAAATATGCTTTTTTTCAATACAATATTTTTAAATGTTACAACTGCTGCTTTCTTCTCTTTTAGGCGACTGGGCACGCTTTCCACTCGAATTTCGCGCTCCGTGCCCATAACCGTTCCAATCGTTGTCGCGGTTTTAGGGAAAAAACGAAGCACATTCGACCAGCATCAATGCGTCTTGCTGTTGATCATCACCTTGTCAACACCATCCAGCAAACGATGAACAGTGGACGAATCTATGAGCAAGTGTTTACAACCTTGCTTCACGTTTCTTTTGACGAACGATGCTACGATTAATGATATGGACGGCCAGCTGAAAAAAGACAAGAGCAGTGAGCGGAAGACTTCCGGCGTGCTTCCCGAAGAGGCCACGCACTTCTCTGACGCTGCCGACAAGATTGTCTGGACTAAGTACGGCGGTGGACTGAAAGAGAAAGGAGGAAGTTTTGTTCCGGCAAGGGTGGGGAAATGAAATATTTTGTAGTTTTGCCTCGTATTTTTAAATGTTAGCGTTATGAATGAAATTGTAGCTAAATTTATCGAAGAACAGAATGAAAAACAAAGGCAAGAGAAGCAAAAAGAAAAAGATAAACATCTATTGGAATTAGGTTTGATAGATGAAAATTTGAGTGAAAAACAATATGCAGGACCAAGTACAAGTGATGGTGATGCTAAATACTGGGGCTATAAACACCATGACTCAAAAGGGTGGTTTAAGATAATAAAAGGGGTTCCTTTAAATGTCACTGATGAGGAATACGAAGAGATATGTAAAGTAAGCCCTCCTACTAAAACAATCCCCGATGATAAATTTCAAGTTGAACTACTTGAAAAAACTGACAGCATAAGAAAAATGGTTAAATTTTTTGTTATACTGACTGTAATAAGCATAGTGTGTGGTTTCATATTGGCTTTGGTTGCATTGTCAAAAGGCAGTTCTTATTCTTACTATTAATATTATTTGGGCGACCGGGCACGCTATCCATTCAAACTTCGCGGCAAGCCGCTCGTAACCATTCCTATCGTTGTCGCGGTATTAAAGACGGGGAAAACACATTCGACCAGCATGAATGCGTTTTCCCCGTTTATAAACCCTGTCAACACCGCCCTGCGGGACGGTGGACGGATTCAAATCATAAAAGGCATAAATAGCAGGAATTTCAGTCGTTTACATATTTACAACACAGTGTGCCACAAGCGGCCAAAAGCCGCCTGTGGGGGCTATTTAGCGCCCAAAACGAGCCGATTACAAGGAGACGACAAACGTTTATAAACACCGCTTCGGCCAGCGGTGGACGGCGTTTCATATCGGTACAACGACCGTTTATAAATGGCGTTGAACTCCAATAAGGAACAAATGAAAACAGAATGTGGACGGCTTGATATTTACAACGTGGACGGCGGCGGCTCGCCGCCGCTTTTCTTTAATTATCATTAACAATTAACAAGCCGCCGCCGCTCCCGCCGTGCCGCCGTTGTGCCACGTTTGTGCTGTTTTTATAGTGTAAATAACTGAATATCAATAGAATAACACTGCGCCAAAAGTGCCGAAAATCTGCGAAAATTTCCGTTAATTTATTGTAAATGAGCAACTTTTTTGAAAATTATTTTCCAACTATCTGATAATCAATGAAATAATTTTCAAAAAAAGTTCATTTTTATTTGGTGGTTTCCGTAAAAAGTTGTATATTAGCGACATAAAACAAAGGGGATAACAAACCCCGACAATTTCAAACCCTAAAAAATAACGATTATGCAAGTTGACGATGTTTTGAGATTCACGAACCTGTTAAAGAACCTTTGGAGATTATACGCCATTGTTCCCGATGACCGAAAAAATGACGTTTACGCGGACATCTGCCGCGTTGAATCCCGAATGAGCGCGGACACATACACACAAGTTATTGACAACTTAATTTCACTATGACCCAGCCCCGCCGCCCTCGTTCATATATCGTGCCAAGTGTGAAACGTTTATCAACAAGGCAGGCAGGGCGAGAGGCGGGACACGTTATACTTTAACGGCTTTTTTTCAAAAAAAAGCGTGCAAAAAACTGATTAACAACAAGAAACGAAAAATAAAACTACACAGCCCCACGGCGGGGAACTTCAGACCCTCCCCGCCGTTGATAAACGGCAGGAAAGACAAAAAAACGCCTCTTTCACAATCAAAAACCCAAGACGATGAACCAAACAACCAAATACAGCCAGCCGGAAACGGCGCAAGCCCCCGAAATAGAAATACACTACAAAACCGCCGTAAGGCCGGCGCAACGTCCGGAAATCCAAAACGCGCCCGATGTTTACAACATAATGACCGAGAACGGCGAAATGTCGCGGAATATGGAGTACAAAGAAATGTTTTTCGCC
>ONCM01000035.1 GCA_900316305.1 uncultured Bacteroidales bacterium | reverse complement strand
GAATATTCCTGTTGGTCAAATTTCATATCCTTCCCAAATGTTTTTTATTTGTTTGGTGATGGGATTTTACAATTTTATTGTGTTGATTTTCACGGGATTACCTTTGAATCTTTGGAATATGGTCAATGAATTCAAGTTCAAGAAGTTCACTACCCTTATGATTTCGGCCTGTTACATTTTCCTTGCCGTGGTATTCATTATCATTTGGTTTTACCTTTGGTCATATATCGACTGATTGGCTGGTTTCTTTATTTAACTAACGGACAAAGACATATAACCGACAAATATTGTTGCGCGCAAACAACACTATTTTTGAAAAATATTGTTTGTGCGCAACATTTTTATTATTTTTGCAGTCTGATTTAAAAGCGGAAACGTATGAGCACCGAAATGATGAAAAAGGTTATTGCCGACTACTTTGAGACGCAGTCCGTCTTGAAGGCTTGGCTTTTCGGTTCCTTCGCCCGTGGCGAGGAGACCTCGAGAAGCGATGTGGATATCCTTTTCGTGCCCGACTATTCCGGCAAACCCTTCACACTGTTTACACACGGTGGGATGCTGATGGATTTGCAGGAATTGCTCGGACGTGAGGTCGATTTGGTGGTAGAAGGTACTCTCCGCCCGTATGCCGCAGAAACAGCTAACCGTGATAAAATACTGATATATGAGAGAAAGAGCTAGAGATAAAGGCCGACTGGAGGATATGGCAAAAATCGCCCGCAACATGAAAGCCAAAGGTTATGCCGTTGGCGATATTGCCGAGATTACGGGGTTGACTGAGGAGGAGATTAAGGGATTATAGAAATACGGCAAATGTCGTATTGTTGTACATTATAATGAAACATCCCCAAACATCAGACATAAAAAAGGCGATACTTTTCTTTCTCGCAATACTGACAACCGTGTTTTCAAATGCGCAAGTGAAAGCGGTGCGATGTACGGAGGAAGACTACAATCAGGCTTTGCGAAGTCTGATTCTCTGTTCTTGTTCGGACTTCGCATCGGCTGACCTTTCACAAATTGAAAGTAGGCAAATCGACAGCGTGTTGCATCAACATTATTTTGTAGCCGAAGGTTTTGACGAAGCGGATTTCGACCTTGAATGGAAGAGAATGCCTTATCAACATGCTCAAGCTGCCTACATTGTGGAATTTGGAGTGATAAACAAGGGGTTAGGAGTTCCTGTAGATACAAAAACGGCATTTATTGACTCGCTGTTTCATCCTTTGGGCACTATAAACGGCGGTCTAATGGAAACTGATTGCTGCATCCACCAGATTGCCACGCGAGAAATAAACCACTTGAGCTTACCGCCATTTTTGTACCTCTACCGTTGGGAATCAGACAAGTCGATACCTGAATTAATAGACCAATATTTTCCGACGGATCTTCTTATTTTAGAGTATTGCTATTCAATTACTGGAGAACTTTTTGTGAAAGGCGAAGAATTCCGTACCAGTAGTATGGTATATATGAAAGTGAGTGTTAAATGATCATATAGTAGTGGTATCTCTTAACCACCCTCCTGATTTCGTATGTTACATTCTCCTTACTGCGATATTCATTGTCATTTGGATTTACCTCGGAGGGAAGTTCGATTGATTGGATGCTTTCTTTGTTTTCCAATATCACGTTCTGCATGTAAAGGGAATTTTGTACCTTTGCACTCGGAAAAGAATAAAAGAGAATAAAGAAGAATAAAAGAGAATAAAGGAAAGTAAAAGCAGTCATACCTATCTTTCGGAATACCTTTTGAACAAAACTCAAAAATAGTTGTTTTCACCACTCTTATGAGCCATATAAACGACTTCAACCATATCATCGTCCGCGATGCCACCGAGAACAACCTCAAGCACGTTAACGTCAGGATTCCCAAGGGGAAGATCACCGTGGTGACGGGCGTGTCGGGGTCGGGCAAGTCGTCGCTGGTGCTGGACACCATCGCGGCCAAGTCGCGAAGGGAACTCAACGACACCTTCCCCTCGTTCACGCAGCAGTACCTGCCCAAGTACGGACGGCCGCACGTGGGCGACATCCAGAACCTGCCCATCGCCATCGTCATCGAGCAGCGTAAACCGACTTCCAACTCGCGCTCCACAGTGGGCACCTACACCGACATCTACGCCCTGCTGCGACTACTGTTCTCGCGCATCGGGCAACCTTTCGTGGGCTACTCCGACGCCTTCTCGTTCAACCACCCCTCGGGCAGCTGTCCGCGCTGCGGCGGGTTGGGCGAAATCCGCGAGTTGGACATCCACAAGTTAGTCGATTTCGACAAGTCGCTCAACGATGAGGACACCATCCACTACATCGCCTTCGGCAAGGGCGGCTGGCGCTGGATTCGCTACGCCCACAGCGGCCTCTTCGACCTCGACAAGAAGATCAAGGACTACACGCCTGAGGAACTCGACCTCTTCCTCAACTCGCCACAGATCAAGCTGAAGAACCCGCCATCCAACTGGCCCAAGACCGCCAAATACGAAGGACTTATCCCCCGCATGTACCGCAGCATCATCAACTCGGAGGAGGGGCTGCTCCACGCCTCCGTGCTCAACCCGATGCTGACGATGGGCACCTGTCCCGACTGCGGCGGCACGCGCCTCAACGAGAAGATACGCTCCTGCAAGATCGGCGGCCTCCATATCGCCGAAGTGACGGCCATGAGCATCAGCGACTGCCGTAAGTGGATGGAGACCATCGACAATCCGCTGGCGGAGGACATCAAGCGGGCCACCATCGAGCGGCTGTCGGCATTGGAGGAGATCGGACTCGGCTACCTCACCCTCGACCGCGCTATCGGCACGCTCTCCGGCGGCGAAGCCCAGCGTTGCAAGATCGCCAAATACATCAACTCGCCGCTCTCCGACGTGATGTACATCCTCGACGAACCCAGTGTGGGCCTCCACAACCACGACATCCTGCTGATGCAGAAGTCGGTGCAGAAGCTCAAAAACCACGGCAACACCGTCATCCTCGTGGAGCACCACAAGGAGATCATCAAAATCGCCGACCACATCATCGATATGGGTCCCGGCGCGGGTATGAAGGGCGGCGAAATCGTCTTCGAGGGTACCTACGAGGAACTGCTGCACAGTCAGACGCTTACGGGCACGATGCTGAGCGCGACGAGTGCCATCAAGGAGCAGGTGCGCGCACCCAAGGATTTCTTCCTGTTGGAGAACGCCCATCTGCACAACCTGAAGAATGTTTCCGTCAAGCTGCCGTTGGGTGTGATGTGCGGCATCGCGGGCGTGGCGGGCTCGGGCAAGAGTTCGCTGATGGAATGTTTCCGCAACGCCTATCCGCACCCCGAAGACATCGTCTATATCAGCCAAAAGAACATCGGCATCAGCCTGCGCAGCACCCCGGCCACCTATTTGGACGTGGCCGACGACATCCGCAAGCTCTTTGCCAAGACAAACAAGACTAAGGCCGACCTCTTCTCCTTCAACGGCAAGGGCGGCTGTCCCGTCTGTCAGGGCAAGGGCGTCATCGTCAACGACATGGCCTTCATGGATGCCATCGAGACCACCTGCGAAGCCTGCGGTGGATTGCGTTATTCTCCGGAAGTGCTGTCCTACAAGGTGAACGGTCTCAACATTGCCGAAGTGATGGACCTCACCGCCAACAAAGCCGCCGAACTGTTTGCCGGAAGTGTGATTGCCGAGAAATTAGAGCCGTTGCGCAAGGTCGGTTTGGGATACCTGCATCTGAACCAGTCGCTCTCGACCCTCTCTGGCGGCGAGCTGCAGCGTATCAAGTTGGCCTCCTACCTGCGTGATGCGGGCAAGATCTTCATCATGGACGAGCCCTCCGACGGTCTCCACGCGGGCGACATCAAGCGCATCCTGAGCCTCTTCGACACCATGGTGGAGGCTGGCAACACCATCTTCCTCATCGAGCACAACATCGAGATGCTGAAGTCCTGCGACTGGCTCATCGAACTCGGTCCCGGCGGCGGCGCGATGGGTGGCGACATTATCTTCGAGGGAACGCCTAAGGCGATGGCGGAGGATAAGGGTTCTGTTACGGGACCGTATTTGAGGGAAAAATAATAGCGTATCTTCGATACGCTTGTTCTGCTGGAGGCCACTATACCCCACATCAGCGTAACGAAGTGGAGCGCAGTGTGGGGTTACTAAAATATCGTGCCTCCGGCACGCGGAGTGCAATCGTTTGTTGTTTTTGTAAACTACTCTTACCACGGAGCGTGCTTTTTCAGAAACTTTTCCTTGGTGCCAGAGGGGAAAGCATCTGAACCTATTGCGCCACTACCGTACCGAAATAAGACATGGTCATTATAGGGGATTATCGAGTAGTCTTCCAGAACTTTTTCCTTTTCCTCATCGCTTAAGGAACGAGAGTAAAGGACATAGTCATACCTTCCCATTCCTACGCGGCGGAACCATAGAGCGGTGCAATCGGGGGTGATGCGGGAAGCTTCCACCCCGATACAGCCCATGGATTTCAACCTTTTGCGGATGCCGTTGTATTCATCCATGGTCAGCCCCACCACGGCCATCAGCGAGTCGCGTTTTCCCCGAGCCTCCTCATTCCAAAAATTGGAATATCGATCCGCATCTGCCCCTGCCACATGGAACATTTCCAGTCGATTTCCCTTGAATTCAAGTGTTACGGAAGTGCTGTCGTCAAGAACGGATTGCATATAGTTGCAGAATTCCTCCATCTCGGCCTTATGTTTTTCGTAATGTTCTGCCATGATGTCCGGGTTGCAGCGTGTTTCGGGCGCACGGAACAGCAGGTAAGCAACCAAAAGAAGAATCGTTCCCAACCCGCATCCGAACATAGCCTTGTGCCACCCGCTCCTCCTCCGAAATGATTTGACAAAGGCGATGAGGAACACCGACACCGCTGGAATGGTAATCCATACGAAAAATAATGCAGCAAGAAATCCGAGAAAATCATCATACCAAAACAATATAATGAGCGCCACCAAAAGAACAGCCGAAACGATACCCACTTTCATTATGGTGGTCTTGGGCTGATCTTGTTCCGTTGCGATTTCCGGTTCGGACATAATCACTTGGTTTTACATTGTAGAATGAATGTGCGCAAAAAAAACTATTATTTGACTTGTTTGGCCTGTAACTCGTCCAACAGAAAACTATAAACATATCCTGATGACTGGAAGTAAAGTCCAGTATTGGGGTCGCCAAGTTTTTCGAAAAGGCGGGAGGTGTAAACGGCATCGAAAGCCTGCTGCATCGTGAGTCCTCGCTCTTCCATAAGGCGGGCAATCATGTCCTTCACGATGTCCTCTTTCATGATTTGAAATTCTGCTTGTGTTACGTTCATAGTTTAATAAGATTATCCACAGCCTGCTGCGTGCAGAAAGCATACTGGAAAGTGATACCTTTGATGTATTGAATACGACGCAAGAATTCGTCGAAGGTGATATAGCCTTGCTTGAAACGGGTGATTTGTGCGCCGATACGGTCATTTGCGATAGGACCGTAAACGATGTCGTAATCATGGAGTGTGAGACCATGTGGTTCGGTGCGGTGGTCGTAAACAAAGTGCGCCCACTCCTCAGTATAGCCCTCGAAACGTTTATAACGGAACTTTGAGAAGAGTTTCTCGTCAAAATCATAGATGTTTACCACTGGGACAGCTTCTTCGAATTCGGCTCGAAACTGTGCCAACTCAAGGGCTTGCTGATGGTCGTCAGAGAGGTAGAAAGCACGGCCGAAATCTTTGTTTGGTCTCGACTTGGCAAGGTCAATGTGTTGGATGTCAATAGTGGAACCATGATATAGTCTCATAGTGTGCCCCCTTTCTTTTGGCAGTAGGCTTGTAGGGTTTGGATATTCTCATCAAGCGATAAAGTGTGCATGATGCCGTAGTGCTTGTCGCACAATGCGAGGGCACCGTAGCGGTTGAGGTAGCGGTAGGCCTCGGCTTCGGAGATGTTGCTCCGTGCAGCGAAACCTGCCACCAGAAGCACAAGGTATTCTATTTTGTCCAGTATTGCCGATGACATAAGCTAAAGTTTCTACCGTCATTAATTCGATTTGCAAAAGTACAAACTTTTTTGAAACCACCCCAAATTATTTTTTGCACCGCGTTTAGCTCTTTGCAGAACGAAAAAATGTAGTACCTTTGCCGCTCAAAACCAAACGAAAGATATGGATACGCAAAGCATAGAACTTATCCGCACCTCGCAAAGTTGGGATGGAGCGGAACTACCTGATTACCTGCAAGGCAGACCCGAATTGGTGGTCAAGAAATACATTTTCCCCGTTGGGCAGAAGCTCGATTGGCACTACCATCCGGTGATGAACTACGGTGTGCTGGTGGAAGGCGAACTCACCATCATTGCCCAGGACGGAACAGAGAAGGTCGTCCACGCGGGAGAGGCTGTCGTAGAGATGGTCGGAACCGTACACCATGGCGAGAACCGAGGCAACAAACCTGCTATCCTCTACATGTTCTACCTCTCGCAGGAAGGAATGCCGCTGTCTGTGCCGTGCCCGGAGAAGGAACAGTGAAACTTAAACAAGCTCGTCCCATCACAATGCACATTTGCGACGAGTATTGTTTCCACAAAAAAGTATCTTTGCGGTTTGATATCAAATGCTTTATGAAAAAAACTGCCCTTTTAGTCCTCACCCTTCTGCTGATCATCGCCGCGCAAGCGCAGCAGCGAGACCGATTAGCGGAACTCAATGTGTTGTGCCTCAATGCATTTGTGACCTACACCTCGGTGGCGCCCGACGGAACACTTTGGATGGCAACTCATTGTGGGGAAATCTACCGTGCCGACGATATCCACTCGCCATGGCGTACCCTGAAAGAGGGAGAACTGGGTGGCGACATTAATGAAACTTTTGAGAATATCGCAGCCTTCGACCGTAACACAGCGGTCATTGCGGGCTATATGTGGGGCAATTATTTCAAACGGACCACAACGGGAGGCCAAGTGTGGGATACCATCAGGTATAATTGCAGTCGTTCTAAAAGAGGTGGTCCCGAATGGTTCCACCCTGTCTGGCGCGGCCAAGGAGGAGACCTGTGGACAGGCTCCCAAGACGGCTATCTAGCCTTCAGCAGTGACAGCGGCCAAACCTTTGTCGCGTTGCGAGACACGGCCTTCGACCACAAAACAGGCATTGACGATATCTATATGCTTTCGTCCGACAGTGGCTGGATTGCCGTTCGTGACAACGGCCTCTATAGTACCTCCGATAATTGGCGCACCTTCCACCGTTTGTCCACCCCCAACCATAAAGGCGTGAGTCGTGTGCGTCCGTGGAAAGGCTATCTGCTTGTAACACAAGGCCGAAAGAGTTATTACACCGCCGCCGATGGAGATGGCCGATGGCAACGCACCCCGCTGACACTATCAGACTTCGAAGTGGACACGAACACAGGAATGCTGTGGGCGATAGACGACAATGGGGAAATCGTCCTGATGGAGGACCTTGACCGGTGGAAGCCGATGGGGGTGAGTGCCTTGTTCATCATCGGGATGCACGACGGCCGCCTCTATAGCAGAGTCAACGGAGGGGTGATGCGTGTGGCTGCCGACGGGATGGTGGACAATTGTCCGTTCCTGACGGCCGAGCGAGCCCTCGACAATCCAGAAAAGACGTTCTCTCACGGGAATCTTCGCTGGGGCTACGATGAAAAGAGTGTCTATCTCCACGATTGCAAAGGCTGGTATCGTGTGGCACGTCCGCTAGATATCTCCGGCGTGACCCCTGATCCCAACCGCGAAGACCGGGTCATCGTCATGACCTATTCGGGAGAGAATCTCAGCATCGACACTGCCGGTCGTATGGAGTCCTACACCTACCCTCAGCCGTTGTCCGCTTTTGTCAAACCGGGTCTGCAAAGTCTGGAAATCATGACTTACACGACATTAGGATACGGTGTTTATAAAGAGACTATCGATTTACAGCGCAAAGGCGACCTTCTGGTGGAGAAGGCCCGCACCAATACCGACGAGAGCTACGACCCTCATCTCAGCAACGGGCCCATGAAGAAAACCTCCCCTGTGGCCGCAGATGACGGCACACGCCAACTGTCAGCAGCATCCATAGAAGAAGCCCTGCTGTCACTCAATGAACGCTACTCCATTTTCCCCTCTCCGCAGGATTTCGGTCTGGACGACACCTTGTTAGATATGCACAAGGTCTATGCCCAAAGAAGCATCTACAGCAGCAATCAATGCGGATACACCATCATCCTCGTCAATCGCGCAGGCGACACCCTCACGGCTCGGGGGCAAACCTCCGCCCACGTTGACCTTGGCGGAAGCACGCATTACCCGTGGCTTCTGCCGATGGTTGTGCGCTGGCGCGAAGCGGAGTTCCAAACCTACCAACCAGTCCTATGGCAAACCCTGCGAGAGGCAATGCCTGACGGTATGCAGCTGCGCGAATACCTCGATAACAGCACCCTGCATCCGATGTACACCCTGCAAACCGGCGACCTCTTATTCCTATCTGAAAACAGTTCGTCCATGGAAAAAGCCATCACAGCCAGCACAGGCGAATACACGCACGTGGCATTAGTAGAATGCGACAGTGCGGAGAATGTATGGGTCATTGAGGCTCTTCCAGAGAAAGGTGTGCGGCGCATATCTTACAAGCAATTTGAAAGAGAGCACGCTATATGGTTTCACTTGGGATCTTGCGACATCTACCGCCTTGCCGTGCCCTTCGACACCGCTGCGGTCATCGCCCGTGCCAAAAGTCTCCTCGGGAAGCCTTACGACGACGCTTTCCTGCCCGACAACGACGCTTACTACTGTTCGGAGCTCATCGAAGTGGCCTTCAACGGCTTTTTCCCCTCGAAACCCATGAACTGGCGCGATGCCGACGGTAACCTGCCCAAGTACTGGCAGAAACACTTTGAGAAACTCGGCGTTCCCGTGCCTGAAGGTGTCCCAGGCACCAATCCCACAGACCTGAGTCGCTCGCCGCTGCTGAAAAAGTTATAGGATCGCGCAGATTCAAGGGGGATTTATTAAGAAAAGTGGTATTTTTGCGACCTTAAAATAATCTAGAATCAGAAAATATGAAAGGAATCTACATCAATGTCGAGAGCGAAAGCGACATTTACAGCACGTTTGGTGGTCCGGGCGATCTTAATGGAGAGTTTGTGGACTACGTAATCGGCAAACTGAAAGAATCCGAGATACTTGAGCCTGTGCAACTCGTCTTCCAATCGCGCGAGCCGATGAACGAGCAGCGTGTGCGCGATTCTCTCAGTATGTGGATCAAAAAAGAGAGGCATGAACTACAACGTGAGGAACACACCAACAAACTCCACCAGATGTGTCGGAACATCTTCTATGAAAAATAAGCCAATCGTCGTCCTGTTTGCGCTGTTGATGCTTGCGAGCCTCTGCCAAGCCCAAGAGGAGTTGCCCGAATTTCCCACTGACCGTCCCGGATACACGTGGGGCGCGGATGTGCTTCCACATCACAAAGTGTCTTGGGAAAACGGCTTCGGTTTCGAGTCGTGTCCCGACGGATCGCGCACCTTCACGCTGACCAGCACGATTGTGCGCTACGGTATTTTCAAAAATGTGGAACTGCGCATCGGAACGGATTTCCTGTTGTACAACGACGGGCCGGGCACTAAATACACTTTCGGCATTGCGCCGCTTACCATCGGAGCGAAATTCAAACTGTATGAAAGCTCCAATTGGCTCCCTTCCATCGGTTTTGCAGCTGAGCTCCAGATACCGCATGTCGGCACGAAGGACCTGACCCCGTCGCATCTCGCCCCTTCAATGTATGCCATATTTGAACATAGTCTAACCGATTGGCTCTCATTGTGGTACAATGTTGGTGCGGAATGGGACGGCGAGACCGCCATACCGCAAACGTTCCTCTCTTTAGCCCTCTGGTTCGACATCACGGACAACATCGGGGCTTTTGTCGAGACCTACAACTACCTCCATCCCGAGGGAAACAAATACATGACCGACTTCGGTTTTACCTGGATGCCTTCACGGCGCGTCCAGCTTGACATCAGTTGTGACCTTGATTTTCAGAACCTTGGCAAGTATTACGCCATCGGTTGCGGAGTGTCTTGGATGATCAACTGACGCTGAGTTTCATGCAGTTCACATTCCTTTTTCAAACAATCAAATCAAAAGAAATGAAAAAACTATTGCTCATCGTAACTGCCACTCTGGCAATGACAAGCCTCATCGCCCAAAAAGATGCGGTTAAGCCTTATTTAAGCGTCGAAGAACTTCCCGACCTCATCAAGTGCCTGCCAGCGCCCCCTGCCTTCGACAGTCCGGAATTCGCCAACGACGTAGTGCGCTACCAGTGGGGGAAGACGCAACGACTCGACTCCGCGCGTGCCGCCATCGCCAAGCGCGATGCGGTCTGGTCTTATGATGCCCTGTTGGCGGAGTTCAACATCCCTTTCGGGCTCACCATCTCTCGGACGGGAACGCCGGAAATATGGAAACTGTTGGAAACCAGCTTGGTCACCACCGACCAGATGCGGGTAGCTCCCAAAGCTTACTACCACCGTCTGCGGCCCTTCGAGATGTATGGCGAGCATCTGCTGTCGCCGGAAACCGAAGATGAATTGAGAGGCGAGGGCAGTTATCCTTCCGGACATACGGCACGCGGATGGTTAGCCGCATTATTGTTAGCGGAAATCAATCCCGACCGCGCCGACACCATCTTCGCCCGCGGCTGGATGTATGGCGAGAGCCGTGTCATCGAAGGTGCCCACTGGCAGAGCGATGTCGATGCCACACGCGCAGCGGCCAGCATCGGCTATGCCGCTCTGCAGACTTGTCCCGCCTTCCGTGAACAGATGATGAAGGCCAAAGCGGAATTCAATGCATTAACGAAAAAGCCGTAGCGGCAACCAGCATTGATATTCCACTAAATCAATTACTTATTTCCGTACAATGACGCTACCGCTGCCCTGATGGGTGGCGAGGATCAGCACCTCGGCAATCTGCACATGGGCGGGCGCATTAGCGGCATAAACAGCTACATCGGCGATGTCGTCACCAGTGAGCGGCTTGATGCCCTTATAGACGTTGGCGGCACGCTCGGTATCACCGTGGAAACGCGTGTTGCTGAAGTTCGTCTCCACAAGACCGGGCTTGAGGTTCGTCACGCGTACGGCAGAGCTTGCCACATCAATACGCAAACCGTCCGTAATAGTCTTCACTGCAGCTTTCGTGGCGCAATAGACGTTTCCGTTGGCGTAGGCGGCATCGCCAGCCACTGAACCGATGTTGATGATATGGCCACGGTCGCGCGCCACCATCCCCGGCACCACAAGGCGGGTCATCGTCAACAAACCCTTGATGTTAGTGTCAACCATCGTATCCCAATCCTCGTAACTGCCCTCATATTCGGGTTCCAAGCCGAGGGCGAGTCCGGCGTTGTTCACCAGCACGTCAATCGCCTTCCATTCTTCCGGAAGGCTGTTGATGCACTGCGTGGCTTTTTCGCGATCGCGCACATCAAACACCAATGTCAGTACTTTCGTGCCCTTATCAGTCAGTTCTTTGCAGATTTCTTCCAATTTCTGCTCATTGCGTCCGGTCAGGATCAGTTTGTCGCCATTGGCAGCGAATTTCCGTGCACATCCGAGTCCAATACCGCTCGTGGCACCAGTAATAAGAACGATTTTATTCATAATCAATATGTTATAGTATTATTTTTCAAATCTTTTTCGTTTACAAAAATACATAAATTACGAATATGGACAAATTGAGTATTTTTGCCGCGACAAACTTCCATGTCTCAGTTTGTCCATATTTTAATTGTAAGAACGAATAAATCATAGTGTTATGGTAATATTAGAGAGACCTTTTGCGTCTGATATGATGGTGGAAACCCTGGAGAAAAACGGTATCCCCGTATTGAAAAACGAAATGTCACAAGAGCGCGTATTAAATGGCAAAGTATTGTCGGATAACGAGTTTTGTGAAGAATACAAGAAAACAGGCAAGCTATATACGGTGTCGGAAAACGCCCTCGGATGGATTTACGACCACATTCAGGACAAACGTTTCCTTGATGGCATCTCCATCGTGAAGGACAAGTCCGCGTTCAGAAAGATCTGTCGCGACATCTACCCCGATTTCTTCTTCAAAGAGGTGAATATCAATGAGATGGCACAGCTAAACACCGACAGCATTGTATTCCCGTGCGTCATCAAGCCGTCGGTAGGTTTCTTGAGCAAAGGTGTTTTCGTGGTGCACAATCCCGAAGAATATCGGAAGGCGGTGGAGACTTTGCAGCAGGATTTTGCAAAGGCCGGTGCTGATTTCCCGGAATTTGTGGTCGGAAAGAGCCGCTTCTTGATTGAAGAGTATATCCATGGTGAGGAATATGCTGTGGATGCTTATTATGACGAGAATGAGAATCCTGTGATACTCAATATCTTCCATCACAAATTCATGGACGAGTCCGACACTTCCGATCGTCTGTATATGACCAGCAAAGGGCTGTTCGACCAGTATGAAGAGCCCTTCACCCGCTTCCTCACGAACCTCAACAACACATTGCATCTGCGGAATTTCCCCATGCATATTGAGTTCCGATATGACGGCAAGAAAGCAGTGCCGATTGAGATTAACCCACTGAGGTTCACGGGTTTCTGCCTGAACGAACTGCAGGTCTTCATCAGCGGCCAGCACCCGATGCTTTCGTTCCTGAAAGGCAGGCGCGTTACAAAGGACGAGATGTGGAAGGGCCGGGAAGATTTCACCTACGCTTTCACCGTGCTTGACCTGCCGAAAGGCGATGAGGACAAGGCTTTTGATGACGAGAAGTTCAGTGCGGACTTCCCCGGCGTTATCGACGTGCGGCTTGTACCCGACAAGACTTCGGGTGTGGCGGCCACCGTATTCCTCAAAGTTGAAACGGCAAATGTCCAGGCTTTCGACCGAATCATGAGTCTGGACATGCATGAGTATATGAAATAATGCCAATCTTCTCGGGCGAGTTCCCCGAGACGGCGACGTTGCGCAACGTGGAAGAAGACGGCCTAGTGCCTAATCACTTCAACGCCCCAACAGGGCACGCCTTCTTGCAATTTTGGCACAAGATGCACTCGGTGGCGTTCTTCCGCTTGCGCGAATTGTTGTTAACCTCCACCTCCATCGGACAGACTTCCAGGCACTTGCCGCATTGGATGCACCTTTTCTCGTCGCATTTGATACGCAGAAGAGAGTAATAGCTCATCGGCTTCAGGAACACCGTGATCGGGCAGATGTATTTGCAGAAAGCGCGGTTGTCCTTCAGCACGACGGCCAGGATAATCCCGACGACGTAATATACCACGTTTCCGGCCACGAAAAGATAGAACATCGTCGTTTTGTTGGCTTTGCCGAGGCACATCAGCAAAACGACCAGTGCGAGGGAGAGTCCGAACATCACGTAGCGTATCCATCCGAAGCTTTTTCGCGGATTGGTCGGTTTCCGGTACGGCAGCAGGTCGAGGATCATGGCTGTCCAGCAGGCGAACCCGCACCAGCCACGCCCAAACAGCAACGGTCCGAAAATCTTGGCAATGGCGTAGTGCAGCACCCCCGCCCCGACAACCCCGGACAGCAGGTAGTACCAAAACCCCTCAATCTGCATGTTCTCACGGCAGATAAGTCCGAGGAACACCAACATGTAACTTCCCACAGTGAACTGCACGAACTCACGGGCGTATTTCCATCCCGCAGTCATCAATATTCCTCCCACACTAAGGCAGATGCCGATGTAGGAGAAGTTCAGCAGAAAGAAGAGGTTCCCTGTTGACAACCAAAGCGATACGGCGATAACTTCGAACAACACAAGGAGGAGAATCGGGGTTTTATACTTTTTCATTATAGGCTATTTTTTGAAGGCGTAAAAATAAGAAATAATTGAACGCCCTGCCGGTCTCTGAAAAATAGTATCTTTGCCATCAGAAATCAATTAATTCTCCTTCAATATGAAAAAGATACTCTTCATCGTAGGTTCCTTGAGAAAAGACTCCTTCAACCGGCAGCTCGCCCAAGAGGCGGAAAAGAATCTGGCAGGCATTGCCGAAGTCACCTATTTGGACTACACGGACATGCCGTTCCTCAACCAGGACATCGAATATCCCGCGCCCGCAGCGGTGGCCAAACTGCGCGAAACGGTGGCCAACGCCGACGGTCTCTGGATCTTTACCCCCGAGTACAACTTCAGCTATCCCGGACATCTGAAAAACGTGATAGACTGGCTCTCCCGCCCCGTGATGGCTTACGATTTCGCCACGCCCACGGTCATGAACGGCAAGAAGGTGGCGCTGAGCGGTGCCGGCGGTCAGATGGCCACGGGCAAGTGCCGCGAGAAGCTCACCGAACTGCTCACCTTCATCAAGGCCGACGTGATGACTGATCCGCAGACGGGTGTCGTCCTCAACGCGGAGGCCTGGACGGAGGGCCGCATGATCCTCACCGACGAGCAACGCGCCGCACTGAAGGCCCAGGCGGAGGCGTTCGTGAAATATTTAGGGTAATGTACGTTGTAGAGACGTGCTGCAGCGCGTCTCTACGGAATCGCCGTTGTAGAGACGCAAAATTTTGCGTCTCTACTCCTTGTGCATCTCTTTCTTCCACCATTCAAATGCCTGATTCCATTCTTTCGACAATTGCTTGCGGTATTTGTCGAAAAGGGCAGGGTGTTCCTTTTGTAGTTCCAAGTAATCGTCAAAAAGTCCCTCTGATATTTCTCCATCGGAGAACTCGCCCATACGCATATAGGCAAACATAATGCCAGTGCTGTCGGCGTGCGCGTAGTCGCTCATCGGAGGCCATAGATAGTCGTTTTCCATCGCCCCCATTTCATACCAGACGTTAAACTCCTCCATCGTTGCTGGGATAGTCCCCAAAACCACTTTTGCCGAGGGCTGACTCTTTCCGTAGCCGTACTCTTTCAGATACCGCTGCAACCGCCCGGAATAGGGGATGATATAGTCCTCCTCGTGGGTGAACCATTGCATATCAGCTCGATCTATAGCCTGTAAAGAATCATTCTCTGCCCAACCGTATGTATAAACTTGCCAACCGCAATTTAGGTATTCATCTACGGGGCTAAACTCGCCAACGCCAATGTCCAATCCTTTTGAATCGGGTATCCGGAAATCGCCCCAATTGCACTTCTCCATACGGGTGAGGCCTTTCGAAGTCCACACACCCTCGTACTGGCGGTTACTGTAACCGTCGGCCAAACCTAACTTAAAAGCATCGTAGTAGAACCGCCCGTTAACTTTCACGAAGTCGATCGTCATTTTGCCCGTCAGAATCCCGCCACCGGAAAATTCGTCTTCGTCAAACTGGTAATGTCCGTACAAGCTCCCGAATTCACCCGTTGACGGCAGGTATTCCTCATGGTACAGACGCATGGAATCTAACGTGATCATTCCGGAAAAAAGCCGGATGGTGTCGCGATAACGGGTGCGCCCATACACGTCATAGACCCCGTTGCCCTTAAAACGCACGCTGTCGTAATGGATGTAGAAACGTTGGAAGTCGCGGCCCCGATACCCGATGGGCTCGAACCAGTACGGCTCGAAGGCTTTTTCGATGAAGACAAACTCCTCCTCTGAGGAACAGTAGTCAGGATCTGTCAGGATGGAATCCGGCATAATCACCCGCGAGAGGTCCGTGTTCCGGAGTTCCTCCATCGTGACTCCCGTCGTCTTCTCGCCGACCTTGCAGGCAGTCAGGAAGAGCGCCGCCGACAATGCTACCAACAGAATGCTTAAGATTCTCTTTGACATAGTGAGTCGTTATTTTGGAGTGCAAAAATACATTTTTTAAGTAATCTGCTGGGTGTCCGAAAAAACATTATCTTTGCAGCCGAAAATATTCCTGTTGGAACGGCTGAAACAAAATGCCGCCAAGGTGAACAGAACGCTCAACAACTATGTGGAAAGCGTTCTGCTTGACGTGGTTTATGATGAGCCCAATGATGTGACAAAAGCGGCTATAGCTGAAGCCATATCAGGGCGCAATCAAAATAAAGTTTATGATAGTGTGGACGACTTGTTAGATGATTTGAGTGCGACAGAATGAAAAAAACTGCAACTCACCTATGAGTAAACTAATAATCTTCCCTAATTCCAACTATGTCGAGATTACTCTTGACAAAGATGGGCTGCTTCAGTTTATGGAGTTGTTGCGGAGCAAAAAGGGTAAATTGAATTTTCCGCTGTCAAATACCACATCGGATATGATAAGTGTCCGTTGTTTGGAGGTGATACCTGTCACAGCTGAGACGTTTTCTGGTACCGATTATCATATAATGTGCTTGTATGACTTGAAATCATCCACTGTTCAATTCCTGTTTGATGTGGATGGCTTCTCGGAGATGCAGTATATATTAAACTTCATTAATGAAACTGGTGACCACTTCCACATGTTTGCCGACTTTGACTTGTTTATTAGCAAAGAGGAAACGGATGAGATGTCGGTGATTAAAGCAGTGACAATCTATCCGCAAGTCGAATCAACTTGTCGGTAACACTATAGGCGAGGCAAACTCTTTGGTAAGGCATCGTATTCATATCCATATTGAGCAAACACGTAAATATTCTGCGTTAATCTGCGAGTTCAGCGGGAAACAAAACATCAATATTTTTCCACAAAATCCCGCACCAATTTGAACAGCGGCTCGTACGTGTCGAACACCGCGTGCTCCCAGTCGTCGTAGATGGTGTGGTAGTACTGGAACGCGTCGCCGCTCTCGTTTTCGAAGAGGATGCTCGGTACGCCTTTTTCGGTGAAGGGATAATGGTCGCTGTTACCAGCTAACTCGCCGCGATTCAGCCCTTTAAAGTAATGCTGTTGCTCGTTGATTTTGTCGAACAAGGCGAAACCACGGTCAGAGTTGGTCTCCACGTATTGCACCGGGTTGTTGTCGCCAATCATGTCAATGTTGAAGAGGTACTTGATCTGCGAAAGCGGCACGACGGGGTGATCCACATACCACTCCGAGCCGCGGAGGTTGGCATCCTCGCCGGAGAAGGCGATGAAGTACATGTCGTACTCGGGACGGTTCTGTACGTAGTAAGCGGCCAGCGTGACGATGGCGGCGGTGCCGGAGGCGTTGTCATTGGCCCCCGCATAGAACACCTTCTTGCCGAGGTTGCCGAGATGGTCGTAGTGCGCCGTGAAAACGAAGCAGCTGTCGTGGCGACGACCTTCTACTTTGGCGATGACGTTGAAAAGCTCGTACTCCTTCAGAAACTTGTTCTCGATATCGACCGTGATGGTTTTGGCATCTTTTGGAAAGTCGGAAGTGGCCCAAATGACGGGCTTGCCCATTACCTTTTCCCCGTATGCCTTGTAGAATTTCAGCAGCGGTTCCCATGTCTGGATCATGCCAGCGTTGGTGCAACCCTCTTTACCCCAAATTTTCTGGAAATCTTGGTAATGACGGTAGGAGAACCAGAAGTCGCAGACCACGAAGCAGTCCTTGTACTCGGGCTTTGCGAGGTCGGCGAACATCTTCTCGGCATCGTAGTTGTTTGTGTCAACATAGTAGAGTTTGTAGGTTCCGCGCACGCCCGGCGAGTACTCGCGCATGGAGAAATCGACGCCCGGGGTCAGTTTGCGACCATCCACCGACATTTCCATTTTGCTTGGAAACGTGTTGATGTCAATGGTGAACGACTGGCAGGTAACCTCGTCAACGCCTGCCTTCTTGTACTCCTTCAGAAGGTATTTTCCCGCCTTGTTGGCCCCGCCGTAGGCATAGCCGCGCCCTTGGTACTTCGGAGAACTCAGCTCCTTGACAATCCGTTTGTAATGCGCCAGATCCTGTGCCTGTAGAGACGTTTCATGAAACGTCTCCACAAATATAAACGCTAATAATATTAAAATCAGTTTTTTCATTTTTGGGGGTTTTAAATTCGGGTGCAAAAATACAATAGTCAATGGAATATGGGGGTTCATAGAATGAATTTTTTCTGTATTTTTGCGCCCTATTTTTATACCCTTTTATGAGAAAAAGCCTTGTCGTTATTTTTTTGCTCTCCATGTTGTCTACGCAGGCCCAGGAGCTCAACTTCTGGCAGAAAGCCAACAACATGCTGACAAAGTTTAAGAATATCGACTCGACTTACGTCTATCAGCCCAAACAGGGATTCACGTTGGGCCTATTCTCCAGTATTCAGCGAGTGGGCATCGATGTGACCGCCATGTTTGACATTAATTATGATGATTTGACATTGCCAGGTTCGTCTAAATACTCCCTGCGGGAAGGGGTCAGCCCGAAAATCGGCCTCGAATTGGGTTATGGCAAGTTGGTTCTGGGCTACGGAGTGGAAGTGGGGCCAAAAAGGGCATATAAGAAGCAAGCATTCGGATTGAACCTCCTTGGCAAGAGCTGGGGACTGCATTTCAATTATTTTAATCTCAGCAACCGGTTCAAAACAAATATCGAGATTGGAGAAGAGGGGCAAGATAATTATCATACAGAAGAAATACTTTCCAAAGACCCCGCCAAATCGGCCAACTTCGTGTGCTGGCATAAAGATCCGACAAACCTTCGCGACAAAGGACTGCGCAACGTCACCATCAATCTGACAGCTTTGCCTGTGATTACAGCTGTTAACTATTTAAAAGTTAAGGATTTTGAATACGATGACGAGGGTGTTTTTGAGGATGAAGTTGTTTCGGAGAATTACTATTACCCCATGCCGAACTTTGTCGGAAGTACAGCCATCGCCATGACCTTGGACCGTTTTTTCATCTCCACCCAGTTTGTCTATAATTGTCTCTATTTTCGCAGTTCGGATGCCTTTAAATTCAACGATTTGCAAATCTCTTCCCAGGTAAACGACCTCTCTTTCCGGGGCTATTTCCACGACTGGAAAGTCAAACTGCTGTTCACATACAAGTTTTGAAACGGATATGTCAAAAACACAAATCAAAATTATTACGGCGATAGATTCTTTCAAGGGTTGTCTGACCTCGCAGATGGCGAACCAGGCGGCTGCAGAGGGAATCAAGAGCATACACCCTGGTGCGGAAATCGTACAGATACCCGTCAGTGATGGCGGCGAAGGTTTCATCGAAGCTTTCCACTCCGCCATCGGCGGTGACATTCAAGAACTTACGGTAAACGATCCACTGATGCGACCTGTTGTGGCGCATTATTTGTTGAAAGACAAGACCGCAGTAATCGAAATCGCGCAAGCCAGCGGTCTGCCGCTGCTGACGAAAGAGGAACGCAATCCCTTGGTAACCACCAGCTACGGCACGGGCGAGTTAGTGGTGGATGCCGTCCGCAAAGACGCAGAACACCTCATCGTGGGACTCGGCGGCAGCGCCACCAGCGATGCCGGTATCGGGATGATTCGCGCGTTGGTGGATGCTTTTGCGAAAAATGGTACCTGGGATGACATCACGGAGCTGAAACATGTCCATTTTACGATAGCTTCGGACGTGAAAAATCCGTTGTATGGCGAAAATGGCGCGGCACACGTGTTCGGTCCGCAGAAGGGCGCCACCCCTGAAGATGTGCTCACTTTGGACAAACGGGCAAAGAGGTTCGCTGAGGCTTCTGCCAAGCATTTCGGCTACGACCGCTCCGAAACGGAGGGCGCAGGTGCCGCCGGCGGACTGGGCTACGCCTTCCTGCAATATCTGGATGCCGAGTGCACATCTGGTATCAGACTTTTGCTACAGACCGTTAAATTCGAAGAAATCGTCAAAGATGCCGACCTTGTCATCACTGGCGAGGGTTCCGCCGACCGGCAGACCCTGATGGGCAAACTTCCCATAGGCATTTTGGAACAATCGGGAACTGTCCCTGTTTGTTTGATCGCAGGACGCATCAAAGACCGTGAACAGCTGTTAAACGCCGGTTTCGCGTATGTGGAATGCATCAACCCGGCAGGCATCACGCTGGAGGAAGCCATGCGCGAGGAGGTGGCCACCCAAAACATCCACGAAACAGTCATCAGTATTCTGAAAACTAATAGATTATGAAAAGTAAAGCTTCAAAAAAACGCATTTTTCGCTGGATTCTGCTGATGTTGTTCTTCAGCGCCATTTTTGTTCTGTATTTCCATGCTTACTTTGGAGGTTTAAAAAAAGTAGAACCAATTGACACAAAGGAATTTGCAACGTATGCAGGTAATGTTTCGGATATCACCATCCCCGATTCTGTCCGCATTATTGCACTGGGTGAGGCCACACATGGCAATGCCGAGTTCCAGCAACTCAAACTGGATGTTTTCAAGCTGATGGTCGAGAAGTACGGTGTGCGGGCGTTTGCGCTGGAGGGCGACTATGGTGGCTGCGAGGCGGTCAACCGTTACATCCACGGCGGCGCGGGCACGGCGCAGGAGGCGGCTGCAGCTATAGGCTTCCCCATCTACAGGACTGAACAGATGGCGCACCTCATTGAATGGATGCGCCAATACAATATGACGGCGAAAGAAGGCGAAGACCTTCGTTTCTACGGCTTCGACATGCAAATTTACGAAAAGAATTACAAGTATCTATTAGAAGCCGCCAAGACATACGCGGTGCCAACGGCAGAATTGGAAAAGTTGTGGGATAAGTCAGAAGACAAATACTCATCCTCCTACACTGCCAACCAAAAAGCAAAAGTGATAGAAAAAGTACGGCAGGATTTGCTGCAGTTGAACGACTCGACAACGGCGCAGGCAGTGCATTTTGCGGATATTCTGCTCCAAAATATTGCCTTGGGGAAGGTGATTGACGACATGTTGAAAGGGAATGCGTTGCGAGACTCGCTGATGTTCGTGAACACACACTGGATCATGGAACAGGAGGAAGCCCGTGGCAACGCGTGCATTTTCATTTCCGCACACAACGGCCATATCGAACGCCGCCACGATTATGGGACGCTTGGGAAAGCGATGGGTGCCCTGCTGGCAAACGAGCTCGGCAAGGCCTATTTCGCCATCGGTACGGATTTTTGCAAGGCGAAGGTCAGTCTGCCGAAAGGAAAACGAGGCAAACGCAGTAATCACACTTTCTTCTCAAAAAACCCGCTGGCCGAAGCCGCCAAACAATGCGGATACGAGGTCTGCTGGCTAGACTTCTCCTCCATACCCGAAAGCACTACACTATCCTCACGGCTCTCCGAATACACCTGGCTGGGTGACGTGGGCGAAGGTTACTCCCCGCTCATGGCCATCTTCCCGCAATCCTACCGCGACTGGGACTGCCCCGCAATACTCTACAACGGCATGATTATCGTGACAAACGCGCACCCAATCGCGGTACGAGAGGAGTAAGTAACCGTCCCGTATGTTGCGTTGTTAACGCAACCAAAGTCCCGTATGTTGCGTTGTTAACGCAACCAAGTCCCGTATGTTGCGTTGTTAACGCAACCAAGTCCCGTATGTTGCGTTGTTAACGCAACCAAAGTCCCGTATGTTGCGTTGCCAACGCAACCAAAGTCCCGCATTTTATGTATTTTTGCCGCCAAAATCAAATTGATATGAACTGGACCATTATCATCATCGAAACCCTCGTCATGACCGCCGCATTCACGGCCATGATCCTGATCCCACTCACGAAGAACCCCGTTTGGTGGATTCACGACTACCCAGAAGACATCCAGGAGGAGTACTTCAAGACGCACGAGCGCGTGCCGTCGAAGTTCTTCACCAAAACCGTGCTGCTCAAGAAGGGCTTTGCGCTGCTCGTCACCCTAGCCGTAATGCTCGGACTGATGAAGCTGGCCGGCGCCTACAACTTCTGGTCGGCCTTCGCGCTGAGCTATGGCATCTGGCTCTTCATAGACTGGTACGACTGCTTCTTCCTCGACTGGGTGCTCTTCGCCAACCTGAAGTCCGTGCGCCTATCCGGCACCGAACACATGGACGCAGCTTACCATCAGAAGAAGTACCACTTCGTGCAGTCCCTTTGGGGCATGCTCATCGGACTGATTCCGTGCCTGATCGGGGCTGGCTTATATGCGTGGTTATGCTGCTAACCATTCTTATTTCCACTAAATGAAAATAAATCTCCACATTGTGTGTTTGCCATCGTTAACAACGTTCAGTATGTTGCGTTGTTAACGCAACCAAGTTCCGTATGTTGCGTTGTTAACGCAACCAAGTCCCGTATGTTGCGTTGTTAACGCAACCAAGTCCCGTATGTTGCGTTGTTAACGCAACTGAAATCCCATATTCCGCGTTGCCAACGCAACTAAAAAAATTAAAATAATATGATCAACTTCGAAAAAATCCTAACCCTTTTCATCGGCATCGGCGCAGTAGGCGGTGCCGTGATGATGTGGATTGACCCTACAGGCGTAGCTTGGGGTGGCGAGCCACTGTTAGAGCTGCTACGTGCGAAAATGCCCTGGCCGGACATCTTCTTCCGGAACTTCATCCCCTCGGGCTTCGTGCTGCTATTCCTGAACGGTATCACCCAATTGATGGCGGCCTACCTGCTTTTCAAGAAGCACCCGCTCGCACAATGGGCAGTTCTCATCTGCGGCATCATCCTCATGCTCTGGATCGTCCTCGAATGGTGGGTTTGGGGCTTCAACGCCATCAGCAACCTCTATTTCTTGCTCGGCCTAGTAGAGGCAGTAGTGGCGTTCCGTATGTTGCGTTGCCAACGCAACTGAAATCCCATATTCCGCGTTGCCAACGTAACCAAAGTCCCCGTTTGTTGCGTTGCCAACGCAACTCCCATCTCACCCCTCGCAAATCCGTCTCGCAATCTCATTCAGTTCAAGGCACTGCCCCCGACGAATAGCAAGCTTCTCATTGTGATGTTCCCAAGGAGCAAGGATAAGCAACTGTCCCTTGGCACAGGCATCCATACGCTTGCCACCCGGCTTCGCAAGATCAGTAAAACCGTTTTCTTGTAAGTAAATCAACGGCAACCCCTCATCAAAAGCAGCCCGCATAATAGCTTTCTCCCCTGGCGAGATGGCAGGCGACACCAACACCGCTCCTTCTCTAGCCGCAGCCAAATATTCCGCCACTTTGGCTTTTATCTCTTTTTCCGTAAGACTGCGGGAACATTGCACCTGCAACCTAACAGGGAAATCAAGCAGATGACGGTTTCCAATGGCTGAAAAGGTAATGCCAACGGCCTCCACATTGCGCTGCACTCGGAACAAGTCAGGATGCTCGCGTTTCATTAACAAACGACGTGGATTGTCTGCCAAGTAGTGCCTCCAAGCATCAAGCTGTCCTTTACGAAGCAGCAACCTGTCATTGTAACCACGAGCGAAAAGCATCCCATGGCTTCGGTCCTCCCCCCTTCGGTCTCGTTTCGTCTGCCTCAGTTCCGTATGTTGCGTTGTTAACGCAACTTTCGTCCCCAATCCCAGTTCCGTATGTTGCGTTGTTAACGCAACTTTCGTCCCCAACCCCAGTTCCGTATGTTGCGTTGCTAACGCAACTGTCGTCCCCAATCCCAGTTCCGTATGTTGCGTTGTTAACGCAACTTTCGTCCCCAATCCCAGTTCCGTATGTTGCGTTGCTAACGCAACTTTCGTCCCCAATCCCAGTTCTGTATGTTGCGTTGTTAACGCAACTTTCGTCCCCAATCCCTGTTCCGTATGTTGCGTTGTTAACGCAACTTTCGTCCCCAAAACTAGCTCCCTATAATGCTTATTGCAGCTCTGCTTAAACCCGCGCAACGCCATTCCAAGCGGTTTCTCCATCTTCTCCTTAACAAAAAGAATTCCGTGCAAATGGTCGGGCATCATCTGTAAAGCAACAACCTCAATTTCGGGATGGTGTACCGATGCCGCCCACCATTCGTCAGCCACGCGCTTTCCAAGCTCTGAAAGAATAATACGCGGTTCCTCCTCACTGCCCTTTGGTGCATCGCTTCTGCCCACCACCTCTCCAAAAAGCGGTCTGCGCCCCTCCGTCACCATCGTAATCATGTAAATCTGTCGGCCTGTGTAGTCATGCCCCACACAACGTCGTAGCATGGAGGGCTTCTTCTCTCCAGCAAATGCTTTCTGTGCTTCAAATGTTTCTCTTTTCATAGTTTTAAGTTTTATTTTGTTCGTTAGTCGCCAGTTCCGTATGTTGCGTTGTTAACGCAACCAAGTTCCGTATGTTGCGTTGTTAACGCAACCAAAGTTCCGTATGTTGCGTTGTTAACGCAACCAAAGTTCCGTATGTTGCGTTGTTAACGCAACCAAAGTCCCCGTATGTTGCGTTGCCAACGCAACCAAAGTGTCCCCGCCGCAAAAATACAACTTTTTCCTCCAAACAAAAACCAATCCCCATTTTTTGCGTATTTTTGCCGCCCTAATCTTAGTTTTAAAGATGAAACACGAAATCAACCCCAAAGAGACCAACAGGGCCTTTGCATTCGAGATGTGGATGAGCGCCCCCATGCCTATGGTGACACTGGTGAAGACGATGAACGTCAGCCACTTGCTGAGACTCATCAAAAAGCAAAACATCAAGTTCAACACGCTGATGTGCTGGTGTATCGGCAAGACCGCCAGCGAAACGAAGGAACTCCATTTGCTGCCGGAGAACGGAAAGCTGTACCAATACGACCAAATTGCCATCAACGTTGTGGTGCGCAATTGCAAAGGCGGCATCAACTCCTGCGACATTCCCTTCACAACCGATATTCAACAGTTCAACCGCGATTACCAGCAATTAACGACCAAAGTGGCGGAAAAATGCCAAAGCAGCATCCTCGATGGTTACATGATTGTCGGCACGTCAGCTATGATTCAGACCGAGCTCGACTGCATTGTCAACCAATACACCGACAAGTTCCTCAACCCAATGGTGATGTGGGGCAAGTACCGCAAATGCTGGTTCAAGACCACCCTGCCCGTCTCCTTCCAGTTCCATCACGTGCAGATGGATGGCGGGGATGCCGCACGGTTCCTGGAAGCGTTGCAGCAAACCATCTACGCGCTATGATTTGCTACCTGCCATTTGATTTTCGCGATTGTAAATTTTATAAATTGATAAACCAATGAATACTTCAAAACAATTATGGTTTGCTATCACGCTTGTGTCACTCCTTTGGGTCATAGGGGGATACTGCACGGCACAGAGCACCATCAAACCCGCTCCCGCCCAAGTGGAAGGGCTCTACACCTACGAACACGCCTTTGAGTACGATTTGGACGACAACCACTTTGACGTGCACGAGACCGGTACCATGGACTTCCATCCCGACGGCACCGCCCTCGACTCCGCCCGACAGGTATATGCGGTTACGCTCAAAGATGGCGGCAAGGTGACATACGTGTTCAACTACGTCAGTCCCAGCAAATGGCGCTTGGAAGGCGAGGACTTTTACTTCGCCGGCATTAAAGATCGTTTCCGTATGGAGGTGATTGAGGGAGGAGACAATGAGCCCGAATTAGCCCAAAAGATTGTTGATGTCGTGGGCGGCAGCATCGACTACGAGTACAAGTTCCATCTGGACACGCTTACGACCGACCTCTTGCAGTGGAGCTTCACCTACCGCGACGGCCACAGCGACACATGGAAGTTCTATCGGGTATTTTAATTTTGCGTATTTTTGCCGCGCTAATCTTAATCAATAATATCTTGTATGAAAATTCCGCTAAAGTTACCGAAGGTTACGAACAGTAGCTCATCCAATATGCAACAGTTCCTATTGATGCTTCTCGCTACAACAATTTCCATCGTGCTTACATTCGGCACCTCCGCGTTCTTAGACAAACGAAAAAAAGAGGCGGAAAAAAAGGAAATGGTCATGATGATTATCTATGACTTTGACAAGACCATCGAGCAGGTGCAACATATAGATTCGGCATTTCATCTGGCAAGCAAGACGGAGCAGGAGATCGCCCTTCATCCGGACTATTTTGACAGCTTGCAACCCCGATTTCATCCGGCCATGATGGTTATGTCCACTGAGTTTTCCGAAACGACAGAAAATATTTTCTCTTCCAATATCGAGACTTTCAATACCCTTGGAAATGTCAACTTTGTCCATGAGGTATCTTCTTTCTACAACATGCGCCATTTGTACCAAAATGTCGTAATAGATTCGTACAAACAAGAACTGTCCACGTATGGCGTGCGGTCTGTTGAATCCCTTTTCCAAATCGACTTTCCGGAGCATTATTTTACTGGAAAATCTTTTTTGAAAGGCATGAAGGTAATTCGCGACCGTTGTATGCAGATGATGAATATCAGCGAGGAGGAATTGAAAGAGTTCAGCCAACAGCGCATGGCAAATAATAACACAAGCGAAGAAGATGAAATTGTAGAGATGCAGATGATTGAGGAGATGCGCGAAGCAGAAGAGATTATCAGTCGGGCCAGAGAGAGAAAAACTTCCGTTAACCCCTAGCCTTTAACCATCAAACTATTATGAGAAAACACTGGATCGACAATTTGCGCTGGGTGACAGTGCTGCTGGTATTGTTCTACCACGTCATCTATTTTTATAACAACAAAGGCGTCTTCGGCGGCGTGGGCGGTTTCGGTGACGGCCCGCAGTACCAGGATGTGGTGATGTACATCCTTTATCCGTGGTTTATGCCGCTGCTGTTCCTGCTGGCGGGCATCAGCGCACGGTATTCGTTAGAGAAACATCCAGCGAAAGAGTGGTTCAAGTCGCGCACACGCAAACTATTGGTACCTAGCACTATCGGTCTATTCGTATTCCAATGGATGACCGGTTATTTCAACACCCTCGTAGCCCGACAAACGGTGCTGGCCTCCATGGAGCAGCCGGCCTTATATTTTCTTTGGGTGGTCAGTGGCACCGGTCCGTTGTGGTTCATCCAGGATTTGTGGTTGTTCTCGCTGATTCTGCTGCTGATACGGAGGATAACGAGGAACTGGCATTTCAGAATAAACAATGAGAAGGTTAAAAAATACTTTCACGACAACGCCCCGTATCTTATGAACATTATAACCTTGATGATTTGTGTGCTGTATTGGTTAGGCGGACAGACCCTCATTCGCAACCCGCGTCCTGAGACGGCAGACGGCCTCTACAACCTCTACAAGCCGCTGTTCTACCTTATTTTCTTCCTGTTGGGCTATTATTGCTTCTCATTAAAGAATATACAAAAATACCTGTCTGATAGTTGGTGGATAGATATGTTATTAGCCATAGCGGCTTGCGGTTATCTTTTGTTTAACACTTACGGCGAAAACAACACCACCCCGCAGTATCTTACCGACCCTTTCAACTGCATCTACGGTGGGTCTATGTGTCTCGCCATGATGGGCTGGTTTATAGCCAAATTTGACAAAACTAACGCTTTTGCCGGATATATGACACGATCCAGTTTCGGCATCTACATCGTTCATTATCTGATTATTGCGGGCCTCGGCTCCATGATGTTTTACTACACAAAGCTACCGCCCGTCGCGATGTACATCATCCTGACAGTAGCCGTCTTCGCCCTCTCACCACTGCTTTACGAAAGCTTGCGGAGAATCCCGTTTATCCGCTGGTGCGTATTTGGAGAGAAGAAAAAAGAATAATTGTGTACTTTTGCCGCCGTATTAAAACGTTGACCTATGGACTTCCATATTTTCGGCAAACCCGACCACCCGACGCTCCTGCTACTCCCCGGCTTGGGTGTGTCGCACGAAATTTTCCTCCCACTGGTAGAGCTGTTGAAAGAGGACTTCCACATCATCGCGGCGGACAACGACGGTTTCCTGCTCGGTAAACCATCACAGTTTACCTCCGTGGATGACCAAGCGGTGCAAGCCATCCGCTACGTGCGCGAGAACCTCGGCGGTCGGTTAAATGTCGCATACGGCCTCTCATTAGGCGGGAAGATTCTTTCTCGAATGCTGGAGCGCGACGAAACCGTTATCCACCACGCCATTATGGACGCCGCCCCGCTGCTGCCGCTGCCGAAATGGAGCGTAGGACCACTACGCTACTACCAGGCCCTCAACGTGTGGACCTGCTACCACTGGACCGGCTTCTGGCGGTGGCTGTTCCACTCCCACTACTTCGACACACTACTAGATGAGGTCAAAAAGGTCTATCCGTCGGGAAAGACCCGCGCCGTTTTAGACGGATACAAATCGGTATATACCAGTAAGTTGGAATCCATCCACGGAGCGGACATCCACTACTGGTACGGAACAAAAGAGGCCTTCGTCGCCAAACCGCAGGCCAAGCATCTGCTCACGCTCTTCCCCGATGCGCACGTGGAAATCTTCCCGAAGATGAACCACGGGCAAATGTTGGTGGACCACCCAGAGGAGGTGGCGAAACGGATAAAGGCAATAGGCAACAGGCAATAGGCATTAGTGCTTATTCCAAGAGGGCTGCAAGCCCGACACGTGTCAACCCAGGGTGAAGCGAAGCGAGCCCTGGGATAATAAGACAACAAAAAAACTAATAATTATGAAAAACACCAAACTCCTTCTGGTCCTTGCGGCCGTGACGCTGACCGCCGTCTCCTGCGGTTCGAAAAAAGAAACCCCGAAAGAGGAAACCCCCAAGATGCTCGTCCTCTACTACTCCCAAACCGGCAACACCAAAGCCGTGGCGGAGGAAATCGCCAACAAGCTCGGTGCTGACATCGAGGAAATTACGATGGAAGATCCTTACGACCCTGACTTCCAGGCTACCATCGACCGCTGTTTGAAAGAGCGGGAACAGGATATCCTTCCGACCATCCATCCTGTGAAGGCCGACCTTGCCAATTATGACGTCATCTTTCTCGGCTATCCCGTCTGGTTCGGCACCTACGCACCGCCTGTAATCACGTTCCTCAACGGTGCCGACCTCAGCGGCAAGAAGATTGTGCCGTTCTGCACCTTCGGCAGCGGCGGACTAGAATCCAGCGTGAAGGACTTGGTGACGGCTGAACCCAATGCGGAGGTGATTCCCGGCTATGGAGTCCGTGCCGCCCGTCTGGACGCGATGCCTAAGGAAGTAGACAATTTCTTGAAAGCCAGTGGTTTCCTCGAAGGCGAATATACCCAACTGGCGGAATTCCCGGAGCAACATGAGGTCAGCGCTGACGAAGCGGCCATCTTCGACGCTGCCGTTGACGGCTACCCGATGCTCCACGCCAAGGCGAAGACCGTGGCCACCCGCGCCCTCCCGGACGGCACGGAATACCTCTTCACCGCCGTTGACCTTCCTCGCGAAAACAATCCGAAAATGCCGCCCGCCGGCGAAATGCAGGTGTATGTAACCGTGGCAAACGGCGCCGCACCAGTATTCACGAAAGTAATACGGTAATTCTATTCCCTTTTTTTCTTACTTTTGCCGCCGAAAATCAATAAACATATACAGATATGAAAAAGACATTTATCATGCTTTCTTTGTGCGCATTATTATTCGGATGCACAAAGGATTGGGGAGATCCCACAACCCGAAGTTATCCTATTAACGGCTATTTCACTGGCCTTGAGGTGAGCGACGCTTTCCAAGTGACCGTAAGCGACCAAGCGACAAATGTCGTCGTCACGGTAGGCGACTTGGCTCATGAAAGAGTGAAGGTTGAGGTGAAAAACGGCAAACTGCACATCGGCTTCAAGCCGAACACTATGTATAACGGCGTGGCTACTGCCGTTATCCCCTCCACTATCCTTTACGAACTAGATCTCAGTGGCGCTTCCTCCTTCACGGGCAACCTCGAAGGCTCTGATGTGGATATCGACCTTTCAGGAGCATCCAACTACAAAGGCATCGTCTCAGCAGATAAAGTTGACTTCGATCTCTCCGGATCTTCCAATTTTACTGGAACTGTCGATGCATACAAAATATTCGTGGATCTCTCTGGCGCTTCTAACATTACGGCTGATGGTACCTGTCATACCTTTATGGAGATTGGTCTCAGCGGTGCCAGCCAACTGAGGGCAGCCGACCTTTACGCTCCGTCAGTGCATGGTAGTATGAACGGCAGTAGCTTTGCCGACGTCACCTGCTGCTCCAGCCTGAATGTGTCTCTCAGCGGTGCCAGCACGCTCATCTACGGAACCCCCTCCGAAGAGTGTCATCCCGTGATTGACTGTCCTTCCTCTGGCGGCTCCAGCGTCAGACCGCGCAACTAACAATAACTTAACAAGGAAATTTGATCGTCGCGGGACCTTATTGGTTACGCACAATCCGATAATGCGGGCGGTAGGTGGCTCTGAATGCGTCACTGTGCCGCACCGCTGCTTTAAGATGCGCCGCCTCCCGAAGCTCGGACTGCAACGCGTTATCCGCCCACGCAGGACATACCTTCAAAGCTATTGCCTCCACCTTATTCCACTCGTTTTCCCAGTTGTCAGCGTAGGCATTGTCCTTTCCTGCCGCATCGAGAAACATCGTAAGCAGCTGCTCTTCAGATAGTTCACCATCCACTACACAGGAAAAGTTGACCCGAGTGAAGCGATGCCGGAATCCCGTCGGCTCGCGCTTCGGCATTCCAGTCAGGTCGGTGCCTCGACACTCTTCCAGCTCACTTTCCAAGTAATATCGGGCGGCAGCCGTATCGGAAACCAAATGTTCCGCCCCGAAGTAGTCTTGGTAACAGGTTTTATAAACGTCCTGCAAGGTGGCAGCCGGATAGCGGGTGTGCAACTCCTCACACATTTGACGAATTTCTTTTTTTTCTGAATCACAAGCCGTTAAAAGTAACACAACGGCGGTCAATAATAAAAATGAGTGTTTCATAAGCTCCATATAGGCCGCAAAAATAAGAAATAATCGAACTCCGAACAAATTTGTAACCTTTTTGTATTTTTGCATCTTATTAATGTACGAGGACCGATAGAATGAAGAAAGAAGAGTTCTGGGCGAAGCAGTACCGGCGCCACATCGCGAAGATGGTGGGCGTGTGCTACCGCTATGTTGCAGACTGGCAAGTGGCTGAGGATCTGGCTCAGGACGCCTTCCTCACCGCCATGGAGAAGTCCGGAACGCTTCGGTTTTGGGAAAGCATCGAGTCGTGGTTGACGAGGATTGCGGTGAACCAAGCGCTGATGTACCTGCGCAACCGGCCCGAGATGGTGGCGTTGGAGGAGGAACCGATGGATGCCGTGGAGGATCAACCCGACGAAGTGGCAGAGAATAAGGTGGAGTTCACGCAGGAGGAATTATTGAAACTCATCGGCAAGCTGCCCACAAAACAACGCACGGTCTTTAACCTCTACGCGGTAGAGCACTGCCCGCACGCGAAGATCGCCGAAACGCTCGGCATCTCCGTCGCCAACTCCAAAGTGCTGCTCACCCGCGCAAGGGCAGAACTGCAACAGCGGCTGAAGGTGATTGCGATGAAACGATGAAAAACGATGAAAAACGATGAAAAACGATGAAATGAACAATGAATTGGTAGGGGCGTATGGCATACGCCCATGAATATGAAGAATTGTCAAATTAAAACATTATGGATATGAAAAAGTTTATCAGAATTGCCGTTATTGCCGCATTGGCAGTATTGGCCACCGCTTGCAGCAAACCCGAAATGCAAATGCTCGAAGGCACGTGGCAGTGGACACAAACCTCCGGTGGCATCGCGGGAGTCAACTATACACCAGAAAGCGAAGGCTTCGAAGCCGAACTCGTCTTCAAGGGCAACCAATTCACCTTCTACAAGGACGGGGAAAAGGTCACATCGGGCAACTATCAGATTGATGGATGGGAAACCAATGAAGAAGATGAAATGCCGCATCCTGACGTGTTGTTTCGTTCCACGATACGTTTTCCAGAAACAAAATGCGAGGAAATTGCAAATGCCACAGATGGTAAAATAAGCCTTAACCCATCAGGTGTTGTGCTTCTTGATATATTAACTGATGATTATCAAGAACTTACGTTTCATAATTACAACTTGGTTGACGATTTTCTCGTTACGTTTGTGAAAAAGTAATAATGTATAAAACCAGAACAATGAAAAGAAACTCTTTCCTTGAGCAGTCCCGAAGGGACAACACGCACGAAGTGCAATTAACCCCACATAAGGCTGCAGGCCGCAATGTGGGGGCGATCACTGCCATGCTCATCCTCGCCATATTCGCGGCCGCTTGCGACCCCGGCTACACCGAAGACGTGGTCATCCGTAATGCCTCATCGCATTACGTCACCGTCATTCTTCCAATACATCCAGAAACTGAAGGCTCCATTGCGACCATTGCAGAGCGAACCTACACATTCGCCCCAAATGAAGAAGTAGTCATCGAGCAGTTAGGCGGCATCGGCAGTGCCAGTTTCGAAGAGGGCGTGAACTATTTCAAGACATTTTACGGCGATTCCGTGAAGTTCGGCTTCGGAGGTTTCGCAGAAGAAATTCTCGTGCGCGAGAAGACCTATTATGCATGGGAGACGACCGGTATCAGTCCCTACAATTTCCAATCCTTGAACTACACCTACGAAGAGAAGCGGAACACGGGGCGCGTCTTTCACGATCTGCCCTATTACGGAAAGCTCACGTTCACCATCACCGATGAGCACTACGAAGAAGCAGTAACAATGTGAAATTCAGAATTCAGAATTAAAAATTAAGAATTAAAAATTATGAATTCGGAATTGGATAGGATGTTTGAGCATAGCATGAGCAATCTTTCTCGCGCTCCGCAAGCCCCGCTGACGGACGAGCAGATTGCAGCAGCGGCGAAGGCATCCAAAACGGGTGCGGTGCTGTGGCTACGGATGCACGTGAAGGAGATTCTGGCATTCGCCATCTTGTTGGCAGTCGGTATCGGCGGCACATTATTGGTTACGCATTATACCGGCAATCAGAGGGTTGCGCCGGAACCTGCTGAAACCGTTGCGGCGGTCATGGCCGACACGACATTGGCTTCTGATGATGCGGCTGCACTATCCGATGGACTGGCCACGACCGTTGTAGAGACGCGCCATGGCACGTCTCTACAGAACAACCAACCTGTCACAACATCCGTGAAACCGAACACCGAACCAGCCGCATCCACCGTAGGGACGCGCCATGGCACGTCTCTACAGACCGACCAACCTGTCACAACATCCGCGAAACCCAACACCGAACCGGCCACAACCCCCGTCGTTGTCAAAAAAACCATCGTTCAGCGCGACACCGTGGTCATCAATGAGACTGTCATCATCAAAGACACCACCTATGTACCGTAAGCTCCTAATCCTGATGGTCGCAATGGCTGCAACAGGGATTTTCGCGCAAAGCTCTGACACCCTCTACATCTACGAGACTGTGATCGAGTACGACACGTTGATCACTCGAGATACCACCTATATACATGACACAATACATTTAACTTATCCTCAACCGGAAAGCATCTCAACGAAGCATCTTCGGGAGAAAAAGTCCGACCGCAAGCATCATGAAGAATCGCCCATTTTGGAAGAACTGTTCCAAGGATTCCATCTCGGCTACATCGGGCAGTTCGACTTGATGATGCCGGCACAGTTGACTGAAGATTCCCGCTTGATGAGCGTTCCCCGCGTGGGCGGACACGCAGGTCTGGAATTCTCCTACCATTTCGCCCGATGGTTCGGAGTCTCGGCGGCACTTAACTACGGTACCACAGGAGCACTTCGGCTTAAGTTTTATTGGCAGGAGGGCAATCCTGAAACGATCAAGCGCAATTACCTTTATGGCACAGGCCTCTCCATGCCTGTCAAGTTCGAATTCCACTATCCTATCTCCCCGAAAGCGTGGGCGGTAGTGGATGCGGGCGTACGCATACGGATGCCGTGGAACACCTTCATCCACGGATATGACCGCGATCACAGTGAATTGGGTGAAAACAATAGTTCTGACTACAGTGAACAACTATCCGAAGATAATCCGCTGATTCTCAATTACAATTACATTGACCGAGATATTCTCAACCTCGATATTCTCGCGGGTGTGGGCATGTATTTCCGGCTGCCCAACAACGACCTCCTCCGCTGGAATGTCGGTCTTAATGCTGCACTTAGGCAGTTTGCCATAGGCAGCTACGTCCACCGAATATATAATGCCACTAACAGCACAATGTTGCCGCAAGAAGATGAATATCAAGACATTCTCGGGGATTTCAGTCTCCGCAACCACTTTTTCTATGCACAAATAGCCTATATCCATACGTTTAAAAACGCCAAACAAAAACAGGAGACCGCCCCGTATGCTTTGAAATACGGCAACAACAAGATGTATAATCATGAATTTAAGCTGGAAGTCAGCGACTGGTTTGGCATAACCTTATTCCAAAACCACCGATCGGGACGTGTTGATCCAGACCTAGAGCCGACATGGCTGGGGAATCCTCGTTGGTTTGTATCCGTAACACCTTCATTCTCTTTCAATTACCATTATCGCATAACGCCGTGGTTTTGGGTCGGCTTCATGCTCAATTATGCCCATTATTATGACCAATTATACTACCCATGGGATAATTTTGGGGGACATACCACGTATTCATTACCGAGTTGCGAGCGTTATTTCAGCGTTATAGGAATCCTCCCCGACATACGTTTCTCCTACTTCAATCGACCACATGTAACATTGTATTCCGCCATATCTTTAGGCTTCAACGCCTACATTTTAGAGAAAATGAGTGGCGAAACGTTTTCTCACCCCACCTTCTATTCCGCTTACCACGTGACCGCCTTCGGCGTTAAGGCCGGCGGCAGCCACTGGTTCGGCAGCTTCGAGCTCGGTGCAGGCTACAAGGGAATCGCCTCATTAGGCGTCGGCTATGAATTTTAGAACATCTTCCAAAAAGGGCTGAAGGCCCGACCTATGTTAGCCCAGGGTGAACGCGGTGAGCCCTGGGACGGATGACGACGATGATGCGATGAATGACGATGAATGGATAACGATATTGAATCACAACACCAATGTTCCCAATTCCCCCATATCATCGATGAGGAATTCCGCCCCCGCCGCAGACAGTTCCTCGGCGGAAGCATTCCCGTAGGTGACCGCGCATGTGTGCGTGCCAGCGGCCGCGCCCATGAGGATATCCACGGGCATGTCGCCCACCACGAGGGTCTCCGAGGCAGATACGTCCAATGCCGACAAGATGACGTTCACCGGCTCGGGATGCGGTTTGTGGTGGGTCACCTCATCGGAGCCAACCACCATCGCGATTTTGTCCGTCAGGTGCATCTCGCTAATAAAACCGTGCAGCGAAGCGGAAGTACGCGATGAGGCAATCGCCATCTTAATCCCACGAGCGTGCAGCAGGTCGATGATCTCTTGCACATGGGGAAACATATTGGGAACTAAATCTTTAGCATTAGCAAAGAAAATTTGACGATAGGTCTCGGCGCAATGCTCGGCACCGTCGTCTGTCAGTTCAGAAAAGATCTTACGGAAGCAGTCCTTGAGCGGCAGCCCGATGGTGGAGGCACAGGTCTCCTCGTCGGCCACGGGCATGTCCAGTTCCCGCATCACCCGCTGCATGGTGAGAACGATGTTATGGCGTGTGTCGGCCATCGTGCCGTCAAAATCGAAGATGACGAGTCTGATGTTCATCATACGTTTAGATTCTAATTCTGTTTTTTTCAACTGCTGTTGGCTTCTAACTTTTGGCTAATAGCTAATAGCCAATAGCTAATGTTATATTAGCTGCGGACTAAATAAACATTCTTGTACGTTTCTGGTACTCCGCGTATCCCGGCTTGTTCTGCAGCTGCCGCTTCTCCATGAGGGGCACACTTACGCATACGAAGAGCAACGTCATCGCAATCGGGCCGCAAACCAACCAGTCGATGCCGCCCAAAACGCAGTACATCAACCAAATACCCCACCAGAACATGATTTCTCCAAAATAGTTGGGATGGCGTCCATGTTTCCACAAACCAACATTGCAGTATTGTCCCGGATTGGCGGCACGGAAGTCGTGGATTTGTTTGTCCGCAATAAGCTGAAGAGTGGCCGCCGCAATACATACAAAGAAGCCGAAGCAAAGACGGAAGGTCGTGACAAGCAAGGTGTTGTCTCCTTCGGCACACAGGCCATAGACATCGTGGAAAGTAAATCCCCACTCATACATCATCAGTCCGGGCAGCATGGCGCCAAAAACCACAACCGTGGGCATCAGGTTCAGTCCAAACAGGTTGAGGAGATGGAAAAGGAGCGGGTGTAACTTGCGGTATTGGGTATAACGCCAGTCCTCGTGACCTAACCCCTTGAACGTGATGGCCCAATTACGGGTGAGCCGCCACCCCCAGTACCACGAAGCCACGAGCAGCAAGATCACCGGCACCGACCAAGTATGCGTGTGAAATGCCCAAAACAGAAACGCCAGGGGTGGAAACACGCTCCAGTAAGGGTCATAGACGGAGACGTTGTGGAACAGCAGACCGAAAAACCAGACCACCACTGTGGCCACCACATCGGCGATGAACAACGACCAAAGGTAGTGCCAACCAATGTCTGCTAAACCACGATATACGAACAATCCCGCCACAAAGGCAATCACATAAACAAGGAAAATGACGGCAAAACTGAGCCCGCGTGATTCTTTCAATGACATAAATCTGTTTTATCTTAAAAAAACGAAGCGGCAAAAATAACAAATATTTAAAGGCCAAACTATGGTTAACGAGAGGACAATGCCTTCCGAAGGGATGGCAAATCCTTGTTTCTGGAAATGGGCATCTTCTCTCCCTGTAAATCTTCGAAATAGATTTCCGGATTCTCTTTTATCAGATACAAGGCAATGTTGTATAAAGCTTGATTTAAATCTTCTCGATCGTTTTCCGCATTTTTTTTGATTTCTGCGTACCTCTTCGGGTCAGACTTGATGTTTTCAATGAGCCCGTGAACCGCAGCATCAATGGATGCTTTGTCATAGCAAAGGTACAACAAAGCCCTGGACAAAAAGCGACTGGCAAATTCATAAAGCGACGTGGTACCATAATTGAGCATAATATAGTCCGCGCGCATCAACTCCTGCTCGAGATCCAAATCCAAAGTGGACGTGTTCGCAGAATCGTAGTAAACAATGTAGTTGTAATACCAATAGGGATGGCCTCGAAAAAGGTCCTGCAAGGGAACATTATAGGCGAAATTCCAAAAATAAGAGTCGCCAATAGTTAGTAAAAAAGGCTTAACCGCCGTGGAATCCTCCTTGACCGTAACATCGGCATACCAATACGGAGACGACTTCATGGGAAAAGCCAGATTGAGAAGTTCCTCCAAATCCTGGTCGGGCTTACGAGGTTTCGCCTGATATTTTTCGCCAATCTCCAAATGATAAAGTTGCTGGCCACTCAAATTCTCCATGTATCGAAGAATGGAATCGAAAACGTGAACGGCGGCAATATTGCTCCAATGTGTGCCCGTCTGATAGAACAACGGGTAATCCACGGAATTCTTGATTGCCTTGAAAATGGGCACATTGTCAATATAGTTTATGCCAAGCTCATCGAAACGCTTTATTAAATAATCGTAAGCCCGCAAGCCTTCAGGATGGAGATACAATTTGTTTTTGGGCAAATATTCCGGGCAAATGACATCCTTTCCCGGATTTATGTTGACGAAAATGTGGATATTAAGTTCTTCCAGCAACGCCTGCACCTTCCAAAGACGCAACGCCTCCGTTTCGTAAAAATTCCTCATTTCGGCCGTGTCTTGAGTATATTTGTACATCAAACTCTCATAATGGTCCCGAACATACACCTCCTCATACAGCCAGTTGTCTTTCCCGCGCATCACAGTAGGATTGTTAGATTCATGAAAACAGTTCCAAAGATACTGGTTGTACAATCGGATAAACCATTCCCGAAATCCGCAGTGTTCGCGACAATAATTCTCCAAATTGCTTTGAAAAGAACCGTCAATATAGTTTGGGAGGGTCAGTTTCGGCTTTTCCACTTCGACCGTCACGCCCGCAAGCGGTTTGACATACACAAAGTTCGTAAAGGTCTGAACCAAGAGAAGCACCAAAACCACGATTGTGCTAACAAACAATATCTTATGTATATTCTTTTTCATCGCCTGGCACTAAAATCGAAAATAGATAAACGGACTGAAACCTGCTGCGTTGAGGGCACCAAGACAGAACAAAAAAAGAAACATACTGACCAACCATACGGCAAGATGCTGCTTGGGGGAGAAATCGGTATAAAAGACGATGCTTTGCAACTTTTTGCCGAAGGGGAACAAAACGAGGAAAGCGAAGAACAATGCTACTATAAGCGTAACATAGAAATGCGGACTCTGTATGGGTATAATTGATTGGAAATCAAATGCAAAGAGTCTTGAAATGAGTGTAAAAGCGTCAGAAAGGTTTTCAATGCGGAAAATCGCCCAACCCACGGTTATAATCAGAAAAGTGATGATAACACTGGGCACTTTCCCCATCTTTTCGTAAACCTTCCCCAAGCCCATGCGTTCCAGGACGAGCCAGATGCCGTGGTAGGCACCCCAAACCACGAAACTCCAGCTTGCACCGTGCCATAATCCGGACAAAAGGAACACCACCCAAAGATTGAAATACATCCTCGGCTTGGAACAACGGTTGCCGCCGAGCGGGATGTAGAGGTAGTTGCGCATAAAGACACCCAACGTGATGTGCCAACGCCGCCAGAACTCGCTGACACTTGCGGAGTTATAAGGATTGTCGAAATTCTCGGGAAAGTGGAACCCCATGATTTTGCCCAACCCGATGGCCATGTCAGAATAACCCGAGAAGTCGAAGTAGAGCTGCATGGTATAGCCTAAAATAGCAATCCAAGCCGTACCGGTCCCCATGGTGGCCAAGTCGCCCGCGAGAAGTATATCCACCTGATGACCAATCACATCGGCAATCAAGACCTTTTTGGAGAGACCTATCACAAAACGGTAAAAACCTTGAAGGCTCTCCGCCCAGTTCTGCTCCCGGCTACGGATCTCGTCAGCAATATCGCAGTACCGCACGATAGGACCCGCAATGAGCTGAGGGAACATGATGATGTAGAGCATATAGTCCGTCAGCCGTTCCATCGGTTTATGGACATTGCGGTAGGTATCGACCACGTAAGTGATGGATTGGAAGGTGAAGAAGGAGATACCTATCGGCAGCAGCACTTTCGCGAAAGTGAACGGTTGTAAACCGAAAGCCCCGAGCACCACATTCAGGTTATCCACAAAGAAGTTGGCATACTTGAAATAGCCCAAAAGCCCGAGGCTGAGGGCGATGGCCAATCCTGCATAGAGCTTCTTATGTACAAGATTATCAGTCTCATACAACCATTTTACCAAATAAAAGTTGATGACGGTAGAGCCAAGCAGCAGCAGTATGAATGTCGGAGCACCGTAGGCATAGAAAACGATGGAAAACAACAGCAAAACCAAATTCCGCCATCGTTTCGGACATGCAAAATAACACATCAGAAAGATGGGCAGGAACAGGATCAGAAAGACATTGCTGCTGAAAACCATTAATTATTCTTTGATACCGTACGCCAGATCCCCAGCATCTCCGAGACCCGGCACAATGAAGGACTGTGCGGTAAGTTCCTCATCCACAGCCCCTACCCAGAAGGTGCAGTTGTCGTAAGGGAGCTTGCTCATCACGTAGTCGAGACCTTGACGACTGACAATGCCGCTCACGATGTGCGTGTGCAACGGGTCGCCCTTGCTCATCAGCTCTTCGTAGGCTAGCACTAACGACTGCCCTGTGGCCAGCATCGGATCACAAAGAATCAGCGTTTTCTCGTCCAAGTCAGGAGAGGAGAGGTAGTCGATCTGAATCTCGAAGGTACCGTCGCGATAGTATTTCCGGAAGGCGGAGATGAAGGCGTTGTCAGCGTGGTCGAAGTAGTTGAGCATCCCTTGATGCAACGGCAGACCGGCACGTAAAATCGTGGCCAGCACCGGTTTCTCCTTCAGCCGCGGAACATTGGCGATACCCAGCGGCGTCACCACCTCTTGGTCTTCGTACGTCATCCGTTTGCTGATCTCGTAGGCGAAAATCTCACCGATGCGCTCCAAATTCCGCCGAAAACGCATGCTGTCGGATTGCAATTCAACGCTCCGCACCTCAGCGATGAACTCATTGAAGAGGGAATTCGTGTTTCCTAAAATGTGAAGGTTGTTCATAATGTAAAGATTGGTTTAAGGTTTAAGGTTTAGGGTTTAAGGATTGTAGAGACGCACGGCCGTGCGTCTCTACAATATTCATAATTAACACCCGAATACCCTCTCAAATATCGCGGGCACCTGTTTGAGGTAATAATCCAGGGTGAAGCACTGGTCGAGCTCCTCAGGGGTGAAGTTGGCCATGACAGTCTCGTTCTGGGAGAGCAGTTCCTTGTAGTCCTGTCCTTCGAACCAGGCCTTCATGGCGATGGGCTGCACGAGGTCGTATGCGCTTTCGCGGGAGAATCCCTTGTTGATGAGGGCGGTCATGACGCGCTGCGCGAAGATGACTTTGTGGGTCAAGTAGATGTTTTTCAGCATGTTCTCCGGGAAGACGACGAGGTTTTCCAAGATGTTGCCGAAACGGTTGAGCATATAGTCGAGCAGGATGGTAGCATCGGGGAGCATGATGCGCTCGGCGGAGGAGTGGGAGATGTCGCGCTCGTGCCAAAGCGGGATGTTCTCGTAGGCGCTGACCATGTAGCCGCGGAGGATTCTGGCGCAGCCGCACATGTTCTCGCTGCCGATGGGGTTGCGTTTGTGGGGCATCGCGGAGGAGCCTTTCTGTCCTTTGCCGAAAGCCTCTTCAGCCTCACGGAGCTCCGTGCGTTGCCAATGGCGCACCTCAATGGCCATCTGCTCCATCGTGGAGGCGATGAGCGCGAGGGTGCCCATATAGTGGGCATGGCGGTCGCGTTGCAACACCTGCGTGGAGATGCGGGCGGAGTGGATGCCCAGTTGCTCGCAAACATAATCCTGCACGAACGGCGGGGTGTTGGCGAAATTGCCCACGGCACCGCTGATCTTGCCGCACTCCACATCGGCGGCGGCCATCTCGAAACGCTCGATGTTGCGGCGCATCTCCTCGAACCACAACGCCCATTTCAGACCGAGGGCGGTGATGTCGGCGTGCACACCGTGCGTGCGTCCGATGCAAGGCGTGTCCTTGAACTCGTAAGCCCGTTTCTTGAGAATCTCTGTGAACCGTTGGAGGTCCTTGCGGAGGATATTGTTGGCCTGCTTGATGAGGTAGCCATTGGCAGTATCGACCACGTCGGTGGAAGTAAGCCCATAGTGCACCCACTTTTTCTCATCGCCGAGGCTTTCGCTCACGGCGCGGGTGAAAGCCACGATGTCGTGGCGGGTCTCCTTCTCAATTTCGTATATACGTTGCACGTCGAAAGTCGCTTTCGTGCGCAGCTTTTCAACGTCTTCAGCCGGAACCACACCGAGTTTGCTCCATGCGGCGGCAGCTTCGATTTCCACTTTCAAATAGGCGCCGAATTTGTTTTCCTCAGTCCAGACGGCGCTCATCTCCGGACGCGAATAACGGGGTATCATAATTTGGAATTAATTTTTAATGTAGAATGAAGAATGAAAAATGAAGAATAATGGCGATTAGTTATTATTTGGATTCTTCGTCCATAGCCAGACGGAAACCGACAAAGTTGAACTTGGCATTAGGCGTTTGTGGGGTGCGGGTAGAGACGCGGCAGACATCCCAATAGCTGGTCCAACAACCACCGCGATAGAGCTTGGATTGGCTCAAATTGTTTCCGACGGGGTTCACCAGAAGCGTGCTGGAATTCCATTCATACGTATCATAGCCATCAGAACACCATTCACACACGTTGCCCGACATGTCATAGATACCCAGTTCGTTGGGCTTCCTTGTGCCGACAGCGTGGGGTCTATCATCACTATTATCTCTGCACCAAGCCACCTCACTCAACTCGTTTGAACCACTATAGTAGTAATTATGGGAAAGCTGACCGCCGCGGGCTGCATATTCCCACTCGGCTTCCGTGGGCAAACGGTATTTCTTGCCCGTAAGCTCGTTCAATTTGCCGATGAAAGTCTTCACGTCATACCAACTGACAAGCGTGACAGGCAGACTGTCGCCGACGAATTTGGAGGGGTTCTTGCCACCCATCACGGCCATCCAAAGATCCTGAGTCACCTCATATTTGGCGATATAGTAACCGTCTATCTGAACCAGATGCGCCGGAGCCTCATTAACATTGCAGTCGGAATGCTTGCCTGTACATCCCATCATAAACTGCCCACCTTGCACATGAACCATCTCAATATTGGGAACTTGTGCGTAAATTGTTGATGCCAACAGGACAGCGATAATGGCGGTAAAAAGAGGTTTGTTTTTCATATTCCAGAGATTTTTTGAACTTGCAAAAGTACAATTTTTTTGAAATAGAAAAAGTGTATTTTTGCCGTTCAAAATTAATCATCATTATGAAAAAAACAAGCCTTTTAGCATTATTTCTTGGACTATTATGTTCATTGGGCATTGCTCAAAACACCTCCCTCAATGGCCCTACCGTGGATATGGAGCGGAATGCAAGTTTATGGGTTTTGGATGACAACGATGACCAAATCGTATTTGCAACACTACAACCCGGAATACCAAGCGGTTACGAAGATTTTTTAATTCATCGTTACGATAAACGCGCCCATTCCATCGAAACTCAAAAATTGGATGACGATTTGGATTGTCGTTTTGCGTATCTTTATAATGATCAGGTGATTGCCGTCAAGCAGGGCATGGACAGTAAAACGAAATCGGTGGATTACCTTAAAGCCCCTGTTCCTGCTGTAGTTTCTGACAAAGCAATCAAAAAATTGCCTTTCACCTCGTTCTATCAAGTGCCGTTGGAAGGGTACAAGTATTCTTTTTGCAGTTCGGTCTTCTCTCCAGACCATTCCAAATTCGCCATTCTGACCATTTTGAAACCAAAATCCAACAAAAAAATCTCGCATGTTGCGGATGTCGCTGTTTTTGAGAATACTGGCGAGCTTTTATGGCATCAACGCCAAAACGCCCATTGGGTGGTCAACGATGAAATGACGTTCTATTTGTCTGATGAAGGGGTTGTTTATTTGGCGGAATATGGCAGTTATTATAATGCCTACCTGCATCAGATAGATTCACTTCATATTTCGGTTTACAATAATGGGGATATTTGGAATTATGCAGAAGGATTTGGAGCCAAAGCCGTGTTTAATTGCGGAAAAGCACTGTTGAAAGACGGCAGATTTGTGGTTTGTGGGGTGCCGTGCCAGAACAATCGTAATTCTGGACAATTGATCACCTATTTTGTCTCTCCGGATGGCGATGTGGAGAAAGAAGAGTCTTCTTTTGAATTCCCTTTTAATGATGGATTCAGGTACGAATATAATGAGTTCAATAGTGGATTCGAAAAATTCCTCCCCTACATTTTTGACATAAAAGAACTGAATGACGGCAAGTTGATGTTGGTCGGTGAGCTGAATTACCGAACCCAAGTGGGCACAACGGTCACCATTGGCGCATCTTTCGGCGTTGATGAGATCATGGGTTACGCTTCCCGGAATCTATTTGTCACCACCCTCACTGACAAAGGCGATGTGCTGACCACCTACACGTATCCGAGGGCAACCTCCACGCCTGAAATACGTTATATGGTTTACAATCTTAACACGCCGGATGTTTTTATGCATGACGGAGATTTTTGGTTGATTTACAACGACCACAAGGACAATTACACCCCAAACAATAAAGTTTGGCATCTTTTGTACAACAACAAAGCGGGCGATGTCTGTGTTGTGGTGACGAATACATCACAACAAGGAGATTTCAATGGCAAAGCCATTTTCACTGCTGGAAAGTCCCCATACCTTCCGTCCTCCCCGTATTCAGGTCAGTTTGAATTTTTCCATAAAGTTTTGTCATACGATGATCATGCCGTCTATTATCTGATCAAACACGACAATAAATTCCATGTGGAGCGAATCACGTGGTAATTGATAAAGATGGTGTTCAGAGGGGGTAAGTGCATCCTCGTCGCCAGCTTCGACGAGGTGTGTCTGGACATTATTGATGCGTTTGAGTGTTTTGAGAACTAGCTATCGCTACATGCCAAAGGCACGATATTTCAATAACCCCACATTAGGCTGTTAGGCCGCAGTGTGGGGTGTGCGGACAATGCGCGAGGACAGCGTGTCGGAGACACGCAAATACATGATGCGTTAGTTATGCTCTTGTGAAAAATAACGGAGCATGGTCGAAAAAAGTGTACTTTCGCGCCATGATGATACACAATCGAAATACAACAACCATATATCGCTTACCATCAACTGGTTGTGCAAGCTGAAGAAGCAATCTTGGATGAGGACTACCAAAACGCGTTAAGTATCTACGTAAAGGCGATAGCTATTGTTGACTACGCCTTCACGAAAGATTTGTACAATGCGGCGGTTTGTGCCGCCATTGGGGATGACACGGCAACACTGTTCATCTTGATGGAACGCTGTCTGAAACAAGGGGCGGAATTCACCACATTTGAAAACAACAGGACTGTTTTTTCAAGATTTTTTCCAATAAAGCAATGGCATGTTATTGAAAATGAAAAGGATAACTACAGGAAAGAATACTTGAGCCATCTTAATATGCCGTACAAAAGAGCTTTGGATTCATTGAATAGTATAGACCAAATGGCAAGAAGCGGCAACGTATATTCTCTGCTTCATAGACCCCAAAGCAAAAAAGCACAACAGCGACGAGAAATCATCAGACAAACAGACAGCTCAAACTACGAAGCCATCAAACAGTTGATTGAACAGTTCGGCTATCCTTCCGAGCGGAACATAGGAGTTGGCAGAACATTGAACTATTTCGGACACGTTTGTATTTGGCATATTACAGACAGTTCTTTCCTTGATGTTCAAAAGGATGCTTTTCTAAATGGAGAAATCCCCGTTGAGAGATATGTGGCAAAAATGGAATATTCCCATAAGGACTGTTATAACTACCTGTACCATTGCGAAAATGAAAGCAGAGATGAGAATTACGATAGTAGAAGAGTCGCCATCGGATTTCCCCAAACCCGATTTTTTGAAAGTTTGGTTTTCTGTTCCTGTATTTCAACTAAATAAATTTTTTTGTGTGTGATGTAACATTTTTGAAATTTCCATACATATAGGGTGGAACAGGTTAGAAGAAACGCTTAAAACCGGTACAGAATGAAGCCAGAGAAACTTGCCGATGCGATGATCGTTTTCCTATCGGCGTGATGGTTAGGCAACTAATTGTATTGTTATATGAGACAGGAAACTGCTGAAATAAATAAACAACAATGAGCAACGAATTGACAACATATCAACCATCTGACGAATCCATCGTTGTATATAAAAGCAACGACGGCATAGTGCAGTTGGAGGTGCAGTTGGCCAATGATACCGTATGGTTGACACTGGATCAGATGGCAGAGCTTTTCCAGCGCAATAAATCGACTATCTCCCGACATATCAAGAACATTTTAGAGTGTGGAGAATTGCAGAGGGATATGGTTGTTGCAAAAAATGCAACAACCACTCAACACGGCGCCATACAGGGTATGACCCAAACGCACGACGTGACAATCTACAACCTTGACATGATTATCAGCATTGGATATAGAGTCAATTCCATTCGTGGTGTGCAGTTTCGTCAATGGGCAAGTCGTGTGTTGAAAGAGTATTTGCTGCGAGGTTACAGCATTAACCAACATTTGGTATATGTGGAACGGAGGATTGACCATCAATTGCAGGAACATGCGGAGCAGATACACGAGTTGCAGGATAAGGTGGACTTCTTTGTGCGCACATCACTACCGCCAAAAGAAGGTGTGTTTTACAACGGACAGATATTCGATGCGTATGTGTTTGCCACGGATTTGATAAGGTCGGCCAAGAAGAGCATCACGCTTATCGACAACTATATTGACGAGTCAGTGTTGCTTATGCTTTCGAAACGTGAGGCAAAAGTTCGTGCAACAGTTATTACACGTTCCGATTCTAAAGTGTCACAACTTGACATCGAGAAGCACAATGCGCAATACTCACCCATTGAGGTGAAGTTCTGCGACACCATCCACGACAGATTCCTCATCATCGACAACGAGGTTTACCACCTCGGTGCTTCATTGAAAGATCTTGGGAAGAAACTCTTCGCTTTCTCTAAACTGGAGATGTCAGCAGAATTATTAATGAAAATGGCCGTGCTGGAAGAGGGGGGTGTGCGGACAATGCGCGTGTACCAGCGTGTCGGAGACACGCAACTTGCTATCTCGCAGGTATAAGCGTCAGAATGCCATGCAACGCTAAGAACAGGTAAGCGGAAAGTGCGAACCAGAGTCCGCCTGCACCGGCAGGACGATTGCGGAGAAGAGCAAAGCAGAGGACAGCGAAAACGACCCAGCCGAGCACGGAGATGAGGTTCCGTTTCTGTATGACTGCCCGCTCTGATTCAGAAGGCGGATTCTCTTTTGTATGACGGACCATAAACACGGAAAATAGTCCGAGGAGAACGGCGGGAAGGAACGCCCATTCGTTATGCAGCACGAAGCAGAGTGCTGCGCCGACAAAACCGATGATGATGTAAACGTAGGATTCTGTTTTTCTCATTGTTTTGATATTTTTGGTGATTATTTTGTAAATTCTGCCATCTACTCCTGTATCTCCTCCAACTCTTTCCGTAGCCGCCGATACTTGCGGAACAAGAGAGGGTTACATACAAGCAGCAATGTCACATATACGACAGCCGATGCAAACCAATAGACCGTTGTTCCAATATTTTGGCCGTTTAAAAGGGAAATAATGGCAGGCATAGTTCCTATCAAAACCGGCAACAACAACCACAGCCACAGCATGCGCTCATATAAAAAGAAAAGCTGGTTGTGGACTACCAAAATTGCGTATTGATGGACGGAGATTTCAAAACGACGTTCTTTACGGTAAAAAAGCAGCGTGAAAACGCCTTTCAACAGGCTATAGACTGCGATTATGAGTGAGGCTATCCAAACTGTGAGATTGCTCCCCGTCATGATTGCCTCTTTTGTCTCCGATACCAACACGGCCAACAACACGACTCCAGCCAAGAGACAGACACATCCTGAAATGCCGTTTTTGTGTCGGGAAAGGCGGTTGCCAAATCCAACGCACGGCATTGTCGGGGCCAATGGCAACGATTCTGCATCCCAGACTGTCCGTTTTAACATATTCAATTCATTATTCATCATTCAACCTTTTAAGTTTCTGTTTGATACGTTGTATTTTTGTTCCCACGTTCGTGACGCTGATACCTAAGATCTCCGCCATTTCAGTATGGGACTTCTCATCCAAATAGAGAAAGATAAGTGCCTGATCCTCTTGGTTGAGTTGTGCGATGAGCTCATACATCTGATCCGTCAGGTTCTCTTCAGCTGAATTGTCCTTGACGCATTCCTCCACCTCCGAAAGCGATTGTAATTTGCGAGTTCCAGACATCCTTGCCTGCGAGATAGCCACATTCAAGGCCACGCGATAGAGCCAAGTAGATGGCTGGCACTCCGGTCGCTTCACATAGCGCGGGTAGCTTTTCCACAGATTCAGCACAATCTCTTGGAATAAGTCCTCTTCGCATACGGCGTCACACAGCGCGGCATAGTAGCGGCATACCCCGCACAACTTTTGCCGGT
>ONCM01000036.1 GCA_900316305.1 uncultured Bacteroidales bacterium | reverse complement strand
GTGTAGAACATCGCAAGTTGATCGGGGGTGCCTTGTGCATCATAGATGCCGAGTTTGTCATTCCATTCTCGTTTGGTCCTACGGCATAATTCTTCAAATGTTTTCATCGTTGTTATACTTGTGGTTGTATTGTCACTGGGATTCAAGATCACCTTGCGGGATACTTTAGTCTCAGTATCCCAGTTGAGTTCAGCTCCTTCTGTGCTGACTGCCGACAATGCTACCTGCACCTCCAGTTCAGGATTATCATCCTGCTCAAACTCTATCCAAGCCACCACCTTGCGTCCCGCCATTTCGGGGAAGTCGTGGTTCACATCGAAACGGCTCCAGAAGCCGTGGTAGTCCTGTTTCCCGAAATCCTGGTAGCCGTAGTGGGCCACGCGTTTGCTGAAGTGGATGGCGAAATAGACATAATTCTCCCGTGCCCAGCCGTTGGTGATGCGGTAGCCGGTCAGCGTGTAGGGGCCTTCCATCCGCAGGGAGGCCCACAGCACCTTGCCGTCGTAGTTATAGAGACAGTGGTTGAGATCGACAATGAGCTTCTGGGTTTCGCCTTGGGGGTAGGTGTATTTGTGGATGCCGCAGTGCGGGGTGGCGGTGAGCTGCACGAGGATGTCGTCGTCGCTGAGGCGCACCTCATAGTAGCCGGGCGAGGCCTTCTCGGTCTCGTGGCTGAAGCGTGAGCGGTAGCCGCCATCGGGGTTGTCGGCAGTGCCGGGGTTAAGTTGCACCTCGCCGGTGAAGGGCATCAGCAGGATGTCGCCCATGTCGGAGTGGCCCGTGCCGCTGAAGTGGGTGTGGCTGAAGCCCACGATGGTCGAGTCGCGGTACTGGTAGCCGGCGCAGTAGTCATAGACGCCCGGCTGGTACTTTCCATTGATGTTGTGGGGGATGGTGTCCGTGTCGGGACTCACCTGCACGCCCCCGAAGGGGTAGCACGCGCCGGGAAATGTGTGCCCCATCCCGTTGGTCCCGATCATCGGGTTAACATACTGGGTATAATCGCGTTGCGCAGTAGCGGAAATCATGGCGAGGAGGATTATAGGGGTGATTATTTTTCGCATTTTTGGAGTATTTTGAACGGCAAAGGTACATAAATTACCCGTAAGTTGAAATCGAAAAACATAAGTCTAAGCATATCCGAAATTTGTGTACCTTTGCCGCCTCAAATTGAAAGGCTTTTTATGAACGATTTATTAGATAAATTAGAGCTTATTTACCAGCGCTGGCTGCAAATTGGCGAGGAAATCACGAAACCGGATGTGATGTCCGACATGAAGAACTATGTCAAGCTGAGCAAGGACTACAAAGATTTGCAGGCCGTGGTGGATGCGTATAAAAAATACAAAGATGTCATTGACAATATCGCTAATGCCAAGGATATTGTGGCCAATGAGAAGGACGAGGAGTTTCGGGAGATGGCCAAGATGGAATTGGATAACTATTTGTCTGAGAAAGAGACGCTTGAAGAGGAAATTCGTCTGCTGTTGCTGCCTTCCGATCCGCAGGATAGCAAAAATGCGCAGATGGAAATTCGCGCCGGTACGGGCGGTGATGAGGCCAGTATTTTCGCTGGCGACCTGTTCCGTATGTACCAGCATTTCTGTGACAAGAAGGGTTGGAAGATTGAGGTGCTCTCCATGACTGAAGGCACTGTGGGCGGCTACAAGGAGATCGACTTCTCCGTGACCGGCAATGGCGTTTATGGCATCATGAAGTACGAGTCGGGCGTGCATCGCGTGCAACGTGTGCCGCAAACCGAATCACAAGGCCGTGTGCATACTTCCGCCGCTTCTGTGGTGGTGCTGCCCGAAGCCGACGAATTCGATGTGGAGCTCAAGCAAAGCGATATCAAGAAGGAAACTTTCTGCGCCTCTGGTCCTGGCGGTCAGTGCGTGAATACCACCTACTCCGCTGTGCGTCTTACCCACATTCCCTCGGGTATCGTGGTCTCCATCCAAGATGAGAAATCGCAGATCAAGAACCTCGAAAAGGCTATGCGCGTGTTGCGTACCCGTCTGTTCGAGCGCGAATACCAGAAATATCTCGATGAAATTGCCTCCAAACGTCGTACGATGGTCTCCACCGGCGACCGTTCCGCGAAGATTCGTACCTACAACTACCCGCAGAACCGTGTCACCGACCACCGCATCAACTATACGATGTACAACCTCGCCAACTTCATGAATGGCGATATTGAGGAGGTGATCCAAGCCCTGCAAGTGGCCGAAAACGCCGAGCGTTTGAAAGAGGCGGTCGAATAAACCGTAAATCTTTATTACTGAATATTTTGTGGAGCGACAATAGCGATGGCGGTCTTGAGACCGTCAATGGCAGCGCTCATGATGCCGCCTGCGTATCCTGCGCCTTCCCCGATAGGATAAATCCCTGATACTGAGGAAACTCTCTCTTCGTTACGCAGAATGCGAACCGGAGAGGAGGAGCGAGTCTCCACACCTGTAAGCACCGTATCGACATTGGCGATGCCGGGCAGTCGGCGGTCGAGTTGTGGCAATGCCTCGCGCAACGCGTGTACGGCGTAGTCGGGCAAGCAACGACTGAAATCGCCGTAGTAGAGTCCGTGCGGGTAGGAGGGGACCACCTTGCGGTGCCGTGTGGCAATCTGTCCCTTCAGGAACTCGCCCACCAAATTGCCGGGTGCGCGTCCGTCGCCCGCCATGCGGAAGGCCAGTCGTTCGTAGTTCTCCTGATAGTCTATGCCGTCCAACACGGATCCGTGCAGGAAATCTTCGGGTAATACACTGACTAACAACGCACTATTGGCATTGGCTTTGTCGCGCTTGTGTTCGCTCATACCGTTGGTGACGATGGTGCCCTCTTCGCTTGCAGAGGCCATCACGGTGCCGCCCGGACACATACAGAAGGTATAAACCCCGCGATTTCCGATGTGCACAACCCCTTTGTAAGAGGCCGGTGGCAGCAGATGGGCGGATTGGCCGTACTGCATCCGGTTGATGTCGCGCTGCAGGTGTTCCATCCGTACCCCGATGGAGAACGCCTTGGCTTCCATCAGCAGTCCGCGTTCGTGCAGCATTCGGATAGTGTCGCGTGCCGAATGTCCCAAACCTAAAAGCAAGTGGTTTGTACTGAATGATTTACCGTCTTTACAATGCACCGTCAAACGTTCGCCATCCTTTTCGAAACCGTCGAAAAGGGTGTTGAAGTGGAAAGTGCCGCCTAACGATTCAATCTCCGTGCGGATGTTCTTCACCACTTTCGACAGATAGTCTGTGCCCACATGCGGATTTTGCTGGTAAGTGACGGATTCGGGAGCGCCGTGCTGATAGAACTCGTTGAGAACAAATTGGTTATATTCGCTATGGACATTTGTGTTGAGCTTACCGTCGGAGAAGGTGCCTGCACCGCCCTCGCCAAACTGCACGTTGGATTGCGTGTTCAGCACTTTGGTCTGCAAAAACCGTTGTACAGACTGTTGCCGTTCCTCAATACGCTCACCGCGCTCGATGATGACGGGATGGGCACCGCAACGGGCCAGGTAGAGAGCCGCAAACATTCCTGCGGGACCGAATCCAACCACCACGGGTGACTCATCGTGTGTCCATTTCGGGTAGGTGAGTTCCGGCGCGGGCGTGCATTCGCCAACATCGTTACCGCCCTTCAGAGAGCTGTATTGGTCGGGCAGGGTGACTTCCACTTGGAAGTTATAGAGCACGTTGTTCTTCTTGCGTGCATCCACCGATTGACGCACAATGCGAAGCTCCTTCAAATCCTCCGTCCGTATGCGGAACTGCTTACAGACCAGATTCTTCAGATTCTTTTCGTTCCCAACTGGAACCTTGATATTGGAAAGTTTGAGGTGTATCATTTTTATTATTTGCGGCAAAGATACAATTTTAAAAAACGTAGGGGCGAATAATTATTCGCCCCTACAAAGGTTTACAAGAAAGATCAGGGATTATTTAATACCCAGTTTCTTCTTGATATCTTTCGGGATGGCATCCTTATGAACAACAATGTTCATGGTTTTGTAGCGGACAAATGCTTTGGAAGCATAGAACATACCGTCATACTTGCCATATTTGCCCCAAGAATTCTTCACCATGTAGTATTCGTTGCCCATTTGGTCGGTAGCCTTACCGTAGATCAGCATACCGTGGTCGTCGGTGGTCTCCCAGTTGTCGAAAGCGATTTGACGCTCTTCTTGGGTCACCCAACGTTGAGGAGTGGGTTTGCTTTGAGACTCTTTGTTGCGCTCGGTGGTGGTCAAACCAGTCCAGTGAGCCATGTCGCTGCCGACTTGAGCCTTGGCTTCGAGGTCAGGAAGAACGCAGAAGCCGTTCTTGATGTTGCTGCGGAAGCCGGGTTCAGAAACGTCGGAACCCCATGCGATGGTGTAGCCATTGTCGATGGCATAATCGAAAATCTGCATGAACTCATCCAACGGAACGTTCCAGCATTGGCTCCAACGCCAGTTGTCTTGGATTTCCAACACGAACTTTTCGTAGAAAGGATGGTGCGTGAAAGAGGTGATAGAGACATAGTCGTCGGGGTTGAGACCGAGGGATTGATAGAAAGATTGCGGGGTGTAGCTCACACCGTTGTAGGTGAACACGGTCGGGCATTTGCCGAGATAGATTTCGTGGACAGCCTCGATGGATTTCAGCCAAAGGGGATTGCCGTCAGCATCAGTTTGCAGTTTCTTGTGATCTTTCTTGGCGATGGCTTCGATGATGGCGTTGGTGACGTCAGAGAGCTCGCCGTGATCGGAAAGGGTGTCACCATATTGGGCACCGGGGCGCATTTCAGATTCAGGAACCAAACCGAAGGTCTTCATACCGTAAATCACATCGTAGAAGGAACCGCCTTGGGAGAAGGAGACGTCGCCATGCATACGAACAGCAGCTTTTGCTCTGTCGTTGTAGGTGTTGGCCACGAGGAACATCTCGGAAAGGTCGTATTCGCCCTTGCCCATACGGAGCAGTTCAGCTTCGATGAAGCCCAGGCCGGAATAGCACCAGCATGTGCCGGCACGGTTCTGGTCCTTGACAGAGGTGACAGGCAGTTCTTTTGTGATCTTGAAAATGTAACCTTCCTCTTCCGTCTTCTCTTTATCTTGGGCGAAAGAGACATTGCAAGCCAGCAATGCGGCTGTTACCAATAATAAGGATAATTTTTTCATTTGAATTTTAAAGTTTTAGTGATAAATAAAATGCAAAAATACAAAAATTAGTTGAAATGGATGTCGTCCATCCATTTTTCCACGATAGCTTCCTGCTTTTCGCGGTCTTTCAGCTCTTCGGTGAGCACCTTTTGGGCGATATCGATGGAGAAGTTGGCGATGGCGTTTTTGGCGTCCGTGATGGCCTTCATCTTTTCGTAGTAGATGGTCTTCTTGGCGTCCTCGATCATCGCTTGGCTTTCGGCGGAGGCTTTGAGTTTAGCGTTTTCGTACATCTCCTCGCTCACTTTACGTGCTTCGGCGAGGACGGCGTCACGCTCAGCCTTGGCTTGCACCATCATTTCCTCATGTTTCTTGTTGAGGGACTCCATTTCTTCGTGGATTTTGGCGGCTTCCTCCAGCTGGTCGGCGATTTTCTTGTTACGGGAAGCGATGCCGTTGGTGATAATCGGCCACGCGAATTTCGCCAAGATGAAGAAGAGGATACCGAAACCGATGAGCATCCAGAATATCAGTCCGAATGAAGGGGTGATAAGTTCCATATATGTCTATTTTTTTTGATTTACAACGAAAAAGGAAAGTTCCTCCGCCAACCGCGAAGGAACTTTTCCGAGTTTTACTTTGCAACAGCGATGAGCAGACAAACCACGGTAGCGAACAGGGCAACACCCTCGACGAGGGCGGCTGCGATGATCATGTTCGTACGGATGTCGCCTGACACCTCGGGTTGGCGGGCGATGGCGGACATAGCGTCCTTACCGATGTTACCCACGCCGATACCAGCACCGATGGCAGCCAGACCCGCGCCGATACCAGCACCTAACTTACCGATGCCGAGACCTGCGCCCGCTGCTTGCAATAATGTTGTCAATAATACTGCTAAACTTGACATAATAATTTGATATTTAAGTGATTAAAAGGGTTTTCTATCTATTGTTTCAAGTTTCAACTGCTTATGCTTCCACTACCGCTTCATGCGACTCTTCATGCTCTTCCTCACCAATCGCCATGCCGATGTACATCGCGCTCAGCAACGTGAAGACGAACGCTTGGATAAATGCCACTAACAGTTCCATCAGACCCATGAAAATGTAGAAGAAGACGGAGACCGGCGAGACGGCCCAACCGATGACCGGATTCATCTGGCCGAAGATGAAAATCAGCGAGACAAAGGCCAGGGTGATGATGTGGCCGGCGGTGATGTTGGCGAAAAGTCGCACCATCAACACGAACGGCTTGGTGAAAATTCCGATGGTCTCCACCAACGGCATGATCGGCAGCGGGAACTTCAGCCACCACGGTACGCCCGGTGTGTTGAAGATATCCACCCAATACTCTTTTCCGGAAGAAAACGTCGTCACAAAGAAGGTGATGAGCGCCAGAATGCCCGTGACCGCGATGTTGCCGGTGAGGTTCGCGCCGCCCGGGAAAATCGGGATGATGCCCATGATGTTGTTCAGGAAGATGAAGAAAAAGAGCGTAAGCAGGTAGGGGGCGTATTTGTTGGAGTTTTTGCCTAACGATGGGGTGATGACCTCGTCTTGGATGAACACGACGACCGGTTCGATGAGCGCCTGCAGACCGCTTGGCACCTCGTCGGGATGCTCGCGGTAACGTTTCGCCACAGAAAGGAAAATACAGCAAATCAGGATGATAGAGATAATCAGGGCGCAGACGTTCTTGGTGATGGAGATGTCCCACTTGCAGACATGATTTTCGTAAGTTTCGCCCTCGTCGAGGTGACCGGTATAGTCAGCGTAATTGCCGTCCAGTTTCACGATATGGCCTTTGGTGTCCTCTTCCCAACCCATGGCATAGCCGTTGTAGGCGGCCTCGCCGTGATGTAACTTGCTGGACATGAAGACCACGGGGCGGCCTTCGTCGAAGAGGATGATGGGCAGCGGGATGGTGACGCTTTTGTCGCCGTCGCCGCAGATGTGCCAGCCGTAGCTGTCGATGACGTGTTCGATGATGAACGGACCGGCATCGAACGCTTCCGTCTGTTCCGTTTCGGCGGAAATATTTTGGCAGGCAAAGAGCATCAACAACGTGCAAAGAAACGCCGCCAACTTTCTTTCAAAACCTTTATAACTCATACGTTTATAATTAGTTATCTTTTTATCAAAACCTTATATCGCTTTCTATAAAAAGCCGCGCAATATACGATTTTTTTAATTTATAAGGATTAGTTCCAAATCCGTGTTGGTTTAAAACATGTAGAGACGCGCTACAGCACGTCTCTACAACCTTTTCTTTTAATTTACCTGCGAATATGAAAATTATGTTATTATTTTTTGGGGCAACTACGACGACTTCGATACTCTTTCGGGGTCATTCCGGTTTCTCTTTTGAAAAAGCGTGCGAAAGAGGCTTGCTCGCCAAATCCAAGAAGATTGCTGATTTGTTGGACGGTATGGTCTTCACGGGAATTGAGCAGCGCTTTGGCGCGGGCAGCGAGGAAGTAGGTAATCCATCCTTTAGGACTGATGCCGGTGTCCCTTTTGATAATCTCGGAGAAGTGCTTCGGTGAAAGACAGCAAATGCGGGCGTAGAAGGCCATTTCGTGCGATTCTCTATGGTGCTGGATAATAGCCTCGTAGAAACGGTTGAACAGCTGTTCGTTGGGCGAAAGGCTGTATGTGTCGCTGATCTGGTTTTTGGCATGACACTCTCCAACAATATTGAGTATGATGGATATCAGATTGCTAAGCATTTCATCACGGTGAATGCTCTTCGACTGCGTAATGGGCCGTAGCAGTTCAATCGCATGGCACAGGCTTTGGTATTGCAGGTCGGGAAGAGGGGTAATCGGATGGCGGCGATAGCGGGGCGCATAGCGGGTGTAGGGATAGGAGTGTTGCAGGCGGTCATGAAACTTTTTGGATATGGCAATCCATGTGGTGCGATAATCAGCTGATGGCTGTTGGGAGAAACCAAGTTGATTGGGGAGCAGAATGGCTACATCGTGGGCTTTGAACGTTAGCTTGGGCGAGTCATTGAACAACATTCTCCCCTGGTGACAGAGTATGATTAACATATCAGGAGATACGTATGACTCTTCATTGACGGGGATTCCTTCCACACTGTCCGTCACCACCACACCCTTTTCGTCGAGAGTGCTCAACAATTGGATAAACGGATGCTGTTTGTTCAGGTCTGATTTCATTTTGCTTGTCTCAAATAATAAAACGCGAAGATAGCAATATTAATGCTATGTTGGGTCTCAAGCCGACTTTTTGTTAAATATTTCCCCATGTGGGTTAAATGGCAACCCCTTGTCAAGTACTTGCCTGATACTTACTAACTCGAAGGAGGTTTCAGGTTTCAAGTTTCAGGTTTCAAGTTTCAGGTAAGCGCCCCGCCAACTGCCAACTACTAACTGCTAACTGCTAACTAAAAAGGTCCCGGCACTTTTTCAAGCACCGGGACCTTTCGGTTATTTTTTCGTTCGGAGGGCCGACCTTGTAGAGACGCGCTACCGTGAAAAAAATCCCCCAAGCCTTTCAGCTCGGGGGATTGTGCAATATATTGGAATAGTTATATTGTTTAGTTAGTTTTATTCTTCACCTTCACTGTGAGAATCTTTTGTCCAGGAGCCGGAGTGATTTTTACAGTCTTACCATCCTGTATGCCATCGGTAGTACTACCGGTGACATTCACACTCTCATTATTAGCTTTCACCGTCCACCCGTTAGGCACATCGTAAATTTTATAGTCGAAATTGGCAGTGATGGTTTGATCACTGTTGACAGTGATTTGACGAGTAGGGTTAGTCAAATTCTGATTGCCGTCCCAATTGACGAAATGGCTACCGTTATTAGGAGTAGCAGTAATGGTGACCATGTAACCACTCGGTACAGCGTACTGCCCATTGCCCTTGTCAACAACTCCTGTACCTGTTATGCTTACCGTGCCATAATTGTTGTTCGTGGACAAGGTGATGGTGTATTCCCTGACAAAATTGGCCGTGCGAGTTACATTACTGGTGACTGTGATACTACGGGGGTTAGTAGTCACATCGTCATCCCAGTTGACAAAACGATAACCAGTATTTGCAGTGGCTTGAATGCTGACGGATGTATTGGGGTTGACAGTATATGGATTATTGCCACTAATGCCAGATGTGGCATTGGCAGTAACCGTACCAGCGTTTTGGGGGGATACATTCAGCGTCAGAGTGTAGTTTTCAGAAAGTTCAGGAAAACCAGTTGAAACATCTGCATCGAAAGTAACAGAAAAACCTGATGTATGAACATGTCCCGTAAGGAAACAGCCCCAACCTCCTTCTGCTACAAACAAAGCAGTATGGTCTTCAATATTGTTCACATTAGAATATGCACACATTACGCCATACGCAGCATGTTTGTATTCAGAACCATTCCATTGTTGTAATTCATAAATAGGGACATCTGTTTGTTGTAACCCAGAGTAATTATTAACAACAGAGGATACTACTGAAGAACAATTGTATGTATTGGTTGAAGAATATTTTCCTTTATACACAACTTTCCACGGTCCCTCGGTTGTATTTCCTGATTGGGTGCCAACACCACCATTATAGCCGACATAAGGAGTTGTAAAGCCAGAAAGGTTGCAGGATTGATTTTTTTTGGGGTATGGAGGATTGCGCTGACAGTCATAGCATTTTGCGAATTCGCTTGAGGTCGTCTGTCCCCATACAGAGGTCATGGCGGTTGTGATAGCCAGTATGGCCACCAATATCATCATTGTTTTATTCATATTTTTCATAATCGTCGTTTTTTTTGGTTATTTACTCATTATATACTTCAAATTCCACTTTTTCCAAGTCGTTGGTGGGCATTGTCACCTCCCATGTGCCGTCATCATTGCGTTTCAGATTGAAATGGGCATTGGGTTGAGGATTGGAAACGGTCACAGTACAGGTAGCGTAGTATGAAGGCTCAGACATACTTTTCGCCGTGATGATCGTCTGACCTGTTGTGACGGCATGAACTACGCCATCATTCACTGTGGCTACTGAAGGGTTGCTGGAAGACCATTGAACCTCTTGTGCGGCTTTGCTCGGCCAAACCTTCGCCACCAACACTTCTGAGCCGCCAGTGGTGATTGTAGTTGTGTGTTTGTTTAAAGTGACACTGTCCGCAACATAAATACCCAAAGCATTCTTTAACGTCCGCTTTTGTTCATCGTTCATTTGACCTACAAGATCCAGCAGCGTCTGAGGGTCGTTAATTTTTTGTTCTAAAGTATTTATCCTTTGCAACAAGTCGCAAACATCAGCAGTGACGTTTTCGCCGCACGTAACCTTCACCGAGCTGGCATTGACCGTGCCCGCGGTGACCGTGCCGGTGAAAGTGTTGGCGCCGGTGAAAGTGTTGGCACCGGCAAGCTTTGCATAGTTGGTTTGCATGTCGGTGGAGACTGCGGTGATCTCGTTGTGGAGATTCGTGGACACCGTGGTGACACTGTCGAGGGTTGTCTTCACACTGTCGCTGATGGAGTTCATCCGGGTGGTGACCCTGTTGTCCAATGTGGAGATTTCATTGTGGAGATTTTCAGCCATGGTTTGCATCCGAGTGTTGACATTGGTCACGGAATCTTTCAAGGCGCCGCGCACATTAGCTGTGCTGTCATTCAAAGCGTCGTGAAGCAAAAGACTGTCAGCATGCATTTTGTCAGCCAAAGCTGTGCTATCTTGCTGCATCTTATTATAAATATTAGTAATCACCACCGCGTCGGGACTTATCTCCTTCGCATACAACGCATAAGGTACCGCTGTCAACGGCATCTTTAACGTGCCGAGCGAAGTGTTGTCCAGCGTCACCGTCGTCTCGATGCGGGCTTGGTTCCATTGGATGCTGTTCCAAGCCTCATTGGGCTGGGCGGGACCGATCAGCAGGGAAATGAGACCGTTGAGGTTGGTTTGTACGTTCTCGTACGTCTGCGTGTAGGCGGGCTGCTGGACATCACCATCGAAGATTTTGACCGTCACAGTCACGTCCTTGTTGGCCACCAGCTTGTTCTCGGTGTCGCGCACCACGGCCTGGTAGCTGATCTTGTTGTTTTGCGCGAAGATCGTGGTCGCGCAGCATAGCATCATAGCTACAATAAATAAAAACTTTTTCATATTTATAATTTTTAATTATTATTCATAATTCAGCATTCATAATTCATAATTATTCGGGCCACACGTTCTCTTTCACGCACCGCACGCTCAATTTGTCGTTGGCGTTGACTTGGGTCAGACGCGGGGTGTCGCAGAAATAATCCACCACGACACCGGATGCCGTTCCATCCGTCGTCACGTCGCCCGTTGCCCACCAATAGGTCTCCGAACCCAATCCCTCGAAACGTTGAGAAATGGCGTTATAGAAACCGGCAGGATAGGCCGTGAAGTCGGTGCTGTTGGTGTTGATGTCGCCGTTGACCCAACCCTCGGTGCTACGCAATGTGATGGCGGGGTTAGTGGACAAAGCCGCAACTTCTTCAACCATAGGCAGATGCCAGCCCTCGGGGCAGAGCGTCTGGGCGGCCGTTTGCGGGTAAAGCAGACCGTAAACCACCGGCACTGTTGCGTTCAGCGGACTCTCGTAGGTCACCGCACCATTGGCTGGGATACGCAGATTCTGCTTCGTCCAGCAGTAGCCGGAAACCGCCAGCACGTCATATTCGGGGTTGTTCTCCTCCAAGTACTGTGGACAGACAATCAGGTAGAGCGTCCGCCAGAGGTCGTAATGATAGATGCCGCCGTTCACCAGATAGACGCTGTCCACGTGAGAACTATCCTGTGCGGGCAGGTCGAAGCCGTTGGAGGTGTAGGGCGTGTTGTAGGTGATCACGTCATACACCGTGTCGCGCACCCACTGTGCCTGCGCCACGCCCATCGAGAGCTCGTAGTCTCCGAGGGTATCTTGCTGGAAGAACGGTTGTCCCACCGCAGCGTAGAAATGGTCGGCATTTCCGCCGGCAGACACCGTCGCCTGTACGGTCTGTACAGGCTGCGACTGTGCACTCAGCGTCGCAGCTGCCCCCATGCACATAATAAAAAATAATACAACGATAAAAAGATTTCTCATATGGTTTGGTTTTTAATTCATAACACAAAGAAAGCTACCCGACATGAGGCTATCGGGCATAAAAAATAAAAAAGGAGTTAAAGTGAAGAGGCGACAAATTTTTACCAAGCAACCACGGGGGGGGGTAATCGCTTGTGTATCAATATGTTTATAAAATTCTCGCCTCAAAATCATATTTACTATTTGAACCTTGCAAAGATATATATTTTTTTTTGAACAAAGTAAGAAAAAAATTGACATAACGGTGGAAAAAATACACAAAAAAAGGGTTTGTCAATGCAAAAAAAAGCCCCGCCGTTTGAGGCGGGGCTTGTGGATTATTGTGACCGTTGCGGGATTACTCTTTTTCCTCGAAGGAAATTTCGCCCGAAGGTCTTTTGTTCTGTTCTTTTTCCTTGCTTTTTTGGAGCTGTTTTTTGAGGGCGTCGATAGCCTGGTCAGTGGCCTCCTCGAAGGATTTGGCCGTCTTGCCGGCACGGGCGTCATAACCGCGGATGTTCATACGGATATCAACGGTCTTGTTTTCCGGAGCTTCAGTATTTTCCAGCTTGAGAGCGACATCGGCACCCATGATGCCGTCGTGCAGCTTGTTCAGTTTCTCCACCTTTTCGGTGATGAAGTCTTCCAGTTTCTGATCCGCTTTGAAGTGAACGGAATTGATGTTAATTTTCATAAAAACCTCCTTTTTTATGCTCTTGGATGAGCTTGTTTATAAATGGATTTGAGCTGCTCTATGGAGTTGTGGGTATATACTTGGGTGGCGGCCAGACTGCTGTGGCCCAGGATGGTCTTGATGGCGTTCAGGTCGGCACCGTTGTTCAGCAGATGCGTTGCAAAGGTGTGCCTGAGCACGTGCGGGCTGCGTTTGTCAATCGTGGTTACCATATCCAAGTATTTACGAACAATTCGATAGACAGCTTTCGGATAAAGTTGTTCTCCTTTATCGGTGACAAAGATATAATTATTTTTCGTTCCGTCAACAAATTTTTTTTCCAAGTTTCCCAAGTACATTGTCAATAACTCCGACAGCCTATTTCCAAACGGAATGAGGCGCTCTTTATTGCGTTTTCCCAAAACTTTGATTGTATTGTCTTGGAAATGAATGTCTTGAATTTTGAGGTTCAGCAGCTCCGATAGACGCATACCAGTAGCGTAGAAGAGCTCGAGGATGGTGCGGTCGCGCAGACCCTCGAACGAATCCTCGAACGGAATGTCGGAGAAAAGATGCTCCATATCCTTCTGCTCCACATATTGGGGCAGCTTTTTGGGCACTTTCGGGGATTGGATGGTCAAGGTTGGATTAACCGACAATTCTTTGATTTTCAATTTGTAACGATAGAACGCCTTCACTGCACTGATCATCCTGGAAACCGATTTCGCCTGCAAGGATTCGTCCTCCAACAGGGAGATGATCCACGACCGAATATCCTCAGTATGAACATCTGACAGTTGATTAATCTCCAATTTTTCTTCTAAGTAGTTGAAAAATCGGGACAAATCATGCTCATACGCGGTCACCGTGTGCGGAGACACCCGTTTCTCGTATTGGAGATAATCGATGAAATCCGTATAATTCATATCGTTAACCATTGGTAGGGACGTATCGCATACGTCCATGATGGGCAAAAAAAAAACAGGGATGCGTCCCTGTTTCCTTTGTGATTGTCAAAACCGTCCGTTATTCGTTTTCGGCGGCACGAAGCTGCTGAACGTAGATGGCTTTGCGCAATTGCTCCCGTCTGATGACGCTCTTCTTGGTGAATTCCTGACGGGCGCGGATTTCTTTCTTCACGCCGATCTTGTCGAATTTCTTTTTCAGTTTCTTGAGCGCTTTGTCGATGGACTCGCCTTCTTTAATGGGAACAATAATCATAAAAAATACCTCTTTCTTTTAATTGTGAATAAATTAATTTAGCGCGGCAAAAATACACTTTTTATGGAAACAAACGCTTTGGCGGTGAAAATTTCCGAAACAAGCCTGTTTTCGGGGGTTAGCCGAGCATGATGTAGAGGTCCGGATATTGGTGCGGCGACTCTTTTTTGTGACGCGTTAGCGCAAAAGCCAGAGTCAGCGTGCCAATACGGCCGCAGTACATGTTGACAATCAGGACGAGCTTGGCCATCCAGTTCCAGTTCGCGCATTCGCCCGTGGAGAGACCGCAGGTGGTGAAGGTCGAGGAGGTTTCGAACAACGCGTGCAGGAGTTGCACATCCGGCTGCACGACGGTAAGCAGGAAGCACGAAACCAGGATGAACGTCGCGGACATCATCATAATGGTGGTGGCTCTCTCCACTAAGGACGGTGAAATAGCCTTATGATCGAACTCGATGTTCTTCTTACCTTTAATGGTTGCAATGACGGATTTGATGACGATGAACAGCGAGGTGGTCTTGATACCGCCGCCCGTGGAACTGGGGGAGCCGCCGATGAATATCGCCACTAAAATCAGGATGATTGTAGAAATCTTCATTGCATTGATGTCCAGTACGTTAAAGCCAGATGTTCGGCAGGTTGTAATCTGAAATACGGTGGTGAACAACTTGTCGCCGAACCCGTCGATTCCTTTCAACGTATTGTTGTATTCAAGGAAGAAAAAGAGGATACTGCCGATTCCGATAATGGACAATGTCACATAAAGAACGATTTTGGTCTGGGGCATGAGCGTTTTCCACTTGTATTTGTTGCGTTCGCGGATGTAGCGGTAGCTGAAGAAGTCGCGGATGGTAAGGAAGCCGATGCCGCCGAGAAACACCAACGCCATGATCACGACTTGCGGGAAGTAACTACCTGGTACTCCAAGATTTAGCAGACTGTCGTCAATAAGCACGAATCCGCCGTTGTTGAAGGCCGAAACGGTGTAAAAGAGCGAGAAGAAGAGGTTCTGCTTGTCGGATAGGAAGAAGCCGGTCGATTTCCAGTAGGTAAATAGGAACGCTGCCCCCACCGCCTCAATGATAAAGGTGGTCAGCACGATGCTGCGCAACAGCCCCACCGAGTCGGAAAGCCGGTCGGTGGACATCATGTCGCGGATCATGTACTGGTAGCGCAAGCCTACCATCGAGCTGGAAAGGAACGTGGAAAAGAACGTTGCGAAGGAGAGGATGCTCATACCTCCTAACTGGATGAGCATCAGGATGACTACCTGCCCTTTGAAGGTGAAACAGTCCGGGGTGCTGACAACCGACAGTCCGGTGATGCAGCTGGCGCTGGTGGCGGTGAAAAAAGCATCAATGAAGGAGATGCCGTTTGTGGTCATACGCGGCATCATCAACAAAATGGTGCCGATGGCGATCAGAAACAAGAACGACCCCACCATCAATATTGGCGGACTGAGATGGTATTTTCCGAGCGTGCTGCTCATCTTCGCCATCTCTAACAGTACAATAATCAGGAAGTAGAACTGTATGAAAATCAGGTAGATATTCTCAAAATTCTGTACGTTGAAAATATCGAAGTGGAAGATATTGACAGCTATGAACTGGAAGATTAGCAACAAAATAATTAAGAACTCGCCCCACGATTGCTTGATGAAATCGCCTCGGTGCAGCGAGTAAAACAGCAGTACGAAATATTTCACTACATAGAAACAGAGGCTTCCGTGTATTACCCAGCGTATCAGGTTTTTGATTTCTGGGGTGATGTAGAGTCCGTGGTAGCAGAAAATGCACGCGATGGTCACAATGGAGATCAGCAGACTGCAAATCTGCAGCGCCCGCTGGATACGATCCTTGTGATTCACGATGTGAATCCGGATTTTTCCATTGTACTCGTCGTGATTTCTGAAAAGAGACATTATAGGTTGATTTTGATGAAGTTGTCAATATCGCGGTCTTTGCCGAAAAGCACGAAGACATCGTCTTTCCGGATGACGGTGGAGTTGTCAGGCACACCGATAATGTGCTGTTTCATAGTTAGTTCCTTGTTCTCAATTTCTTCGAAGTTACGACGAATGGTCACTAAGCTGAGGTGGTGGTTGTCGCGGAAGTTGATGTCGCCGAGGGTGAGCCCTTCCAGACGGTCAGGTGCAATGATGGAAGCGATACGGTATTCGTCAGGCATCTGCAGGTAGGAGAGGATGTTGGGATTGCTCAACCGCTCCGCCAGCATTGTGGCCAGCTCCTCTTCGGGAGAGAGGAACTCCGTGATGCCCATCTTTTCCAGAATGGTCTGCTGGTGGGAACCTTTGGTACGGCAGTATATCTTCTTGATACCGAGGTCGATGAGGTTTGAGATACAGAGCAAGCGTTCCACGAAATCATCACCAATGGCGACAATCACGGCATCGAAATCCTTGATGTTTTCGTTTAGAAGGGCGCGTTTGTCGGTGGCGTCGGTGCAGACAGCATACGCCACATCATCGCTGATGTTCTGCACTTTCTTCATGTCCTTATCGATCACCAGCACCTCGAAACCTTTTTCCGAGAGTGCCAGACTGATAGCCTGACCGAACTGTCCTGCGCCGATGACGGCAAATTTTTTCTGAGCCATAATCTCTATTTTAGAAGGCGGCGAAAATAAAAAATTTTTCGCTACTTTTTCATTTTCACTACGGTGATGCCTGCGCCGCCCAGTTCCAGCATTTCGTCATGGAATTCCGCAATGTCTTGTCTTCGAGCGAGATACTGTCTTACTACGCTACGCAAAATACCGTTTCCTTTGCCGTGCAGGATTCGTAAATTCTGGACTCCCAACATGGCCGCTTCGTCCAAATATTCCTCCAAATTGTGCATCATCTCTTCGGCACGCTGCCCGCGCACGTCCAAAGTGGAGTTGAAGGCGGAGAGCTTTTTGTTGAGGGCGTCGGCGATGGAGCCAGCGTTGAACTGCGACACGTGGCCGCGTTCCACGTTCCGCGCCTCTTTCTTGCTGATTTTGATCAGTTTGTCCAATTTGGTGCGGAAATTCACGGAATGGAACGAGATCATCACATCGTTGCCGTCGATTTGGGTTACTTCGCCGGCAATCTGGGAATCAGGCAGATAGACAGAATCACCCACGCGGATGGTCTTGTCCATCACCTCTTCGACGGTCGGCTTGCGTTCCACCGGCTTCCGCTTATGGATCGGGATGATGGGCTTCACCGCTTCAGCCTCTGCCTTTTCGATGCTTTCGATCTCCTTCTGCATCTCTTTTTTGAAAACCTGCACCTCGCTACGCACTTTTTTGGTGCGTTCGGAGTCCGCTTTCGACTCTTTGATTTCGCGAATAGTGTTTTCGATAATCTTGTTGGCGCTATCCACAATGCTGTTGGCCTGGTTTTTGGCTTTTGTGAGGATTTCCTTGCGCTGTTTGTCGAGTTGCGCGAACTTTTCCGCGTATTCGTCAATCATTTGGGCCAGCTGGTCATCGGCGGCGCGCACCATTTTGAGTTTCTGTTCCGCCTCAATTTGGGTGATTTCGATTTCCTCCAGCTTTCGTTCGTAGTCGATTTGGGCAGTGCCGGATTTCTGTATCGCGTTGTCGATAACCTGCGGATTGAGACCGATATGGCGGGCGATTTCGTAGGTGAACGAGCTGCCCGGTTTGCCGATTTTCAGGATATAGAGAGGAATTAACGCGTTGGTATCGAATAACATAGCTCCGTTTTCCGCTTCCGGATGCGTGTCGGAGAACATCTTTAAGTTCCCGTAGTGGGTGGTGATGATTCCGAACGCTTTTTTGTCGTAATAGCTTTCGAGGATGGATTCTGCCAGCGCACCGCCCAAGGTGGGCTCCGTGCCGCTGCCGAACTCGTCAATCAGGAACAGCGATTTTTCGTTCAACCGCTCGTCCATCACCTTCAGATTCTGCAGATGGGAGCTATAAGTACTCAGGTCGTTGTCGATGGACTGTTCATCGCCAATGTCAATAAAGATGCTTTCGAAGATGCCCATGTCGGAGGTGCTCATCATGGAGACGGGAAGTCCGCATTGCATCATATATTGCAGTAAACCAACGCTTTTCAAACATACAGACTTGCCGCCTGCGTTGGGTCCGGAGATAATCAGGATGCGTTTTTCGGGCACCAGTTTGATGTCCAAGGGGACCACATCCTTATGGTTTTTCTTGTAGTTGAGGTAGAGGAGCGGATGTTTGGCCTGATACCATTGGACGATGGTTTTGGGGTGGATATGCGGTACGGAAGCGTCAATGTCGATGGCGAAAAGGGCTTTTGCGCGTAAGAAATCGTACTTGCCCATCAGTTTTTGGGCATCCAGAAGGTCGTCGATGAGCGGACGGATAAAGTTGGTGATTTCCGTCAGGATGCGGATAATCTCGCGCTGTTCAGCGTTTTGCAGCTCTTTGAGTTCGTTATTGGCATCGAAAACCTCCGTGGGTTCGATGAAGACGGTCTGGCCGGTGGCGGACTCGTCGTGCACAAAGCCATGCAGACGACGTTTGAACTGTGCGGAGACGGGGATGCAGAGGCGGCCGTTGCGGATGGTCATCTCAGCATCCTCCTTCACGATGCCGTCTTGCTTGGCGGCGGCGAGGATTTTGCGGATCTGTCGGTCGGCGTCACGGGATAAGCGGTTGATGGCCCCTTTGATGCGTGCCAGCTCGTCGGAGGCATTGTCGCGCATCTGCCCCTTTTCATCCATGATACGGTTGATGGCCGAGGTCAAATCCCGCTGCAACGGCATCTCCGCACACATTGACCAGAGGCGCGGGTAGCGGTTGTCCTCGTGGCGCACCTTGAAATAGACGAAAATTTGGGTCATGGACTGGATAAAGCCGCGCAGACAGGCCAGTTCCTCCAACTCAATGTAAGTGCCATCGATGCGCAACCGTTTCAGCACCTCCCGCAGATCATAGAAATCTTGGGCGGGAAATGGTTCGTCGAAGAGCAGCAGCTGGCGGAACTCCTCCACAGACTCCAACGCCGGCATGATCTCCAGCATGTCCGACATGAACTGCATCTTGTCCACCTCCTCCGTTCCCTGCGGACTGAGACAATGGCTCAAGATGAGACGTCGCACAATGTCAAAACCGATTTTTTCTTCAAAATTATCAGGATAGAGCATATAAAAGTCAAAATTAACAGAGAAACATTAAAAGTCGGTGCCCAGCGAAAACATAAACATTCCCTTTTTGTTCGAAATCGCCATATCTTCCACTCCCCAAGCATAGTCGAAACGGAGGAAGTAACCTAAGACGGAAATTCGGGCACCGATGCCGAAGCCGCCCACCCACGGATCCACTTGCCGTTTCACCTCCGCATGAATCGGACCGCTGTCGATGTAGCGCGTATAAAGGCAGTTGTTCTCGGAATAGGGCGTAAAGCCTGTCCAAGCCGTGCCTACATCGCCGAAAAGATTGATTTGTAACGAATTAAGGAGATTCCATCCTACTTTATGTCCGACAATCAGTTGCACGATGGGGATGCGCAGTTCGGAGTTGAACACGACAAAGGAATTGCCGTTTCGAATGTTCTGTTTGAAGCCGCGCATGTTGGTTGCCAAGGTCTGGTAGGCGTAGTCTTGGGTAGGATCCACTGACATGTCGCGGTTGAACTTGGCGGCGATCCAATTGTCCACCCCGCCCATGAAATAGACCAGTCGGGCGGATCCCGTGTTGGTACTGCCAGCCAGTCGCAAGGCCAGCGTCATGTTGCGGTAGAGTTTGAAGGAGCGGCGTGCGTCAAAGCCGATAACAAACAGATTACGGGTATCACGCTCGAGTCGTTGTTCGTATTCAGCGAAAAGTTTCAATTTGGTGCCGCGCCACAAGTTGGTATAAAGCTCTTTCGAACTGTCAAAAATGTACTCCAGTTTCACGCCTGCCCAAACGTGTCGTTCGTCTTTCTCCTGTAACGTCCTGTCGTTCAGGGCTGCTATCACATTGGTCTCGTAACGCCCCTTCAGCACCATACGGATGCTGTTGGTCTTGTTGAACGGAAGTTTTAACGTATAGAAGAGGCTGTTGGAATTCTGCTTATAGACGTAGCCGTTTACCTCCGATTCGATGGCCTGGCGGTAGAGGGTAATCTGCCGGTCGAGGCGGTTGGCGAGGTTTTCATAGCTGAACATGAATTCGTAACTGTTGAGGTTCAAGCCGATTCGGAAGCCGCCAGTGATGCGGTAATCCTCAAACAAGTCGTTGATACCCAGCATGAACAGTGCATTGAAACCGGTGTTCAGGTAGATGGGAGCCAAGCCGCCCTCGAACTGTTGGTAAGAGGTGTTCAGGAAGCTGAAGTCCGCCTGTGTAATCACTTGGTCTATAGAATATTGTACTCGATATGGCAAGCCAACTGGGATGGAGAATTGTTTGCTGGATTTGGCGGAGGTATAGGTGGTGTCGCCATCGAAATCGTCCGCTTCAGGGAGAGCCTTGTTAACCTCCGAAGAGAGGATAAACCCATGTTTCGGGGTGCCGTCATCGGGAGGCAGGCTATCTTTAACCGTTTGTTTCTCCGTTTGTTTAATGATGTCTGCCAAGATGGCTTTATGGAATTTGGAGGGTACAATGTCCGGATGATAAAGGTTGTGAAATTCCGTAAACCAGATATGTTTGTACTTCTCCATGAGGGAGATGTCTGCTATCGTGTTGGTGGCGGGATTGTAAGCCTGTTCCAAAATATTGTAAGCGCGGTCGGTTAGCGGATGTGTGGTCGCGTAGTGCATGAAATGGACGGCTGTGTCGATACGGCTGATGGAACTGTCGAAAGTGGCTTCGTAGCGGTTGACCACTCCACTCTCATCGCTCAAGTACAGAATTCGCTGATCACCAGCGGGTTGTAAGCCGAATTCATCGGCGTAGGGTGTGTCTGTGATTCGCAGCAAAGCCGTATCCTTTGCCTTATAATTATAGAGGAACAGGTTGTATTTGCGTTGATTGGATGCGTCCAAGAAATTGTCTTTCAACAAGATGGAATCCACTGGACGGTTGGAGGCGAAGGCAATCTGCCGGTCGTTCACAAAAACGGGATTGTAGTCGTCATAAAAGTCGTTCGTGAGGTTTTGGTAGGTGCGTGCCGCGAAACTGTACATATAGAGGTCCGACTGACCGTTTTTGAATCCGGAGAAAAGCATCTGCTGGCCGTCCGGGGAGTAGCACCAGGAGGTGATTTTCTCCACATTCACAAGGAATTTCTTGCCCCATCTCCGTTTTTCCAGATCGTAAGGAATATAGAAGCAGTCGCCCTTGCTTTCGAGGGTGAGACCCAAAATTTCGCCGGAGGGGTGCCAGGCGATGAGCGGGAAGCTCAAGTCGGGGTTGTCCTCCGTCTTATGGTATTTTTTGAGGATGCACGTTGGATTCTTCCTGTTAGGGGTCTTCAGCCATACGCGCACCTGTCCGGCCTCGTTGGTAACGTAAGCGTATTTGTCGCCGTCAGGGGAAAAGCAGAATCGTGCGTAATCGCGTTTGGGGTTGGGCTTGCGGAGGATTTCCTCACCCGCAGGCATCGATTTGGACATGTCGGGATGGAACATGACCATATAATATTTATACCAGTATGTGGTCAGTGCTTTGAAAGGGATGGAGGTTGCCCGCGCCATGCCGTTTTCCATGCTCTTGCCGGCGCGCGTGTGATAGAGCACCTTCGGAATGATTTCTTCGCCGTAAAGATCGACGAGGTATTTCCAAAGGGAGTGTCCGGCAAAGGTGGCTTCCACAGGGGAAAGTTCGTCCAGCCGTTTGTAGCTGTTAGTGAGGATGCCGTTTTTGACGTGCGCCTCGATATCGCTGTTCCAGTGCTCTCCGTAGTAGGAGGCCAGACCGCTGTAAAACCAGCTCGGCACGTTCATTAGGTAGTCGTAGGAGATGTTGGAGCCGATGGTCGAGCCTTGTACCATCCAGTGGGCGTACATGTCCATGAGGCCGCCGCGAATCATCCGGTCCAGATGCGCCCGGTTGCCGTCAAAGTAGATGTAGATTTTGGTGCCGTAGATGTTGGTCACGCCGCCCTGGTTGTAGAAATCCTCGTAGTCGTAAGCGAAATTCGACTCCCGAAAGTCAGCCTGCGTGTTATAGACGATGATTTGCAGCTTCTTTTTGGAGGTATAGTTCAGCAGATGTTCGATTTCCGCGATAAATTCCGGCGTTTTGTAGAAGACGTACTGTGCCAGTGCGCGACCGGTGGGGTAGTAATAAACATCGTACTGTTCCGCCCTGAGATACTGCCAGTTGAACTTCTGATGCTGCACGCGGTTTTTCCCGAAGGTCAGCTGCGAGCCGTTGTAGAACTGCGCGTGGGCGGAGGTCAGGAACAGACATAGGAAGAGCCACACCGCCGTTGTTTTCAGCAGCAGAGGTTGCCATAAGTTCCTATTTTTTGTTCCTTTCAGCATTTTTTCTGTTTTCGTCCCGTAGAGACGCGCCATGGCGCGTCTCTACAATGAAACATACACTTATATTATATATGATTCCAAAATATGTTCAATAAACGTCCTCTTTTCTTTCAATAGCGATTCCGTGCGGGCTTCCATGATGAGTCGCAGGTAAGGTTCGGTGTTGGACGGACGGATGTTGAACCACCAGTCGGCGAATTCCACGCGGTAGCCGTCGAAATCCAGTACCCGCTCGGGCTTCTCTTCTGCAATACAAGCTGCCTTCACCGCCTCCATGGCCTCCCGTTTTTTCTCAATAGTGAAGTTGATTTCACCAGAGTTGGCGTAACGTTTGATTTGCGCAATAAGCTGAGACACAGAGACTCCCTTTTTCTTCATTTCAGAAAAAACGTGCAGAGCCACCTGTGCGGCAATCATGGCGGAATCGGAGTAGAAGAACTCGCGGAAGTAGTAATGTCCGGCATATTCCCCGCCGAAGGCACCGTCGATTTCGCGTAGCTTCATGGCAGCGTAGGCGCGACCCACCCGCCAGATGTACATCTCGCGATGCATCTTCTCCAAGTATTCCGCTACTGATTTCGAAGTTCTAATATCTTGAATGATAAGTCCTTGGATATCTTTTTCTTCGATGAAATAATGTCCCAGCACGGCAATGATCAAATCTGGGGAGATGAAATCGCCATGCTCATCCACAAACATCACGCGGTCGGCGTCGCCGTCAAACACCACCCCGATGTCGGCGTGCCGTTCGCGGACTTTCTCTTGCAGGGCGACGATATTTTCCGCCTCCAATGGGTTAGCCTCGTGGTTCGGAAACGTACCATCCAGTGTATCAAAGAGATAATAAGGAGTATCGCCAAATATCTCCTTGACGAGGATGGAAGCCATTCCGTTGGAGCAGTCCATCACAATATTCAGATTATCAATAGGATAGTGATAGTTCTTTTGGAAATTCAGGTATTCGTCCTTCACCGGATAGGCGACAATTTTGCCTTTCGGGGCAGTGGGATTCACAGACTCGTGCAGCACTTTCTGTTCCAGCTCGCCCAGTCCAGTGTCGTAGCCTACGGGTAGCGCGTTCGTTCTGGAAACCTTCAACCCGTTGTATTCCTTAGGGTTATGAGAGGCGGTAATCATGACGGAAGCATCGAAATGGTGCTTGGCGGTGAAGTAATAGACCATAGGGGTGGTGGTCAGCCCCATGTCATAGACATCGGCGCCGGCGTCGGTGATACCACGGGCGAGGGCGTTGAACATGTCGTCGGAGCTCACCCGCATGTCGCGCCCGACCAGCACTTTGTCGGCGTGGAGCAGTGTTGGCAGAAAGAAACCAAACTTGTAGATGGTGTCCAGATCGAAATCTTTGCCATAGATTCCTCGAAAATCGTAAGCTTTAAATGCGCCCATTCTTAGTCCAAATTAAGCGGCGCAAAAATACGATTTCCTTGGATATTTGGGGAAGTGTACGGAAAATTTCGAGTATATAGATAAAAAAACGCCGATTCGTAGTGAATCGGCATTCTTGTTTTGCGCTCCCTCAAGGACTGGACTTGAACCTTGGACCCTCTGATTAACAGTCAGATGCTCTAACCAACTGAGCTAAGGAAGCGTTCCTTTTTTGATGGCGCAAAAATACACTTTTTTTAATATACTATACCCTCTCCGAAAAATTTTCTGTATTATTTTTTCATTTGCTTGATTATCAATATTATAATTATCAAAATTGAATGTTCTTATCTTGTTTTTTCGTTATTCCAAAATAATAATTTGTCTATTTTCTACCGTCTTTTCGGAAATAAAGACCAAACCCCTTACAAAAACGCTATTCATCATTCATCATTCTACATTCTACATTAATTCGTATTTTTGCCGCCGAATTATTACGAGCAATATGGCCATACCCTTTTCAAGAAATATACTCTCCAACGGCTTGCACGTGCTGGTGCATGAGGATCATACCACGCCGTTGGCTACCACCACTATCGTCTATCGTGTGGGCTCCCGCGACGAAAATCCCGACTGTACGGGTCTTGCGCACCTGATGGAGCACTTCATGTTCAGCGGTTCCGACCATGCGCCCGATTTCGACTTAACTCTCCAGCAAGTGGGCGCAATCAACAATGCCTACACTTCTCAAGATCTCACTTGCTACTATATCGTCTTACCAGCTAACAATATAGAGACGGCTCTTTGGCTCGAATCCGACCGGATGGCCGCCCTCTCCTTCAGTCAGCAGGGATTGGATGTCCAGAAACAGGTGGTGATGGAGGAGTTCAAGGAGACCTGCCTCAACCAGCCCTATGGCGATCTGATGATGCAGATTTATGGGCTCAGCTATCAGAACCACCCTTACCAATGGCTGCCCATCGGTAAGGAACTAGCTCATATTGAACAGGTTGACATGGGTGTTGTGCGCAACTTCCATGATACGTTTTATTGTCCTGCCAACGCCATTTTGGTCATCGCAGGGAACGTGCATGCGGAGGAGGTTTTTACCATGGCGGAGAAATGGTTCGGAGATATTCCTTCCGGAAGGCGGAACCTCCATCATTATATGCAGGAATTCCCTTCCAGCTATAATCGTCAAAAGACGGTGCAGAGACCTGTTCCCGACGACATGCTCTTCAAGAGTTGGCTGATGCCCGCCCGCACCGATACTGACTACTGCGCCTACGACCTGCTCTCCGACATCCTCGGCACAGGTCAAAGCTCCTACCTCTATCGCAAATTTGTGGTGGAAGATCGCCTCTTCACCGACCTTTCCGCCTCCGTATCGGGCAATGCCGACAAAGGTCTCTTCTTCGTGGGCGGAAGACCTGCGAGCGGTGTCCCTATCGAAAAGGCAGACGAGCTATTGTCCAAGTATCTATATGATTTTCAGTTTGATAGCAAGTTGTCGTACGACTTGCAGAAGGTGAAGAACAATGCCGAATCCATTATTCTGGAGCGGAACCTGAAAGTGGAGGATCGCGCGAACACGCTGGCCACCGGCGAATTCTACAGCCGTGCTGAGGATTTCGCCGACGAGCGCACGGGATATTTCGCGGTCACTGAAGAGGATATTCGACGGATTACGGAGACGATGTTCCGGAGAAATAGCAGCAATACGCTGTATTATAATAAGTTGTAGTAGCCTATCTCGTATAGAAAGGATGGCTTTCGCAGGGAAGCGCGGCCAAGGGGTGATATTCGCCTTTTAATCCAATAGGCGTGGCGTTGCGGATGTCATAGACAATTTGGATGCAAGGACGTACCTCGTCCAAGCCGAAGCCATCACCCGCCAGAATACGACGGTAACTTTCTGTGTGCAAGTCAGTAAAGCCATCGCTGAACTCGAAAGGTTCCCCATTGATGACAATTTGACGGAACGTGGTTTTGCCGTTTTCCAAAACTGCTTTGGGCAATGTTTTCTTGTTGATACTCAAGAAGTAACGCACTCGTGCTTTATCGAAACGGATGAAGCCGGCCACACGGTCGTGGGTGGCCACATGCACCACACTCTCCTGTACTTTGCCGAAAATGTAGCAAAGCATGTCGTAGAAATGGATGCCGATGTTGGTTGCGATGCCGCCGCTTTTGCTGTCGGAACCTTTCCAACTCGTGTAGTACCAATAGCCGCGAGACGTAATATATGTCAGATCAACGTCATAGACAATATCTTGCGGGGCTTTATCGACTTTCTCTTTCAAGGCAATAATGGAGGGATGCAGACGCAGTTGCAGGATGTTATAGACTTTCCTGCCAGTCTCATTTTCCACATTTTGAAGCACATCCACGTTCCAAGGGTTCAGCACCAACGGTTTTTCGCAGATGACATCGGTGCCCAGACGCAGGGCGTAGCGGGTGTGCGCGTCGTGCAGGTAATTTGGCGTACAAACGGAGATGATATCCAGTTGATTGTCAGTGCTTTTCAACTTTGAAACGTGACGGTCGAAGAGTTCCATTTCGGTGAAGAAGGCGGCCTCGGGGAAATAGCTGTCTATGATTCCCACGCTGTCGGATTTGTCATACGCAGCAACCATCTGGTTACCAGTCTCTTTGATAGCCTTCAAATGTCGCGGTGCCACGTAACCGCCTACTCCGAAAACAGCGAAATTCTTCATATTTTCCAAATTCTGAAAGAGGACGCAAAGGTACACTTTTTATACGATAAAAATTATAATTTTGCGCCCAATTTTTTGGACATAGTATGAGTTGGATAGAATTACTGTTGTTGTCGCTGAGTTTGGCAATGGATTGTTTCGCCATCAGTTGTGTCATTGGAATGCTGCAACCGGAATTGAAACGTTCCTACGTGTTGCGGTTTTCTTTGGCTTTCGGCATTTTCCAGGGCGGGATGCCGCTCATTGGCTGGCTGTTCGGTGAATCGCTGTTGGGTCCGCTGGGAAAACTCGGACCGTTCATCGCCTTTGCCATTCTGGCGTTCATCGGTGGAAAAATGCTGATAGAGAGTTTCAAGAAAGAGGATGACGAAAAGTCTGAGCATCTGGATATTACGAAGTGGAAAAATGTCATCCTGCTGGCTGTGGCCACGAGCATTGATGCCTTGGCGGTGGGGTTCAGCTTTGCCATGATCCAAGAACAACACGTCACCCGCGCCTTCCTGACCATCGGTATCACCTCTTTTGTCGTTTCTTTCTTCGCTTATACCTTCGTGAAAAGGCTCACGAATCCGAAAATTGGTCGTTATGCAGAAACAGTTGGTGGTATCGTACTGATTCTCATTGGATTGAAAATTCTGCTGTGGTAATATAGGATGGAGATGTAATTTTTGTATTTTTGCCGCAAATTGATTATGAGAAAGATTGTTACCATATTCCTCCTCTCCATCGTGTGCAGTTTTGCGTTTGCGCAAGGCTCCGTGCGTTATGATGTAGAGCCTGCTATTGTCAGGATTCAGGAGGATTATGTCAACAATTGGCGTAAAGTGGGTGAGATTAACGGCTATCGCATCCAAATTGCTGCCTATTCGGGGGTGAACTCCAGATCTCAGGCTGAATCAGCCCGCAATACGTTCAACAACCTGTTCCCCTATACACAATCTTATCTCATCTACAACGAACCCTACTTCAAAGTGCGTGTCGGCAACTATTACACTCGCTTACAGGCATTTAAGGATTTGGAAACCATTCGCGAAACCTATCCGAGCGCTTATATTGTGCCGGATAAGATCAAATACCGCTAAATTAACTTATTTTAACCCTGAACCAAGGGGTTGCTATGACGCAGATCCACGATGATTTGCGGGTATTTTGCGCGTAAATGTTCAGCGGTGCGTTCGGCAAAATAGACCGAACGGTGCTGACCGCCCGTGCACCCGAAATTCACCGTCAGATGCGTGAATTTGCGTTCCAAGTAGTTGTCAACCGACATGTCAACCAGCGCATTCACATGATTCACAAAGGTTTCCACCTCTGGATATTGTTGCAGGTACTCTTTCACGCAATCATCCTTTCCCGTGAAATTAGCGTATTTTTTCTCGCGACCGGGGTTGGGAAGGGCGCGGCAATCGAAAGCAAAACCGCCGCCATTGCCGGATTTGTCCTCGGGAATGCCCTTCTTGAATGAAAAACTTTGTACGGTAACAGTCAGTTTATCAGAGTCTTCCGGGACTGGCTCAGTGTAACTGTCCACCACGGTTTGCAACACTTGTCGCAGTTCGGGCAGATTATCAGGTAAAGCATGGTGTTCCAGTAGGTAACGCATATTGCGGATGGCGTAAGGCACGCTTTGCAGGAAGTGCGTCTTCCGTTCGAAGTAGCCGCGGTAGCCGTAGGCACCCATGGCCTGCATAATTCTAATGAGTGAAAAAGCGTTAAAATAGTCCTTGAACTGCTTGCGATCTACCGGAATAAGCTGAGACAGATGGTCCATGTAGCACTCCAACAGCTCCTCGCGGGTTTCCGGTGCCAGGTCGGCCTTGGCATCGTAGAGTAGGGAAGCGATGTCATACTGTAATGCCCCTCTTCTACCGCCTTGATAATCAATGAACCAGACATCATCTTGATACACCATGATGTTCCGCGACTGGAAATCGCGATAGAGGAAATAGTTGTCGTCCACACTGAGCAGATAATCCATAAACCGCTGATAATCATCCTCTAAAAGCTGCTCGTTGAAGGGAATATAGACCATCTTCAAGTAGTAGTACTTGAAGTAGTTGAGGTCCCATTGCATAGATTGCCGGTCGAAGGCGGCACGCGGGTACGCCACCGACATGTCCAGCCCCTTTTGGGTAGTCATCTGGAACTGGGGAAGGGCAGCGACCACCTTCTTATAGTATTCCATAACATCTTGAAAATCACCATTATCCTTTCTGTTTTCGCAGAGCAGGTCGTAGAGCGTCTGTTTGCCCAAATCGTTCAGCAGATAGTGTTGCTGATCTTCATGGATGGCCAACAATGTAGGGACGTTCAGCTTTTGCGCCCCGAAAAAACGGGTATATTCAAAGAAGGCTTTGTTTTCGGCAATGTCTTCGTTATAAACCCCGATTAGGGTGCTGTCGTCCGCAAAGGTGAAGCGATAGTAGCGCCTGTGCGAGCCCGACTGTGCCAGCGGGACGCAAGAGATAGGGGTTTTGCCGGCGTGGGCCGTGGCCAATTGGGTCAGGATCTCGTGGTGGCCCCACACTGCGGCTTGTACCTTGTGTGGGGTTAATTGCACTTCGTGCGTGTTGCCTCTTCGAGGCTGCTCAAGGAATACATTCATATATATGGTTCTTCGATCGCATTTTCATCGCATTTTCATCGCATTTTCATCGTTTTTCATCGTTTTTCATCGCATTTTCATCGTTTTTCATCGTTTTTCATCGCATTTTCATCGTTTTTTATCGTTATTCATCGCCCTAATTGTCATTCAACTTAATAAAGCAGAACAGCATCATCGTGAAAGCCCAGAGTGAGGATCCGCCGTAACTGATGAACGGCAAAGGGATACCGATGATGGGCAGGAGGCCGATAGTCATACCGATATTGATAAAGAAGTGGGCGATGAAGATGCCGGCAATGCCGTACCCGTAGTATCGGACAAAGGGGTTTCGTTGCTTTTCGGATAGTTTCAAAATCCTGAAAATCAATGCTCCATAAAGACTAAAGACCACGAGGGTGCCGAAAAAGCCCCACTCCTCACCAATGGCGCAGAAGATGAAGTCCGTGCTCTGTTCCGGTACGAATTTGAGCTTTGTTTGCGTGCCTTTGAGGTAGCCTTTGCCGAAAAGACCGCCGGAACCGATGGCAATTTTTGACTGGTTGAGGTTGAAGTCCGCGCCCAGTGGGTCGGAGGTCTTGCCGAGGATAGTGTCGATACGCTGTTTCTGGTGCGGTTCGAAGCCGTGTTCGTAGAGGAAGTTGATGGAGAATACGAAGAGGATACTGGCGATATAGACGAAGACATTGCGCCGCAACTTCTTCTTTTGGGTGCGGTTGGCAATCATAAAGACGATGAACACTGCCGTCAGCAACGCGATGGAGTAAGTTTCGTTCCACGCTAACGTGATGATTGTCAGGATGGCGGCGATGATGCACATCACCAAGAAGCCCGAACTCAGCCCTTCGCGATAGAAGAGGATGATGAAGGAGCCGAAGACTAGGGCGGAACCGGCGTCGTGCTGCAGCATCACCACAATGACGGGAATGAGGATGAGGGCGAACTGCCCGATCCAGACGTAGCGTTTTTCGTTGGCGGTCTTGCCCTCCTGCATGAACTTTGCCATGGCTAAGGCGGTGGCAACTTTCATAAACTCAGTAGGTTGCAGACTAAAACTGCCGATTTTGATCCAAGATTTGGCACCGTTGATTTCGGCGCCGATAAATAGAACCAGTATCATCAGGAATAGGCAGAACAGGTAGAAAAAGTAGGCGTAATGCTGTATGATTCCGCTGTCTATCAATAAGATAACCGTGGCAAGTAGGATGGAGGTCCCGATCCAGATCATCTGTTTGCTGTATGGTTGTCCGAAGTCGAAGATGGGTGTGGAACCGTCGGGAATGTAGCAGGTGGAGTAGATGGTGATCCAACCGATGAGGACGAGTGCGAGGTAGTAGCAAATCAGCTTCACATCGAATCCTTTGGACATTTTATTATAGGGGTCTAACTTCGGCATGGCTTACTTGATGTTTAGTTCTTTCATACGGGTTTCGAGGTCAGTGCGTTCCACTTTGCGGTTGAGGTAGAATTCGGCCATGAGGCTGGCGATGGGGCAGGCCACGGTGGCACCGAAGCCGCCGTTTTCCACAAGACAAAAGATGACGATTTGCGGGTCGTTGGCAGGGGCGATGAGGGCGAAGACGGAGTGGTCGCGTCCTTGCGGGTTCTGCGCGGTACCGGTCTTGCCGGCCACCTCAATACCGGGGATTTGTGCCCCGCGGCCCGTACCGGCCGTCACCACCATCTTCATGCCCTGCAGTACTGTCTCAAAGTGGCGCGGCTCGATTTTGGAGTATATTTTGTCGTTAAATTGCGTGTTCAGACTGTCGCGGTGACCGATGGCCCTGACTACGTGCGGACGGATGTAGTAGCCCTTGTTGGCGATAACGGCCAACATATTAGCCATTTGCAAAGGCGTGACAGCTGCCTCACCCTGTCCGATACCCATGGAAACCACCGTGTTTCCGTTCCAACTGTTGTTGTACTTTTTGTCAAAATATTCGGCGGTCGGGATGCGGCCCTTCAGCTCGTAAGGTAGGTCTGTGTTGAAGACCTGCAGGAATCCCATTGAGCTCATATAGTCCAGCCAAGCGGTGTAGGCTTCGTCTATGTTCTTGTATTTGACGCGGTTAGAGAGAATGTTGTAGTAAGCACGACAGAAAAAGGTGTTGCAGGAACGCTGGATGGCGCTGTAGATGTTCAGACCGCCGCAGTTGTGGCAGTGCACCACGTGACTGCCGATATGATAACCGCCGCCGGAACAGGAATAGACGGTGCTCGTTGTGATGATATGGTCCTGCAGCGCGATGAGACCGTTGGCTAGTTTGAAGGTTGAACCTGGCGGGTAGGCGGCTTGTAAGGCTCTGTTAAACAGCGGTTTTTCAGGATCCATTACCAATTTGCCGTAGTTCTTCGGACGGGCAGTACCCACCAGTAGGTTCGGATCGTAGTTGGGACTGGAAATCAGACAGAGGATCTCGCCCGTTTTGGGCTCGATGGCCACGATGGCACCGCGTTTGCCGGCCATTAGCTCTTCTCCGTAACGTTGCAGCTGCATGTCGAGGGTGCTCCAGATCGACGTTCCCGGCACAGCCACCACATCCTCAGCCCCATTGTCGTAGGAGCCCATCTCGCGGTTGTGCACATCGACCAGCACCTTCCGCTTGCCCTTGATTCCGCGCAGCACCGATTCGTATGCCTTCTCGATACCGCTCTTGCCGATGTAGTCGCCCATTTTGTAATAGTTGTCGTTTTCCACGTCCTGCTCATCCACTTCACTGACGTATCCCAAAATGTGGGCAGCGATGGGCTGCGGGTAGGAGCGCAACGTACGACTTTGCACGAAGAAACCCGGAAATTCGGACATTTTCTCCTGCAAATAACCATAGTCTTCTTTGGAAATCTGCTGTTTGAACAGCGACGGCACGCTTCCGGAATATTTGGCGGCCTTATCCAGCTTTTTCCGCACATCCTCAATTTCCAAGTCGAGCACCCGGCACAGCTCCATGGTGTCGAATGGGCGCATTTCCTTGGGCACCACCATCAAATCGTACGCGGCATCGTTATAGACCAGCAGCGAGTCGTTGCGGTCGTAGATGAATCCGCGGGCGGGGTGGATGGTGATCTCACGGATGGCATTTTCGTTGGCCTTGCGCTTGTACGACTTGTCCAACACCTGCAGGTTGAACAGCCGGATCGTATAAGTGGCCATCAAGATGCCCAATACGGCGAGGATGATATAATATCGGTTGCTGTTGTCCTGTGACATCTACTTTTCCCGGCTTTGCAGATTTTGAACTAAGGCGGTAATCTCTTTTTTCTTGTCCTCGTCCGTGTGGATGCGACGGATGTCCTCCAGACAGAGCTGGGTGTAGCGGGCAATCTCTTTTTCGGTGACCTCTCTGACGTTTACGGCATCGAAAATGGCCCGAACTTGGTTATATTTTGCCTTTTCGTCCGTCGCGGGCTCAGAGAAGAGCTGTTTCAGCTGCTGTTTTTGCTGTTCGTTAGCCAGCTCCAGAGCTTTCAGATAGACGAAGGTCTTCTTGTTGTCTTTGATGTCGCCACCCACCGCTTTGCCGAAGGTTTCGGTGTCGGCATAGACGTCGAGCAGGTCGTCGGCCAGCTGGAAGGCGAGTCCCAGATGGATGCCCAAGTCGTAAAGGGCTTGCAGACTTTCGGGATCCGCACCGGCAATCTGACCACCGGATTTCAGGCAACCGGCGAACATCACAGCCGTTTTCAGGCGGATCATTTCGATATATTGTTCGAGGGGAACGGTTTCCATGGTTTCGAAATCGAGGTCATATTGCTGACCTTCACAGATTTCCTGACCAATGCGGGCGAAAATGTCTGTGATGTCGATGATGGTTTTCGGGTCGCCCTTCACCTTGAGGATTTCCAACAGCGCGATGGCCACCAGCGTGTCGCCGGAGAGGATGGCGATGTTGCTGTTCCATTTCTTATAGACCGTGGGCAGTCCGCGTCGCATCTCGGCCTTGTCCATGATGTCATCATGGATGAGCGTGAAGTTATGCAGCATTTCGAAGGCGGCGGCGATGTGCTGAACCTGTTCCGGATCGCCGTTGAACATGTCGGCGGCGATGTTCACCAGCTTCGGACGCAGCCGTTTGCCAGACTGCATCAGAATGTATGCAATGGGATCGTACAGGTTTTTGGGTTCCTTGTTTTGAAGGATTTCCTGAAATTGTTGTTCTATTGTATTCACGACTTTACAAATTTTAATCCAAACTGCAAAGATAACATTTCCTTGAATATGTCACGTTGCGAAAATGCATCTTATTCGAATTGTACGGCTTTCACCGGAGAAATCTTCTTGCTGATGATCCAAGCGGGCACCACTAACACGAGCATGCACGCCGCAAAAACGCCCAAATTCAGCAGCAAAACCTCCAAAATCTCGAACTTTATCGGGACATAGTTCACGTAATAGGTGTCGGGATTCAGTTTGATGAGGTGCGTTTTTTGTTGCAGCCAACCGAGACCGAGTCCGATGACATTCCCGACCAAAAGTCCTTTCAGCAAAGTATTTCCCGCCACTACCAGGAAGGTTTGCACCACGTGTTTGGTCTTCATGCCCATCGTTTTGAGGATGCCGATGAGTCGGGTTTGTTCCAGAATGATAATGAAGAAGATCGACATCATCGTGATCATGCAGACGCAGGTGGTGATGATGAGCAATACGGAAACGTTGGTGTCGAATAGGGCAATCCAATCGAAAATTTCGGGGTAGATTTGTTTTACGGTTTCAGCTTTTAGGTTTATATCTATCTGATGGTGAAGTTGTTCACCCACTTGGTCAATCAATCGGTAGTCTCGGGTGAGCACCTCCACACCGCTCACCTGGTTGGAATCCCAGTCGTTGAGTTTCTGAACGTGACGGAGATCGACCAGCGCGAATTTCGAGTCGTATTCGGGCAGTCCGGTCTCGTAAATGCCTACTAACGTGAAACTTCGTTGACGTGGCGGATCCTGCACAAAGTAGGTGCGCACCTTGTCGCCCACTTTAATCTGCAACTTGTCGGCGAGCCGTTTGGAGAGGATGATTTGGTTTCCCGCCACCGTGTCGTTAAATTGTAACGTATCTCCTTCCAGTAAGTTATGGGCAAAGTGACGGCCATCGAAAGAGTAGTTGACGCCCTTCAGCACCACGCCTTCCACCTGGTCGGCGGTCTTGATGATGCCCACCTTGGTGGCGTAAGGTTGTATGGAGACCACCTCCGGACAGCGGTGTATGTCTTGTAACAGTGTGTCGTTCAATGTGATGGGAATCTGTTCGTACGAATAGTTGCGGTCGTAGTGCGAGATTCGGATGTGTTGTCCCATGGTAACCACCTTGTCTTCGATCACCTGCTTGTATCCAGCCGTAACCCCTATGGCTATCAGCATGATAACCACACCAAGTGCCACTCCAAACACGGAAAGACGGATAATTGGTTTGGAGAATTTGTTTCCCTTGTCGCGCAATATGCGGTGGGCTAGCTGCCAGTGAAACGAAAACTGTGACATATATATTTATTGTAACTTTGGCTATTAGCTATTGGCTGTTAGCTGGTGTATCGTACCTGAAAGCCAATAGCCAATAGCCAAAAGCCAATAGCTGTACCTGATAGAAAACTGATGAAAATAAAACCACAGTAAAGGCAGGATTTTTCCTGTCTTTACTGTGTAGATTATCGATTAGAACGTATTGCCAGCGGCCTGACAAGCGGTGATGGCTACGAGGCTGACGATATCTTCGACGGAGCAACCGCGGGAGAGGTCGTTGATAGGAGCGGCCATACCTTGCATGACGGGACCGACGGCTTCTGCGCCAGCGAAACGCTGTACGAGTTTGTAGGCGATGTTACCGGTCTCCAATGATGGGAATACCAGCACGTTAGCCTTACCAGCGACGGGGCTGCCGGGAGCCTTGGAAGCGCCCACAGACGGGATGATGGCGGCATCAGCCTGCAACTCGCCGTCGATGACGAGGTTGGGATCCATCTCCTTGGCGATACGGGTAGCGTTCACCACTTTGTCCACGAGTTCGTGTTTGGCGGAACCCTTGGTGGAGAAGCTCAGCATGGCCACGCGCGGCTCGATACCGGCGATGGTGCGGGCGGTCTGAGCCGTCACCACTGCAATCTGGGCGAGCTTGTTCTCGTCGGTGTTCGGGTCTGCGGCACAGTCGGCGAAGACCATCACGCCGTCATCACCCCACTTCTTATCTTGGAAGCACATGATGAAGGCGCCGGAAACCACGGAGATGCCGGGCAGAGTCTTGACGATTTGGAAAGCGGGACGGAGCACATCACCCGTAGCGTGCTGAGCACCAGTCACTTCGCCGTCAACGTCTTTGTTCTTGATGAGCAGGGTGGCCAGATAGAGCGGATCCTCGACTTTCTTGAGGGCCTCTTCCATGGTCATGCCCTTGTTTTTGCGGATTTCATACAGCATGTTGGCATAGAAATCCTTTTTGGGGTTGTCCATCGGGTCGATAATCTCGGCCTTCGCGATGTTCTTCAGTCCCCACTCGGCAGCCTTGGCCTCGATGTTGGCCTTGTTGCCCAAAAGCGTGATGGCGGCGTAACCGTTTTCAATGATGATGTCGGCAGCCTTTAAGGTTCTTTCTTCTTCGCCCTCTGCCAAAACGATGCGTTTGTTGGCTTTCTTGGCGTTCTCTTTGATTTTTTCGATTAAGTTCATTGCTTGTTTATTTATTGAATGTTTATTTGAATATTAGTTGTTTGCCCTTTTTGATAACCGCTAAAAGCCAAAAGCGAACAGCTGATTTCAAAAAGTCGGCAAATATACGTTTTTTATGGTTTTGCGGCTCAAACCCCGAAAATCTGCGAAATGTCACACTTAATTTTAACAAATAATTGTAAACAAATTTACATAATAATCTGTCAACCAGAGATAAGCAAACTTTAAAAAAAGCCTTGACAACAGGGATTTCTTGATGTATTTTTGTGGGACTAAATTAAACGCATTATGAAAAAGAAAAACGAAGAAAAAGTACCCGAACAGGGTTGCGACACGAAGATGTCTGCGGAAAAAGAAACAACGAATGAAGTTGTGAACAACGAAATGGTCAATGAAGAGACTGCTGAAGAGAATCAGGAGGAAGAAGAATCTCTCGGACAGGATGGGGAAATGGAGTTCCATGCCTCAAAAAAAGATTTCCTGCTGTTCATGCATAAACTTCTCCGATTGATGAAAGACGTTGTCTTTCTGAATCAAAGTTTGCATGATTTCGAGAAAGATCCGATCTTCGACCTGCTGTTGGACCTCAGCAAGGTGCATCTCAAAGAAATGAACGAGTCTTCCAAGGAGCAGGCGTCGTCAGACGAAGAGAACGACGAGAGCGACAAAGAGGACACCTGCGATGATGATGACACCATCACGGAAGCCTTTATCAGTATGAAAGTGAAGAAGGTGAGGCCTTGAGCTTTTTGTTAAGGGAAACGTTAGGGAGAGACTATTTGTCAATCGATTATGATCAACAGAGTTAGCCTCTCCCTTTATTCCACAGAAAAAAAATTGGAACAGAAGCATTTCTTTGAAAAAAATGTACTTTTGCGCCTTTGGTATTACGTTATACTATTTATTATGAATACTTTTGTACAAAAGGTTGGGGAAAATTCTATTGTTCTTGAAAACAAGAATTCCCTAGATTGCTACAGCCGGTGGCCCGCACCGACAATAATTTTTGTTGACGGACCATACGGTATAAACGGCTTCCCTGGAGATCCTAAAGACACTAAATTTTTGCCAGAAATATATGCTCCACACATTGCAGAATGGTCTAAATACGCTAAACCAAATACCACTCTTTGGTTTTGGGGCACAGAACTTGGATGGGCTCGGATGCATCACTACATTGAACTAAACGGATGGGACTATGAACAGACTTTTATATGGAATAAGGGAATAGGGCATGTCGCTGGAAATGTAAACTCTAAAACTATACGTCAGGCACCTGTGGTAACAGAAGTATGTGTAAGATATACAAAACGGGTTTTTATTGAGAACTGCGAGGGAAAACCTCTTAGTCTGCAAGAGTGGCTGCGCAGCGAATGGTTACGTTCAGGTCTGCCATTCAGTAAAACAAACGAGGCTTGCGGAGTGAAAAATGCTGCTACCCGGAAGTATTTCACAAGTGATGAAATGTGGTATTTCCCGCCGGCAAATGCGATGCAACTGCTTGCCGAATATGCGAATCTCTACGGCCGTGCCGAAGGAAAACCTTATTTCTTGATTGATGGAAAAATGATGACCGAAGATTTATGGGAATCGATGCGTGCCAAGTGGAACCACATTCATGGCTTTACAAATGTTTGGAATCTTCCTGCCCTTCACAACAAGGAACGTCTCAAAGATTCTCTAAAACAAAAATCTCTGCATTATAACCAAAAACCGATAGCAATCATAGACTACATCATTCAAACATCGTCAGATACAGGCGATGTTGTTTGGGATCCTTTTGCAGGCTTAGCAACGACAGCTTTCTGTTGTCGGAAACTTGGAAGAAGTTGCTATTCAGCCGAAATCTCCGAAAAAACGTTTAAAAATGCTTGTCTTCGGTTATCCGAATTAGAAATCATGGCAATATGAAAACGAATCAAACAACGATTAAGGCAACCTTACAAGAGGCAAATAATGGAAAAGCTTTCACTCAAATAGACCTTTCCTCATTGCCCGAATTTAAAGAAACCAATTTTACAGTGTCCAAAAATGATGAAAGGTTCAAACTCATAACAAACCTGCGAAATGTTGCATTCCCCTCTTTACCTTCAGAGTGTGTGATAGAGAACACATATTCTGGCATATTGGCAACGGATCTGTTTAGTTTGAATACATTACTTGGTTCTATGATAGAGAGTAAAGTTGTCTATTTTCTTAATTCTCATCGTTATTTATGGGATGATAAAGGGAAATGGAGTGAGTATCACTTTATCCGGTCCAATGAGTCTTTTCCTGATGTCAGGCTTGTTAAAAAGGTTGGAAAATCAACTCCTTTGTTGGGAATCGAGCTGAAAAGTTGGTTTATTTTATCGAAAGAAGGGGAACCCTCTTTCAGATACAGGACCGCTTCCGAAGCCTGTGATAATGGGGACTTGTTATGTATTATACCTTGGTACTTGAGTGATGCTGTTTGTGGAAATCCTGTTTTAGCAGCCCCGTGGATTTATTCTGCAAAAGCGGCTGCTGAAGCCTCTAAAAGGTATTGGCTGTATGAACGGCAAACGGAAAAGCCATATACTTTAGAGCAAAGAGGATTAATCACACCAAAAGGTGTAAAACCTTATATGGAAAATGCCCGTGATGAAACAAACTACAAACCCGTATATGACGGGGGAAACAACTTCGGACGATTGGCACGAACAGGAATAATGTCCGAATTTGTGACAGAAATTCTTCAAACAGACATTCTTGGTATCTCTGCTGACAATTGGAGATTGTTTTTAAAAGCACATACTGATTCTACTGCCTTACAAGATATTCAGAGAAAAATCAAAACAATCACTAAAATACCTAAATTGGAAGAGTTTGACTTGTTAATGAAGGCTTTGAGGGATTATATTGACGAAATCCCTACCATTTAGTAATTAACAATTATTGCCTGATTGTTAGTTCAGTCTCCAAGCGAATAGCCAAAACGTTTCATTTGCAGCTCGTTGTTGCGCCAGTCTTTGAGGACTTTGACGGACAGATCGAGGAACACGTGCTTTTGCAGGAAATCCTCGATGGACATCCGGGCATCCGTGCCTAACTTCTTGATGGCTGAGCCTTTGCTGCCGATGATGATGGCCTTCTGCGTGGTACGTTCCACGTAGAGGGTCGCGGCTATCCGTATGAGGTCGGGTTCCTCTTTGTAGCTTTCTACGACTACTTCCACACTGTAAGGAATCTCCTTCTTGTATTGCAGAAGTATCTGTTCCCGAATGAGTTCCGATACAAAAAAGCGCATTGGGCGGTCGGTGAGGGCGTCTTTCGGAAAATAGGGTGGGCACTCGGGCAGCAGCTCGATGATACGGTTGCGTACGGGCTCGATGTTGATGCCCTTCAATGCGGAGATGGCGAACACGTCGGCGGTAGGCAAAATCGTCTGCCAATGGTTTTTCGACTCCGCCACCTGTTCTTTCGTGTATTTGTCGGTTTTGTTGATGATGAACACAACGGGAATGCCCATCTTGTTGATTTTTTCGACCAGTTCCTCGTTGTATCGGGTTTCGCCACATTCGATGAGGTAGAGGATGATGTCAGCGTCCTGCAGGGAGTCGGTGACGAATTTCATCATGTACTTCTGCATCATGTAGGCGGGATCAAGCACGCCGGGCAGGTCGGAATAGACAATCTGGAAGTCATCGCCGTTGACGATGCCCTTTATTCTGTGCCGGGTGGTCTGGGCTTTGGAGGTCATGATGGAGACCTTTTCGCCCACCAGTTGGTTCATCAGGGTGCTTTTGCCCACGTTGGGGTTGCCGATGATATTGACAAAGCCCGCACGATGCGGGATAGTATTAGTGTTTTCCATAATTCATTGTTCTTTTAATGGGTGTGAAGTTCCGGTTCCGCATCCCCTTCGTTGAATGTCACGTAACTGAAATGCTCCAGCCAGTCGCCCGTGTTGAAGAAGGTGCATTCCGGGGTCAGTTCGTAGCGCACGAGCACATGGCGGTGCGCGAAGATGAAGTGGTCAACGTTGGTAATTTCTAGAAGCTCGCGGGCGTATTGCACTTGAAATTCCTTTTCGCCTTGGAATTGCAACATGCTTTCATCGTGCGAGTTGCGACTCTTCTCCGAACAGAAACGGGAGATGGAGAACGACTGCCGTGGATGCAGCAGGCCGTAGAGCCACCAGTTGAACCGGTTGTTGAAAATCCGTTTGATGAGCAGATATTTGCGCTGCTTGCCGCCCAGGCCGTCGCCATGACCGGTGAAGCAGCGATGCCCGTTGATTTCCATCAGTTGCGCCTCACGATAGATGACGGCGCCGAAAGCCTGCGTGAAGTAGTCCTCCACCCACATGTCGTGGTTGCCGGTGAAGTAGTGGATTTGAACACCCTTCTCATGCAGTTTCTTCAGACAGGTGAATAGCGAAAAATACCCTTTAGGCACGACATCCCGGTACTCGAACCAATAGTCGAAAATGTCACCCAACAGGAAAAGATGCCGGAAATCAGCACCTTGACATTCCAACAGTTGGATCAGCCGTTCTTCGCGCTCCTCACTGGCAGCATCCGGCGGGGTGCGGAAATGCGCATCCGACACGAACAGACAGTTGCCGTGGAGTTCTATAAGGTTAGAAAATGGGTTCGTTTTTTTCACGGCGCAAAAATACAGTTTTAATGAATGCGCTTTCCCATTCGAATAAAAAAAATGATATTTTTGCCGCTTAAAAGGGTGCGAGTGCCGCATTCTATTGTCAATCAAAGAAAAAAACACATAAAATGAGCTTTGGCAACCGTTTTATACGTAATCCTTTCTTACAATATACAGGACTTTTTGTGCTGTTGATAGTCGTATATCTTCTCTTTGCCGTGATTTCCTGCTGTCTGCCGGACAAAACCATAAAACGTCATGTGAAAATGGCGTCGGTCAGCTTGTCAAAGTATGGGAATTATCCTCGCTCCATTATTGATGTGGAGGGCTGTCAGCAAGACTGTTTCACCGAGGCTCTTGTTTTGAACCAGATTTATTGCATTGATCGGCACAAACCGCTAAAATCGGCTATGGCTGGTGAACGGATTTCGATAAGTTGGGTCTTGCCGGAGGATTTGTGGTTGTTGACCCACGATCAGTTGGATGCTCCGCGGATCAAGTATGCGCGATATTGGCACGGTTCGACATTTTTGTTCCGTTATTTGCTCACTTTTTTGAGTTATGCACAGATTCAGTGGCTGTTATTCGCGATTTCATGCGTGTTATTGTTGATTTTTGGCGCTGCATATCTGCCACGGGTCGGTATATGGAAAACGGCTGCCATGATGATGAGCTGGATTCTGGTTTACGGTTTTATGATGTTCTTCTCCTTACAGTTTACGCCAGTTTTCCTTATTTCATTGCTGGCTTCCCTGTTTGTGGTACGACTGGATGGGGATAACCGCAAACTGAGTCTGTTGTTCTTTATTGCGGGCTCCCTGACCTGCTATTTTGATTTGCTTTCCACGCCGATGCTGTCTTTCGGATGGCCGTTGCTCGTTTGGCTTTCCCTGCGCGATGACCGTCCGCTGACCATCATGGATGTTAAGCAGATAGTGAAATGGGGGTTCCTGTGGCTGATTGCCATGGCCCTGACGTGGCTCACCAAGTGGGTGATTGGTACGATAGTGCTGGATTACAATGTTTTCAAGGAAGGTATGGATATGGTCCATTACCGTACGAGTATGGAACAAGGCGCTTCCCATTGGGGTGCTATCTCCAAAAATTTGGCGATGGTTCCGTGGATGATGGTGTGTCTGACGCTGATAGTGTTCGTAGTATGTGCCGCTATTCGTTTCAAGAAGCCTTCCTGGTCCAATATCCTGATGTATTTGCTGGTTGCTCTCGCGCCCTATCTTTGGTATTTGGCGTTGACCAACCATAGTTTTGTGCATTTCTGGTTCACTTACCGGTTGCAGTTTATTACTTTTTGCGCTTTATTGTTGGCAATATGCAGCTGCAGACGGCAAACAAAATTCAGATAAGCGGCTGATATACAGTTTCCAACACTTTTTCTTCGTTTTCCCACGTGAGCTCGCGTGCGGCGATTTTGCAGTTTTCCTGACATTGCGCCAAGAGTACAGGGTCGCAAAGTGCCTTTACGGCAGCGACAACGGCTTCTGGCGTGACGGATTCTGCCACCAGACCCACGTTGTAATGCTTTACAATACGTTCACGCTCAGGCAGATTGGAAACCACTAAGGGTGTTCCAGCGTTGATGTATTCAAAAATTTTGTTGGGCAGGCTGAAATGAGCATTGGCACTCACATCTTTGTCCAAAGAGAGTCCGATGTCTGCCAAAGCGGTGTAATTGAACAGATTCTCAGGCGTTTGTCTCGGTTTGAAGGTGATACGATCCTGCAGGTTCAGTGAGGCCGTCATCTCTTGCAGTTTGGGGATTACGGTGCCGTTTCCTACGATGAAAAGATGGCAGTTAGGCAACGAGGTCATGGCTTGCACGATTTCCTCCCCTCCGCGACATTCGTTGATGCTGTTGCCTTGCATAAGCAGGACGGTCTTGTCATCCGGCATCCCTAACGATTGGCGGGTGGCGGTCACCGTGAATGTGTTCGCCGGCGGGATGTTGCGCACCAGATAGGGGCGAATGCCATACTCCTTTTCGTACTGATCCACAATGGATTGGCTGACGGTGATGACCGTTTTCAGCTTCGGGAAACAGAACCGCTCGATGGCACTCCATACTTTGTGCGCAACTGGATTGCTGACCACCGACAGTTCTCCGCAGAAATATTCGTGGCTGTCGTACACCAGCTTTTTTCGCCGCCATTTGCTGACCAAATAGTTGGGCAATAAGGTGTCCAAATCATTGGCTATCAATATATCACACTTTTTGAAAAGCAGATAGAAAAACAGTCGTAAGTTGTATTCTGCATAGAAAATCCAGTTGCGTCGGAAAAGCAGACGCAAGCGTTTGGTCTTATACGGACGTTTTGCTAGCGTTGGCGAATCCCCGTAACAGCGGCCCACAAGCGTAACATCCACGCCCTTTTTGGTCAGGAAAAGGGCGACTTTATCGACACGCGGGTCGGTGTAGAGGTCGTTAGTGACCGAGAGGATGGCGCGTTTCATTACTCTCCAGCCTCGAATCTTCCGTGACAGTTCTTGTATTTTTTGCCGCTGCCGCAGGGACACGGGTCGTTTCGGCCGACCTTCTTCTCAGCACGGTAGGGTTCGTTAGTCGGTTTGCCTGGGGCCATCTGACGGCCGCGACCCATCTCCTGACGACCGGTTTGCAGCTTCTTGGCATCCGATTCTGGCAGTTGGGCTTCCTTCAGATCAGTCTCTTCTGCAATCGGTAACTTGCCGATATTCAGGAAAGTAACGATTTCTTCGCTGATGCGGACGAGCAATTGGTCGAAGAGATTGAAGGATTCGAGTTTGTAGATCAACAGAGGATCCTTCTGCTCGTATGAGGCGTTCTGCACGCTCTCTTTGAGGTCGTCCATGGCGCGGAGGTGCTCCTTCCAAGCATTGTCGATGACGGCGAGAGTGATGCCTTTTTCGAAGGAAAGTCCCACTTCACGGCCTTTGGTCTCGTAACATTTCTTCAGCGGAGCCACGATATTGATGGTCTTCTTGCCATCGGTAAATGGGATGGCGATGTTTTGGAAACGGTCGCCGTGTTCCAGATAGACACGCTCAATCACCGGATAGGCCTGCTCGGCCACTTTCTGCAGCTTCTCTTTATAATGGTCATAAACGACTGGGAAGAGCTTGTCAACCAGCACGCGCTGACGCTCCTGCATGAAATAGTTCTCGTCAAACGGCGATTCGCAGCCGAAAGTCGTGATCATGCCCATCTTGAAGCCTTCGAAATCCTTGGCATCCCATGCATCGGCCACGAGCGTTTCGCACACATCGTGGATCATTTGGGAGATGTCGATGGCGAGACGGTCGCCGAAGAGGGCGTTGCGGCGCTTGCGGTAAATCGTGGAACGCTGCTTGTTCATCACGTCGTCGTACTCCAACAAACGTTTACGAATGCCGAAGTTGTTCTCCTCGACCTTCTTCTGCGCACGCTCGATGGACTTGGAGATCATGCTGTGTTGGATCACGTCACCGTCCTGATGGCCCATGCTGTCCATGACTTTGGCGATACGGTCGGAGCCGAACAGACGCATGAGGTCGTCCTCCAGAGAGACGAAGAACTGGGAGCTGCCGGGGTCGCCCTGACGGCCGGCACGACCGCGCAGCTGGCGATCGACACGGCGGGAGTCGTGACGTTCGGTGCCGATGATGGCCAGACCGCCCTTTTCGCGCACTTCCGGTGTCAGCTTGATATCGGTACCACGACCAGCCATGTTGGTGGCGATGGTCACCGTGCCTTCGCGACCGGCTTCTGCCACAATGTCAGCCTCCTTCTTGTGCAACTTGGCGTTCAAGACATTGTGCTGTATATGTCTGCGGGTCAGAATGTTGGACAATAATTCAGAGATTTCCACGGATGTGGTACCTACCAATACTGGTCGGCCGGCCTCGTGCAGGCGCAGAATCTCATCGACCACGGCGGCGTATTTCTCACGTTTAGTCTTGTAAACCAGATCGTTGGCATCCTCACGAATCACGGGTTTGTTGGTCGGAATCACCACCACATCCAGCTTGTAGATATTCCAGAACTCACCCGCTTCCGTTTCAGCGGTACCAGTCATACCGGCCAGCTTCTTGTACATGCGGAAGTAGTTCTGCAGGGTGATGGTGGCGTAGGTCTGAGTGGCAGCCTCCACCTTCACATTTTCCTTAGCCTCAATAGCTTGGTGCAGACCGTCGGAATAGCGGCGGCCCTCCATGATACGGCCGGTTTGCTCATCAACAATCTTGACTTTGTTGTCAATGATCACATATTCCACGTCGCGGTCGAACATGGTGTAAGCTTTCAGCAGCTGGTGCACGGTATGGATACGGTCAGAGGCGATGGCGTAGTTGTTGTAAATCTCCTCCTTGCGGGCCGTTTTTTCAGCGGGCGTAAGGTTTTCTTTCTCCAAATCAGCAATTTGCGCACCCACATCGGGCATGATGAACAGCTTGGCCTCATCGGCATCCTTACTGATGACATCAATACCCTTGTCCATGATATCGACGGTGTTCAGCTTCTCTTCGATGACGAAGTAGAGCTCATCGTCGATGAGGTGCATGTTGCGGTTCTGATCCTGCATGAAGAAAGATTCTGTGCGTTGCAGCACCTGTTTCATGCCGGGTTCGCTCAAGAATTTGATAAGAGCCTTGTTTTTGGGCAGACCGCGGTGTGCGCGGAGAAGCAGCATGGCACTCTCGTCCTGCGGTTTCGGGTCGGGGTTCTCGGCCAGCATCTTCTTGGCTTGCGTGAGGATTTGCGCCACGTAAACGCGCTGAGCCTCATACAGTTTCTGCACAATGGGCTTGTATTGGTCAAAGGCTTGTTGGTCGCCTTTTGGGGTCGGACCGGAGATAATCAACGGGGTACGGGCATCGTCGATCAACACGGAGTCCACCTCATCGACGATGGCGTAGTTGTGCGGACGTTGCACCAGCTCGCCGATGTTGCGGGCCATGTTGTCACGCAGGTAGTCGAAGCCGAACTCGTTGTTGGTACCGTAGGTGATGTCGGCGTTGTAGGCGCGGCGACGGTCGTCGGAGTTGGGCTCGTATTTGTCGATGCAATCCACGGTGAGACCGAGGAATTCGTAGAGCAGACCCATCCATTCGGAGTCACGCTTGGCCAGGTAGTCGTTGACGGTGACCACATGTACGCCCTTGCCAGGCAGTGCGTTAAGATAGACGGGCAGGGTGGCGACGAGCGTCTTACCCTCACCGGTGGCCATCTCGGCGATCTTACCTTGGTGGAGCACCATACCGCCGATGAGCTGCACGTCATAGTGGCACATGTCCCATTTGATCATGTTGCCGCCGGCCATCCATTGGTTTTGGTAAATGGCCTTGTCGCCCTCGATGGTGACACACTCGCGTTTGGCCGCCAAGTCGCGGTCGTGCTGCGTGGCAGTCACGGTGATGGTTTCGTTTTCCTTGAAGCGGCGGGCGGTCTCCTTCATCACGGAGAAGGCCTCTGGCAGAATGTCGTTGAGGATATCCTGCGTGGTGGCGTAGATTTTGTCCTCTAGCTTCTCGATTTCCTTGTATTTGCTTTCCTTTTCTTCAACGGGGATATCGTAATTTTCCTCCAAATACCGGCGCAGTTCAGCAGCCTGGTCTTCCTCTTTTTGGGTGGCCGTGCGGATTTTTTCGCGGAATTCTTCGGTTTTGTGTCTCAGTTCATCAATGGGGAGATCTTTGATCGTTTCGTACGTGGCCAAAGTCTTCTTGAGCAGCGGTTGCAGCTCCTTCATATCTCTATCAGCCTTTGTACCAAACAGTTTCGTTAAAAAATTTGCCATATATGTCTATTTAAATTTTTCCAAAATAAAGCGGCAAAGATACAAAAATCTTGCCAAGCTTTTCAATAACCAATAACCTATAACCAATAAACTTTAAAAATGTATTTTTGCCGTCCGAAACAATGATCAAGTGATAATATTCAAAATGATGAGAATACTGCTTTTTCTTCTTGCCCAATATCTCTTTTGGGGTACTTGCGGATTATGGTCATCAAACTGGTTTGGCAATAAACGTCCGGTGGAGGTGGTACACGAGGAGCCCACTCCCGACACACTCACCTTGATGTTTATCGGCGATGTGATGTCTCACATGCCGCAGGTGGATGCCGCGCGACTGCCAGACGGCACCTACGATTACGCGCCGTGCTACCGGTTCCTCGCGCCTTATATCGCTTCGGCGGATATTTGCATCGCCAATATGGAGGTGCCGCTGGCGGGCGCACCTTACTCGGGCTACCCGCAGTTCTCCTGTCCTGATGCGATGATGTCGCAACTCTTTGACGCCGGGGTCGATGTCTTCCTGACCGCCAACAACCATACCTGCGACAAGGGAGCCAAGGGCATCCGCCGCACCATCCAGGTCATGGACAGCTTAGGCATCCCGCATGTGGGCACATACCTCGACAGCACGGACTTCCAACAGCGCAACCCGTTGATGGTAGAACGTGACGGTTTCCGCGTTGCCGTGCTGAACTATACGTATGGCACGAATGGTATTCCCGCCCCCAATCCATTTATCGTCAATATGTTAGATTCCGCTGCCATCGCCCGTGATATCGCCCGCGCCCGCGAACTCAAGGCCGACTACATCGTGGTGATGCCGCACTGGGGCATCGAGTACGAGCGGAAGCAGAATAAGGGACAGAAGGGGTATGCCAACTACATGTACGAGTGTGGCGCGGACATGGTCATCGGCGGACATCCGCATGTGGTGCAACCCATTACTTTGGAAAACAGAGACCAGTACGGTGTGGCACAGCGCATTACAGCCTACTCGTTAGGCAATTTCGTCTCCAACCAGCGCAAACGCTACACCGACGGCGGCATTATCGTGAAATGCGAGATTGTGCGCGACACCAACGGAACGGTGCGCGTCACGGATTACGAATACCTGCCCTACTGGGTCTATAGAGGTGTCTGCTTCGGGAAATACCAATACTACATCCTTCCGGCCAAAGACGCGGTGGAATACAACGCCCAATACAACATCCACGGCGCAGACTCCGTGGCGTTGAACCTCTTCTACAACGACACGAAATCCCTGATTGACAACGTGCCGGAAGCCATATATGTAGCGGGTAGAACCTTTGGCCCTTGGGACAAAGCTGAAGAATAGAAGTCAAATCAGAATCCCGTCCAGAACGTCTCCCAAATCTTGTGCTCCATCTCCTGCCAGGTCTGCCGGGTGGCACCGGCGAAGTCTGCACTGTATTGGTTGAGCAGCTTCTGGGCTTCCTCTTTCTTACCTTCATTCAGCAAGTTAACCGCCTTCTGTTCCAATGCGGGCAACTCCTCGAACGCCTTGTCCTCGTAGCGCATGATGTTGGTCATCATCATATCTTTGGTGCGACCCCAACGCACTTGTGCGAGCTTGTTAGCCTTGCGGTAGTGCCACAGCACGGCGTTCTCGTTGTAGCGGAAATGGCCGCAAACCTCGAATCCAGCAGGCATCTTCGTGGCGCCAGCGTAGATTGGGATGCGCGGGCTCTGGCCTGGATTCTCCACGGAGAACCAGCATAAACCGCCCACCTCATCGGGCAACCAGTCGCGACACTGCATGATGAACGAGTAGGAGCACCACGACATCGCCACGCCACGGTAGAAGGTCACTGTGCCCGGTTTCAGGAAGTTGTACATGGCACGCTCGTTGCCGTCCATCCACGGGTTGGCGTTCGGACAGATGATGGTGTCCTTGTAGGGGTTGCCGTTCTTGTCTTTGCGGTTCGCCACCATCTTGAGGTTGCCGATCTGGTCGAGTTCACAGCCCTCATAGTTGGCGCGGAAGAGTTCCATTACATCGCGGACATCCACTTTTTTCTCAGGTTTTACGGAGAAGGGCAGCTCTTCGGCGTTGAGGTCGAGGTTCAACGACGGAGCGAGGTAGTTGAAGATATACCACTCGCGCTCCTTGTGGTTTTTGCCCTCGGCGTAAGAGGCGTTGAAGGCCTTCCACCAGAGGAAGTCGCCCTTGCCGTCCCAAAGTCCGTATTTCTTGGCCACCTTTTCGATATTGTCGGAGCAAAGGAAGTTGTTCTTGTCCTTGCGGTTGAGTTTGCCGATGCGCGGCACATTGCAGCTCACAGCCACCTCATCGTCGGGCACGCGCTGAGCCACCCACATTCCGCCGATCACGTCGGGACCTTCACCGAGAATCTCCATCTGCCACACCTCATTTTTGTCGGCGATGGTGATGCACTCGCCGCCGTCAGCGTAGCCGTACTGTTTTACCAAGTCGCCAATGAGAAGGATAGCCTCGCGGGCGGTTGTACAACGCTGTAAAGCAATGCGTTGCAGCTCTTCAATCATGAACATGGCATTCTCGTTGACCAGTGTGTCGGGACCGGAGAAGGTGCTCTCGCCCATGGCCAGCTGCTTCTCGTTCATACAGGGGTAGGCGGTGTTCATGTAGGCGTAGGTATGTTCAGCCTCGGGAATCTCGCCAGCGAGTACGAGGTTCTCCATACTCTTGGGCGTTTCCGTGTGCATCGTGCCCTTATAGACCTTGTGCATGGTGCCAGGTTTGTGGTCGGCGGCGGGCTCAATAGTCACCCATGTGCGGTATTTGCTGTCGCAGGTGTGCGAAGTCATGACGGAACCGTCGGCGGAAGCCTTCTTGCCCACCATGATGGAGGTGCAGTTCGCGCCCACCAGTTCTTCGTTCTGGGCGAAACCCCAAAAAGCAAGGGTTATGATTCCAATAACAAGTAAGATCTTTCTCATAATTTGATGTTTCGGATATTCGGCGGCAAAGATACACTTTTTGGTAACAGGCCGTTTATTTGTAGTTGCATCGCACTTGGCACGCATTTGTCAATGTCTTCCCAAGCACTTCCCAAGCACCAGGCATACTATTTGTTCGATATTTCTCCGTTATTTCTTCGATATCTTCGATGTTTATCGGAGAAATATCGAACAACTATCGAAGAACTATCGAAGAACAAGTATGTCTGATGCTTTGCAACTGCTTGGTTACTGCGGTTCTAATACGATGCAACAAGCTGCCCGGGGTGGTCAATTGTTGTCCCAAGTTGTCCTCAGTTGTCGTCAAAAACAAATCCAATTGTCTTCCCGACCCGAAAATAATTGTATTTTTGCACCGCAAATCTTACCGTTATGAAATACCCTATCGGCATACAGACATTCGCGAAAATTCGAGAAGAGAACTTCCTCTATGTTGATAAAACAAAAGATGTTTATCAGTTGGCAAAGGACGGCGGCTACTATTTCATCAGCCGTCCCCGCAGGTTTGGCAAGAGTCTGCTTGTCACCACGTTGGAGGCCTACTTCCAAGGGCGGAAAGAGTTGTTCGAGGGGTTGGCCATCAGCGAGTTGGAGAAGGATTGGAAGCAATATCCAGTGTTGCATATCGACTTGAACGCTGAAAGATATTCGGACACGCAGGCTTTGATTTCCATCATGGACAGACATTTGAACCTTTTCGAATCTGTTTATGGACATAATCCCATGGAAAAGACGCCCACTGACCGTTTTATCGGAATCATTCGCCGTGCCTACGAGCAAACCGGAAAACAAGTGGTCATTCTGGTGGATGAATACGACAAACCGCTGTTAGAGGCCATCGGCAATCCTGAACTGCAGGACGACTACCGAAAAATCCTGAAATCGGTATATGGCGTGTGCAAAACGATGGACAGCTATATCCGGTTTGCCTTGTTTACAGGGGTGACCAAATTCTCGAAAGTGAGTGTCTTTAGCGACCTCAACAACTTAGAGGACATCACGATAGACGAGCAATATTCGGAAATTTGCGGTATCACAGAACAGGAAATTCGAAACAATTTGGACAACGAGGTCGAGGCGATGGCCGAAAAGCTAAAAGTTTCAAAAAATGAATGCTATGAAAAACTAAAGGTGTATTATGACGGCTACCATTTCCATCCCGACAGCGTGGGAATTTACAATCCTTTTAGCCTGTTGTGTGCTCTGAAACGCCGTGAATTTCGGGATTTTTGGTTTGAAACGGGTACGCCTACGTTCTTGGTGGAGACCATGAAGCGCAACAACTACGACTTGGAAAGGCTGACTTGTGAAGATGCCACCGCCGACCTGTTGGGCAGTCTGGACTCCATCGACTCCAACCCAATTCCGTTGATTTACCAAAGCGGCTACCTTACCATAAAAGGGTATAATCCCCGGTTTATGACCTATCGTCTGGGCTTTCCCAACGAAGAAGTGGAAAGAGGTTTCTCCCGTTTCCTTTTCAGATACTACATTCCTGTAAGTCAAGGCAAAGACAGCTTCATTAAGGATTTCGTGATGGCGATAGAAGCCGGACAGGTTGAGAAGTTCATGTCTCTGTTGGAAACATTGTTCGCGGGACAGGACTACCAGTTGGCAGGCGATGCCGAACTCTACTTTCACAATGCCGTGGCCCTCATCTTCAAGATGGTGGGCTTCTACACGGAGACCGAACGGCACACTTCTGACGGCCGCATGGACATGGTGGTGCAGACCGCCGACTACATCTACCTTTTCGAGTTCAAGTTGGACAAATCCGTCTTTTCGAGTTCAAGTTGGACAAATCCGTCGAGGAAGCGTTGGCGCAGATCGAGAAAAGGGAGTACGCCTTGCCCTTCGCCCACGACCCGCGCAAGCTCTTCAAAATCGGGGTGAACTTCTCCTCCGAAACGCGCCGGGTCGAGAGCTGGAAGGTGGTGGAACGGTAATTAATTAGCAGTTATCGCGCCATGAAAAAATTTGTATTTGCTTTATTGTTATCGATACCCATAATCCGTCTCTCTTTTGCCCAAACTGAGATAATAGCCAATGACTATTATGATATTGAATTCTTTGATAGTAATAAAAGCAAAGATGTCCCTGATGAGTTTGATGCATCTATTTTTTATCAACTTGAAGATTTGCATTTAAAAAGATCGGAACTCAGAGAATTGAAAAAAATCTTAAAGCTTTGCGGATTGCGAATGAAGAACAATCGGATTATATTTCCGGATGAGACTCAAAATAAAAACTAATCTGAATTTAAGCTTATATGAAAAAAAATAAACTATTCGTAATCTTTTTGCTTGCTTTTATGGTTGTAGGATGTGTTTTTGATGGAGGAAGCAAGAAAAAAATTGTTGGAAACTATTATTTATGGCAGTGGGAAGGAGGACGTTCCTATTATTTGGTTGACAAACATACTTCGCCGAACGGCGGAGGTCTAATTGATGGCACAGTTCAGATTATTGCGTGGAGTGATAATTATATATATGTCCAAAAGAAACCACTTTTTTCGGGAGAAAAGAAAGGATGGGTTATTATAGACGTTAAAAAACAAAAAATAACAGAAACTATTTCAGAACAAGTAATGAAAGAACGACTGTCAGCGAATGGGGATTCAATTATACAGTTCTATTCTGCAGAATCTGCATGGAGAAAATTATGAAAGACATTCACAGTTACACCCCGTTGTCATCAAAAAAAACGCCTTGCCTTCCCAACCCGAAAAAATCCTATCTTCGCGCCATGATCCACACCGCCACATACTCGCCCCATCGCCCTCGTTCCGCCAAGGGGCAATCAAGTTGTCTTTCTAAATAAATTGTATCTTTGCGGCGAAAATCCATCGTTATGAAATACCCTATCGGCATACAGACATTCTCGGAAATTATCAATGACAGCAAATACTACTTCCTCAGCCGTCCCCGCAGGTTCGGCAAGAGCTTGCTGGTCACCACCTTGGAAGCCTACTTCCAAGGGCGGAAGGAGCTCTTCGAGGGGTTGGCCATCAGCAAGCTGGAAACCGAGTGGAAACAGTATCCCGTGCTGCACATCGACCTCAACGCCGCCGACTACAGGGATGTAAAAGCTTTGCAAAGTCTGATTGATTATCATTTGATTCATTTTGAAAAAGCTTATGGACACTGCAGCGAAAATCGTTCATTATCTGAACGATTCATGGATGTTATCCGCCGTGCGTACGAATTAACAGGTCAACAAGTAGTGATTCTGGTAGATGAATACGACAAGCCCTTGCTGCAGGCTATTGGAAACGAAGAATTGCAAAACAATTACCGAAAAATCCTGAAGTCTTTTTATGGCGTGGCTAAAACGATGGACAGTTACATCCGTCTCGCCTTCTTCACCGGTGTGACCAAGTTCTCGAAAGTGAGCGTGTTCAGCGACCTCAACAACCTGGAAGACATCTCGTTGTCAGAGCAATATGCCGAAATCTGCGGCATCACCGAGCAGGAAATCCGCGACAACATCGATGCACAAGTCGGGGAACTGGCGACAGCCAACGGCCTGACCAAGGACGAATGCTACTTGAGGTTGAAACAGCAATACGACGGCTACCACTTCCACCCCAACAGCGTGGGGATTTACAATCCCTTCAGTCTGCTGTCTGCCTTAAAACGCAAGGAGTTCGGCGACCAGTGGTTCCAGTCGGGCACGCCCACGTTCCTGGTGGAGGTTCTGAAACGCAATAATTACGACCTTGAGCAGCTCACCCGCGAGGAGGCCACGGCCGACCTGTTGGGCAGCTTGGACGCTATCGACACCAACCCAACACCGCTACTCTACCAAAGCGGCTATCTCACCATAAAAGGCTACGATTCCGAGTTTGGCACCTATCGGTTAGGATTCCCGAACCAAGAGGTGGAGCGTGGCTTTTCCCGTTTCCTGTTCCGATACTATACTCCCACCAGCCAAGGTCAGGATAGTTTTGTTAAAGATTTTGTGTTAGCGGTAAGGGCCGGACAAATCGACAAATTCATGAAGCGTTTGGAATCGCTGTTTGCAGGGCAGGACTACCAGTTGGCAGGCGATGCCGAGCTCTACTTCCACAATGCCGTGGCGCTCATCTTCAAGATGGTGGGCTTCTACACGGAGACCGAGCGGCACACTTCCGACGGCCGCATGGACATGGTGGTGCAGACCGCCGACTACATCTACCTTTTCGAGTTCAAGTTGGACAAATCCGTCGAGGAAGCGTTGGCGCAGATCGAG
>ONCM01000081.1 GCA_900316305.1 uncultured Bacteroidales bacterium | reverse complement strand
TTCATCGCTATTCATCGTTCTTCATCGTTTCACCACCTTCCTCACCACGCTCACCCCTCGGTTGAAGTTGATCTTCACGAGGTATGTGCCGGAGGGATAGGGCGAGAGGTCGATCACCGGCAAAGATGACGAGGGTACCGATTGTAGAGACGTGCCATGGCGCGTCACTACGAGGTCTCCCAATTTCCGCCCTTGAAGGTCATACAATTCGATGCTGCGGTAGCCGTACATGTAGCCGCACACGGTGGTCTGTCCGTCCGTGGGGTTGGGATAGAGGTAGATCTCGCGCTCGCGGTTCTGGTAATACTCGTCGATGCCCACGGAGTCGTCGGGGACGAAGGGCTGGGTGAACTCGGGATTGTGATAGAGGGCGAAAACGGCGCTGGATTGTGAAGAAGGACAGTTAACGGATACATTATTGTCAAAACAGACAGGGGCGTTGGCTCTGAAATTAACCAACAAGTTGCCACCTTCATTGGCAATCAACGAACCGTCTGCGAGTGGCATTGGCGATGATAATGTGTCAGACCCGATATAAACACCATCTGTTCGCCATTGGGATATTATTCTGTAGTTATAATTAACATTTGAAAACGAAAAGATACGATTGTTAATGATGGCGGGAAGATATCCAGATACTGCTTGTTCGGCTGGAATAATACCGTGATTTAAATATTGTCCAGTTAGTTTGTCGTATCTGACAAAAAAGCCGATATTTGATAACGCATTTTGAAATCTTTGAAGATAATTGTCTTCAGAATCAAAATAAATTAGAGCATTTCCAGTTGGTTTATAAAAACCAGTTCCTGTAATATATAGAGAATTATCACATAACGTGCAACGGTTCCAATAAGCAGATGCTTCAGTGTCTGTATTGCCTCTTGTGAAAATTTGGCTGTTCCATAGGATTTCTCCATTTGTGTCATATTTGATGACGAAGTTACAATAATTCGCTGATGTGATATCTTGTATTGTGGAGCAATGACTGATGTCCCACCAAATATGTACTGGATAATTATTCAGTTCCCCTCCGTGTCCATTAAGACAGTTGGCTAATGTGACATAACCGGTTAAATACATGTTATCATCCTCGTCAAAAGACAAACCTTTAAAATATGTATAATAATAGCGATTTATGCTATCGCCCGTGCTGTAGGTTGGCGCAATTCCATCGGTATGGTCAATCAATAATTTGGCGAACAGCAATTCTCCCGATGAGGAAAATTTATACAACATCGCATTATTGATGAGGGACTGTGAATTTTCAGAATCGGTATTCCCAGGCAGGTACAAATTATATGTTTTATTAGAGTCTCCGTCCACGATAATGGTGAAAGGTTCGTTTTCTGTTCCTTTGTATTGTATTGGTGTATAAATATAATAATTGCCATTGTTGTCAACATGTACAGGTGTGGGTGCCGCCCCCGCCGTTTGGCATAACGTATAATCATACCGAAGCCAATTGCTGCCGTTGAAAAAGGATTCTCTGGAGTATGTCTGTACAAAATGATCCTCTAACAGATTGCCATCCAAGTCAAACTGTGCAAGGCATGTCCAACGGCTGAACGCCTTATAAGGTGGCTTTTGCTGTTCTTGCGGCAACGAATTGATTTGCATCCTTGTTATCAGGGTATCCCAATAGTAAAGCCATGAATCTGACTGATAACCATAAAAGCCGCAATCAGCAGCGACAAACACTTTGTTGTTTCTGACCTCCATCCAACGAGGAGAGGCTGCTCCGTTATCACTTTTCATCTCTTTGTGCCATAACATGTTGCCCAAAGTGTCAAACTTGGCCAATAATATTGTTCGATCTTTTTTGCTTAACACCTGTGGATGGGTGGTATATTGTAAAGTCAGTCCGTCAAAGACCGCATCCCCGCCCATAGTTCCGTACACATAGATATTTCCTTCATCGTCAAAGGCCGTATTTGTGATCTGATTATAGTAATCTCCATAGGAAATCCCATCGCCACCGCTCCAGTAATGCGCCCACTTCCACTCGCCTTGGGCGGAGGCGGTGAGGGTGATGAAAAGGGTGGCGAGGGCGGCCACGAAAAGGGATAGTTGGTTTTTCATATTGTTGGGGTTTAATGGGTTAGCAGTTAGTAGTTAGCAGTTGGTCGGTAGGGGCAAGGGCTCGGTAGATGGACACCGTTCACCGTGATGTTCCCCAATGCATCCGCCACATTCTGTCTTGTTGCTTTGGGGTAGTCTTTCAAATAGTCAAGTATTCTCTTTTGGGTAGTGTTCAACGGCTTTCGGGTAGTGACTTTGCTCTTTTGGGTAGTGATATCCTCTTTTTGGGTAGTGGAGATCAGTTCCTTGTTAGCCTTTTGGGTAGCATCTTCGTTCTTTTGGGTAGTACGCCAGACACGGGCGATGAACTGGTTGCCGTCGGGCCGGTCGATCAGTTCCACATCGCAGCCGGAGGCCATCACACGGGGAATGCCGGACCCCAGTCCCCGATAGGGCATCGTGTTGGACCCAAACTGAGCAAGGAGCATGTTCCTAGGATCTGAGTTGCCCAGCATAACCTCCTCGATGGTCTGACCATCAGGCAGACAGCCGGGATTGATAATCTCTATACGGTTATCGAAAACCAACAGACGTATGGCAGCGGGTTTCAGTAGGTCGAGATGCACCAGCGCATTCTGAACCAACTCTTCCAACACCACTTCGGGTATTTCCAACTCTCCGATGCTGTTGAACGATTGCCCGTTTTGAGGTCTTTTCAGACAGGATTTCAACCAGCGGATAGCTTCGTCGTACATTTCAGGGATGGTTCCGGTAATATCGCGACTGTCGCGATATTCTGTTCCACCTATATGATTGCCGTAAAACCATACAGCCTTGATGCAGTGTTGCGGGAGAAACTGTTGCGGGTCTTTGGCAAAGAACAACAGTCCGGCAACGGTCAGCCGGCCAAGTTCGTCAGTAATATGTGCATTCTTCAACACCGCACCGACAGGAACCTTAAACTCATCGGGTCGCTTGTTGAACACGTTCTTAAAGTAATCATCAAGTGTCTTTGTGTCAATGTCGTTCTCCGAAGAGCCTTCCACGCTGTCGGCATCGGCTTGGTATTGACGTGAGTTTTGCAACAGTCGCCGTATTTCCACATTTTCGGTTATCCTGCGTTTGTCGGCACCCTGTTTCACCCAGATGTTTCCAGAGAGGTCTTTGTATGGCTTGTAAGCACCGTTTTTCACGTAAGCGACCACATAAACCATACCCTCATGTTTCACCGTCTCGGTTTCGATATATATGACCGGTCGGACAAAATCGTTGGCCGTAGTTCCCAGTTCGCGCGAAGTGTACTGCACCTGTTCGAAAGTAAGTCCCACCATCCTGCCGGTCTTATCTTCGGCACCAAACACAATGACGCCGCCGCGAGTGTTGGCAAAAGCCACCAACTCCTCCGCTATCTGCTTTTGGGTAGTGAATTCCAACTTCACCGAGGCTGCACAATTCTATGAGTTCCTGTTCTGTCATTTCGTCCTAAATTCTTTTCTTTTTCGCGTTTTCACAACCGTGTTCATGCAAACACATGAGGCTGCAAAAATAAAAAATTCCATTAAAAGAAGAACGATGTTAGTGACGCAATTCCGACTCCCGTAACTGCAAACTACTAACTACTAACTACTGACTACTTGCTCCGCACCGCCTTCCTCACCACGCTCACCCCTCGCTCGAAGTTGATCTTCACGAGGTATGTGCCGGAGGGATAGGGCGAGAGGTCGATTTCGGGCACGTCCGTGCCGTGGGGCGAATCCAGGAGGGTGGCCAGTTTGCGGCCCTGCAGGTCGAGCAGCTCGATGCTGCGGTAGCCGTACATGTAGCCGCACACGGTGGTATGTCCGTCCGTGGGGTTGGGATAGAGGTAGATCTCGCGCTCGCGGTTCTGGTAATACTCGTCGATGCCCACGGAGTCGTCGGGGACGAAGGGCGTGGTGAACTCGGGGTTGTGGTAGAAAGCGACAACCGCGTTGGAATGCCCCGATGGGCAGCTGACGGAGACGTTGTTGCCGAAGTTAACTGGTGATGTGGCCTGACAAGATAACAGTAAATCACCGTTTTCGTTGGCAACAATAGAACCATCGCCAAGTGGTTCTGATGCTAAAAGTAACTCTGATGAGATAAAATGTCCGTCGGTACTCCATTGACTCATCATTCGGCTTTGGCCGTCAACATTTGAGTATGCAAATAATCGATTGCTTATTACAGCAGGACATTTCCCCATTACAGCCTGTGCAGCAGGAACTATCCCATGATTGATGTATTGCCCCGATATTGCGTCATATCCAACAAAAAAACCTATGTCAGATTTGACAGGCTGAAATCTTTGCAGGTAATTCTCCTCATTGTCAAAATAAATGAGAGCGTCGCCACCTACCGCATAACTTCCAGTGCCAATAATGTACAATGAATCGTTCTTCTCAATAACATTGTTCCATAAGCCATGTGCGTATGAGGATGATATGCTTGGATTACCTCTTGAATATAATTGGTTGCACCAAACGACATTACCATCAGTATCATATTTAATTACAAAATTACACGCATCTGCCGAGGAAATATCATTTATGGTCACATGATGCGTACTATCCCACCAAACATGTACGGGATAATCGTGTAATTCACCGCCTTGCCCGACTATACATTCTGCTAATTGGACATATCCTGTCAAATACATGTTGTCATTTTCATCAAATGACATTCCTTTGTAGTATACGTTGAAATATTTGTTTATGCTATCCCCTGTAAGATTATATGAAGAAGCGATACCATCCGTATGGTTGACCAATAGCTTTGCAAACAACAATTCACCTGACGAAGAAAATTTGTACAGAATCGCATTAGTGATATGGGCCATATAATTGTCGTTTGGAACATTGCCTGGCAGGAACAAGTTGTATGTTTTGTTGGAATCACCATCAACAACTATAGTCAAAGAATCATCTTCTGATCCTTTGTACCATATCGGAGTGAAAATATATGTGTTACCTTGAAAATCTGTATGAATAGGCGTTGGAACGTGTCCCGAATAAGAACACAACGATGATTCATATCTAATGTATTCGTTCCCTTGAAGAATACGTTCCCGCGAAAACGATTCGACAAAATGGCTACCTATCACCTCTCCGTCAGTGTCTAACGTTGTGAAAAAGGTCCAACGACCAGTTTGGAAAGGTGGATGCCTGTTTTCGACAGGTGTCAGATGAACTTGCGAGCCTGTGATTAATGTGTCTAAAAAATACAACCACACATTGTTCCAATTCCAATCAACATAATCCAAGCCTGTATCTCCTGAAATATGAATTTGATTGTTTCTAACCTCCATCCATTTGGGTACAGACCATGTACCGCTGTTTTTCACCACCTTGTACCACAACATATTCCCCAATATGTCAAACTTGGCCAATAAAATAGAACGCTCATTTCGGTTAAGTACTTCGGCATTGTTGACAAACTGAAGAGTCTGCCCGTCAAAGACTGCATTTCCACCCATAGTGCCATAGACGTAGATGTTGCCCTCATCGTCAAAGGCGGTGTTGATGATTTTATTGTAATAGTCGCCGTATGAACCGTCGCCACCGCTCCAGTAATGCGCCCACTTCCACTCGCCCTGGGCAGAGGCGGTGAGGGTGATGAAAAGGGTGGCGAGGGTGGCCACGAAAAGGGATAGTTGGTTTTTCATATTGTTGGGGGTTTGGTTTAAGGTTTAGGGTTTAAGGAAAATAGGTGTTAGTAGATTATCCGTGCAGATCCGCGTGATACGTGGAGATAAATAATCTCCGCGTATCGCTCGTATTTTCACGTATTATTCTACATTCTTCATTCTTCATTCTTAATTCCGCACCACAAATTTTATCGCCGTACTCCCAACAGACGTGCTCACGTGCGCGACGTATAGCCCCGAGGGGAGGTCGCGGACGGAGAGCTCGGTGCGGCAGGAGGTGGCGGGCTGCAGGAAGAGCAGCTGACCGGATTCGTTGGTGACGGCCACCATGCCGACGGGCAGCCCCTCGGGACTCTCGATGACCACGCAGTCGGTGGCGGGGTTGGGATAGAGCCGGATCTCCGACAGCCGCTCGTCATACTGCGGCACCGCCGTGGAATCCACCGGGTACGGCTCCAAGATGGATGGGTCGTAACGATAAGCGATGACTGCGTGGCTGTGCTGGTGATCATCGAAATTGAGGGTGAGGTCGTGGTCGAAGGTCAAGTCTTCAGAAGTTGTCATATCGCACAAGATATGACCTTGAGAGTCAAGTATAATACCATGTCTTGAAGAAAACTTGTTATGTAAATGGGAAACCGTGTCTGCTTTCTCAAATTCACCATCAGTGTTGAAATAGCACAGCAATCGTGAAGTGTTTGTATAATTCCTTGGTACCATTAAAAGATGATTGTTAATCACAGCTGGTTTTGCGGTTGAACCCAAACCTAAAGTTGATTTCTCTCCAGGAACGACACCGCAACTTTCATATTCGCCAGTTTGTTTGTTGAACCTAACAAAAAATGTTGAATTTTGGGAAATCGGTAAAATATTGTTTGTGTTGTCAAAAAAATAACTGGTGTTAGTATTTGGTAAATTATCCGCTCTTCCTGCAAGGTAAACACTATTGTTTTTTACAAGATTATCCGTCCAATTTATAGTATTATTCCAGTTGTTGTTTTGTGAGTTGTCTGAAAATGTTTGGTTTGACCATAGCAGATTTCCATTAGAATCATATTTAATAATAAATGACAGATACATAGCTAATCCATGGTCATTCACAGTAGCGAAATGAGAATCGTCCCAAAAAAATTTCATAGGATATTGATTGTATTCATCGAACAAAAACATATCTTGAATATATCCAGAAAGATATATATTGTCATTTTCATCAATATTCATACCTCCAACGAAAGGATTAAAAATGGGGGGTAAGTCTGTATTAGTCGGACTTGGAGAGGCAAGACCTTCTGTATTCGCTATAACCGTCTTCATCCAATCTAATGTCCAATTGGACGTGAATTTATACAGCATGATATTATTAACGACATAGCCGGATTCGGTGCAATTTTCCGGTAAAAAGAAATTATATATTTTAGAAGAGTCCTCATCAATCACAATGGTATATGGCAAGGTGTCGCTTCCCCCATATTGGGTTGGAGTAGCGATATACGTGTTGTCATGGCTGTCTATGCAAATGGGATAAGCACCTGTCATTCTTCTACCCAACGACATTGCATTTTGTTGGCCATTGTATAACTCCCTGGTCAATGATTTTACAAAGTGCCTCTGCAATGAGTTTCCGTCTAAATCGAAAGTAACAAAGTAAGTATAAGCACCAAAAGTGTAAGGAGGGTTATGTTCGCTAGAAGGATATGATTGAGCAACTTGTTGTGTGATTAATGTGTCCAAAAACCACAATTGTTTACCGGAACCACCATCCCAAGAATACTCTCCAGCAATAACAACACGATTATCTTTGAGATACATGTCATACGGCATATTGCTCATATCATAGCTGCTTTTTATCACCTTTTTCCACAATAAATTTCCATTTGCGTCAAACTTTGCCAAGACTGTCCCCGGAGTGTTTGCAGCAATAATTGATACTTGACTACAAAAGTAAGAAGACTGATTTTGGTCATAAATTCGAGCGTTGCCGCCAAAGCTTCCGAAAACATAAACATTTCCATCGTCATCAAAGGCTGTACGAACCACATAGTTGTATGGATTCGTGATGTTCAACGGGTCATCATTGCCCGTCCAGTAGTTCGCCCACTTCCACTCGCCCTGGGCGGAGGCGGTGAGGGTGATGAAAAGGGTGGCGAGGGTGGCCACGAAAAGGAATAGTTGGTTTTTCATATTGTTGGGGTTTTGGTTTAAGGTTTAGGGTTTAAGGAAAATAGGTGTTAGTGGATTATCCGTGCAGATCCGCGTGATACGTG
>ONCM01000040.1 GCA_900316305.1 uncultured Bacteroidales bacterium | reverse complement strand
TGGTTGACGGTCAGATGCAGCGTGACGAGGCTGTCGCAACCGTGGCTGCTCGTGAATGACTGCGTATAGTCACCGGAAGTAGAGTAGGTATAACCATTCCAGACATATTCTTCGCAAACGGTCTCTGTGAATTCTGTGAAATCCGAGGAACTGATCGTCAAATGCAAGGTGTCCACACTGGGACAACCGTCGGCATTCTCGTAGGCGTACGTATATGTGCCAGCTGTTGAGTAGCTCTCGCCGTGCCAAATATAGCTTTCGCATGTAGTCTCCGGAAGTGGTGAACGTCTCGCCGTTCCAAACGTATTCCTCGCACTCCGTTTCTGCGAATTCTACGTGATCTGCGGGATTGATCGTCAGATGCAACGTGTCCACGCTAGGACAACCGTCCGCGTTATCGTAAGCATACGTGTAGGTGCCTGATGCGGTGTATGTTCCCCCGTGCCAAGTATAGCTTTCGCAGATGGTTCTGGTCACGGTGTTGTGCGTGCCGTGGTTGACCGTCAAATGCAGCGTCACGAGGCTGTCGCAACCGTGGCTGCTCGTGAAGCTTTGGGTGTAGTCGCCGGAGGTCGAATAGGAGAGACCATTCCAGACATACTCCTCGCACGCGGTCTCTGCGAATTCTGCGACTTCTACGGGATAAATCGTCAGATGCAACGTGTCCACGCTCGGACAACCGTCGTCGTTTACGTAATCATACGTGTATGTGCCTGATACAGTGTGCGTTTCCCCGTGCCACACGTAGCTCACGCAGGCAGTCGCGGTCTCAACATGATGCGTGCCGTGGTGGACGGTCAGATGCAGCGTCACGATGCTGTCGCAGCCGTGGACATTCACGAGGGTGTCGTGGAGGACGGTGTCCGCATACAAGTACACGCCGTTCCAAAGGAGACTGTCGCAAACCGTGACGGATGTGTCGCGGGAGCTGTTATAAAACACAGTTATCAAGTGGGTGGCCGTATCCGCACAGCCGCCGTTTGTGCCGATTACCGTGTAGGTGGTGGTGCTGGCTGGTGTGACCGTGACACTGTTTCCCGTTGCCGACATGGATGTCCAGTGATAGGTCTCCGCACCAGAGGCTTGCAAGGTGACACTGTTTCCTTCGCAGATGTGGTCTGATGAAACCGTAAGGGTGACAGTTGGTATCGCATGTATGGTCACATCCACTTGGGAGGGTAATACCGTAGTGTCAATACCCGTGATTTGCAGATTGTATTGTCCTGATTGGCTGGTTGTTGCGTTTAGAATGCTCACCGACGGCACAAGGGTGACGGCCGTCCAACCGCCCGGGCCCGACCAATTGTAGATGGCACCAGTCAGAGGATTCTCGCAGGTCAGCACCAAGGTGTCCCCTTCGCATAGCGGAGCATTATAAGAGATGGGAGCCAGCAAGTTGCAGTTCGTGGTGGCGGAGGAGTATTCAGCTACAGTATTGAAGGTGATTTGGCCCGGCTGACCGCTATAGTTGGTCATAAGTAGCAGATACCATTCTCCTTGCTGTGCATCGGGGATAAAACACCATTCCGTGTATGAGGTTGAATAGCTGCAGTCAACCAAATTGCCGTAAGGATATCCTCCAGTAGCATTGTTGCTATGATCTCCGTTTGTCGGATGGTGACTGTTCTGTTGGGTGGTATATAACAAATACTTTCCACAGCATAGCTTCTCAAGAAAGTCCGACTGGCTGGAAGCGCTAAAGGGTCCCCAACAGGCAAAGTCAACGTCCCTGCCGACACCCGCTGTGTCAAACTGCTCGATTCGAATCAGCAAATCCCCGGGCTGGTCGATTTGCATGTAATACCAGGCGGGGCGAGGTGTGGTGTACAAACATCCCACATTACCACTGCTGATCCCGAAAAATGTGGAGTGGGCATTGTTGCTGCCTGTGCCGGAAGGGTATGTTATACCGTATGGATTCTCATCAGTGCAGAAGGGATGAGCGAGGGTTTCATCAGAACAGGGTGAGCCGTCGCTTGTAGAACGGGGGAAGCACGTATCCGCACAATCTATACAGCTGACCGTGGCCACCCAACCGGCCTTTTGTATGGAATCATTGGATATGAACTGAAATGTCAGAGCGTCAGTGTACGAAGTGATGGTAAAACCGTTTGGAATGGAACCTGAATACGTCTCAAAAGCGTTACCAGAGGCGGAAGTGCCATAATAGACCTTTAACTTGTCATACTCAGATTCTGTCTCAAACGAGGTAAATGTGACTTGCAAACACTTGTTAGGATCGGACGTGAAAAATGTTTGAGTGAACGTTTGGTTTGCACTGTAATTGCCAGTAGGTCCTCCTGGATCGTAAAAGGAGATGGGGGATTGCGAGCAATACACCGTTTCGGTTCCGTTATGCATGCTGCTAGGATCAGGACAATCCCCACAGCTGATTACAGCCTCCCAACCTGTTTTATTAACACTGGCGTCAGAAGTGAACACAAAGGTCATCGTACCCGAGAATGACACGATGGTTATGTTTGACTGGACACCTGTTAATGTAGCTATAGGCGTTCCAGTTGGTGTTGTGGTGCCATATATCAATAGTTTGTCGTAGTTTGCCTCTAATTCTAAACTGGTAAAGGTCACCTGCAGACAACTGTTGGGGTTCGATGAAACGAAGGTCTGCGTGAACCCGGAATTACTGTCGTAATTCTCATTTGGTCCGCCGGGGTCGTAAAACAGCCTTCCGGTTTGTGAACAATATATTGTGTCGGTCCCGTTATGCATGACGTATTGGGAATCAACACATTCCTCACAACTGATCGTGGCCTCCCAACCGGAATAATTCACGGAAGAGTCTGAATGGAACACGAAGGTTAAAGCACCGGAAGAGGACGTGAGGGAGCCCGGGGACGTTGTCCCTGAATAGGTGCCAAGCAGCGGAGCGTCACTGGATGTACCATCGTAGATGCTTAAATAATCTGTGACGTTATAATACATCGATTCCAAGTTGAACGATGTGAAAGAAACGCTCAAACACATCCCCGGCGAGGACGACACAAACGTTTGGGTGAGCTCCAAGTCGTGAGGATAATTCATATCCGGTCCGCCGGGGTCGTAAAACGTGCCTGAACAAGTAGTGATCGTGCTCCCATTGGTCATAATGTAGCTCTGCCCCAGCACAGTGTTCACCCGCAGCAGGAGCATGGCCATCAAGATTCCCAATAATAAGGCGCGTTTCATCTCTAGTAAATATACTATAATAAAAATTTGCAAAAATACATTTTTTCCTTGAAATAGGCGCTAATTTATACTTTTTTGTCTTTACCGTGTATTGATTTTTCGGGTGCAACGAATCCGATTGGAATATGGGAAAAAATTGTATTTTCGCGGCCGTTTTTATTAATCACAAAAAACTCCAAAAAAAGTATGGAATCACAAGAACTTCTTCACCCGGAAAATCCTGAAATTCAGAACAATGAGGTGAACCCTGTAGCTTCCCAAGAAGCTCAAACCGTTAATGAGAATGCAACTCCCGCATCCGCAGTGGAACCTGAAATCGCGGAACCCGTGACGGAACCGCAACCCGAAACTTCCGCTGAGGAACCCCAGGAGATGCCTGAAACCCAGCCGGAAGTGGCGGAAGAACCCGCTCAAGAACCCGTTGCTGAGCCCGCTCCCGCAGCGGAAGCACAGACCGAGGAGCCCAAGGCCGAAGAGCCCGAGCAGCCCGTCGAGACGCTGGAACAAGTGGAAGCCGAATACAAGGGCTTCAATCTTGACCAACTTGTCGCCGAACTCGAGAAGCTGGTGGCTGAGCGCAATTTCAACATCATCAAGCAGCGCGTGGGTGTGATCCGCGCCATGGCTCTGGAATTCCTGCGCGAGCGCAGACGCGCCCGTCAGGCCGAATTCGAGGCCGCCAAGGCTGCTGCTGAAGCTGCTGCCGCTGAACTTCCTGAAGGTCAGGAAGCTCCTGCCGCTCCTGAGTTCAACAACGAACCCGACGAACTCGAAAAACGCTTCAACGCCGCTTTCCAGATCTATAAAGACAACAAAGCCGCCTTTATTGAAGAACTGGAACATCAGAAAATCAAGAATTTAGAGCTTAAAAGCAATATTATCGAAGGACTGAAACGCCTTCTGGAGACCGAGACCAACCTCAAGGTCCTCAACGATCAGGTGAAACAGTTCCAAGAGCAGTGGAAGGCCGTCGGTCCCGTTCCGCAAGCCGAATCCACCAACCTTTGGCAAAATTACCACTTCTATATTGAGAAGTTCTTCGACATCATCCGCATGAACCGCGAAATGCGCATGCTCGACTATAAGAAGAACCTCGAAAGCAAACTGCAGATTTGCGAAAAGGCTGAATCTCTCCTTCTGGAAGATTCTATCAATCAATCTTTTAATGAATTGCAGGAACTGCACCGTCAATGGAAGGAAATCGGGCCGGTTCCGGATGACAAGAAAGAGGAAATTTGGGAACGCTTCAAAACCGCTTCAGACCAAATCAACCAACGCCGCAGAGAGCATTACGACAAGATGTTCGCCGAAGAGCAGAACAACTACAACGCCAAGGTCGTGTTGTGCGAACAGGCTGAGGAACTCGTGGCCAAACCCATTGAGCAAGTTTCTGAGTATAACGAGGTCAGCGACAAACTGACGGAGCTGTTCACCCTTTGGAAGACCCTCGGACCCGCTCCCGCCAAGCTGAACGACGAAATCTGGATGCGCTTCAAGTCCAACCTCGACAAATTCTTCCAGCAGAAGAAGGAGTACTTCCAGCAGATCAAGGACGTGCAGATGCAGAACTACAACCAAAAGCTGAATCTGGCCATCCAGGCTGAAGGCATCGCCGACAGAACCGACTGGAAACAGGCTACCGACGAGATTCTCGCCCTGCAGACCGAGTGGAAGAGCATCGGCGCCACCCCGCGCAAATACTCCGACCAAGTTTGGAAACGTTTCCGCGCCGCTTGCGACAAGTTCTTCGAAGCAAAGGCCAAGTTCTTCAGCAACGTCCAAGGTGAGGAGAACGAGAACCTCCAGAAGAAGGAGGAACTCATCCAGAAGATTTTGGGTTACGAATTTGGTGAGGACCGCAACGCCAACCTCGACGCGATGAAGGCTTACCAGAAGGAATGGTTGGAGATCGGTTTCGTGCCGCGCGCTGACAAAGACCGCATCTACACGGAGTATCGCAACGCCATCAACAAGCGTTTTGCCGAACTCAAGGTCGGTGCTGAAGATATTCGTCACAACCGCTACCAATCTCGTTTGGATGACATCATGCGCAATCCGAACGCTGACAAGCTGATTGACAAAGAGAAGAACTTCCTGACCACGAAGCTGGCTCGTCTGAAAGACGATATCGTGCTGTGGGAAAATAACTTGGGCTTCTTCTCCAACTCCAAGAACGCTGAAATCCTCACGGCTGAATTCCGCAAGAAAATCGAATCCGCCAAGAAGGAAGTCGCTGATCTGGAATACAAGATCAAGATGATGAACAACCCGAAGGCTGCCGAACAGACCGAGGCTCCCGCTGCCGAGGCTGAGGCACCTGCTGAAGCGTAATCTTTGTAGAGACGTTTCATGAAACGTCTCTACATAAACCAATCTAACACTTAATGTTAAGATCCATCATCATCTTTTGTGCACTAATAATCCCTACTTTATCTGCGGTCGCCCAAACAACGGCCGCAGATAAAATTTTAGGGATTTATTACGTTTCGGATGACACCTCCGACGAGGACTGCAAGGTCAAGATATACAAGGACAACTCGGGCACGTACAGTGGTCGCATTATCTGGGTGAAGACTCCGACTTTCAAGGACGGTACGCCCAAACGCGACATCAAAAACCCCGATCCCGCCAAGCGAAACACCCCCGGCGACCAGATTCCGCTCATCTTCCATTTTCGTTATGATGCGAAGAAAAACCAATGGGTCGATGGCGAAATCTACGATCCCGTGCACGGCAAGACCTACAAATGCAAGATGTGGTTCGAAAACGACAATACCCTGCGCGTCCGCGGCTACATCGGCGTCTCCGCCCTCGGCCGCACCATGACCTGGAAGAAACTTTAGCTGTTGGCTTTTTGCTGTTAGCTATTGGCTTTAAACCATAAACTATAAACCATAAACTATAAACCATAAACCATAAACTATAAACTATTAACTATAAACTCAATAACCAATAACCAATAACCATTAACAATGGAGAAACTCAACGTGCGAATCGACAAATGGCTCTGGATGGTGCGGCTGTATAAGACCCGTTCCATTGCCACGGAGGCGTGCAATGCCGGCAAGGTGAAACTCAACGGCGAGAACGTCAAGCCTTCCCGTGACGTGCGAGTGGGGGAAGTCTATGAGGTGCACATCGGCTCCTTGCACAAAACCGTGGAGGTGGTAGGCGCGCCGAAGAGCAGAGTAGGAGCTCCGTTAGTTCCGGATTACTGCACCGACCTCACCCCGCAAGCCGAGTACGACCGCATGAAGACCCTCAAAACTCAGGAGTTCCGCCCGCACGGCCTCGGCCGCCCCACCAAACGCGATCGCCGCCAACTCGATTTCATCAAGGACAATTATTACGACGAGGGCGATGAATGAACGATGAACAAACGATGAATGAACGATGAACAAACGATGAATGAACGATGAACAAACGATGAACAAACGATGAACAAACGATGAACAAACGATGAACAAACGATGAATTACGTCTATATACCCCCGATTAACCATTAACCGTCTAACCGCGTAAACAATAACCTATAAACAATAACCCTCAATAACCAATAACCTATAACCAATAACTATTAAAAATGTCAATACTCTTATTCGCCTCCTTGCTTCCGGTCGTCATTCTGATAGCCTACATTTACAAACGCGATACGTTCCAGAAGGAGCCGTGGCCGCTGTTGCTGAAGGCTTTCGGTTTCGGCGTGCTTGCCGCCATGCTGGATGTGACGGTCGCCGGACTGCTGAGCCGGCTGATACCGAAAATTTCTGACGGCCCGATGATCGATGCGCTCTACAACGCCTTTATTTGTGCAGCTTTTCCTGAAGAGGCCTGCAAGCTTCTGATGCTCTATCTCTGCATCTGGAAGAGCCCGCTTTTTGACGAATATTACGATGGAGTGGAGTATGGCGCGTTTGTAGGATTGGGATTCGCGGGCATTGAGAACCTGCTGTACATACTGAATGGCGGTCTGGGGTTAGCGTTCGGCAGAGCCATCTTTGCCGTTCCCGCACACTTCTTCTTCGCCATCTTCATGGGCTATTTCTTCTCTATGGCCCGTTTCCGCTACGACAACCGCAGACGCTATATGACATTGGCTTATCTGGTACCGGTGGCTCTTCATGGCACCTACGATTTCCTGCTGATGTACATGAGCAACTTGCAAGGAACTGAGTCAGATACCATGCAGGAGGTTGACACCTTGTCGGGCACCCTGTACGTGGTCTTCCTGGTCTTTTTCTTCTTCGTCTGGCGTTTCGCCACTCGAAGGGTCAGAAAGATGTCGGGACAGTAATAAAAAAGGAGCGGTGTAAGCCGCTCCTTTTTTACGTATCACAATTTAGATCCGTTTCCGCGTTTCCGCATCCAGTGCGATGTAATCCTCGATGGTCTTTGGCTTGACGGTCGGTGCCGTGGCCAGTGCCTGCTCGATGATATGCGGAATATCCACGAAGCGGATTTTCCCCTCCATGAATTGCTTGACGGCCACCTCGTTGGCGGCATTCATCACGCAGGGCATTCCACCGCCTGCGGCAGAGGCTTTATACGCCATAGCTATGCATGGAAATACCTCTTTGTTAGGTTGTTCAAACGTTAGATTAGAGTATTTGTTGAAGTCCAGTCTGGGGTATGGCAACGGCAGACGGACAGGGTAGGAGAGCGCGTATTGGATGGGCAACCGCATGTCGGGGATGCCGAGCTGCGCCTTCACGGAGCCGTCTTCGAACTGCACCATGGAGTGGATGACCGACTGCGGGTGCACCACTACGTCGATCTTCTCCAATGGCATGTTAAATAGCCACTTTGCTTCGATGACCTCCAATCCCTTGTTCATCAGGCTTGCGCTGTCGATGGTGACCTTCGGTCCCATGCTCCAGTTCGGATGCTTCAGGGCGTCCTGAAGGGTCACCTTTTCGAGCTGTTCGCGGGTGTAGCCCCGGAACGCGCCGCCCGATGCTGTGATGAGCAGCTTCTCCACAGGGTTGAACTGCTCGCCCGCCAGACACTGGAAAATGGCCGAATGCTCAGAATCCACAGGCAGTACGGGGGCGTTGTGCTCTTTGGCGGTGCGCATGATCAGCTCGCCGGCGACCACGAGGGTCTCCTTGTTGGCGATGGCCAACGGTGTTCCGCACGACACGGTACGGAAGGCCGGACGCAGTCCCGCGATGCCCACGATGCACGACAGCACCATATCGACGCAGTCCATCTCGCAGACGTCGCACAGCGATTCCTCGCCGCAGAAGACCTTCACATCCTCATCCGCCAGCGCCTCTTTCACGATCTTGTAGGCCGCTTCCTGTACCACCACCACGATGTTGGGATGGTATTGCTTGGCCTGCTGGATCAGCATGTCCGCACTGGAGTTGGCGGCGATGACCTCCAGCTGCAGGATGTCCGGATGCAGGGCAATGACTTCTAGCGCCTGCGTGCCCATGGAGCCCGTCGAACCGAGGACGGCGATGCGGCGGGGGTGTTGTTCGTTGTTTGGCATAGTATTCATTATTATGGTTCTTATGTCCCAGGGCTCCGCTCCGCGTCACCCTGGGTTAACATAGGTCGGGCTTTCAGCCCTTTTGGAACAACTGCTAACTACTAACTGCTAACTGCTAACTAACAGAGTTTTTCGACTACGGCGCAGATATCCGCAAACACGTGCTCGATGTCCTGCATACCGTCAATCTCCACCAGCTTGCCTTGGTTGCGGTAGTAGTCCACGAGGGGCATGGTCTGGGCGAAGAAGTTCTCGACGCGAGCCTTGACGGTGGCGGGGGTGTCGTCGGCGCGTTGCTCGATTTCAGCGCGCTTGAGGATACGACGCTGCACCTCCTCCATCTCCACTTTGAGGTAGATAACCTTCGTGATATCAAGGCTCTTGAAGAAAGTCGGGTCGTCGAGCATCTCGGCCTGCTTGATGGTGCGCGGTACGCCGTCGAAGATGAAGCCCTTGCTGTCGGCGTGCTTCTCGATGTGGTTGCGCAACATGCCCAGCGTGATGTCGTCGGGACAGAGGTCGCCGCGGTTGATGATCTCCTGCGCTTTCAGACCCAGCGGGGTTTTGTGAGAGATTTCATAACGGAACAGGTCGCCGGTGGAGACGTGTTCAAGTTGGAATTTTTCGGCCATCTGCTTGGCCTGGGTGCCTTTACCACTGCCGGGGGCACCGAACATTACGATGTTGATCATATTGGTTAGAATTTTGTTGTTTCTTTATTTCCTAGGGCTCACTTCGTTCACCCTAGGTTGATACGTGTCGGGCTTTCAGCCCTCTTGGAATAACTACTAACTGTCAACTACTTGATAGATATCGTTCAAATTCCTCCCGTACCCGTCGTAGTCGAGGCCGCGGCCCACGACAAATTTGTTGGGGATGCGCAGGCCGACGTAGTGGACGGGGAGGGTACCCTTGTAAGCGTCCGGCTTCATAGTCATGGTGGCCATGCGGATGTCCTTGGCACCGGCCTCCATCAGCATTTGATATAGATGTCCGTACGTGGCTCCGGTATCGACGATGTCCTCCAGAATGAGGATGCGTTTGCCGCGCACGTCCTCGTTGAGTCCGATGAGGCTGTTGATCTTGCCGGTCGATTCGGTGCCGCAGTAGGAAGAAACCTTCACACAGGAAATCCGGCAGCTGATGTCAAGATACTTCATTAAATCCACGGCAAAAACAATGGCTCCATTGAGCGTGATCAGCAAAATCGGGTCATCGTTTTTGTAGTCCTCATTGATTTCAGCAGCCACTTTGGCAATGGCCGCATCAATTTCGCTGGACGGAATGTATTTGACAAAAGTCTTGTCCAAAAAGGTCACTTTTTCGCTCATATCCATTAAAATTTGGCGATGCAAAGATACAATTTTTTAGGATTAGTAAGCGATAATCAGGCAAAAGGCAATAGGCAATAGGCAGTAAGCAAACGACTAGAATCCGCGTGTGGTGCGGGCACTGCCGGAAATCACGCTGCTGCGCGGACGCACAGAGCCGGAAGAGGCAGGGTGGGCTGTGGTCGATGCGGTGCTTTTGGAGGTAGAAGTATGTGCACTGGAGGAAGATTTCGTACCAGAGGAGGGCTTACTGCCGGAAGAGGGTTTCGAACTCGATGGCTTAGAACCCGTTGATGGTTTGGAATTTGTGGACGGCGTGCTTGTCTTCGGTGTTGCAGGTTTCTCGGTTGCCGGCGGGACGTTCGCCTGCGCCACTGGCTCGCCACCACCACTCGAACGCTTGTAGTTCGTAGTACTTCCCACTCGGCTGATGCGGGAGGAAATGTTGTGACCGCCCGTGGTGAGCAGGTCGTTGTAGGTCACGATGACCGACGGCGTCTTCAGATACCGACCGCCGCTGTTGCGTAAGCTGCCGACATAGTAGTCGCGCACCTTCGCCAAGTCAATGCCCAACAACGGCAAATTGTTCTTGCCCACATGCCGCAGGAGGTTGTTGACTTTCTGAGCCTGCAACATCCGGTTGTAAGTCTCTCGGCTATTAATGGTTGTGCCGCGCGGATAAGAGAGATAGCGCACCAGTTTCGTGTATTCCTCCACGGAAAACCCCTTCAACATCGAACGAACCCCACGGAACTCCTCAACCAGCGACCGTTTCTCGTTCTGGTTGACATCCCGGTAGATGGCCTTCTCATGTTCGTCGGTGTAGGTGAAGTTGTATTCGCGTTCATTCTGTCGTAGCTGTTTGTTGACCTGCTCTTCACCGTATGCGGTAAAGTGCAATCGCGCGAGGGTATCGGAAAGGCTCTCTATCTGACTGTCTGTGAGATTTTTGAGAATGTCCATCAAGTCTTTGCAGGGCTTGGTCAGCAGGTAGGGCTTATTCGAGGGGAACGCGGAATGTAACAGCTTGCCCTTGTAGGTGATGCCATTATCCATAAACAACTGGTACAATGCGACATACTGCACCACTCGGGCAATGTCGGTGTTGCCAACACGCGCAAAATAGTTGCCCGCCTGCCGCTCGTACTGCGATCCGGCACTGACACCGCTGTTCTGCGAACGGAAATAGGAGACCGGCAGCGCCCCCGTGCGATTGAGCGTGTAAATCGTGTATTCGGGCAGGTCGATGGCATACATCGTGTTGGCGGTGTTCCAGTTATAGACCAACTCGCTGAGTCCCAATTTCTTGAAAAGCGGACGGTCGAAGGGGAAACGGCCTGGGGAAGGGTAGTGATAGCAGGCCTCCTGGATGGTGCCATTCTCCGACCAGTCCTTGAGCAGCACGTCGGTGATGGTGAGCAGATGCCCCAACTCGGTGTTTTCCAGCTCGCGACTGAGGTAAGTGGGACACCAGTCGCGACCGTTGCTCATTTTGCCGGCCATGCAGTCGTTTACGTCCAGACTTTGGGAAAGTTCCTTGCTGCTGATGGAGGCGACGAGGAGGATGCTTTCCACGCGCAGAGGTGGCAGCACCTCCAACGGAACTTCGCGCTCGCGCCCGATGACCACCAGCGTGGTGGAATCCCGCAAGGCACCTAGGACAAGGTCGGCATCTAGGGCGAAACGACGGATGTCGGCGGTTTGTTCAGAGAGGTCGCTGTCACGACGGATGCTCCACGCCACCAAACCCGGCTCACGACTAAAGAATACCCCGCGTCGTTTTTGCTGAAACATATCGCTGACTGTCAAATCGTTGGCAGTATCTTGTTCGTCAATGAAAGCTTCCCCTGCGGCAAAGAACCAGTCGTCGAACTCACCCAAGGTAATCTGGTAGTCCAGGTTGTCTTGGGTGAAATAGTGCCGTTTTTCGCCGCCAAGCAGGTCAAGGGCGTTGGGCTTATAGTCGGAAAGGAACTGCTGTTGGGAAATCTTAGCCACCAGATTGTCAAGGTTTTCCGTGGTGGCGTTGGCGAGCACAATGGCCATGTCGGTGACGTGTCCGTCATAGCCGATCTTGAAGCTGCGACGCGATGTCTGGTGGGTGAACCGACTGCAAATCGACTCAATGCTGTCGGGCTCAAGGAACGGAGCCGGTTCGGCGATGAGGATGATGCGGCTGCTGTCGGGGAAGGTGGCCGTGGCGAGGGTCTGGTAGTGCATCCGGAAATGCTCCCGGAAGTCGGAATAGAGTGAGTCTAACTTCTGGAAGGCCATGGTCGATTCCAACTGCACGTCCTGGTTGGGGATATATTCCTTTTTAAGGATGACGGCGGTCTGCTGCCGCACGCTCTCCGCCAGCTTGGTGTGCCGTCCGAAAATCGCGAACAGCCCGATCGCGAGGAGGATCGCGCCGAAGACGATGATGGCCGTGCGTTTGGTCCGCGTATTGTTCATTATTTATGCTTTTTGCTATAAACTTCCCCGCCTTTCGGACACACCTTCTAAAAGAAGGGGAATGCTCCTTCGACCGAGATGATTTCGTATAACTTCTAACTACTAACTTCTAACTGCTAACTGTTTTACCGCTTCCCACAGTACAATTCCCGTGGCCACAGAAACGTTCAGCGAGTGTTTGGTGCCGAATTGAGGGATTTCGATAGCTGAGTCGCTCAAGGGCAGTAGCTCGTCGGAGATGCCGAAGACCTCATTGCCGACGAATAGCGCAATCTTTTCATACTGTGCAAAGTCAAAGTTCTGCAACATTATGGAATTGTCCGTCTGCTCGACCAATAGTATTGCATAACCTGCCGATTTCAACTCTTTTGCAAGTTCTGATACCCTCTCTTTATATTCCCAATCCACGCTTTCGGTGGCGCCGAGGGCGGTCTTGCTGATCTCCTTCTGCGGTGGAGTGGCGGTAATGCCGCACAGGTAGAGCTTCTCCACGTTGAAGGCATCGCACGTGCGGAATGCGGAACCCACGTTGTGCATGCTGCGGATGTTGTCCAACACCAGCACGACGGGGATCTTCTCCTGTTTCTTGTATTCTTCTGGGGTGATCCGCCCCAGTTCATCCATTGATAGTTTCTTCATATCTATTATTAAGAACTAGAACGCATAATCGTTCTCGTACCCCTGCTGCGACGGGTCGTTGTTGCCGCCCGCGTCGTTGTTCACCGCGCTGTCGTAATACTGGGCGGCACCGAAGTTCTCGTTCGGGGTGATGCCGGCGGACGGTGAGGCAAAGTTGCTGTCGGGACCAAACGTACCCTCGCTGACATCGCAGAACTTCGTGAACTGACTCTGGAAGCGCACTTTCACGTTGCCGGTGCTGCCATGACGGTTCTTCTCGAACATGATCTCGGCCATACCGTCGGCAGGGGTGTTGTCCTCGAAAGTGTCAAGGTGGTAATACTCAGGACGATAGATGAAGAGCACCATGTCGGCGTCCTGCTCGATAGAACCGGACTCACGAAGGTCGGACAACTGCGGACGCTTGGAGCCGCCACGGGTTTCCACGGCACGGCTCAGCTGCGACAGCGCGATGACCGGAATGTTCAACTCTTTCGCCAACGCCTTGAGGGAACGGGAGATATAGCTGATCTCCTGCTCACGGTTGCCACCGTGCTTCGAATTATCAGTGCCCGCCTGCATCAGCTGCAGGTAGTCGATGATGATCATCTGGATGTTGTATTTGTGCTTCAAACGGCGGCACTTGGCACGCAAGTCGAAGACTGATAGGGCAGGGGTATCGTCGATAATCAAGTTCGCACTATTCAACCGGCTCACGTTCTCCCACAGTTTTGACCACTCTATATCCGAGAGCGTGCCCTTGGAGATGTGGTCGGACGGGATGCCGGACTCGATGGAGAAAAGACGGTGAACCAGCTGGGTGGCCGACATTTCCAACGAGAAAAACGCGATGGGCTGGTCGAAGTCGATAGCCGCGTTGCGCGCGATGGAGAGCACGAATGAGGTCTTACCCATACCGGGACGGGCAGCCAGAATCACCAAGTCGGACTTCTGCCAACCGCCGGTTTTCTCGTCGATGGCACGGATGCCACACGGCACACCCTGCAACTCGTCCTGCGAGTCACGGATCTCCGTCAACTCATTGAGTGCTAGACTGACCACGTCTCCGAGCTCCTTGCTGTCGCGCTTGAGGTTGTTTTCCACAATGGAGAATATCTTAGATTCCGCGCCGTCAAGCATTTCCAGCACGTCGTTGCTGTCGTCGTAAGCGTCGTTGATGATGGTATTGCAGTGGCGGATGAGTTCGCGCAGAATGAACTTCTCCATCACGATGCGGGAGTGGAACTCCACGTTGGCCGACGAGTTCAGCCGGCTGGTCAGCCCTGCCACGTAGGAGGCGCCGCCCGACACTTCCAACAGCTTGTCCTTTTTCAGCTGGTTGGTAACTGTCAGAACATCAATGGGCTGGGAGGCGGAGAAGAGCTTTCTGATCGCGGCGAAGATATGTTGGTTGGCCTCCACGTAAAACATTTCAGGTTTCAGGATGGAGAGCACCTCTGTTACGGCGTTGTCATCAATCATGAGTGCACCCAGCACGGCCTCCTCGAATTCCACAGCTTGCGGGGTGAGCTTGCCCGTGGTGCCGAGGATGTTCTCGATGCGGTTGTACGACATTGTCCGTCCGGGTCTGTTTACTGTAATCGTTTCATTTTCCATAGATTAGGCTTTTAGATAGGTTTTTATATCGGGACGGCAAATATCCGAAAAATATCACGGCGTTCGCCCATTAATTTTCAACATTCCCAACGGGCGAATGTTAATAGATGTTGATAAAATCTTATCTGTAACGCTCGGCGTTTTCGGAATCCCCAGCTTGGGTGTAGGCATCAAACAACCCCTTGCGAATGGTCTTCGTCAGCTCAGGGTCGTATGAGAAGGATTTAGCCTGTTTGTAAAAATCTATGGCTTTGTCCGGATGACCGGTTTGAAGGTATGCATGGGCCAGGGCAGCCAAAAGTGCGGCTGATTGGGGGAAAACCGTGGTCAAATCTTCTTCCTTGGCGGTGAGTCGCGACCATTGCTTCGCTTTGTCCGTGGCTTCTGCAAAGGCACTCCAGACTTCGAAATCGGTGTCGTCCTCGCGTAAGGCCTGCTCCAGAAGGTCAACGGCTTGGGCGTAATCTTTCGCTACCAGCAGCGCAATTCCCTGTTCCTTGCTCGAACCGCTCGTTGGAATGGTGGTACTGGGTTTCGGAGTTTTGTTCGCATCGGAAGGCATCAGTTCGTTGATGCGGTTGCGAATTTCGTCCGCTTTTTCGGGTTTCCCACTTTGCTGGTAGCAGTCGGCCAAAGCGGAAAGATATTCGGGATTGTCGGTTTTCTCGCGACAGATTTTCTCCCATAAAGGAAGTGCATCCTTGTAATTGCCGTTTTTCTGGCAGGCACGCGCCAACGCCACCTGATACCAGATGTTGTTCTTGTCAAGCTTGACAGCCTGTCGCAAGGCATTTTCGGATTCCGTGAACTGCTCCCGACTCGCGTAGATACGCGCGAGCATGTAGTAGGAAGGAGCGTGCTTGGGCGCATCGGTGAGGATGCCGGAGAATGACTGCAGTGCCTCCTCGTACTGGGCTGTGTAGTATTGCTGCAGCCCATGGTTAAAACGGTTGGAAATGGCGCGTTCGGTGACCGCCTCCTTGGTGTTGGAGGCCGTGTTCCGCGTCTTCTTGCCCGACTGCGCGCTCACGCAGAGCGTAAGGGCAACACTGAGGAGGAGTAGGAGAGTCTTGCGCATGGTAGGATTTACTTTTTGCCACTGTGCCCGAAACCGCCGGCACCGCGCTCCGTGTCGGAGAGGTCGCTCAAGTCCTTGACCTCCTGCAGGTCTGCCTGCAGGAATTTGGCGATGACCATCTGGGCAATCCGTTCTCCGGGCTGGATTTCAAATGCCTCTTGCGAAAGGTTGACCAGGATGACACAGACTTCGCCGCGGTAGTCGGCATCGATGGTGCCCGGACTGTTGAGCACAGTGATGCCATGCTTGAGGGCCAGTCCGCTGCGGGGACGGACCTGTGCTTCGCAATCACGCGGAAGTTCGATGAACAGCCCCGTCGGAATAAGCTTTCGCTCAAGCGGTTGCAACACTACGGGCTCTTTCAAGTCGGCCCGCAAATCCATTCCGGCAGCACTCTCAGAGGCATACGCCGGAAGCTCATTTCCAGATCGGTTATATATCTTTACAGTTGACATTTTTTAATGGTTATAGGTTATAGGTTATAGGTTATTGAGGGTTATTGTTTATTGGTTACAAGGTTAAATGGTCAATGGTCAACAGTCAATAGTCAATGGTCACTGTACGACTACGCCTTCCTTGACTGCTTTGTCATAGAGGTCTTGGATGTACTGGTTGATAAACTGTGTCTTGCGTTGGTTCATCAGGAGCATCTGGGCGGCGGCGCGTTCCTCTTTGGTCTCATTCACCGAACGTTGCGAACGGTAGTCGAGAATCACCAGCAGGATGGTGTTGTCGCCCACGGTCTTTTCGATACGTTGGGCACCCTTGTTGTTGGCCACTTTTTCTGCATCGATTTCAAAAGCCACCTCGTTTTGAAGGTCATCCAGATAAAGCCAGGCATCGTCATCCAGAAGGTATTCGATGGAGTCGCCGAGCAGTTGCACGAGCGTCTCCTTATTCTCCTTACGAAGGTTCTCGTCGAACAGGATTTTCTTCACCGACTCCAAGGTCGGGGCCTTTGTGGGAATCTTGACGTAGTTGACTCTGACAATCTCTTTCTCAACGGTATAACGGTTGTCAAGGGAGTGCGCGAAGTCGGAGATTTCGCGGTCGGAAATCTGAACATTGGCGGTATCCTTCATCCAGAGCTTGTTATAGTATCTACTCATTAACAAGGAGTTGCGATATGATTGCATCTCCTTTTCGAAATTTTTTTCCTTAGGGGTGAGGTTTTTCTCCGCCTCATGGAGCACCAGTTTCTCTTTGATCCAGTTGTCGATATAGTCGCGCACCAGCGCGGCGCTGTCGTTTTGGGACAGTCCGTGCGGGAGGAAGGCCTGGATTTCGGAAGCGTACAACTTGTACTCATAAACCTGGGCTACCACAGGGTCGCTTTTCTTGCCGCAAGACGCAAGGAGTGCGACGGCGAGACAGAGTATGACGAGGATTTTTTTCACGTTATTTCTTCAGAATGGTGCGGAAAACGTCCTCGTTGAGCTTGACGGGGTATTTACGGTGCAACTCTTTGATCCAATCCTTCTCCAGCTGGTCCTGATACATGCTGATGATCACGGCGCGCACCTCCTCAAACGGCTTGTAGGGGTTGAGGGTGTCGCCGGTCGGGAATTGGGTCTTGACCTGCTCGTAGAAACGCATGGTGCCGACAGTGTCCTCAATGGCGGCATTCCAAACTTTGCGGGAGTTGATCTCGTAAATCATCAGCCCGTCGAACACCTCGTTCACCACTTCGCGGTACTCCGGATATTTTCTCATCAGTTGTGTTCTTTCATATTTGATGATATTGTCGCTCACGAAGTTGGGGAACACTTGGTCTAAGAATTTGTCCATGGGAACACTGATTTGCGCACCTTGGAAGCGGGAGAGGTATTTGCCGAAATCGCGGGCGGTCACAGTTTGGTCCGCGTAGGTGCACATCGGTTTCAGCTTCTCGATGCCTTTCAGGGAATCGGGAGCCACATGCTTGGACTGGAAGTAGTTGTCGGGCATGTTTTTCTTGAAGAACTTGAGAGCGGCCGCTTTGCCCTTTTCTTCATAGTTGTACTCCGTTTTCAGCTTCTCCACCAACGATTCCTTGCTCTTTTTCGAACGGGAGTCCCGGGCCAGTCTGTTTTTGAGCATGTATTTGAATTCGTCGTTGACGGTGGTATAGACCACGGAGTCGAGACGGAGGATATGCCAGCCGATGACCGAGGGCACGGGTTCGGAGATTTCCCCGTTTTTGAGGTTGATGGCGGCATAGACGTAGTTGCCGGGTCGGCGGTTCGGGGAGAACGGTTCCATGCGTCCTCCGCTGTTCCGGGTGGCGGCATCGTCAGAGTAGGCGGCGGTGAGATTGTCGAAGCTTACGCCGTTTTTCCACTCTTGGCGGATTTCAGCCGCTTTGCGCATTGCCTCGGAATGGTCCGATTTGGGATCCAGTGCGTTGGTGTCCTTGATGAAAATCTGGGAGACATAGAGTTTCGCGATAGCGGGAATCTTATCCTGCACATAGACCAGATGGTAGCCGAACTGGGTGCGGACCGGTTGCGACACCTGACCGACAGGCGTGGTGTAGGCGGCGGTTTCGAAGGGGTAAATCATCTCAAGGACGGAGAAGTAACCCAACTCACCGCGGTTGCCGCGTTGCAGGCGCTTGCTTTGCGGGTTCACGAAGTCGCGGGCAGACACATCTTCTGAATATTTGACGGCCGCGTCTCCAAAAGGCATGCCGTTGACAATTTCGTCACGGATTTTCATGATCTTGTGATAGGCTGCCAAGGTGTCCTTGGGACTCGCGTCCTCGGGCAGGCGCACCAGGATATGGGAAGCGCGCACGTGATAGCGTGCACGATCGGCAGTCTCGTTCAAAAGCTGGTCACTGACCTCAGTGTCAATGAGATATTGTTGTGCGTACTGGTCTTTGTAGGATGCCCACTCACTCTGGAATGCCTTGGCCGTGTCAAGTTGCATGGCCTTGGCCTCCTGCACTTTCATACGATAGTTGGTATAAAGTTCGAGATACTCGCGAAGGTCGGCTTCCGTGGCCTCGCTCAACGAGCTGTTCTTCTGGTATGCCCGGATGAAATCGGACTTGGTGACCGTCTCCCCACCTACCGTCAGCAGGACGGGATCGTTGTTCTGTGCGCCCGCAGTCAGGCATGTCAGCAGCATCGCGGGAACCATCAATCGGAGAATCTTTTTCATAATAGATTGTATATCAATTTTTTGAATATTATCCTTATTAACAATTTTGAGTGCGCAAAAATAATAAAAAAAAACGTGTTTGTTACTTTGGATTTTAGCATTTTAGAATGGAATGCCGAAAAAAATCTGCTACTTGAAAAAATGTGCCTGAAATGTGCAATTTTTTTTAAAATTTTTTGGAGGGGTAGATATTTGTATTATTATTTTTTATCTTTGCGGTTGATTTTGAAATTAGGAGGAGTAACGTGCTTTCTGTGGATAAATCATTGAATTAACGTCTTTTAAACGAAAATTAACAATCGTTATGGCTAGCATTATAGACAGATTAGCGGGAAAGATTTCGACATTCTTGGATGCAAGGGTGATCTTTCTGATAGATTTGTTCCATTCCTTGATGGCTTCGCTACTCGCTTTGCTCAGCTTGGGTTATATACGGGGAACCTTTTATGCTACAGGCCATTTCGCTCTCTTGTGGATGGTGACGTCCTTGGTCGCCTTTGTGTTTGCCATGCTGATTTTCAAAGGGCACAAGCTGATCATCCGCCATACTTCGTTGCACGACCTTCTTGTTTTTGTACTGGAGGCCACTTTTAAGACTGTGATCATGGCGGTGGTAATGCTCATCGCCTATAAGAAGATGTACGCCGGCATCCTCTTCACCTTGATTGTTGACGGTATTTTCACCGTTTGTCTGCTGGTATTCGTGCGTGTGCTGATGATTACCATCTACCGTTTCTTCCAGAACAAGAATGTGGCCAAGCGCAATTGTATGCGTGTGCTGCTGTTCGGCACCTCTGACAAATCTTTGGCTGCCAATGTGCGCTTGGAAAACTCCACTCATTATAAAGTAATCGGATTCCTGAGCGAGGAACCTCAGCCGGACAACCTGCTGCTGATGAACCTCCCTGTCTTTAATTACAAGGATCCTAAACAGTTTGAACAGATCATCAATGACTATGATATTGACGCTGTGCTTTTCACCTCGGAAAACGATGCCAAGCGGGAACGTGACGGCTTGGTGAAGTTGTGCTCGGATATACACATTCGCCCGCTGATTATCCCCAATATTGACGAGATGAACGGCCAGACGATACACAATAACATCCGGAATGTCAAGATTGAGGATTTGCTCAGCCGTGAGGAAATTGTCATCTCCATGGATGCCATTAAGGAGAATTTCAAGGACAAGGTGGTGATGGTCACTGGTGCGGCCGGCTCCATCGGCTCCGAATTGTGTCGCCAGCTGGCCACTTTCGGTATCAAGAAGTTGGTGATGTTCGACAATGCGGAGACTCCCATGCACAATATCCGTTTGGAGTTGGAGGAACGCTTCCCGGACCTCTCGTTTGTGCCGGTCATCGGCGATGTCCGTCAGAGTCCCCGTGTCGATTTCGCCTTCCGCATGTATCGTCCTCAGATTGTTTTCCACGCCGCCGCCTACAAGCATGTGCCGCTGATGGAGGAGAATCCGTGCGAAGCGATTCGGGTCAATGTCCATGGTACGCATACGGTGGCGGATAAGTGCATCGAATACGGAGTGGAGAAGATGGTGATGATTTCCACCGACAAGGCCGTGAACCCCACCAATATTATGGGATGCTCCAAGCGTATCGCCGAGATTTACGTCCAGTCGCTGGGTCTGGCCATTGAAAGAGGCGAGATTCAGGGCAAGACCACTTTTGTGACCACCCGTTTCGGCAATGTGCTGGGCTCCAATGGTTCCGTGATTCCGCGTTTCCGTGAACAGATCGAAAAAGGTGGTCCTGTGACGGTTACCCATCCCGATATCACCCGATTCTTTATGACCATCCCCGAAGCATGCCGTTTGGTGATGGAGGCTGCCACCTTCAGCACTGGCAACCAGATTTTCGTCTTCGACATGGGCGAATCGGTGAAGATCGACGATTTGGCCAAGCGTATGATTCGTCTTGCCGGTCTGGAACCCGGTGTGGATATCCAGATCGAATACGTGGGCCTGCGTCCGGGTGAGAAACTTTACGAGGAAGTGCTCTCCAACATGGAGAACAATACGGCGACCACCCACAACCGCATTTTCGTGGCCAAAGTGCGGGAGTATTCCTATAAGGATGCCTTGGCAGCCATTGAAGAGATGGAGGAGTTGTCCATTTTCGTCAACATCCCCGAAATGGTGAAGAAGATGAAGGCCTTTGTGCCGGAATTCATCAGCAAGAACTCCATTTACGAGCAATACGACCAGAAGTCGTAAAGGTTGCCGCGGTTTGGCAGTGATACAATACTAATTGCCTAAATAACCGTCTGAAAGGGCTTTGACTTCTTGAACATATTTGGATTTCTTTTTTTGCCATCCACACCGGATTCCCCGCGAAGCATGCATACGGACTTTCATACTCCTTGAAAACGGGGTCCACATTTCACCTCCTCCAAATCGGAACGAGGGGTTGATGGCGGGTATGTGACGGTGGGTTTCATGGCGCGAAGATAGGATTTTTTCGGGTTGGGGAGACAACAAGGACAATGTGGGACAATTTTTTTTAAATGTAGCCGTCTTCATCCCGGCTATTGGGCAACGCCTCATTGAGATTCGACAACAGCCATGTCCCGGGAGGGAAAGATGCGCCCCGCAGATGTGTTAGTATAAAGATGAGCTTTTGTGAAAGACAAGATATAAAGCATAAAGCACAACAAAAACAAAAACAAAAACAAGAACTAAGATATCAGCAATGACTGTGTCTTTAATTCTTTCCATACGATCTTTTCTTTTCTCTGCTGGTGATTTCCGGATATAATGAGATTTGCCCATTCCAAATATCATTTCGATTCGGTTTTCAACATCATAGTTGCCATTATTTATCTTTATTTGAGAACCTTTTGATTTTAAATGCTTGAGCAAGAAAAACAGTTGAGTCCTCTTTCTTTTATTTCGAACACTAAAAAGAGGTGAAAACACCCATTTTCGGATGAATAAAACAATTTGAGATCCTTCCTTGACGATAATGTCTAAATAGTTACCTCCCAAACTTTCTGTGTTGTATATAAAACAATCAACATCCCTATAATTTATTCTAATTTGCCGTCTAATTATTCGTAAAGGGTACACAACCAGCATATGGTTTTCAAAAAAATAATTTTTCCTAAGAAAGATTATCCATAATAATAGAGATACTGTGGAGGTGGATATGTAATAAAAAGTCTCGCCTATGTTGAAAATAGGTCCGCCTGCCCCAAAAACGAATACTGTATATAAAACACAGGGATAGATTGTTAAAGAGCTTTTGCACAAACATTTGCTATTTCTTTCGTTTGATTTCATCCTGAGTTGTATTGATTGCTCTATTGCCAGTTTCCACTGCACTAATAATAGTTTCAATTATGGCCTTGGTTTTATCATAATCCTCTTTAGAGATCTTTTTCTTGTAATAAGCTGTTTTCACACCATCAAGTATCGTTTTTGCAGAATTTGTTATCCATTTTGCGTTTTCAGGGGTCAAATCTTGCGACAAGGATCCTTCTCCATTGGTAAACATTCCTAAAGCATCGTCCAGGCTGTTGACCAGTCCTATGATGATCTCAACAGATGCTCCCGTCTCTACAAGTGCACCAATTCCTGTGAGGATGCCAATCAGACCAAAACCGACAACCCACTCCTTTTTGGTTATTTTTCCTCGGTTTGCTCCATCACGTCCTCCGTCAATGCAGTCTTCCCAGTGGTACATCATTTGTATTGGAGTATAACGGACGTCTTCGACTATGCCTTTTTTGGTATATTTCCTGACCACAGTCCCCGTGCTCCGCATATACACGTTTGTAATGTCCCCCACCATCCAGAATTCCTTGTCGTTGTCAGTTGTGAGGATTTCTTTCACAGAGAGTTTTCCGTGATGGTAGTCTCTGTATTTTTTAAGCGTGGCTTTGACTTGATCTTTGTTCATGCCTGAGAAGTTTACAATAGTGTTGCCGAATTGAACCTTCTCCAACCCCTCCAGTTCCAGAAACCCTATCGGCGAGTTCTCCGCAAACGCATACGTGCTGTTCCACGGAAACATCCCCGCCAGCGGGTCCACACTCCAGAACCGCCCGATGCGGGTGTCGTGCATGCGGTACTCAAAGGCGTGCAAACTCCCTGACCCATAGGTTTCTGCGTCGCTCTCCTGCCCGTTGAAAAAGTAACGATAACGCCCCTTATAGTAACTTTGATTATATCGTTGATAATCAGTCATTTGCGAAACTTGATTTTTTACGTTGCAAAAATACTACTTTTTTGATTACCACGTCACCACTTTGTTGACAATCGAATATTGTTCCCCTGCGGTCATGCGCAGATAGATGCGGGTGGTTTCCATGCTTTCGTGCCCCATCAGGTCCGCCAGCAAGGCAATATCGTTGTATTTTGCCAAGAAATTCTTCGCGAAACGGTGCCGGAAGGAGTGGGGATATACCACCTTGGAATCAATACCATATTCTTTCGCATATTCCCTCAAGCGAGTATATATCCCTTCCCGCGTGATCGGTTTCCCCCAACGGTTTAGAAAGATAAAGCCCGATTCAACCTTTTGGGCATTGAGCCATTCCAAAGCTGCAGTAGCCAATGTCTTGGGAATATAGATGCGCCTGATCTTGCCGCCTTTGGTACACAGGTCTATGAAACCTGCCTGCACGTGCTCCACTTTGATCTGTAACAGCTCGCTGATTCGCGCCCCGGTTGCCGCCATAAACCAGACCATAAAGTACCATTTCATGCGTCCGTCTTTCTTCATCCTCTTTTTAAAATATTGATAGTCTTCGTTGCTGATGACGTTCTCCAAATACCGCCGCTGCTGTACCTTCACCGTCTTCAGTTTCAAATCCCCCTTTCCCGCGTATTCCAAGTACTGGTTCAAAGCATAGATTTGGATGTTGACCGAGGCCGGCTTGTAATGGGTGACGCAGTGTTCCTTGAAATTCAGTAGATTAGACCTGCTGACAGACTCGTATAACGAATGATACCGTCCCACTGCCGACAGATATGATTGGATGGTGTTTGAGGAAAGGTTTTTCCCTCGCAGATAGTCTTGAAAATTTTTTTTCATCGCTTGTTCTTGTTCTATTTGAAAAATCATTAATTTTGCCTCGGTTAAAAACAAAACAAATTCCTCAAGCAAAAAATGAAAAAAGCCATCATCATATCACTATTCTTCTTTTTGGTTTCCTGTGTATCGCATAAAAGTAATGTCAAGTACGATTCAGTTCCTTATTATAAACTAAAAATCAATCAAAAGGTTTTGCCCTATTCTATAGATTATTCGTTTGTTGCTAAGAATGAGTGTTTGATGATTTTCGAATTGAAAACTAAAAAACACAGTACGACAAATCAGAAAAACATTTTGAAAAAGAAACTAACGAAAGAAGAGATGCTAGACATCGTATCTGCATTGAAAAAAATGGAGAATTTGGAATCTCACTATACCGATGATAAATGGATAGACGGAATTTATTGGGAAATTGAGTATTCTTTAGGTGAGTCAAGCCGGAAAATTGCCGTTGGAAATATGGGAGTTGAAGAAATTACCACCCTTTTTGAAACCATCAACAAGAGTATTCCGGATGACAAACCAACTTTAGTCATTTGGGAGTCCCTCGGTTTATAGAACATTTGTCATCCAGATATTTTCTTTCCCATCCCGAAAAATTCCTATCTTCGCGCCATGAAACCCACCGTCACATACCCGCTACCAGCCCCTCGTTCCGATTGGGGGCGTTATCGGTACTTTTTCAACGGGCAGGAGAGCGACGCAGAGGTCTATGGATCAGGGAGTTTGGCAGGGTACGAGTTCCGAGTATATGAGTATATGACACGAGACTGGGACGGTGGTGGGGTATCGACCGGAAAGCTGCCAAGTACCCGTCGTTGAGTCCGTACCAGTTCTGCGCGGGGAACCCGATATGGATGAAGGAAGTGGATGGGAGTGATTTTGTAGTGACTATTGACAATTCGGGTAAAGAAAAGACCATAACGATACAGATGAATATTTACACTGCATCGCAAGAGGCGTATGACAAACTTCTGCCTGCCGTAAAAGAAATAAATGACATTACCAAAAAAGTAACAATCGATGATGTGGAATACACTGTAATCTTTAAAATCAACCCTATTACACCTGAAGCGACAGCTCAACTTGCCGAAAACAATAACATACAAGGGGACGATAATAGCTATCGCACTATGGCAGTTGCAAAGAATGAAGGTGCACTCGGAAATGCTTTTCTTGGATCCATTGAACGTGAAGAAAGTCGTATTAATGAAAATGGGGAGCTGGAGATCGTTGCCGGCAAAACATATATAGGTAAAAATGCTCAAATGTATATTTTGAAAGATTTTCGATTCATTGACTATCCCGAATTAATTGCACATGAGATATTACATATGCTGGGATTGGATGACAAAGGGGGAATATACTATTCTCCGGATGGGAGAATGAAGTACACGGCCACTCCTACCAACAATTTTGCCATGAATCCAATATCAAATGAAGACATTCGAAATATCATTTGTTATATGTTAGAAAACAACAATCTTGGTGTAACACCAAACGTGAAAATCAAATATATTAACAATTCTGTCCCAATTGACCCAAATTCAAATATTGATGTACAATGAACAAGAAGGTTTCAACATGGACAACATGCATCTGTCTGCTTCTTTGTCCTTTTACTAATATCCAAACTCAATCCATAATTGGGGTTTTCTCGGACACGGTCTATCTCCTGTCGGTCTTCCATAACTCAGGAGAAGAAAAGAACATTGATGAGAATTACTATTGCGCCGTGTTTTTGGACAAAGAATCTGACATTGAGAGTCTTTTGCCTTTGATAACAGAAGAATACATGCGTGTCCGTTATGACACACATAATATAAGTGTGGGGAAATATACCTTTGTCGGGCCTAACGACAAACATAAACAACTAATAGATGAAGAAGTTGGCAATCATTTTGTTGGCAACGCTTGCATCGGTGCTGGTGTGTCATTTAAAAGAGCATGTTTGGAGTATTTAAAAAATCATGATACTGCAGCTCCTTATTATTGTTTCATCAAAGACACGATACTACACTCCGAGATTGGTTCTTATCCATTATATTCGGACGTGTTGTTAGGGGAAATCGTTGAGCCGCTCGCCACAGGTGGAATGATTATTTGTTCTGATCCGCCATGTGAGCCTTGGGAATTAAACTATAAAGAAAGAGGAACGTATTGCCGATTATTTAAGCTATGCATTGAATATCTTTTATTTGATGATGAAGTCGGCAATATTTTGGCACAATCCTATTCTTATACAATATATACAAGTCCATACGTGCCAGAAGACATTCAAAATCTCAAGATTTTAATAGGGGATATATCAGGCAATGGGGCTTTCGTTTGCCCGTTGAAGGTTGTGCGCAAGGACGGTAAACTTCTGACAGCGTTGCCGTACAGTGTCGTCAATTTTGCTAAAGAGTAAAATTTGTCCCAGTTGTCCCCGTTGTCGTCCAAAAATCAACCCTTGTTGTCTCCCCAACCCGAAAAAATCCTATCTTCGCGCCATGAAACCCACCGTCACATACCCGCTACCAGCCCCTCGTTCCGATTTGGGGCGTTATCGGTACTTTTTCAACGGGCAGGAGAGCGACGCAGAAGCCTATGGGTCAGGGAGTTTGCACGCCTTCGAGTACCGTATGCACGACACGCGAATCGGGAGATTTTGGAGTGTGGACCCGCTGGCGGGGATGTTTCCGTGGAACAGCACGTATGCGTTTGCGGAGAACAGGGTCGTGGACGGAAGGGAGTTGGAGGGGTTGGAATGGAATCCCAATAAACCGTTAACTACCACGAATGAACAAATATCCATTCAAGTTGTCTCTGCCAGCGACAACACAAATGTGGCAACGACAAACGATTCATGGCCCCAAACCAATCCTTGTGGAGAGATAAAGGAACCAAAAACTCTTTCGCGGTTTGAACTTTGGCTGGAAGCACCTGCTAATAATCTTGACCAATAT
>ONCM01000097.1 GCA_900316305.1 uncultured Bacteroidales bacterium | reverse complement strand
TGAACGAGGCCGAAAACCCGCAACAGGAATTGCTGGGCAACGCCCGCCTTTTGGAATTGATGGATAGTGCTAAGTCACTCTCTTCCCAACAAGTGATCGAAATGCTCATGAACGCCGTGGAAGAACACCGCGCCGGCGCAGACCCCAACGACGATTTGACATTGTTGTGTCTGACGATTAGAGGTTAGCAGTTAGCAGTTAGCAGTTAGTAGTTAGTAGTTAGTAGTTAGTAGTTAAGACGACATTATTTGTAAAAGCAATATTTTTGATTATGGATAATTTGACAAAAGAACAAATCGAACAAAAGAAAGAGCAACTCAAAAAGCTGTTGCAGGAGGCTAATGCTTTGAAGAACGAACTTGTATCCATGGGAGAATGGCCGATTGACGATGACGACCTCGACGGTGCCGCAGGTGGTGTCGGGCCTTTGATGCCTGGTCATCATTACACTTATGATGATGGTGTCGTGGGCGGCAGACCTTAAGCGTGATGACTATTGTAAGGCATTTTTATGTATGAGTATTAAACGTTGTTTTTGGATATTCGCCTTGGCCGCGTTAGTCTTCGCCTCCTGCCGGAACAGTGAAAGCAATGAAACGCTATCCCCGGCGGAAAAAAGGCTTATGGATGCAGATTCTGTGGCTCGTCGTTCCATTTTTTCGTTCGACCGAAATATCTTCTGGCAGGGCGACCCTAAACGGGCGGATTTCATTGTTGACAGTCTGAAGAACATGGTCGATAGCCTGGAGAAGCGTGGCGACTTGACCGAGTTGGTCGCCGACGAGTTGCGCGGAGAACTCTACATGTTCACGCTCCGTTCCACGCAGGCCGAAGAGAGCTTTAGCCAAGCCTTGGGCAACGCACCTCCCACGGATATCCAACAGTGGCATTACAAAGCCGCCGGCAACTTTCTTGCCTATCAGCTGTACATGAGGCACAACTACGAGGGATTCCTGCGTGTGGCGGTGCCTTTGATTGCCTGGATGGACTCTTTGGACACCGATAGTTGGACAAAGAAGATGAGTCAGTTGTCGCCTTATTATGAGGATGGTTCCCACAGCACTTGGGGTCAGCGAATGAATCTTTACTCGCTGTTAGGGTGTTGCTATCTGAAACTGGAGCAGCGCGACAAAGCAAAGGAGGTGTTGAATCAATTTGACACCTACAGCCGGAAGGTGCTCGCCGAGGATTCCTCCCGTATCAGTCCCCTGTTTGTCAACACCTACGCTAGAGTCAAGGACGCCTACGTAAGGGTGAAAGACTGGGAGGAGGTTAGCCGATGGCTCTGTATGGTTGACACGCTGGTGTACCTCTATGGGGTGAAAGAACCGGAATCTGAGATTTTGAAGATCTACAACATTTACGGGCATTTGGATGATGCCCTGCAGTTGTGGATTCAAGGGAAAACGGATTCCGCCGCCGTCGAATACGATATATTCATCAAAGACGCATCCAACGACTTGAATGCCATCATACAAGCCAACGACCAATACCTGATGCCGGCGGAACGCTATGAAGAAGCCGCCGAACACTACGACTACCTCGATTATTTCATCGACAAGCCTTGGTTAGAGGAGATCAGCGCCTACTATTTCCCCAAGCTCCGTGCCAACTACTATGCAGGGCGCAAAGACACCGCCCTCAAAGTGGCCATGCAGATTGCCGATCTTTTCGACTCGGCATACTTATGGCAGAAGAAAAGCCAGATGGCTGAAATGGCCACCATCTACGACACGCAGGGCAAGGAGATGGAGATAGCCCGCCAGCAGGCGAAACTATCGAAACAGCGGCTCATCGGGGTGCTTGTCGCCCTGTTGCTGCTTTCGGCATTCTTCCTCATCTACTCGTGGTACCGCCGCAGAGCGCAGAAGAGACTCGCCACCGCGCATGAACAGCTGAAGGCCGCTTACGACCAACTGGAGGAGACCACTGCCGCGAAGGAGCGCATCGAGAGCGAACTGCGCATCGCCCGCGACATCCAGATGTCGATGGTACCCAGTCTCTTCCCCGAATACGAAGGGTTAGACATGTTCGCCGCGATGACCCCCGCCAAAGAGGTGGGCGGCGACCTCTACGGTTATGTCCTGCAGGGTGACATTCTCTATTTCTGTGTCGGTGACGTG
>ONCM01000098.1 GCA_900316305.1 uncultured Bacteroidales bacterium | reverse complement strand
TCAGACACGCCCAACAGAGCACCGTAAGCCGCATAATTGAGGCCGTTGTCTTTCATTAGAGCTTGATAGAGCCGTTCCGTTATCGGGTCAGCGAAACGTTTTATCGGGTCAGAAAGCGGTTTTATCGGGTCAGTGGACTGGGATTCCTTGAACTCCTCAATCTCTTTGCGGATGTTGCGGGTGTGCTGTTCCAACATAAACCGACGGAATGGTTCTGTACTTTCCTGTTCCCTTGAATCAACCAACGACTGAATGTACTCTGCTTTGTCTGCTTTGTTGATTTTCACGGGCACCAGTCCGAATTCATATTGCAGATGATTCATCACCAATCTGGACATGCGTCCGTTGCCATCTACCCAGGGATGAATGGTCACCAATTGATAATGGGCATCGAACGTCAACAGATATTTAGCGATCAAATCGTTAGAATTGACAAGCTGCCGTCTCATTTCGTTCAACTGCAGACAGAACTCATGCAATTTTTCCGGAACTTTCCGATAATCCATATAGGAGCGTCCTCCGATTCCGGCGGTGACGCTGACTAAACGCAAGTCCCCTTTGGACGCATCAAATGAACCTTGCACTGTATTGTACGCACTTCCCGTGTTTTTCATAACCAGTGCGGACAATGTTTTCAGCATTTCCACGGAAAAATCCTTATGCTGCTCGGCAAGCTGCATTGAATGTTCGTAAGCCGCTTTCAGGTCAAGGTTCATCAGCTGTTCCTGCATACTTCGTCCCTTCGCGGCAATACCCTCATCAAACAGCAGCTGGTTCTCAATTTCCGTGACCATCACAGCTGTTTTTCGGCTGCAAAAGTACTATTTTTCCTGATATTTTTCCCGCTGAATAGAACATAGCAGATCATTTTCCACACAAGTCTGCGAGTTCTGCGGGGAAACCATTCGGCTAATCTTCTTTCACAATCGGGTAAAGCTCCACGAATTCGCCCTGGTGGCTTTGACCGTCGTTGATGAGCTCGGCCATCTTCTCTCCTACCGTGTCGATGTCGTGGAAGCCGGGGAGACTCATGTTGCCGTTGAGGTCGGTGGTGGTGGGTCCCGGGTGCACCGAGAAAATCTCCAGCGGGGTGTTGTGCTGCTGGAACTCGATAGCCATCACGCCCATCATGGCGTTTTGGGCGGCCTTGCTCGTCACGTATGCTAACGGATGCCAGTAGGGACTGATTTCCGACGGCACAGTGACATTGAAGTGACATTGACAATCCGGCCGTGGTTCTTCGCAAGCAGAGGCATCAGCAACTTGGTGAGGGCAAACGTGCCGACGAAGTTCACGTCGAGGGTCTCCCGAATGTCACTGAGTTCCGTATGAAGGCTGTCCACGCCCATGTCGCCTGGAATGCCGGCGTTGTTCACCAACAGCGAAAGTTCAGGGTGTTTGTCGTTCAGCTCGCGGGCGGCGTTTTCCACGCTCGCAAGGTCGGCCAGCTCCACGCATACCCATCCGGGCACGTCGATGCCCAAGGCGGTGAGCTCGCGGATGGCCTTCTCCGCACGTTCCTGATTTCGCGCCCCGATGATGATTCTCCAGCCGCTCAAGCCGAGATGTTTCGCTATGCCAAATCCGATTCCTTTGTTGGCCCCAGTGATGAATGCAGTCTTTTCTTTCATTTTTTAACGTTTAGAAATTTGTTTGATAAGAGGCCGCAAAAATACACTTTTATTGGTTTTCCCGAAGATTATGGAAACTACCGTAAACCCTAATCCTCCCGTTGCCAGAGATAGTCCGCTATCTGCAGCAGGAAACGGGCGTTGTCGAAACTCCCCTTGACGTGAAACTTCTCTGGAAGGCACTCCGACACCCAGCGTGAAAGTGCCATGCTGTAACACCGGAACGGGATGCCGTTGTATTCCGTCAACCACGGGATGAACCAGGCATATTCGTTACGCAAATTGAAATGGATGAAACTGAGCGTGTCATGACGGCTGTTGATGACCTGAACCTCGAACCAATAGACTCCTCCAGTCGTCCTCCAATTTTCATCTTTGTACAGGATTTTCCGTACTGTGTTGGCACTCAGCGTGTCGATTCGATCTGGCACTGATTGGTAGAAATTCTCCGCATAATCATAATCAAAAGCATTAGTTCTTCTTCTGGGGTACACATACATCATGTCCTTTTTGTCCAATTCGTCCAATAGTTTGTAGTATTTCCGGCGGTCTTTTTCAGCGATTTGAAATTCGGCGATGTTGGGAATGCGGGCGTAGTCGCGGTTGATGTCGCGAAGGATGCTGTCCAATTCGTGACGACTGGCGGTATGCGGGAACTTTATGCTTTTCCGTTTGTATTTGGCGTTGGCTTTCGGAAAGCACGGATCATACTGGTCCAAGACCAACGTGGCATGGCTCGCCTGCAGATCGCCGTCAGATGTGACAAGATAACGGACCGTGTCTCTACGATATTTGGTAAGCCCGCCGCAGAGAACGACCTCGATTATCGGTGCTTTCAGAAAACCCTCCAAAGGCGCGGAAAGGGTGTAAGGACGCAGCTGATCGTCGGCAAGGGAGTACGTGTAATGCCGCTGCCCGTCCCAAAACAGCGCCACACTGTCACTTAATAGTTTGAATGTTTCGACATCCATTGGGAGATACTGCTTGCGATACCATCTGCCGTCCGATTTGTCGGCGAAGCAGAGTGTGTTGCGGAAGTCAACGCCCCAAAGTTGCTGACCGCCGTCTCTCACCATATAGGGCTTTTCGATGCCCTCCTCCGTAGTATAGCCACGGAAAGCAACAACCACCCCATCCTCGTTCGCCTTGCAGAGGAAACCCGCCCACAGATACAGCGTTCCGTGATAGACAGCGGCCTCTGCAGGCTTTGCGGGCAGCGGTTCGCGGGTGAAAGGCCGGTAATCCGTGGGGGAACTGAAATCAAGCAAGTCAAGATTGTCGGTGATGGCAATCAGATGTCCGCGTTCCCTGTCAGGATAAAAATCCGTGACTTTGACTGGAAAACGCTGCCACTGAAGATCTTGAGAAGAGGAGTAATAGACCTCTCTTCCTTGCCGAATCACCCATAAATCATTCCATATCAATACTTTGTTGATTTCTTTACCTTCTCCTAACGGAGAGGGAATCCGCTTTGAAGTGCGCCAATTGTCTTCCGTCAGCATGAGCGGAAAGGTGTCGTGCTTGATGTTGACTCCAGCTAAGCCGTACAGCCCGTCGCGCATGTCAAATGC